>CAJUDL010000001.1:0-5191 GCA_910585285.1 uncultured Muribaculaceae bacterium
CGACGCACTTTCGCCGGATTCTTCGACGTGATGTCTGCCTCTGCAAGTGTCATGAGATCATCAAGATCCGCACCAGCATCAGTGATAAGACGCCGTACACCTGAATCCGACACTCCCTCTTCTCCCACAGACTGCGGACGCATGTGGAGACCCACAAGTTTAGCCACATATTTCATCTTCTCATTGAGTGGAAGCTTCATCTGCTTGAAAACGCGTGGAATCATCTTCTCTCCGATGAAATTATGGTTATGGAAAGTCCAGCCGATTTTTTCGTCATAGCGTTTGGTCACCGGCTTGCCGATATCATGCAGCAGCGCAGCCCAGCGCAACCATTCATTATCGCTTTTTGCTGCCACATTGTCTACAACCTGTAGCGTGTGGTAGAAATTATCCTTGTGTCCACGCCCCTCTTTCGTCTCCACACCTTTGAGGGCGAAGACAGCGGGGAAAATCAATTCAAGCAGACCCGATTCATCAAGAAGCTTGAATCCTATTGACGGCTTTGCGGAACGCATGATTTTCGACAACTCATCGTTGATGCGTTCTTTGGTTATTATCTTTATTCTCTCGCGGTTGCGGCATATTGCCTCGAAAGTCTCGGGTTGAATCGTGAAATCCAGCTGAGTGGCGAACCTGATTGCCCGCATCATGCGCAGCGGATCATCTGAAAAGGTGATGTCAGGGTCGAGAGGTGTGCGTATCAAACCGTTGTGAAGATCCACAACTCCGTTGAAGGGATCCACCAATTCTCCAAAACGTTTGGCATTAAGGCAAATTGCCATGGCGTTGATTGTGAAGTCGCGACGGTTCTGGTCATCTTCAAGAGTGCCGTCTTCCACTATGGGATTGCGTGAGTCGCGGTTGTACGACTCACGGCGTGCGCCTACAAATTCCAGCTCAAGGTGATTTGCTTTAACCTGTGCCGTGCCGTAGCTTGCAAACACGCTCAGACCATTCCCCCTGTTGAGACGTTGCGCCACTTCCGTTGCCAGCTCGATACCGCTGCCCACGGTGACAAAATCAATATCTGAGGAATGTCGTTTGAGAAATATGTCGCGAACATAGCCGCCCACAACATAGACTTCGCGATCCATGCTGTCGGCAATCTCGCCAATCTGTCGGAAAATCGGTAACTTGAGGTCTTCTGTCAGGTTCATTCTATAATTGTGCGATGCGCAGTTTGTATCTTTCAGCTTTTAAATCTCTGTGAGTGCTTCAGGGAAAGGGGTGAGGTTTTCGAGTCCGGTTTCTGTGATGCGGTAAGTGTTTTCGATTCCCACCGCACCAACATGTGGAATCACGAATTTTGGTTCGAGGGCTATTGTCATGTTTGCCAGGAGGGATTCGTGGTTACGCTCCATCACCACCGGCATTTCATTTAACTCTATGCCTACACCGTGACCGATGAATCCCGCTTTGTTTCTGTGCCCCATGAAGTATTCATGCAGGTTCTCGCTCTTTGCAATTTCTACGGCTTCAGAATAAAGTGTGGATATCGGGAGCCCCGGACGACCAATCTCTTCAAGACGGTGGAGTATGCGGCATGAGCACTCGTGTGCTTTCCGTGCAAGTTCCGACACATCCTCTATGCTCCAGCAACGAGTCATGTCGGTCTGGTAACCGTTGAACCCGCCGTTCATATCGATCATAACTGTAGTGCCGGGTTTGAGGGTTACACCATTTGCTCCTACAGGCAGAGACGGGTCGGTACCCTCTCCTCCCATCGCAAAATCATAGGGTGAGGGGGTGTCGGCATTTTCGCCGCTTATTACGGAACCAAGATTCAGTTCCATGCGGCTTCCGGCGGTGCGGAGGATTCCGAGGCATCCCTCCCTGCGGAGCTCACGCTCTATTTCTATCTGCAATTCGATGTCGGTCATCCCCTCCTGATAGCAATGGGGGATGCGGGAATAGACGGCAGCCTGATGCATTCCGTCTTCCTTCATCTTGCGGATTTCGTAATCGGTCTTCACCATGCGCGCTTTGCGAAGAGACATTGACGCATCGGCAATCTCAACTCCGGGGAAACATCTTTTAAGACGTTCCACATCGGAATAAAGAAGGTCGCTGTATTCAAGACCGAGTCGCGAAGGGAGTTCATATCCGGCTTCACTTAATTTCTCACTTATGAGCTCCGGTTTCCTCACTGCCACGCAAAATTCTTTTTCATCCGTAAAGCTTGGCGGAATGACAAAGAATAATGGTTTGCGGTCAATGCTGATGTAAATGTAGCCACGGAATATGCACCCGCTCAGATAATATATGTTGACGGTTGAGCCAACGAGTATCGCGTCAAGGTTGTCGGCAATCATTTGTTCGCGCACTTTCGCAAGACGCAAATCCAGTTCCGGACGAAGATCCGATGTGAGAAACGGTATTGTCATGGGAGATGATTATTTAGAGGTTGTCAATGCCAGCGTCAGCCCGAGGTTGCGAAGGCCTTGGGTATTGGAGGGAGGGGAGAGGGTTGCTATATTAACAACATAGCCGTCCGAAAGTTGCATGTCTCGGCGCAAAGTGTCTGATATTTCGTAGAGATATAGACTTTTGCGTCCTCTTGGTTTACCATTCTTATCGCGGAGCCTTACTGTCAATCTGTTTGTTGCGAAAACTCCGTTTTCATCCTCTTCCGAGATTTCAAGAGGAACCTCGGAAGAGGGGTAGTTCGGAGCATATCGTAATGTAAGAATGAGATCGAATCGGTCGGCAGGGTTCAATACGGAATCCATAGGCCATGGTGAGAACGGCAAGACGCACACCGGATCCCACCCTTCATTGTCGAAGTTCGCAAATTCCGAGTAAACCACATTGTCCACTCTGCGGCAAGAGCCGAAGAGCATAATTATCCCCGAAAGGATAATTATGAATGTGGATATGACGGCGTTTTTGCTCATTCCTTAGGTTTGCCTGATGTCTCCTGATTCGGTTTTCCCTTGCGGTTTCCGCGATTATTCCGGTTGCGGTTATTTCGATTGCGGTCGTTCCCGTTTTTTGAATCGTTTTTCCCTTCCGTTTTAGGATTGTTGACCGCCTTCTCCTTTTTGTCGGGCTTGTCTGAATCCTGATTGTTGTTATTGCGCTTACGCTTTCTGCGTTTTGAATTGTCGAAACGGGTTAAACTCTCTTGTTCCACAAGATCAACATATGCCGGTTTCTCATTTTTCTTACCATCTGTCTCTTCAAGAGCATCAACTTTGATTCCCTGCTTGTTGAGGGCGATGATCTCGAATGCGCGGGCAGCATCGATGGTCACGAGATTGGCTGGAATGGATTTGTCGGTAGAATATGTTATCTTGCGGGCAAGGATATCGGGCTTGAAATAATAATATGTACCATCTTTTGTTTCAAGAGCCACATCCTTGGGCGGAAGTTTTTTCTGAGCCTCACTGTATGAATCGATTTCGAAATTCAGGCAGCATTTGAGTTTTGCACATTGTCCGGCAAGCTTCTGAGGATTCATTGAAAGATCCTGCACGCGTGCCGCTCCTGTGCCAACCGATACGAAATGCGTCATCCAGCTTGAGCAGCACAGCGGTCTGCCGCAGGGACCGATGCCGCCGATGCGTCCCGCCTCCTGACGCGCGCCGATCTGTTTCATTTCGATGCGCACCTTGAACGTATCCGCAAGTATGCGGATAAGTTTGCGGAAATCCACACGCTCGTCAGCAATATAATAGAAAATCGCCTTTCCTCCGTCGCCCTGGTATTCCACATCGCCAATCTTCATATTGAGTCCTAACTCTTCGGCGATTTTGCGGGAACGGATCATCGTGTCTTCCTCACGCGCAGCGGCTTCAGCAGCTTTCTCAAGATCATTCTGCGTAGCGATGCGGAAAACCTTCTTCAACTCGGAGTCAGAGTTGATGTTGGCTTTCTTCATCTGCAGGCGCACAAGTCGTCCGATCATGCTCACGCGTCCTACGTCGTGCCCGGGCGCACCCTCCACCGCCACCATGTCACCGATCTTGAGATCGAGGCGGTTGGGATTGGTGTAGAAACCAGTGCGGGTGTTCTTGAACACCACTTCCACCACATCGAAGTCATTGCCTGAGGATATTCCGTCAAGCCAGTTGGTGGCGAAGAGTTTGCCGCGTGGACATTGGCAACTTGAGCATTTCTGTTTGTTCTCTGTCTCCACTGCGCAGCGTTATTTTGCAAAACTGATGGCTCGGGTTTCGCGGATTACGGTGATCTTCACCTGTCCCGGATATGTGAGCTCATCCTGAATCTTCTTGGCTATTTCTGCCGACAGTTTCTCTGTCTCTTCATCGGTTATCTTGTCAGCACCTACAATCACGCGGAGTTCACGACCTGCCTGAATAGCGTAAGTCTTGACAACACCGGGATAGGAGAGGGCAAGCTGTTCAAGGTCGTTAAGACGCTTAATGTATGCCTCTACAATCTCGCGGCGAGCACCAGGGCGGGCGCCGGATATGGCATCGCACACCTGCACGATCGGGGCGAGAAGAGAAGTCATCTCAACCTCTTCGTGGTGAGCACCGATGGCATTGCATATTTCCGGTTTCTCCTTGAATTTCTCGGCAAGTTTCATGCCGAAGAGTGCGTGCGGAAGTTCCGGCTCGTCATCGGGTACCTTGCCTATGTCATGAAGAAGACCTGCGCGGCGTGCTTTCTTGGGATTAAGACCAAGTTCGGAAGCCATGACGGCACAAAGGTTTGCAGTCTCCCGAGAGTGCTGGAGTAGGTTCTGACCGTAAGATGAACGGTATTTCATTTTGCCGACCATGCGGATAAGCTCGGGATGCAATCCGTGGATTCCAAGGTCAATGGCTGTGCGTTTACCTGTCTCTATGATCTCTTCCTCAACCTGCTTTTTGACTTTTGCCACAACCTCTTCTATGCGAGCCGGGTGGATACGTCCGTCAACAACGAGCTGATGCAGGGCAAGACGGGCAATCTCGCGGCGCACGGGATCGAAGCCTGAAAGCACGATAGCTTCAGGAGTGTCATCTACAATGATTTCGATACCTGTGGCTGCCTCAAGAGCGCGGATATTGCGACCTTCGCGACCGATGATGCGTCCCTTGATCTCATCGTTGTCGATATGGAACACTGTCACTGAATTTTCAACGGCAGCTTCGGCTGCTACGCGCTGAATCGACTGTATCACAATTCGTTTGGCTTCTTTTGTTGCCGTCATGCGGGCATCATCCATGATGTCGTTGATATA
>CAJUDL010000001.1:5291-144971 GCA_910585285.1 uncultured Muribaculaceae bacterium
GCCTCGCTGAGGATTTTCATCTCTTCCTCTTTTGCCTGAAGGATTTTTTTCTCCTTTATAACCTCAGCCTCGCGGTTTGCATCCTCAATGATGGTGTTTGCGCGGGATGAAGCATTTTTCTTGCTGATCACGGTAGCCGTCACGTATCCTGCAATGGCTGCTATTGCCGCAATTATGATCCATATTGCTGTTTCCATGCGTATGTAGTTGTAGTTTTGGTTGTTATTATTATTCAATTAAATCCTTTTCAACTCGGGCACCAAGGTGCCTTCACTCAACCGCATAGATGCAACGTATGCCTTCGCCTGAAAGCAAATTCTCAATGAAATTCGGAAAGATTTTGAAAAGACAGGGGATTATTGTAAAATATCGTCCAGATTACCGAGGCATTCCTCAGCTTTGCGGGTGGCTTCCTGATATTTGATGGTCAGCTCTTTATAGTAAGAGGCATACTGATAAACCATCATTGCAAGAAGACCTTTTTCGGAGCGTTTCGGGAAAGAGCGTCGCCAAGCGGCGAAGAGACTGTTGATCTCATCCTCCACGCTTCGGGTGAGTTCCTGATTCTGGAACGGGACGGTGATCTTTATCGGCTCACCGCCTATATTGATTTCCATATTTATCTTTTCCTGATCCTTCATCATTCCTTGAGCATTGCGATGCAGCGGTCGATGTTTCTGATCAATCCGGCAATGATTCGGCGCGTTTCGATCAACGTATCCGGGTCTTCAGCCAATCGGTGAGAGACACTTAGGTATTCAACGTCGAGCAGAGCCTTGTCGCGCACGCTGAGCGCTTCCGCTTCCTTGCGTCGTAAGTCGGCATTTTCCTCCTCCAGCTCCCTGTTGCGTTTGCGCAGGGATTCCATCTCTGCCCGGAGCTCTTCCTGGCGAGCTTCCAGCTTTTCAAGAATGCTTAAGAGGGTTTGTGCCATCAATGCCAAATTTGCACAAAGTTAACAAAAATAAATTACATATGCAAGGGAATAATTATCAACCGCTATCTGTCGCTGAAAAGGCGAGTTGCTGTTTTGTGCCATACCGCCATGTTGGAGCGACCGCGATGACTCCAGGCATAGTAGGGGATGAGAGTGAGTTTTTTGTCGGATAGCGAGAGGTGTCCGGCTGTGTCAGCCAGCATTGATTGAACCGGAAGCGACAGTTCTACAATGCCGTTGAATCGGTTCGGATTGAAATTGACGGATATTTCGGGTTTGGCAGACAATATGATTGAATGGATATCGAAGTCATTTTCAAAAGCTTCAGGTTTTGCTTGAACACTGTTGCCTGCTGATGTGAAAAATACATTTCCTTCATTGGGATTGCCGGCAGATGGGTATGGTTTACCGGAATTGTTGAGCACGGGTCCTTCAGCGCAGTATACCAAAGGTCCGCGTTCTATGGCAATTAGACCATGGTCGGCTGCCACCTTGTCATTGGCTTTTACTATGCGCGGTTCCATATCAAGATTCAGCTTTATTTCATCACCCTTTCTCCATTTTCTGCTAATGGTGTAGTAACCGTCTTCCGTAAGCACTCCGGTGGCAGGTTTTCCGTTAATCAAAACCTTATATTCCGGTGTCCTGCTATCGATGTAGGTGTAGAGACTGCTTGGAACCGGATTATTCTTAACCCATCCCGGGATTCTGATCTTGAGTGTGAATGTGCCAGCTTTGTTTTTATCAATAGTTACGGTTACGTTGCCGTTCCAGGGATATGCTGTCTGCTGGGAGAGCACCACGCTTTTCCCTTTCACATCGAGGTCAGCTGTGTTCGACATGAAGAGATTCAAATATACATTATCATTCTTCACTGCATACACATATCCAGGAAGAGATGGGATGAATCGCGAAAGGTTTGATGGGCAGCAAGCGCATCCGAACCATGGCTTGCGTTCATGGTCTCCGTAAGAAGCAAGGGGATTGGGATAGAAGAAGCTGCCTCCGTCGAGAGCCACGCCGGAGATGAGTCCGTTATAAAGAGTGCGTTCAAGCACATCGTAATATTTCGACTGCCCGTGCAACAGGAAAAGACGGTGGTTGACGTATACGTTTCCTATGGCAGCACATGTCTCACAGTATGCCGAGTGGTTTGGTAGTTCATAATTTGCTCCAAATGACTCCCCCTTGCTTGTGGCTCCGATTCCACCGGTAATATAATACTTTTTGCTCACGATATTATCCCAGATCTTGTCAATAGCCTTGATGTAGGCTGAATCTCCGGTGAGCGCAGCCACATCAGCCATACCGGCATACATATATGCTGCGCGCACGGCGTGACCAACAGCCTCATCCTGCTCTACAACCGGTTTGTGAGCCTGGCTGTAGGCATCGGTGCGGGTGGTATAGCCACGTTTGTCGAGGAAATATTTTGCCTGGTTGAGATATTTCCTTTCTCCGGTTACGAGATAGAGCTTTGCAAGAGCCATTTCCGCTATCTGGTGACCGGGAACCCGGCATACCTGTCCGGGTCCGTCGCCGATTTCGCGACATACGCAGTCGGCATACTTGATGGCGATGTCAAGGAAATTACGTTTTCCCGTGGCTTGATAATGGGCGATTGCTCCCTCCACCATATGACCGAGGTTGTAAAACTCATGGCTGAGGTCTTCCACTCTTTCCCACCGTTTTGAACCTGCCCAATTATGCGGGTGTTTGGGGTTCATGGTTCGTGAGGTGTAAAGATAGCCGTCGGGTTCCTGCGCGGCAGCCACAATCACGAGCACGCTGTCGATGTAATTTTCGAGGCGTTTGTCAGGATATGTCTGCAGCAGATAGCTGGCACCCTCTATGGTCTTATAGACATCGGTGTCATCGAAAGAGAAACCCTCTACTTTATAAGAGTCCGAAGGGTGAGCTGCTTTTATGAAATTTTCATATCTTCCCGTCTCCTCGCATTTGCTGAAAGCGAGGGGGATGGTGACTTCGCGACTTGCCTTGAGACGTTGTCCCCAGAAATTGTCGGTCACCTTGACTTTGGTAAACGGTACCGGATCTATCGGATAGCCGTGATTGTTGGATGTCTCTTTTGTATTTGCCGATGCCAAGATGGCGACAGCGAGCATCATAATGGCTGCGATAAATCTTTTCATGATATATTTCTTAAAGTTTAAACAGCTTCTAATACCAGCGGATATTGTTATTGCCTTGCGAACGTTTGTCGTATTTGAGGTCTTTCAGCAGTGAAGACTTCACGGCGATATGGAAATTGTATGATTTGTATGGTCCCATCGGCACGAAAGAGGCTGTCATGGTGAAGCAGTGGAGGTCGCGCGAGATGGAGCAGTTCATATAGGCTATCTTCTTCAATTCGAAGTTGTAGGATGCCGAGAAGGAGAAGTTCCAGTTTTTAGTTGGTCGTATGTTGCCGTTGAAAGAGAGGTTCTGTGTCCATTTCCCTTTATAATCCATCTTCTGTTTGTCGAATTCTCCGTATCCGTAGTTAATGGAATAGTTGACCGAAAGACTCCACGGGCAATCCCATTTGGCATAACCGTCGGAATCGCTACCGGCATCTGTTTCGCCTGTCTTGTTTCGGCGGCGTGCTTCGGCACGATTTGAAAAGCTCTCTTCTTCGGTTGATTCCTCATCTTCGTCAGCCGGGTTATCGGTATTTTTTTCGTCTTTCTTTTTGCGTTTGAAAGTATCGTTGTTGAAAGTATATGAGAAAGATGTTCCCGTGGATGAAAGCTTGTATAGACCCTTGCCCTCTTGCCAGCGGAATCGGTTCACCTGTCGCGGGTAGCCGGATGCGTCAAGTTTATACACGTAAGGATCCCATGTGGCGGAGAGGTTAAGGTTGAAGTTCTTAACCAGACGGAGCATGATTGAGGTTTGCAAGGGGCTGAGTCTCAGTGAGTCTGCCGCAAAGTTATAGCTTGAACTCAGCGACAGGTTTTCTATCAGAGATATCTTGCGCGAACCGGTCGAGTCGTTTTCATCCTTCACTTTCATCTCGAGGTTGTTGGAGATATTTAGTGAAAGAGAACCACTTTTCCCTCTCCCCGGCACTCCGAAAATGCCGTGTGAGAAGTATGAATAATCGACGCGACGGTTGTTGCCGGCTTGGTCTGTGTATTCATAAAAGTCGTAATATTTCCACATCGGGTTTCCGAAGTCAGGTGCCCAGTTGAAGGAAAGCGTAGGGGTGATGACGTGGCGTATCATCTGCACTTTGTCGCCAAGGAATTTCATCGGTTTGTAAAAACCGTAAACCTTAGTGTCGAAAGAGAGGGAGGCATTGAAGTCGAAGATGTTGTAGAATCCGTAGGTTGTATCCTGTATCTCTCGTGATGCCTGGGTGTCCCATTGGCGACGGATTTTGGAGGTGTACATACGGTCGTTCATCGAAATCGATGGGGAGAGATTCAGGTAATTGAATATGGAGAATGTGGCGCTTACGGGCACAGAGTGGCGCATAGCGTTTCGCCAGTCTTTGATAAGACTCTTCTTGAAGAAGACGTCCTGCTGGGCAGTAAGTGAGTTCTGGAACTGTCCGGAATATGAGAGCTTGATTTTCTCATACCATTTTTCTCCACCAACAGATTTCTTTCGTTTGAATGGAGCTACCTGCGACATTGTGACGGTGAGGTTCGGGAAAGAGACTGCCAGTGTGGAGTCTTGTGAACGCTGAGCTATGTTGGCGGTAGCTGAAAAACTCCACTTTGATCCCGGACGCCGATAGGTGGCATTGATGGTTGAGGATTTTGTATTCTCCGTGAAGTTCTGGTTGTAATATGAATTCAGGTCGTTGCGAGAGTAACCCGAAGTGGCGAAGTTGACGGATGCCGAGAAATTAAGCGCAGGGTTGGCCTTTGTGTCTTGCTGATGACTCCAGATAACCTGGAAGTTTTTCATCTTGGAATAGTCGGGTGAGCCTTTGTCGCCGGTGATGGTTGTAAGGAAAGAGATGTCGAAAGATCCGCGGAATTTATAGCGCTTAACGTAGGATGAATGCGCTGAAATACCCCACGATCCTTTGGTATATATTTCTCCACGGAGAGCAAGGTCAACATTATCGTTGATGGCGAAATAATAGCCACCGTCGCGGAGATAGAATCCCCGGTTATAATCATCGCCGAATGAGGGGAAGATGATACCGCTCGAATATTTTTCCGAGAAGGGGAAATATCCGAATGGGAGAGCGAGGGGAAGGGGAATTCCCACAAGCATCATGTATCCCGGTCCTGTCACAACATCTTTCTTTGGACGCACTTTGGCGCGTGTGATCTTGAAACCGAAATGCGGGTGCTCGTGATCGTCGCAAGTGGTGTAGAATCCATCCTCAAGGAAGAAACTGCCATCGGGGTTCTTCTTGGCTTTGTTGCCTAACAGGAAACCGTCCTGCTGTTCGGTGATTACATTGGTGATGTAGCCGCGTTCTGTTTTGAAATTATATTTCATCGACTTTGATTCGTACTCATCCCCGCCCTGTTGGAACACCGGATTCCCCTGCAGCTCACCGATTGAATCAACAACACCTTCTGCGTATACCGTGGAACTGTCCATCTCCATGCGAATCTCGGCAGAGTTGAGTTTGAACTCTCCGTAGTCAACATTTCCGTCGCCATAAAGGAATGCGTTCTGCTGACCTACGAGCACAAGCGAATCTTTTGCAGAGAAGTTCAAGGCATTGTCGAGATCCACCTTGTCGCGGACAATGCGAGTGAAGCCTTTTCGCTCTCCGAGAGAGTCGCCCATAACCGCAACTGCATCGCCTGCAAGCGAATCCGTTTTAAGTGTTAGGGAGTCTCCTTTAAGCCTGAGAGAGTCTTTGAGAAGGGGAATCAAGGGAGATAAACTGTCAGTCAAAACTACATTATCCGGCAACCTTTGCAGGGTGTCGGATGTAGATGCCTTAAGCGCAGATCTGCGTGGAGTCGTGTTTTTCTGAGCCCATGCAATGCCTAACGCCAGGATGATTGCAATATATATAATTAACTGCCTCAATTGCGGCTGATGTTCAAGTTAGACCCCTGCCTTGACATTTTGAGGGAAGGGGTGTTAGAGCCATATATCCTGCAAATTTAGATATTATTGCAGACTTAGCCAAAAAATAATGGATAATGGAGGGTATTTTAAGATTTTTTTATCTGCTCGTGGTGGATGTGTTTATCCAAAAAGGGAGTGGAGTGCAAGGAAACGGGAGAGGGTGTCGGCTCCGTGACGCTCCATCGACCGGAGGACTCGATCGAAGCTTTTCTCGGTGCGTATATCCCCTGACTTGGAATAGAATTTATCCGCGTAACAAATCAGTTTTTCTTCAAGAGTCTGTGGCGTCATGTCGCGGTGAGGTAGGGGAAGCTTCTGACGGATTATATCTTTGACGGTTAGTCCCGAGCCGGTGTGATGTTCGCAGACAAGGGCATGTTGCGGCAATCCTTCTGATTCAAGAATGCTGCGTCCTTCCACACCATGACAAATGTATGGCAGGGATCCTGTGCAATATATATCGGGGGCATCGCATCGGAATATCCCAATGTCATGAAGCATTGCCGCAGAGGCAACGAAGTCTTTGTCGACTTCGAGACCTCTGCGGTTGATGCATTCCAAAGCCTTGTCTCGCACTTTTTCGCTGTGAATTACCAGCGTTTCATAAAGTTGAGAACCGGGCTTGTAGTATTTACTGATTATATCAAGGGGATCAATCATTGAATTCTATGATTTCACACCATCCGTTGGTATCCGGCTCTTCACCGAGCTGAATGCCGCGGAGCTTGTTGTAGAGCATAGTGGATTTGGGTCCGGGGGTGCCGTCGGGACAATAGATGAAAACTTTACCATTGTCCAGATCGTGAATCTCTCCTATGGGCGAAATTACGGCAGCTGTGCCGCAATTGCCCGTCTCTTCGAATGTTTCAAGTTCTTCGTAGGGAACATGACGGCGTTCCACAGTCATGCCAAGTTCTTCGGCAAGTTTGCGGAGACTCATGTTTGTGATCGAAGGAAGGATTGATTCGCTCGCCGGAGTGATGTAGCTGTTGCCACGGATAGCGAAGAAGTTTGCTGCTCCGCATTCATCGAGATATTTTTTCTCTTTTGGATCGAGATAGAGCATCACGGCGTATCCGAGATCATGAGCTCTTTCTCCGGCTACGAGAGAGGCGGCGTAGTTTCCTCCGATCTTGATGGAGCCTGTGCCTTTGGGGGCAACGCGGTCGTATTCACGCGATAGGCAAACCTTACAGGGCTTGAAGCCGGTCTTGAAGTAAGGACCTACGGGGGTGACGAGCATCACCACCATGTATTCATCAGCGGGTTTTACGCCGACGCGAGGTGAAAGGCCGATTTCGAACGGACGGATATAGAGCGAAGCTCCTGAACCATAGGGGGGGATAAACCGCTCGTTAAGTTTTACGACTTTACGCACCATTTCGCAGAAAAGTTCTTCGGGCATGGGTGCCATTTTGATGCCTTCGGCACTGCGGATGAAGCGACGAGCATTTTCTTCCATGCGGAAGACTCTCACTTTGCCGTCTTTGCCACGGAAGGCTTTCAGGCCTTCGAATGATTCCTGTCCGTAGTGGAGACAGGTTGCTGCGATGTGAAGGGGTATGTACTCGGAGTCGCTGACTTCGATTTCGCCCCATTTGTCATCTTTAAATGTGCATCTAACATTGTAGTCGGTGGGAACATATCCAAAAGGAAGTTCTTCCCATTTAATGTCGGGTGTTTCCATGTGTATGTTGGTATAGGTTGGTCATTTTATGTTGCCTTTTAAACAGCGACCTTGCATGTGAAATCGCCTACCTTGACGATGTAGACACCATGCGTGGGAAGCTGGAGCCGGGATGTGCCTGGCGGGAGGGTCTCACTGTTCACGAGTCGCCCAAGGATTGTGAAGACTTTGATCTGAACCTGATGATTAGTGCTGACTATGATGATGCCGGGAGAGGCTTTCACCTCTAAGTCTGCATCTTTCATCACCGATTTGGCTGTTGAGACCTGTTCGGTTTTTGCCGGTTCCCATCCTCCGGGAGAGGCGTATGCCGTTCCCGCCAGGGCGATACACGCCATGGCTGCAAGAATATATCCGGTCAGAAATCTCATATCTTCTATTTTAATTCGTAAAGTTACAAAATCTTTTTAAATTTTAGGGAATATTTCGGGATTTTTGTTTCATGAAAAAAGGCTTGCCGAGAGGCAAGCCTTTTCTTTATTTAGAGCTAAAAGGGATTAGCCTTTCTTCTCCTGCTTCTGCATCTGCTCTTTGAGAGCCTGAAGAGCGCCGAGGTCTCCGAGAGTTGTTTTCTCGATAGCGGGAGCTGCTGCAGTCTCAGCGGCTGCCTTGGGAGCCTTGCGTGCTGCAGGTTTCTCGCGACGCTCTGGTTTGTTGGCGTCTTCTGCGATGCGGCTGTGGCTGAGGATGATGCGTTTGCTGTCTTTGTTGAACTCAATCACCTTGAAGTCAAGCTTCTCGTTGAGTTTAGCCTGTGTGCCATCCTCTTTAACGAGGTGTTTGGGAGTAGCGAAACCTTCAACTCCGTGGGGGAGTGAGATAACTGCGCCCTTGTCCATAACTTCGGTGATTGTGCCCTCGTGGATTGAGCCTACAGTGTAGATAGTCTCAAATACATCCCAGGGATTCTCTTCGAGCTGTTTGTGGCCGAGAGAGAGACGACGGTTGTCTTTGTCGATCTCAAGAACCTGAACCTCGATGTCGTTGCCAACCTGAGTGAACTCAGAGGGGTGTTTGATTTTCTTGGTCCAAGAGAGGTCGGAGATGTGGATAAGACCGTCAACGCCTTCTTCGATCTCAACAAACACACCGAAGTTGGTGAAGTTGCGAACTTTTGCTGTGTGGCGGCTGCCGATAGCATATTTCTCCTCAATGTTCTCCCAAGGATCTTTCTTAAGCTGCTTGAGACCGAGGCTCATCTTGCGCTCGTCGCGGTCGAGAGTGAGGACAACAGCCTCGATTTCGTCGCCAACCTTGAGGAAATCCTGAGCGCTGCGGAGGTGCTGGCTCCAGCTCATCTCGCTTACGTGAACGAGACCCTCTACGCCCGGCTGAACCTCAACGAATGCACCGTAGTCTGCCATAACGACAACTTTACCGTGAACGTGATCACCAACTTTGAGGTTGGGATCGAGGTTGTCCCAAGGATGGGGCATGAGCTGTTTGAGACCGAGGGCGATGCGCTTTTTCTCGTCATCGAAGTCGATGATAACGACCTTGATGTCCTGGTCGAGCTCAACAACTTCGCGAGGATCAGATACGCGACCCCAGCTGAGGTCAGTGATGTGAACGAGACCGTCAACACCGCCGAGGTCGACGAATACACCATAAGGAGTGATGTTCTTGACCTTGCCTTCGAGCACTTGTCCTTTCTCCAGCTTGGAGATGATTTCTTTCTTCTGCTGTTCGAGCTCTGCCTCGATGAGGGCTTTGTGGCTCACAACAACATTCTTGTATTCCTGGTTGATCTTGACAACCTTGAATTCCATGGTCTTGTCAACAAATACGTCGTAGTCGCGGATAGGACGAACGTCGATCTGTGAGCCGGGGAGGAAGGCTTCGATGCCGAATACATCGACGATCATACCGCCCTTAGTGCGGCTCTTGACATAACCCTTGATGATTTCATCTTTCTCAAGAGCCTCATTGACACGATCCCAGCTGCGGGTCTGGCAAGCTTTCTTGTGAGAGAGACGGAGCTGACCGTTTTTGTCTTCGAGAGTCTCAATGTATACTTCCACTTCGTCACCAACTTTGAGATCGGGATTGTAGCGGAATTCGCTTACGGGGATGATGGCGTCTGATTTCATGCCGATGTCTACGCGAACCTCACGTTTTGAAATCGACTTAACGGTGCCGGTCACTACCTCGTTTTCTTTAGCTGTCTTAAGAGACTCGTCATAAGTGTTGGTAAGTTCCTGACGGTTCTTCGAACCAGCTGTCTCGCCATTTTCGTATGCTTCCCAGTCGAAGTCTTCTATGGCGGTCTGTACTTTTGTTTCAGCCATTATAAATGAACTGTTGTTTTTTGTTTGTGCGCTCTTTCCTCGGTTGCGGAGTGGTTCCGGCGCGGGGATGAATACGCAAAAAATGGTTAATAAATATGTTAATTAATTCTCTTTGTTTGCGCACAATGCGCAATAACTCTGCAAAGTTAATCTATTTTTTGCGAATTACAAAATAAATTTGCGGATTTATAGGGGGTTAGGGCGGAAATGGGGCGGAGATGGGGCTGAATGGGGCGAGATGGGGAGGGATGAGGATGGGGAGAGAGGATAGGTAGGATCAGAGGGTAGGAGAATCAGATGGAATTGTAGGGTTTGATTACGGGGACGCCGAAGAGTCCGGTCTGGGTGGAGAGGGTGATGGTGGAGCCGTAGCGGGTGCGGTTGTAGCGTTCGCGCTGAACGTTGATATCTTTCTCCGTGCCGTCTTCGAACCTTAATCTGAAATAATATACGTAGTAGGGGGCGCCTTGAGTATAGACACGGCGTGAAACTCGTTTCTGATGATGTCTTGTTTTTGTGTATTTACGCTCAACAGTGACTTGTTGCGTTTTTGCTGTGTCTTCGTGGGAAAAACAAAAGTTGAGTCCGTAGATTGCCGTGAGAAATATCCCGCAGGAAAAGACAACGTGGCAAATGTAGTTTAGAATACATGAACCGGAATCGGTGAGCCAACGCCATGATTTCCACATCACGATTCCTGTTAGTGCCGCAAGACAGAATGCTATGAGAAGTGGTATCCACCAGGATATCAGTGTTCTGCTGTGTAGCGTGATAGCTGCGCCATAAGCCCCAAGCATTAAAAACAGAAGGAATCCGGCAACTATTCCCCTGCCGATATTTCTGCTCGAAAGTTTGCCCATGTTTTTAAGTTATTTTAATTTTGCACTGCGTAAATCAAATTTAAACCAAAATTATAAAAATTTTTTGTGATGAAAAAACTGACGATAAAATTGTTCATGGCGTTATTTATGCTGTGTTGTGCAATGCCTGTTTCGGCTCAGTTTAATCTGAAAAAAGCTGTAAGTGCAGGTGCTAAAGCCGTTCAGGCTGCAACTCTTACCGATGCGCAGATGGCAAGTTATGTGAAAGAATCGGTAGACTGGATGGATAAGAACAATCCTGTGCTTCCTGAAGACAATCCCTATACCCAAAGACTCCGTAAACTAACAGAAGGAATCACAGATGCAGATGGAATACCATTGAATTTCAAGGTTTACCATGTAGTGGATGTTAATGCGTTTGCATGTCCAGACGGCAGCGTGCGCGTTTTTTCCTCTCTTATGGACATTATGAGCGATGACGAACTTATGGGCATTATCGGTCATGAGATAGGTCATGTTATGAAGCATCATTCAAAAAATGCATTCCGTCAGCAGTTGCTTACAGGCGCGCTGAAGGATGCTGCAGGAGCTGCAAGCAGCAAAGTAGCTGCGTTGACAGATTCACAGCTTGGCGCGTTAGGAGAGTCGCTGATCGGTGCCAGATTCTCTCAGAAACAGGAGAAGGAGGCTGATAATTGTGGCTATGACTTCCTGGTGTCGAAAGGTCGCAATCCTTGGGGAATGGTGATGGCTTTCGAGAAATTCCAGAAAATGGAGCAGGGTGGAGGCACCAAGATGAGCTATATGGACAAAATGTTCTCTTCTCACCCCGAGACTGAAGCGCGCATCAAGGCGATGACAAAACGCTGCGAGAAGGATGGCTTTAAACGTCCGGCTGAAACTACGGAAACTGCCAAATAAATCTCGATCAGTCAAGCAGAATGAACGGAGCCCAATAGAAGGGTGACGGATATTTCTCACGAACGGCGGCGACAGCACTGCGATAAGCGGCATGTCTGTCGCCGTTTTCTATCCAGTGGCGATAAAACTCAGTCATGAAGGTGGCTGTTGATTCGTCGTTGACGCTCCATAAACTTACTAATAGCGACTTGGCTCCTGCCTGCTTGAAACCTCTTGTGAGACCGTGTATTCCCTCGAAATTGTATGCGCCCAATGCTGTCTCGCATGCTGAAAGTGTAACCAACCGAGTATTCTTAAGATTGAGATTTGACACTTCATTGGCGGTGAGAATGCCGTCATTGTTTTCGGGCAATTCTTCGCTTCCTTTCCAAGTGGCTTCTGCATTGGCGAGCGCCACGCCGGAACGCTGCATCGCCGATCCTACCTGCGAGGAGTAGCGTTTCATGAAAGGCACGTGAAGAGCGTCCTGCTCGGATGAGATAAAGAATCCATGGGTGGCGAGATGGAGCACTTCAGGTGATGTGGCGCAGAGATTGCGCAGTTCACCCTCGGTGGCATTCTCACGTACAATCATCTTTACCTTTTGCTGTCCGAACGTAGAAGAGATTTCCTTCAGTTCCTTACCGGTGAAGGGGAGATAACGGAAATACTGGCGTGCAACGCCACGGCTGTCGAACTCCTCGAGAGAGTAGTCATCTTCGATTGCCCTTTCTCCCGTGGTTTCAGGTATGATTCCTGCAATCTTAGCCTGTGACGGATCAAAAATCACATCACCAAGCAATCCGGCAGATTGTGGAGCCCGTTCATCTGATGGGAAAGTGATTTGAGCCGTGGTGGTTAGCTGTCGCAGATCGTATTTGTCGATGAGATAATTGCCGTCGGGCGTTTCGATGGCATTGAAAGCTATCGAATGTAGGATACCCGGTGCGTTGAAATAGACTGTCTTGGCAGATCCCAATATCGATTCCAAAGGTTCCCACAGCATTGAGTAGAGATTGACGGAAGATTGCGACCTGTATAATCTTTTTGCGAGAGACGCTGAATTTTTTGTTTTAAGTGCATCAAGAGCGTCAGAAAGTTCTTTCCATTTGCATAATGTCACAGCCTGAGGCGTGTCACAGCCGGGAGTCAAGACCAAAGCCATTATATGAGACCTGGAGAACAGAAATTCAACAGCAACCTGAGAAGGCTTCAACGCATCCCGTACCATCTGCCATGTAATTTCCGGATTTGATTTTGCGCGAATGTCTGCTGTAATATCAAGCAGCTGCATTTCCAGATTTTCCAAAGTAAATGAGATTTTGGCAGAGCGGTTGTTAAGCTCGATTCCTTCAGGGGTGCCCCACATTTCGGGGGTTATGTTAATCTGTTTCCGTTGAGCGTGAAGCATAGCTATGGAATCGGCGAGTGCCCGGATTTCAGGGTTGTTGCTTGTGCTGATTACTTTGCGCAACTCTTGCTGAGAACGCAACTGCATTCCTGTGCGAAAAACAATTGCATTATATGTATCTGCGGCAAATTTCACCGGCTCTTTTTCAAGCACAGATGTGAGAGCCCATGCCGGGTCTCCGAAAGAATTAAAGAATTGATCTTGTTCCGTTGAAGACATCAGCTGGAAATTGCGGTCAAGAATTTTACGATTTTCAGAATAAATATCTTTTGCCAGCTTAGAAGCGGTAACGATATCATCAGAGTCCATTGCATAATTGAATCTATATGCCATGAGGCTTGTCTTATCTTCCACACTCATATTTCCGATATTAGCTTCTGTTATGTCGAATGCCATATCTGTGTAGTATTTGCTGCGGATGGAATCACCCGCTTCTTTCATTATCCCTGCGAGGTCCAAGCACGCATTGCGCCTATCTATCGGATTTACTGACACCTCAAGAACTTTCCGCATATATGTCTCCGCTTTGTTAAGATCAGGCTCGCAAGCTACGTGATATATTCCCAATGCTTGGAGAAGAGCACTGTAATTGGGATTGTTTTTGTAATCGGGATCGATAGAAGGGAACTTTTTTTCCATCTCTGACATACCATCACGTATCGTAGGTAAAAACTGGCGAAACTGATCCTCAAGCTTGGTCAGGACAGTTGAAAATTGAGCGAAGTCTCCCTCATTCATACTTTCTTTAGCCTCTTTGATGCTTGTCTTGATTTTGTATACAAGATGAGTGAATGCCTGGCATATTGAGACTCCCGAAGTGTAAAGAATGTAATCAGATTTTCCGGAAGATGTGAACATTCTGCCGATGAGATTCCATGCCGTTGAGAGAGATATAGAAATGCTGAATTGAAGTCATTGTTTTTTACAGCTCTATAATAACCGCTCACAACATAATTGACCATTTGTGGAGTTGGGGTGAGATTGTGGGCTGAGCGAATAAACTCCCGATCTTTGGTAATCATACGGGCTGCGGCAACTCTGTTTCCTGTTGTCTCGTATAGTGATGCCAGTTGCTGTGAGATTTCAAGATATTCATCGTCAAAAGATTCGTTTGTCTGATAGTTGTGGGCTTCAAGGGATTTTTCGAACATCTCGATGGCGTCGTTTTGTCGGCTCATAAGATTGTATAGGTATCCCATTTCTGCCATAACGACAGGTGACAAATAATTATGATTCTCGTTATCTATCTCTTTTCTCAATTCTTCGATAATTGCATCAAGATTATGTTTGTCTATATTGGCAAGAACGCGACATTCTGCATCTCGAATTCGTTCAAAAAGTATAGTTTTTTTATCGGGAGTAACAGCAAATAGTTCCTGATAAGCTTTGTGGGCGTTTTCATACTGATTGAACTGCCAAAAATATGAGGCTTTTTGTGAACGCATATGTCCGAGAATGAAATTCTTACCGGTGAACTGTTCTTTCTCTACTTCTTTTATAAGATTATTCAGATTGTTTATCTCATTAGCATTTGTTCCGTTACTTGAAACAATATGGCTTACGAGAGCTTCTTGATAATACATCGCGGAAGGTCGACCATAAAGTTTCTCGACATCCTGAAGAAGTGCCTTATGAATTTCAGCTGACGCGACAGGATCGTAAGCAGCAAGGTTATAGAAATCCGCAAGTTCATTGCCAAGTGTCACGGATATGGCAGATCCATCATGATATTTAAGATAATTATCTTTAAGAATTGCCATTCTTCTAACCCCCTCTTCAGGATCTCTGTCCTTAACAGATGAATAGTTGTATGACAACCAGTAGGACTGATGAAGAATGCCATGGCAAATATTCTTGCATTGATTTTCGAAATTGTCAAGACATGTTTTGTAATCTGGACTTGTAAAAATCTGGAAAGTAGTTATAAGGGAAAGGGTATTCAGATAATAAGTATTGTCAGTTCCGTATGTGAGAGCCGCTACATCAAGAATATCGGATATGTCAGAATCAATGTTGGCATTCCCTGTGAGGATCTGATCAGTAAGAGCCTTGAGAATTCTTACAGTTTTGGCTTCAAGAGATCTTGAGGGGTGATATAAAGAAAAATAATCGTTGAGACTCCGCACATCGTTTGCAATATCTTCGTCAATTGTGGTGTTGTGAACCCTGAATTGAGCGAGAAAATAAGATACAGTGGCGTTGGCGGGATGAAATTCTCCATAAAATTCCGAACTAATGTCAAGTGCCTTTTCAAGATAGTAACCGGAATTACATTGATAATCGCGATATTTCCCGGTGTATTGATACATTGTGCGGTCATCAAAAGGATTCCTGTCCTCTCCAAGCATAAGACGCACATTGGTGTCGGTTTGAGGCATGCTTTTCAATGATGCGATTTCTGTATAAAGATCGATACGGTCGGCATCAATATCAGAGGAAGCGATAGGGTAGAGCTTTAGCACCTCATCCTCAATCTCCCACATCTCCGGGTAGTGAAGCGGATTGTCGACCTGTTCAAGCGTAGCGCGGCATTGGAATTTAGCCATGCGCATTAATAAAAGCAAAGCTTTTTCTCTCTTTGAAGAGTTTTTATTACAAGTTTTCTCTTGTTCTTTTATCAGTTTATCGAACTCAGGAATGACATCGCGGTAGATACTTTCAACCCCGAGCCAACTTGTTCTGATCTTGCGGGCGGCATAACAGCCGGGATGCGTGGTATCGAGGAAATCCGCCATGCCGCGGAAAGCATCGCGCTTGCGATGGAAGAGCGTGTCGCAGTCGAGGGTTGCAGTCCAGTTGATGTAGGCTTCCACTTCCGGCACCTTTTTCGAAGCAGCCACAAGGATATCGAATGCTTCCGGTTCCTGAAGACGCAGATCGATTATCTGTTGCGCATGAAGCATAAGATCCTCGTCGGAGAGAGTTTCCGGTTTGGGAGTGTTTTTACTCATCCACTCGCGGTGCTGACGTATAGCCTCGAACGGCGTAGAAACCTCCGCCATACCCAAAACGCATGAAAAGAAAAATAATATGAAGATAATCGTTGCTCTCATTTAATTATTATTATTGAGTATAATATTATTGGAAAATATTTATTCTAATTCTGTGCTGTTGTTAATCTTATGGTTACAAAGATAGCAATTTTTCTTGAAAAATTTTATATTCAGGGCTGAGTTGCAATTGAGTTTTTGAAGTGCGCCCCAAAAGTTGGATGAAAACTTTTGGGGCGCACTTCAAAAATGATTAAATTGGTTTTATTGATATTGCATAGCCACCACCCGGGGCAGCTTTCATATTCAATCTGGTTTTATGATTGACTTTTTTCTTGACAATCGTATACGCCTGAGGATTCGTGGCGTAATGAGCATCTTTTGCGTCAGCGTAGATTGTCGCCTCATATTTTTTATCCATGTCAAGGAAATCAAAGGAAAGAACTGATTCATGACCGTTTTCATTGGCGGTGCAACCCACGTACCAATCATCGCTTCCCTTCGCTTTTCTCGCCGCAACAATGTAGCGTCCGGGTTCTGCTTCAAGATAACGGCTTTCATCCCAGTCCACAGCCACATCCTTTATAAACTGAAATGCATCAAGAAAACGATTGTATACTTCCGGAACATCCGCAGCCATTTGCAGAGGACTGTACATTGTAACATATAATGCAAGCTGACGAGCTAAAGTACTGTTCACATGACCCTGACTGTTGGGATTGATTTTTTTCATATCCATCTCAAATATGCCGGGGGTATAATCCATCGGACCTCCCTGCAAACGAGTGAACGGAAGGACTGTTGTGTGGAATGGTTTATTCCCTGCAAACGATTCATACTCCGTTCCTCTCGCACTCTCATTTGCTAAGAGGTTGGGATAAGTTCGGCATAGCCCGGTCGGACGCACAGCCTCATGTGCATTGACCATGATGTGATGTTTTGCAGCCTCTGTCACGGCATACAGATAATGATTGTTAAGCCACTGACCATAATGGTGCTCTCCCCGCGGGATTATATTGCCGACATAGCCACTCTTCACAGCATTGTAACCATATTTATCCATCAGATCGTATGCACGATCCATGTGCCGTTCATAATTACGGACAGAAGAGGACGTCTCATGATGCATCATCAGCCTGACACCTTTTGAATGCGCGTATTCATTAAGCATTGCAATGTCGAAATCCGGATAGGGGGTAACAAAATCGAATACATAATCTTTCGAATGACCAAACCAGTCTTCCCATCCAACATTCCATCCCTCAACAAGAACCTGGTCGAAACCATGTTTTGCAGCAAAATCTATGTATTTCTTGACATTGTCATTATTTGCCGGATGCTCGCCGTGCGGTTTAGTGTTAGTGTAATCAAGCTGGTTTAGTTTTACACACGGAAGATCGTATGTATAAGACCATTGTTTGCCTCTGGCTATCATTTCCCACCATACTCCTAAATATTTAACCGGCTTAATCCATGAAGTATCATCATATGCACAAGGTTCGTTAAGATTGAGTATAAGATTTGATGCAAGCATGTCGCGAGCATCGTCACTGACCATTATGGTGCGCCATGGCGAATGACACGGCACCTGAAGATGCCCCTTGTTCCCTTCTGCGTCAGGCGTAAGCCACGAAGTGAAAACAAAATTTTTATCATCAAACTCAAGATGCATGCAGGAATAATCCACCAATGCAGCCTCATGAATATTTATGTAGATACCATCATCGGTTTTCATCTGAAGCGATGTCTGGACGCCGGTAGGTGAAAATTGAGTCTGCGAGGCATTGCCGGTTATTGCATCCTTCATTTTTTTCCTTATCTCAGACAAACGGCATTCCGTATAGTCATATTCTTGTGTGTCATAGTCCCCGGCAATCCACCATGCCGTGTGATCTCCGGTCATGGCAAACTGTGTTTTCTCCTCCTTGATTATGAAATATGTGAGCACACCGTCTTGTGGAAACTCATAGCGCAGACCTATTCCTTCGTCATATACCCTAAAACGGATATCCATTTTCCGGTGATGGTCTGGCTGGTCAAGCCGGAGAAGAAGCTCATTATAGTTATTTCTGATAGAACTGTTCTCACCCCATACCGGGTGCCATGTCTCGTCAAAACTTGATGTTTTGGTCTCTATGAGCTTGAAACCTCCGGTCATGTCCGGACCGTCAGCAAGCTGCAAGCCGAGTGTAGAAGGCTTGATAACAGCTTTTCCCTTGTAATCCACACTGTAAGTCGGCACCCCGTTTATCACGTCTGCATGCACTGTGACATATCCACCCGGAGAACTTAAATCAGCTCCCGATGCATTCGAAGCAGACACAATAGAAGCACCCGCCACGATAAATGCCTTGGCATAAATTGTATTATATTTCATCATAACCCTCTTAAAAAATGCTCATATATGTAAGACATCCGTTTATGCCCTTTGATTGAAAGATGAACGTCATCACGGAAAAAATCCTTCTGATTGGGATTATTCCAGTCAAGACCTGAAGCCGCGCATCCGTCGATACATTGAACGTGCAGTTGATTGCAACGTTGTTTCATCCATTCAGCCCGGTCCTTGCGAGAGGGCTCTCCGTTGAAATGATACGGGCATATTACGCCGATTCTGGCATTTGGATATGTTTCCGTGAGCCCCTTGATCAAATGATTGAAAGCTCCCTTGAATGATAGCGAATCACAGGATTCGTTGCATTCATACGGATTGAAGTCATCATTATATCCAATGTGTACCAGAATATAGTCTGACTCTTCAGGGATGTTTCGGTAGTAGTCGATCAAGGCAGGCCAGTCCTTCCCTTCTATGGCGTTGCACAACTTCTGACCATTGAGAGCAAGATTGTTAACCTTCATGCAGTTTCTTTCGGCAATATAATAGACGTACGTATCTTTTATCCCGTTTTTGTCTCCGGCGGCTTCGCTGTCGCCAACTACCGACAGGACTTTGCCCTGAAGGTAGTTGACGGATTGAGGTTCATTGCCGCGGTAATCCTGAGCATGACTAATGCTGCTCAAAACCGTTAAGAGTGTCACTAATCCGAATAATCTCTTCATAATTTTTACTTATTTAAGTTTCGCAAGCTTCAACTTAAAGTTTAAGAGTTTATAAGTTTAAAAGTTTATCCGATGCGAATATGACTGAGTTTATATTTATTCCCACCAAACAAATAAACTCCTAAACAGCGCACTGCGCAATTAAACTTATAAACTTCAACTTTCCGCTTGCGAAAGTTGAATTACTTATTTCATTAAGATTCGTTTTGATTGAAGATCTCTTGAATTTGCACCGATCATTATGTCAAATTCTCCCGGTTCGAAAATCAGATTACCCTCCGAATCGTAGAAGCTGAGATCCTCTTTGCTCAATTTGATGTGAATCTTTTTGGTTTCACCCTTTTTGAGAAATACTCTCTCAAAACCTTTCAGCTCCTTTATCGGACGCGAGTAGCGGCAGGCAATATCGTGGATATAACACTGCACTACCTCGTATCCATCACAGTCTCCGGAGTTTGTAACATCTACACTTACAGTTACACTATCCTCGTCTGTGTCTACATCCATTTCCCCATAATTGAAAGAGGTATAGCTCAATCCATAGCCAAATGGGAAAAGGGCATCATTGCGGACATCAAGATAATTGGATTTCCAGAGAACAAATTTATCAGCTCCTTCTCCTACGGGGCGTCCGGTGGGCAGTTGGTTGTAATAAAGAGGTTCCTGTCCTACATGTTGCGGCATACTGACTGTGAGACGTCCGCATGGTGACTTGTCTCCGAAGATGACATCGCAAATAGCATCCGCACCCTCGGTTCCCGGAAACCATACATTCATAATAGCCGGAATATTTTCCTCTTCCCATTTCATCACGGTTGGTCTGCCCGAAAAATTAAGGAGTATTATAGGCTTGCCGGTTTCTTTCAGTTTCTTCAGTAGATCCAGCTGAGTATCGGGCATGGATATATTGACCATGCTGTGGTCTTCGCCCGAAAAGTCTTTCCCTTCGCCCATGGCGCATACTATGATGTCTGCCTGTTCTGCTATCTGCAACGCCTCTTCGTTCATCTTTTCATTATCTCCCCGCAAGATGTATGACGCCTGCACGTCTTCTTGTAATTGCGGGTCAGAACAGAGATTGCATCCTTGGGCATAAAGAAGCTCAGCTTTACCTTTAAGCGTTTCCTCCATTGCCTCCCGCAGAGATTTATATTTGCAATGTTTCGGAACAGGCCAGATCCAGCTGCCGGTAAGGTTTTCACGAGCATCGGCAAGAGGTCCGATCAGGGCAATCTTACCGCTCTTTTTGAGTGGAAGCAAAGGCTTTTCTGAAACCGGTGCGTTTTTAAGCAGCACGAAAGTTTCAGCTGCCATCTTGCGTGAAAGATCACGGTATTTGCGATTGAAGATAATCTTATTTACCTCTTCCGGGCTTTTGCTGCAATACTTGTAAGGATTATCAAACAGACCAAGACGATATTTAGCTTCAAGGATCCTTCTGCACGCCTTGTCGATATCTGACTCTGCAACAAGACCGTCGGCAACAGCCTGCTCAAGGGTGTTTAAATAACCGAGGGAACACATGTCAAGGTCTGTGCCTGCCTTCAAGGCTTTGGCGGAATTGTTTTTTTAATCTCCGAAACCATGATTTGTCATCTCTGCGATGCTGCCGTAATCGGTTACAATAAATCCGTTGAAACCAAACTGATTTCTCAGCACATCATCAAGTAGCCAGCGATTGGCTGTGGCATGTTCACCGTCAACTATGTTGAATGATGTCATCACAGACATCGCTCCCGCCTTCACCGCCGCCTTATAGGGAGGAAAGTATTGATTGTACATCCTGAGATGACTCATGTCAACCGTATTGTAATCCCGACCTGCTTCAGATGCACCGTAAAGAGCATAATGTTTTACGCACGCCATGATATTACCCGGTTTTGACATGTCGCCTTGGTATCCGCGCACCATTGCTTCCGCTATGCGGCTTCCGAGAAAAGGATCTTCTCCACTTCCCTCCATGATACGCCCCCAGCGCGCATCCAGACTGACATCCACCATGGGGGAGAAGGTCCAGTTCACGCCTTCGCTGCTCACTTCCTCTGCTGCAAAACGGGCACATTGCTCAATGGTATTCATGTCCCAGCTGCATGCCTGTGCTAACGGAATAGGGTATATGGTGCGGAAACCGTGAATTACATCAATGCCGAAAAAAAGCGGTATTCCGAGTCGACTTTCCTCTACGGCTACTTTTTGCATGTTCCTGACGCGTTGTGCATCTGCAAGATTGAGCACGGCTCCCAGTTCTCCCTTTCGACACAATTCCCAGATGTTGGATTTTACCTCTTCTCCGGTTGCAAATTCACCACCCGGAGGCACAAGATTCAGCTGCCCGATTTTTTCGCGCAGTGTCATTCTGCCCATCAGATCGTTGATGAATGCATCCATTTTCTTGTTTCCGGAGTCAGCTGACATGACTCCGCCGGATAGCATTACACCTAAAATTAAACTTATTCCAAATCTTTTCATTATAATATTCAATTCATTATTTTGGTGACTTTCTTTCCTTTTTTGACGATATTAAGTCCCGGCTGGAGTCCATTGAGTTTGCGTCCGAGGATATCATAATATTCAGTTTGACCGCAGGTCTCGGTTTCCAAACTTTCGTTTATGTCATTGATACCCGAGGATTGATTCCCTTCAACTTTAAGCAATAACCAATGGCGTGTATCCTGTTCCGGATCTGTGGCATCGTAGCCCATTGTTATCTGAGTGCCTGTCGTCAGAGCATTTCCTGTGAGCGCCAGACCCTTACCTGAATTTTGTATCGCATGAAAATAATCTGCAACAGTGGTGAAGGTGAATGGTGTCCCTCCGGTGTTGGTTAAAGATAGTTTTGAATCAGGAGCGCTATAGGATATTGTTTTTCCGTTTCCGTTTGTAAGAATTAATCCGTTGTCACCTTCCGTCACTGTCCATATCTGTGACTCCTCTCCCGAAATAATGTCGCTCAAAACCAAGGATTGAATATCGGCTGTAACTGCCATCTCATGTGCTGACTGAGGCACTATCACAAACTTATCGCCATATGATGGGATGGCATTAACGGCAGCTGAGGTTATTGGAACAATGAATGTAGCGATGCTTAGAGGCGCAACGGAAAATCTTATTTTATTTCCAGATAAAACTTCACACTCATTCCCGGAAGCCATATTCTTTTCTGTATCTGTTACATAAGACACAATGTTACCGTTGATTGTAGAGTAGGGGAGCGTTATGGTGTGTTTTGATTGATAAGCCAAGTCATTAAGAGCCACAATCACAAGTTCTGAACCATCCGGACTTATGGCTGCTATTGTCTTGGATGATAATGATGGCACAAAATAATACCCAGCCTTTATAAACCTGCTTACCTGAGCATGCACGTAATAGTTTTTCAATCTTACGGCGTTCTCCGGGTTTTCATAGGCGCAAGACACAGTGCTCCATTGGTCGCTGTAATCCATGTACATCCAGTCGAACCAGGCATTCGGCATCAGATAATGGAGATCATTGAACTTCTGCTGCATGGTTGCGAGATTACCGGTAATTCCGCTGCCTATCTGCATCGGACCATACTCGCTCATCCATAGTGGTCGCCCGGTTGCTCTGACGAGATTGCCATATTGGCTACGGCTTCTGTCTGTGGCTATGTATGAATGGGTGTTCCATTGACCCACAAGATCGTCAACGCCTGCTTTTTTGAAGTATTTTATATCTGATAGAGCATGGAGGATATTCGTTTCATCGCTTGTAGATATTTTAGTGGAGAGTCCGCTTTCTGCCAGAATCGGAGCAAGCACTTTGAGAAATTCAGCCTGCGAAGCAGTGCTGAAATGGCAACCCTCCTGACTCAGACCTACAGCCCAGTATTCTGCCTGGGGTTCATTGAAAGGTTCCAATGTTTTGAACTCGATGCCGTATACATCTTTGTAATGTTTGCATACGTCCACAAGGTAGTGTGCGAATGCTTCATAATATTCAGGTTTCAGGTTGTCATCTTTGGTTGTCGGTCCTCCCGCGCAGCATCCGCTGACGGTCATCCACCACGGAGCGGAATTAGAGAACGCTTCGAAAACCGCATCCGGTCTCTTTTCCTTGATTTTCAACATCACACGACGCTGCGCAGCGTCTCTTGTCCAATCATAAGGCTTGTCAGGACCATCCTTGAAAGATTCAAATTCAGCGCGGGCTCCTTTTCCTGTAGTTACGAAATGATGTTCATCACAATTATTCCATTCGGGGTCATCACCTCCGCCAATGTTATACCTGAACAGGTTTATATTAAGACCTTCAGGATCTACGAGCCAGTCGATGAGGCGGTCAAGATAGTAATCATTCCACAATTCTTTGCCACACATGTTAGCCCAGAAACAAAGACTCACTCCTGCTCCTTCGTTGCGTTGAAGTTTCTGAGCCGGGAATAAATAATAATCCCTCTCTTCAGCTACCTCATCGTGGGTTTCGGTATCATTGAGCATCCACATGCAGAGGCTTGACGATCCGTCATGTTTGGCGTAGACGATTGTACCGCTTATGACATTTTCCACACCGACATATTTATTCGTGGCTTTGCTTTTGATTCGGTAGAATGTATTGTCTACTTTTTCGAGATTGAAATTGCATATGGAAGCATTGTATTCACTTTGGAATGTCAATGGGGAATCAGCATTTGCTCCTGCTGCAAGGTATACTCGGGTTCCTCCATTATCAAAACTTATTGAATAGCTTCCGTCTGCCTGAGGGGAGAATGTCATAATCGGAGCTGACGAATTTGCAGATTTCAGGACTGCTCTCATCGTTTTGTTGCTTCCGAGATAATTACCTCCTGAGTTCCGTATATATTTTTGCATTTCAGCGGCATTTATGCCTATTGCAAATATCATTAAGGTAAGAAATATTATTTTTCTCATGTTCACATGTTTTTATGTTATTTTTGAGGGGGTGTCACAACACACCCCCTCAAATAATATATTTATCAGAAATTTTAGTAAGTAAGTTGATTACGTACTTAACTGTTGTTACCAACCGGGATTCTGAACAAGATTATGATTCTTCAGAATTTCCTCCTGGGGGATTGGGTAAAGTTTATAGTGATCGCCACCCCAGTTGTAATAATAATCTCTTGTTCCCCAAACTTGCATCCATCCGTTTGGCTCACCCTCATACATGCCGAACTTATCATCTTTCCATGTGTCCCAACGCAATTCGTGCCAATAAACTTCATTCTCTGCAAAAAGTTCCCATTTGAATTCATTACGGATGCGTTTGCGCATATCATCCTGATCAGCTACAGTCGTTGCTGCATTGCTGTTAAGGAGCTGCGCACCGCAACGCTTACGTATCTGATTGATAACTTCTACCGCGCCCTTCACGTCTCCTTGCTCATTGAGACATTCCGCGAGACATAGAAGAGTCTCCGCATATCGGAAAAGGGGATGGTCAAGCTCGCTTCCTCCAAGATGATTTGCATTTGCGATTCCTTCTGTTACGTTTTTTCTAACGAAATAAAATAATTGATCGCTTTTGTCATATTTTATATCCCATGGTTTCTTTTTGTCTGTGCGGAAAGGGAATCTTAAGGTATAGGTTCTGTTTACCCCATCATTGCCTCCGATAAATTGAGCGTAAGGAGTGATAACTGACATTTCCAGGCGAGGATCGCGGTTGTCATATGCCTTGCGTATTCTTGCCTCATTGCCGTCCGGAAGGTACTGAGCCATGTCTGCTCCCTGTTCTGCCTGATATTCTTTTTCTGCATCGGTGAGACCATCGCGTAAAAAGAATACTCGTCTGGCTTTCTTTTCCATTGTGCTGTAGCCGGGAATTACATCGTCCCAGTTGAATTTGCTTCCGTCAGCATTTTCAAACGAATCGATGAAATAGGGATTTGCCACATAGTTTGCCCATCCCCAGCCACGAGCACTGCGTGTTCCGTAAGATCTTTGATATCCGTTCTGATTCCAGAAAGAACTTGCAAGGTCGTATTGAATGGAGAAGATCATCTCATCGCAACGCTCCTGCGCCACAGTGAAAAGATCCTTAAATGGTTTCTCCCCCGCAGTGTAGAGTTTAAAGCCACAGTCTCCGACAGAGCGGAAATCAGCTTCGGCATTGCTCCATTCCTTAAGCCACATATAGCTGAATCCCCTTAACATATAAGCCATTCCCTTGTTGACACGACCATAGTCAGAACTGCCCGCACTGAATTTACCCGGAAAATCAGGATTTTCAATTGCCAAAGTCAAGTCAGCGATTATCTTTCTGAAAGTCTCTTCGCGTGTGCCGCGTGGCTCGTTTAGATTGTCAATATCCACCAGCTCATGTTCGTACCATGGCAATCCACCATATTCTACATTCATGATGTAATAATTGTAACATCTGATCACACGAGCTTCAGAAATATATTGGGATGCAAGTTTGGGATCAATGTTAGGCACATTTGCCATATGGTCTATGACGCTGTTGCAATCGAAAATCTGATGATAATACATAGCCCAGTTCCCCCAGTCTTCCGATGGTGTCTGTGTGCCACGAAGCAAGCCTACGGTGAAGCGTGATGGTTCACGGTCGATCTGACTTCCCATGTTTTCGGGCCAGTTGTTTCCGCAGTCTGCCCAAACACCACGAAACGCATTATAACATCCCGTTATGACAGCCTGGGCTGTGTTTTCATCGCTCCAGATGCTCCCGGAACTCAGATCAGATTTAGATTCCAGGTCCATGTCTACGCATGAAGCCATAGAGATCGCACCGGCTGCGAGAAGTGCTATATTAAAAAACTTATATTTCATTTTATTACGGTATTTAGAAGGTGTCTTAGAAAGTTACATTTAATCCAAAAGTGAAATCTCTCATCGGAGCATATCCGTCTCCACTCATCATTTCAGGATCAAGCCCTTTGAATTTTGTTATCGTACAGATGTTTTCGACAGTGAAATAAAGACGGACATTCTGCATAAGTGCTACTTTTGTCCATTTCTGAGGAAGAGTGTAGCCTACTGTCAGACTCTTGAATTTAAGATAATTGCCATTCTGAAGTTTCCATTCGGCTTTGGCGGAATTCTGTCCCGTATCATTCATGACAAAGCGGGGATTGGCAGAGTTTATGTTGGATCTCGGGTCAGAGGGATTCTGAGGATCATAGAAATAATGGTCGTTGGCAACATCAAGACCTATGCCATATCCTTTGGTCATCGATGTGGAGTTTTGCGACTGCGACCAATAATAGATCTTGAATCCTGCCGCTCCCGTCCAGTTCATGGAGAAGTCGAGACCTTTCCATTTTAAATAAGCCTGCAATCCATAATAATATTTCGGAGTTGAGGAAACACCGCAGAAGTCGCGGTCGTAAGTGTCACCGTATGTTCCGTCTCCATTTATGTCGGCATAAATGTAATCCCCATACCAGATATTCTGTTTCCCTACACTTGAACCCGGAAGAAGTTTATAGCCTGCATCTATCATCGACTTTGCCCATGCCAGATCTTCATCTGTGCGGATCATACCATCCTTGGGACCACCATGAATACCGTCGGCGGCATAGCCTCTGCCTGAACCCTTGTATGTTTTGAGAAGATAGTATTCATCAATCATGTGCCCGTTCAGACGCACAGTGGTGCCGCTGTCGTCAGCTACATCTCCAAAATTTGTGTAATAGTAACGGTTTCCGTTTTCATCAGTTCGCCATTCATTTATAAGATCACCCTTCAATTGAGTGATGCGGTTCTTATTGTAGGAGAAATTGCCCGAAGCTCCATAGGTGACGTTTCCGATACGATCATTCCATTCAAGTGTTAGCTCAACTCCGGAGTTGCTGACTTTTGCAAAGTTCTGCATAGGAGGGATATAATCTGCAAGTGTCGGTTGCATATGCGGAGCGTAGAGAATGCCGTCAGTTCTTTTGTCATAATATTCTATTGATCCGGAGAGTCTTGAACCAAGCAACGAGAAATCGAGTCCGACGTTGGTCACGGCAGTTGATTCCCAATGTAAAGATGTGTTTGGAAGATTGTTCATGCGGAATCCTTTTACATACTCGCCTCCAAGAGTATACGGGACGGTACTGTAATAAGATTGCCAGATGTAATTGGAAATTGAGTTGTTTCCTAATTTACCCCATGAAGCACGAAGTTTAAGGTTGTCAAGCCAAGTAATATCTTCCATGAATTTCTCTTGTGATATTCTCCATCCAGCCGATACGGAAGGGAATGTTCCCCAGCGGCTTTTGGGTGCGAATCTTGAGGATCCGTCGCGACGAATGTTTGCTTCAAAAAGATAGCGGTCGCCATAAGAATAATTTACTCTGCCGAATAAAGAGCGGGAGGAACATTCCGTAGTATTGCCGCCTATCGACTGCGGGGTGGTTAACGCATCAAAGTCGGTCAGGTCAAAATTAAGGATTCCCATCTTTACCACATTCATGTATTCCGACCAAGCCCGGTATTCTTCATAACCAATCATGGCTGCGATGTCATGCTCTCCATACCGGTGGCTCCAGTTGAGCATGTTTGTGAGTTTCCATTCTTTGGCAGTGTTGCGAGTGTCGGAGTTTGAACAGTTTGCCATTGTTGTGGAATTTGGCTTCACCGATGATTCAAGATCGCGTTGGAAACTTTTTGCAGGAATATATCCGCTCGACAGATATTTGTTTTGTGAAGAATAATCGGTATAGAAGAATTGTGATTTTATAGAGAAGTCTTTCAGAAAATCTACCGGGATATATGGATTGACATTATATTTTGATTGTTTGTCCCATCCGAGTGCTGTGTCTAATACACGAACAGGGTTATGGACGGTATTTTCCTCCTCCGGTGTTTCCTGACTGCCATACCATCCATCGTAATAAGGATAGACACCCGGCACAGTCTTTTTCATATCATCACCCCACAACATGTTGATGTCGTTAGCTTCGTGATCCACGTGATATCCGTAAGCTTTTATGCCGACGGTGATAAAGTCCTTTATTTTTGTTTCTACCGAGGCTCGCATATAGTATTTATTCATGCCGGCACCGGTTACAAGACCCGGATTGCTGAGGTATGTTCCCGAGATAGAATAATTTGTGCCTTTGGTTTTCCCGAGAAGTGATACAGTGTGTTCCTGCATCAATGCGGGTTTGTAGATTTCCTTATACCAGTCAGTGTTCGGGTAGGCAACATAGTTGGGATATCCGCTTTCCGACAATGCATTAGGATTGGCAGCCGCTGCGCGCCATGCATCAATAGTGCTGTTTGAAAAATAAGGAGTCTGGGCGGTGTTTTCACATGCTTCATTCATTAATTCCATGTAAGTCGCATAGTCTGTAACCTGACGGTGGCGTTTGGATGTTGTTTCATAGGTCAGTCTGCCGGAATAAGTTACAGAGATGTGTCCTTCGTCGGCATTTTTAGTTGTGATAAGAATAACACCATTGGCACCCCTGTTTCCATAGATGGCACAGGATGCTGCATCTTTGAGCACGGAAATAGAGGCGACATCATTAGGGTTCACATCGCTCAACGACATTTCCATACCGTCAACAAGGATAAGAGGAGCGGAATTATTCAGAGTCCCGATACCCCGGATCAATATGGATGAATTTTCAGAATTCGGCTGGCTGCTTGTGCTCATGACGTTCAAACCAGCGGCTGCTCCGGAAAGTGCCTGGGAGAGATCAGTGAAAGGGCGCGATTTGGATTGCTCGGCAACATCGACAGCAACGACAGAACCTGTCAGGTTAACTTTTTTCTGCTGACCGTAACCCACTACTACCACTTCAGACAGTTGGGCGGCATCCTCTACCATAACGGTTTTAAAATTTCGTTTGTCGCCTACTTTGACAGTTTGAGGCGCATAGGATATGAAACTTATTACCAGAACATCATCCGGACTGGCTAATAGTGTCCATTTGCCGTCAAGATCTGTAGAGGTTCCTCGGGTTGTGCCTTTCACCATGACTGTCGCACCGGTGACAGGTTCTCCTTGCTCATCAACGACCTGCCCGCTTATTTCGCTGGCAGCTTTTTCCTTTTTTTCGGGGGCACTTTTTTTTACAGATTGTTTCACCAAAATCGTTTTCCCGTTAATCTGGTAGGTTACATTCTGATCAGCAAGGATTTGGTCAACAGCTTTCTTAAGAGTCGTTGCCTTGACACGTATTTTTTTCGATGTGTCGATATCTCCTGCCTGATAGACAAAAGAGTATCCCTGTTTTGTCAACTCGCTGATGGCGTGTTTAACAGTCGTCGACGGGAGATCTATTTCAACCTTTTGTCCCATGACGGTAAGTGTCGCTGATAATATCAGCACACTTAGCAATAAAATTTTTTTAATCATAAGAATATCAGTTCTATGGTATTATGGTATTGTTCTATGATGGTGCGATTTATAGAAATCTCTATAATATTTTTTTCGTAATAAATTTAAACAGTTTCTTAATAGAGTGTTATGCTTTTTCCTTCAATCGTATATCTGATTCCGGCAACCGTGCAAATATTGTCAATGATTTCTGTTATGCTTTGTTCATCGCTTGAGAAGTTGCCGTAAATGCGACGATTCCTGAGATCTTCCTGTTTTATTGTTATGCTGACACCATATCGGCGTTCAAGATTTTTGGCAATATCTGTCAGTTTCTCTTCATCAAAAAGCAACGTGCCGATGGTCCATTGTGTAGATGCCGTAGCATCTGTTTTATCAATCCTTACGCTCCCGTCACGCTTGTCAAACACAAGGCGTTCGTCGGGTATGAGATTGCTTTGTGTTTTGTTGCCATCGAGCATAACCTTTACTTCTCCTTCAATGAGCGTTACAATCGCTGTGTCATCGTTGTTATAATTGCGGATATTGAAAACTGTGCCTACATCCTGAATTTTCATCTCTCCTGATCTCACCGTTAATGGCATTTCTTCGTTATGCTTCACCTTGAAACAGGCTTCACCATTCAGAATTATATTGCGGTTCTCAATGCCATAGTTTTGTGAATATACCATTCGTGTGCCTGCATTAAGTTGCACTTCAGTGCTGTCAGGAAGCAATACATTTGTTCGTGCCCCCATTGGCACTTGAACCACAACGTCAGTCCATGCGTGAGGAGTAGGGGAGTTTTTGCCAATTATGAATGATGTTGCCCCTAATATTACAGCGCATATTGCGGCTGCGGAGTATTTTATCCATCCCTTATACTTGTTTCGTAAATTATTTCTACTGCCCGGCGCTTGTGATGAGTTTATTCGGTTCCAAAATTCTTCATAAGCTTTTTCTGCGTCAAATTCATATTCTGAATCACAGACAACAGAGAACCACAAATCTTTCATATCGGTAAAATAGTTGCGGTTCTCCTCAGATTGCGAGAGCCACTGTCTCAAATCTTCCATTTCTCCGGGTTGCATGTTCCCCGTGAGGAAATCAATAACCAAATATTGACCTCTGTCATCGCTTGTCATACCGTTATGTCTATTTTTTTAAATATGTTTCAAGTTCTTTCCTCAGGTGTGCCAACGCCTGTTTTATATGATACTTTACGGTGTTGACAGATATACCGAGTTTTTCAGATATTTCAACATAAGTCATTTCATGGAAACGGCTTAGCATAAAGACTCTTCTTGAATCAATGGGAATTGTGCGAATCGCAGCTTTTACTTTTTCTTCAAGCTCTGCTTCCAGCAGGGTGCCCAATGGCAGTCCGCTCTCAACTTTCATGAGTCGGGCAGTGTCGTCAAGTTCAGAAAAATTGACTTCCGGATGTTTGCTCTGACTCAACAGATAGTTTAGACATCGATAACGCACTGCTGTTGACAAATACTTGCGTAAGGAGACTTTTATATCCAGGTTTTCACGGATAGAATAGAGATTCACCATCACTTCGCTTACGATTTCTTCCGCAATGAACGTATCGTTGGTATAATTGTATGCGATTCCGCAAAGAAGTGAGTAATGTTTCTCGTATAGTTGCCTGTACGCATTCTCCTTCCCCGCCTTCAAAGCTTTGATTAATTGTTGATCATTGGAGCGCATGCGTAAAGATAATAAGATAATTACTAACGAAGGGGAGACAGCCCCTGCTCCCCTTCGTGACCGATCTTTATATTATCCTGTAGAATTATTTAATTACAACTTTGAGAGTTTTTTTACCAGCTTTGGCGATATAGATGCCGGCAGGCATTCCTTCTGTTGCCAGAATATTGTCGGAAGTTTTCTTAACCATCATGCCTCCGGCATTATAAAGTTCAATACCTTCGCTTCCGGTTGTGCTGATTGTCTTGTCGCCAACAATGATCTGATTATTGTCTGTACCATATATGTCTGAAATTCCGGTTCCGGAGCTTTTTGGTGTATAGAGATATAAAGCATCCACACAGAATTTAGCCTTGTCGCATTTTGCCGCTGAAGCATCCGCTCCATCCTGTCCGGCAGGTGGCTCAAATCCCATCATCTCTACCATTGCCGCGCTGTTAGTGAATCTGCTGTAATCGAGAGGCATATCAAACTCCTCTTCCATAAGCGCGGCTATCTCTCCGTATGTCATATCCAACGCAACCCATTTACCTGCCTGAAGCGAGCCGACAATTGGAAGCGCGGCATCGGGATCATCCGGATTGGAACACAGATTTACCTGAGCTGCACCGGCATCGGCTCCGTCGTTTTTAAGGAAATGAACCTTGACTCGTGAATCACAGAGAATCTGAGAATCTGTCCATATTGCTACATGTATATGAGTGTCTTTATTTATGTGGCTGAAATCACGTGTTCCGGCATTGCTTTTCACGTACATCCCCGCCCACCATTGGCATTTGGAACCGTCAATTACAAAAGAACCATAGCTGTCGTTGTTGTCAAGTCCCGGAACAGTGTATGAACTTGTCCATCCGATATTGCCACCTCCCTCAATAGTTGTTGTCTGGTCTGTGCCGCATCTGTAATTATTTAAAGTGATGCCTTCAGCTTTTTTTATAGTCTGAATAGCGTCTTCACTAAGAATAAAGACATCAAATATTCCGTTTCCATTGCACTTCTCAATTGCATTGGCGACTCCGGAATTGGTTACTTCTGACACATTGTCAGCGGCAAAAGCTGTGCCACTGGCTGCGAGCATGGCAGCACACAAAAATGTAAAATTTTTCATGTTACTTGTTTTAAGTTGTTTTAATTAAAGTTTAGATATATCCCTTAAATGGAATTTAAATCGTTTACATATTAAAGACAGGAGATTCAATGTTGAGGGTAGTGGCTTTAACAGATTTTTATTTGTCTGTTGCGAAAGGAGCCACGGGAATGCCGTGTCGGCTGTAAAGGTTGCCGTTAGGGAAGTCTGCCCAGTTATAGCGTGCGCATATGGGTTTCTTCACCATTGGTGAATACAGTTCAAGAGTGCAGTTGTCAATCTTTTTTACAATGGCTTGATCAAAATTACCATTAATGTCACCAATGATGAAACCGAGCACTGTGGAAGATGTTGCCGTAAGGTCATCATCGAATTCAAGAATTATCCGGTCTCCTTTATTTTTCGTGGAGATACATAGAGGGGCTCTGTAGTTGGTATTAAATCCATAGTCGCGACCTAATGCCGTTAAGGCGAGACGATGTGCCACGGTTTGTTTCTCGCGTGGATGAATGTCTCCCGGATTCCCAAGATCGATTGCGCTTACCATTGCAGTATTGGGCAGCAGCAGTGCCTTGCATTGGGCATTGCGTAGAGCTGCCCATTCGGAATCAGGTTGCACTGCCTGCGGTGCGCGATAACCTGCGAGTTGCACAAAATAGAAAGGAAAATCTTCTCCCCATAGGTTGCGCCAGTTTTTGATCAGCGACTGGAACAGAGGTTCATATTGCTTCGCTCTACCTACGTTGTTGCAACCCTGATACCACAGCACACCTTTCACCTTAAAATCTCTTAAAGGATGGATCATCGCATTGTAAAGAACGGAGGGACATTCTCTGTTCTCTTCCTGGTGCTTATGGATCTCCAATCCGGAAATATCCTTAAGATATTCGGAAGATGTCCATGCCTCCGCCGGTGTCCCTCCCCAGGTGGCATCGATAACACCCACCGGCACACGGAGGCTGTCGCGAAGTTCTTTGGCATAGAAATACGCGATTGCGGAAAAATCCATTGTGTTGGGCGCCGCCTCCACCCAGCCTCCCATGTTGACTTCTATGTCATCCATGGGGGCAAGCGATGTTCCTCTTTTGACCTGTAACAATCTAATGTCGGGATTCCTGGCGGTGGAAACAACATGGTCGGCATCCATCACGGATGACCATCCCTCAACGGGGAATTCCATGTTCGACTGACCGGAGCATAACCATACCTCTCCGGAAAGTACGTTCCCGATTTTTACCTTACTATCTTTATCTGCTATTATTATCGAGTAGGGACCACCCGCTGCAGGAGTGGGAAGTAATATTTCAAATTTTCCTTCCTTGTCGGCTTTTGTCTGCCTGGGATTGGAATCCCAGGCTGCCCATACCGTCACTTTTGAATCGGAAGCTGCAGACCCGACAATTTTCATTACACTGTTTTGCTGCACGATCATGTTGTCCGTAATATAATTCGGAAGCTTGATCTTGGCTTGCACCGGCATCATCGTTGCCAAACCAAAAAGAAATATCGCTGAAAGTTTATTCATGACGACTGTGGATGTTTTGTGAAACTACTTCTAAGCATTTGAAATCACGATATAACCTCCCATGGGAATGCTGATTCTTTTTATTCCGGAGTGAAGTTTGCAAGCTCGTATAGAATTGCCGAAAGTATCGAATACCTCTCCCTGCTTTGAGCCGGACTGCAATTCCACAGGAATGTCTCCGCTATCGGTGGCATTCAGTATGTAAATTGTTTTATCTGTAGGTTTTAGGGATATGATGCGGTCTGATTCGTATGTGGCGATAATCAATTCACTTTTGCTTTCAGCTTCGATGACAGGATATCCTGATTGCGGAAAATATGGACGAAATTCCGAGTGCAGAAGAGTTGTGCGGTGTTTTTGAGAAAAATCAATCCAATGTTTCATCATTTTTTTATGTGAATCCGGTAATTTCTGTAGGTTCATGGAGTATTGAATCACACCGAAGATGGCAGACAGTATATGTTGAGAAGCAGTTTCGGGTGTGTCTGTGACATTCCATTCGAGCATGTCGGAATGCACTGCGGTATTACCGGAAGTTAGACGCAGCGATGCAATACGCGATTTGTTCCCTCGTGCATCGCATGGGCAGTCATTGGCTCTTAGCATATTACCGTATTGCCGTATTGCCGGACCGATATATTTTTGTCGAAATTCGATAAGAATATCAGGACGTATTTTTTCAAGTCGCTTTCTAATTTGGGTCATAAGAGTGTCAACACTTTCCGGCAGCGATTTGATATCTCTCCCCGCATAACATTGCTCTATTGCCGGATCAATTCCATTGATTTTAAATTCATCAATAAAATCAAGCTTAAAACCATCGACATCCCAGTCTTTTAATGCTTTTTCGTATGTGCTGCATAAGAATTCCCTTACTTCAGGGAAGCGCGGATCGAGCACGTTTCTGTCATTTCGGTTAGTCAGATACATATTTTTGAACCGGTCATGACTTTTGCTCTTGAACCCTATGAAAGGTACTGAATACCATATCATATACTTAAGACCGAGGTTATGCACATTTCTCACGTGCTGCGCCATATTCGGAATTTTTCCGGAATACACTTCCCAATCTCCGCAATAGGCATAACCGCGGTTATTGTCACCGGTTTGCCATCCGTCATCAAGTATTATTGTTTTCATGCCCATTGATGCTGCCAAAGAGCATTCTTTCTCAATTTCTTCGGCATTAACTTGCTGATGAAACTGATACCATGTTGAATAGAGCGGATCAAAGGCGGTGTCTGGTACAGGGGCGGATGTTATGCCGCATCTGTCGGAAATCCATTTCACCGCATCTTTTATTGCATCGCCGTAAAAGCGGTTGGAGGCATCGAATCTTATTTCGGTGCAATAATGTGTGATGGGGGCTTCCGGTGTTGAGAAAAACGAAAGTTTACCTTCGATGAGTGCATCATCCTCTACTGCGCCTGCAACAGCTTCTATATTGCGGAAAGGCTCAGATACGGCAAATGTAAGACGGTTGGCATTGGAATTATTGAGGAATGTATAAACAGGAACCCCGGAGGCTATGTCGCTGTGATATTTTTTCAACCAGGAGGGCAACAGAGCGCATCTGCCGTCATCATTTGCATGCCACAAGTATCTCACATCACCTAAGGGTTTTGAAAAACTCACGTTAAAGGCAGGAGGTGATGTGGGTTCTGAATGTGATAATTCAATTTTTATTGATTCAAATCCATCAGAGTTCTGTTGGGATATGGAGAAATTCCAACCATTGGTATTCGGGCAGTAAAGTTGTACGTCTCCGGCACTTCGGGTAGTTATATTTTTTGTCATTGCCGCTGCCGGCAATGACAGCGTGGCGATTAAACAAAAAACTGAAAAAGCGTTCATATATTATATTCAAAGTTAACGTTGTCTAATAAGCTGTTAAATAAGAAATCTAACAGTTTCCTTATCTATAAGACAACTTAGACGTTAGGTAGGGGTAGTAAATTTAATTAAAAAACGGCAGGATCATCACAATGTGAATCCTGCCGTTTTCTGTCAAGTCACCGCGCCTCTGTCAGCATTTTTCTTTTTTCAGGAGATCGATGGCGTAGGTGTAGTCGGGTTCTTCGGTAATCTCTTTGCAGAGGGATGTGCCGATGACTTTACCGTTCTCGTCAATCACTACAAGTGCTCTGGCATACAGTCCGCGTAAGGGACCCTCTTCAATAACTACACCATATTCTTTGCCGAAATCGGAGCGGAAGCCGGAGGCTGTGAAAACATTCTCAATACCGTTGATGGTGCAGAACCTCGCGGCGGCAAAGGGTAGGTCTTCCGACACGCAAAGCACAACTGTATTGTCAAGTTCTGCCGCCTCTTTGTTGAAACGACGCACTGAAGCAGCGCATACGTCAGTGTCAAGACTTGGGAATATATTGAGCACTACCCGTTTGCCGCGCAAATCCTTGAGGGATATATCTGCGAGGTCTTTTCCTACGAGTGTGAAGAGGGGCGCTTCGCTGCCCACAGCAGGAAGTGCGCCGGAGAGTTTCACCGGTGCGCCTTTGAAATTAACAGTTTCCATAAATCAGATCTTGTTAGAGGTTTATATTAATTAGCTAATTTTGAAACAACAATCCCTCGGATTTGGTTTTAAACTAATTTTTAATGTGAAATGTGAAATGTTAAATTTGAAACGGCACTGAAGCATCTTGATGTTGACGAGGGGTTGAATAGGAGGTTGGCTTTGGTTGTTGAGGCGCGCCAATTTGCCTTTAACCTATTCCCTCTAACCTTTAACCTTATCGACATTCGGTCGATAAAAAGAAATAGTTTTGCTACTTGGGTAAATAATTATTATATTTGCCAATGCTTAACTAATTCAACTTTTGCAAGCGGAAAGTTGAAGTTTATAAGTTTATCGCGCAGTGCGCAGTTTATAAGTTTATTTGTTTGCCGCAATGTTAATATAGAATCCAATTTGAGTCAAACCAGATAAACTTTTAAACTTATAAACTCTTAAACTTTAAGTTGAAGCTTGCGAAACTTAAATTAACTAACAAATTCAAATACATGATGAGATCTAAAAGAAATCTGATAGCCATGACGACAGCCGCAATCGGTTTGATTTTACCTTTGGGAAATATTAATTGTGTGCCTGCTTTTGCGCAAAGTGCGTATGATGCGCAATTTGTGGATTATCCTACGTATTCAGGTGATGACCTTGAACTCACCGTGAATTCTTCGGGCACTCATTTCCGTCTTTGGAGTCCGAAGGCTCAGGATGTTGTGGTGAATCTTTATGACAATGGTCACACGGGCGCTGCTTACAAGACGCTTCCCATGAAGCAGGATGCCGCAACGGGCACATGGACAGCTTCCGTGCCGGAACAACTTTATGGCAAATTCTACACCTTCAAGGTGAAGCATAACGGCAAGTGGCTTGCCGAGACACCCGGTGTGTGGGCAAAAGCTGTCGGAGTGAATGGTAAACGCGCAGCAATCATAGATTTTGCAAAGACCAATCCCGATGGATGGAACAGCGATAAAGGTCCGGAAGTGAAGAATTTTTCAGATGTGATTGTGTATGAGATGCATCATCGCGACATGTCGATGCATCCCTCATCCGGAATCGCCAACAAAGGAAAGTTCCTTGCTCTCACCGAGCCGGGCACAACTACTCCACAGGGAGAGAAAACCGGTATCGATCATCTCAAAGAGTTGGGCGTTACGCACGTGCACATACTTCCGTCTTATGACTATAATTCTGTAGACGAAACCAATCTGCAGAAAAACACCTATAACTGGGGGTATGATCCGCAGAACTATAATGCTCCCGAGGGATCATATTCCACAAATCCTTCTGATCCCGCTACCCGTGTGCGGGAGATGAAGGAGATGATAAAGGCTCTTCATGATGCCGGAATTGGCGTGATCATGGATGTGGTGTACAACCATACGGCAGAAAACGATGGATCGAATTTTGAACTCACAGCTCCCGGTTACTACCACCGTCATTGGGATGACGGCAAATATTCGGATGCCTCGGGTTGTGGCAACGAAACATCTTCCGACCTAAAACAGACTTCCGATTATATCGTTAATTCCGTGAAATATTGGGCTGACGAATATCATATCGACGGTTTCCGTTTCGACCTCATGGCTATTCACGACACAGAGACAATGAACCGTGTAGCCGCCGAGTTGAAGAAGATCAATCCTTCCATATTCGTATATGGAGAGGGTTGGACAGCGGGGGATTCACCACTTGCCAAGGATCGCCGCGCATTGAAGGAGAATGTATCGAAGATGACAGATATCGCAGTTTTTTCAGATGATTTGCGTGATGCCGTGAAAGGTCATTATACTGACGCTGCGGATCGCGGATTCGCTACCGGCAAGCCGGGTCTTGAAGAGACTGTGAAGATTTGTATTGTTGCAGCCACGGCGCATCCACAGGTGGATTATTCGAAGGGAAACAATTCCAAATTCGCGTATGCGAAGTCTCCGGAGATGATTGTGAACTATGTGTCGTGTCACGATGACCTTTGCCTCACCGACAAGCTCAAGAAATCAATGGCTGGCGAGAGCGAGGATAATATGCTGAATGCCGCCAAACTTGCACAGACAATAGTGTTTACTTCGCAGGGCACACCGTTTATGTTTGCCGGCGAGGAGGTTTTCCGCGACAAGAAAGGTGTTCACAATTCATATAAGAGCCCCGATTCGATAAATGCCATTGACTGGAGCAACAAGGCGAAGTATAAGGATCTTTTTGAATATTATCAGAATCTTATCAAATTGCGTAAGGAGCATCCTGCTTTCCGCATGACTTCTGCTGAGGATATTGCCCGTCATCTTGTATTCGATAAGATAGATTCCAAGAAGACTCCCAACCTTATCTCTTACTCATTGAAAGATAACGCCAACGGAGATGACTGGAAGGAGATAAAGGTAATATTCAATGGCGCATCCAATCCTCAAACCGTCAACGTGAAGAAGGGAAAATGGGTGATTGTGGCTAAAGACGGGAAGTTTACCGATCCGGCGGAGACTACACTCTTCAACGGTGGCAAGGTTGAACTTGCTCCGTACTCTGCATTAATTTTAAGAAATTAATATCTATCAATACCTAACTAAATGAAACAATTTCTGATTGCCATGATTATGGCTGTGTTAACATTGCCGACAATGCTCGCCAACACTTCGGAGGTTCAGAATCCGAAGGCTGACGACAAGGCTGTTGTGGTTGCGGGGAATGCACGTTTCACCGTGTTGACTCCGCGTCTTATCCGTATGGAATGGAGCGATGACGGGAAATTTGAAGACAATAAGTCGCTGACGTTCGTGAACCGCAATCTTCCGGTGCCCAGGTTTAAGGTCGCTCAGAAGGGAAACAAGACCAACATCACCACCGATTTCCTGACCCTACGTTATAACAATGACGGAAAAGAATTCAATGAGAAGAATCTTGAGGTAAAGATTAAGAACGGGAAGAAACAGATCGTGTGGCATCCGGGAATGCAAGACGATGGAAACCTTTTAGGCACATGCCGCACGCTCGACGGAGCTGACGGATATGACTTAAAGAATGGTCCCCTTGAGCAGGGTATCGTATCAAGAAACGGCTGGGCATTGGTTGATGACAGCAAGAACCATATTCTTGTTCCTGACGATTCACATTGGAAAGAGTGGGTGACGGTGCGTCCGGATGGCAACCGTCGGGATCTCTATCTTTTTGCTTATGGCAATGATTACAAACAGGCTCTTGCCGACTATCAGAAGGTGGCAGGCAGGGCTCCGCTCCCTCCCAAATATACTTTCGGCTACTGGTGGAGCCGCTACTGGCAATATTCCGACAATGAGTTCAAGGATCTTGTGGATAAACTCAAGTCGATGGATATGCCTCTTGATGTGCTTATCGTTGACATGGACTGGCATGATACGTTCGGTCTTAAGTCGAAGAATTCCGCCAAGGATGAATACGGACAGCGTATTGGCTGGACCGGGTATACATGGCAGAAGGAACTTTTCCCCAATCCGCAGAATTTCTTGAAATGGGTGAAGAAAGAGAACCTGAAAACCGCGCTAAATCTCCATCCCGCCTCCGGCATACAGCCATATGAGGCGGCATACAAGGATTTCGTGAAGGATTATCAGTGGAAAGATACCACAAAGAGTGTGCCTTTCCATATCGACGAGACAAAATGGGCTGACTCTTATTTCAAGACCGTGCTCGAACCGATGGAACGAGATGGCGTTGATTTCTGGTGGCTCGACTGGCAGCAGTGGAAGGAATCGAAGTTTACCCCCGGATTGTCAAATACGTTCTGGCTTAACCATGTCTTCTTCAATCATGCCAAAGAGAAAGCCGGCAACGAGCGTCCCTTCATCTATCACCGCTGGGGAGGACTGGGCAGTCACCGCTATCCACTCGGATTCTCGGGCGATACGTTCATTTCGTGGGAGACTCTGAAATTCCTCCCTTATTTCACTTCTACCGCTTCGAACGTGAATTACGGTTATTGGGGGCATGACATCGGCGGACACATGTTCAAGAAGAAACCCGGCGTAACAGATCCGGAACTTTATCTCCGCTGGCTGCAGTATGGTGTGTTCACTCCGATCTTCAAGACACACTCCACAAAAGATCGTAACATCATCCGCTATTTCTGGGCTTTCCCGGATTATTTGTTTGACATGCGCGATGCCCTTAAGCTGAGATATGCTCTCGCACCCTATATCTACAATGCAGCGCGTGAAAACTATGACACGGGTGTTGCCATGACGCGTCCGATGTATTATGAGTATCCCGCTCTTGATGAGGCATACAATCATCCCGAACAGTTCTTCTTCGGTTCGGATATCATGACTGCACCAATCGGTAATCCTGTGGACTCCGTTTCTGGACTTGCCGAGCGTAAGATCTGGTTCCCTGAAGGAAAATGGTATGATTTTGCCACAGGGGAAATGATAGAAGGTAACAATGAGAAGGTACTGGAATACACATTGTCGGAAAATCCGTTCTACGTGAAGGCAGGCGCCATCCTCCCGATGAATCCCGATAAGGTGAAGAACCTTCAGATACCTTGCGACACACTTGTGCTTACCTTCATCCCGGGAGCCGACGGAACATTGCGCCACTATGAAGATGACGGAATCTCCAACGACTATGACAAATCGTTTGCAATTACCAATGTTTCTAAAGTAATGACCGTAAACAGTCAGAAGGTAAAGATTGCGGCAAGGGAAGGATCTTATAAGGACGCTCCTGCAGCGAGAAGTTACGAGTTGCGCTTCCCGGCAACATTGCCTCCAAGCAAGGTTGTGGTAGATGGTAAGGAATACAAATATTCCCGTTTCCCGGAAGCCGGCAACTGGACTTACGACGGCTATTCATTGCAGCCCGTGGTATATACCGATGCACTTCCTGTAAATAAGGATATAGTAGTGGAGTTGATATACAACGAAGGCAATGGAGAATCTCCACAGCTCTATGGCAAGAAGGGAATCTTCAATCGTTGCAAGGATCTGACCGTTCTCTTCAAGGAAGAGCAGGGAATGCACGGAGAAGGGATGAAGATGCTTCCGGAGGAATATCTGAAAGTTTCGCAGTGTCCGAACTTCATACTCGAAGATCCGGCTAACATCGGCATGTATCTTAAGAACTTCGACGAGAACCGCGCAAATCTCTATAACGTGACTGACGCCATGACAATCATCAGCGACGGTTTCAAGAGTCGTCTCCGCTCCCAGATAAAATAGCTTCGCAGACAATTGTTTTCTAAAAAGCATTCGCTATGATTCCCAATGGAATTACAGCGAATGCTTTTTTATAGTGCTAAGGATTTATGATTGTAGGAATTAGGTTGGTTGTAGTCGTGATTCAAGAAATGATTTTAAACAAAATTATGTTTATTAATGTTAAATAGATAATGACTATCAAAACAAGTGTTATCTTAAATTTAAATAGTATGAAAAAGATCTTATTGTCTCTTTTTGTTATTGCCGGTGTTTTATCGGCATCAGCCCAAGGTCGTATTTTCAATAATCCCGATAATAAACCCTATTTCGGGCTTCGTGCCACTCTCGACGTGCCGACACCATGCAACTTCAACCTTAATGATTATGAAGATCATTATACTCTGTCGAAGAAAGTGTTTGATGCCGGTGTCGGTTTCAGCGTAGGCGGTGTGTATAATATCCCGATCGTGGCAAACTTCTATATTGAGCCGGGATTAAGTTTCTATTATAACGCCATGCCAATCAAAACAGATGATATAGATGATATTCTTGATGAGTTGGAAGAGGTTGGCGGAGAGCTTGTGTGCCATTCCGTTCGTCAGTCGGGTATGCGTATTCCGGTAGCATTCGGATATCATTTCGATTTCACGAGAGATTTCAATGTTGCGGTTTATATGGGACCTGTGATCAATCTCGGTTTCTCTATGGATTATTACATCAAGGCGAAAGTTAAAGATATAGAAGTTAAGGAAACTGGGTCGATGTATAAAGCCGAGTATCCTGATAAGGACGACCGTTTCAACAGATTTAATTTAGATTGGAGGATTGGTGTCGGTGTCAACTATAAGAACTTCTTCGGTGGTTTAAGCGGAGATATAGGTATGACAAATGCCTATCACGTAGCTAAAGACAACAAACGTTTTTATTCTGCGAGCTATCACCAGAATCTTTTCCAACTCACTGTTGGTTATAATTTCAAATAATAAATTCTTACATACATAGTGCGAGACACGAGGCTGGTTCTCTTCGTATAGATGACTCAATCTCTGTCTATCGTTCAATTTCTGGTGACACTACTTTGAAGAGAAGCAAATCACAAGAAACTCCTGATTCTATTTGGAAATCAGGAGTTTTTCTTTCAACTAAACGCAAAATTAGGAGTAAAAATTTATTTGATATGTTATATTTCAATTATTATTCTTATCTTTGCACATGTCATCAATTGTTTTGATGAGTCTTAAAATAACCACATATCATAACACCGTTAAAGATGAATGAGATTAGTGGGAATCAATTGCAATAAACTGAAACTTGAATAGGTTATTTTATAATGGTAAAAATAGGAAAATCTGACAGATGGATATGAAGGAAAATATTCAGACTCCTCATGTGGAAAGGATTAAAATACTTCAATCGTTAATGCCAGAAGTCTTTGATGAAGGAAAGATCGATTGGGATAAGCTAAAAGCAACATTGGGAGAAGATATCAATTTTTCCAATGAGCGTTATGTGCTGAATTGGGCTGGGAAAAGTGATGCTTTTCGAGTAATGCAGCGCCCTGCATCCGCGACACTTGTCCCTTGTCGAGAGGAGTCTGTTAATTTTGACAATACGCATAACATATTCATAGAGGGTGAGAATATGGAAGTACTTAAAGTGCTTCAAAGGAGCTATTTTGCAAAGGTGAAAATGATCTACATAGATCCTCCTTATAATACAGGCAATGACTCTTTTATATATTCTGACAAATTCTCCGAAAGCAAGGAAGAATATATGCGTCGTATTGGAGACAAGGATAAGGACGGTTATATGATTCGAGACGCAATGTTTCGTAAAAATAGTAAAGAGAACGGGCACTATCATAGTAATTGGCTTAATATGATGATGCCTCGCCTTTACCTTGCTAAGAGTCTGTTACGTGAAGATGGTGTGATATTTGTTTCCATTGATGATAATGAAGTACATAACTTACGTTTGCTTATGAATGAGATTTTTGGGGAAGAGAATTTCGTAGCAGATATAATATGGGAAAAACGATACACAAGGAATAATGATGCAAAATTAATTGCATCGCTATACGACCATAATCTTCTTTATCGGAAGAGTGAGTCTTTAAATATTTTAAGAGAGCAACGAAGTGAAAAGACCAACTCTATATATTCAAATCCAGATAATGATCCAAGAGGTTTGTGGACAAGCGTTTTATACACAAGTCAGAGAACAAAAGAACAAAGACCAAATTTGTCTTATGAAATAATTAATCCATTTAATCAAAAAAAAATAATTCATCCTATCAATGCATGGAAATATAGCTATGAACAATACCTATCCCATCTGAAAGAGAATCGTTTATGGTGGGGAACAAAAGGAGAAAACACATATCCAAGATTAAAAAGGTTCCTTTCTGAATTAGAAGATGGAGTCGTTCCAGTTAATTTATGGAACTATAAAGAGACTGGAACATCAGATGAAGGGACAAAGGAAGTTGATGCTTTGTTGGGAAAAGGTGTTTTTGACTATCCTAAACCCAAGTCATTAATAATGCGTATGTTGAAGATGTGTACAAGAAAGGATGACATAGTCCTTGACTTTTTTGCAGGTAGCGGTACAACCGCTCATGCTGTAATGCAACTTAACAAAGAAGATGGGGGCAATCGTAAATATATCTGCATTCAACTCCCAGAAAAATGCGATGAAAAGAGTGTGGCTTATAAAGTAGGATATAAGACCATTGCTGAAATAACCAAAGAACGTATTCGCCAAGCAGGTACAAAGATATGTGCAGAAGTAGAAGCCGAGAGATACAAACAAAAAGAACAACTCCAGTTTGATGATTCGAGGACTATTCCTATGCCTGATCTTGGATTCAAAGTGTTTAAACTGGGGGATAGCAATTTCAAACAATGGGCAGAGATAAAAGCTTCAGAAAAAAGGAAATGGAAAGAAATGACAATTGAGTTCTTAGATCCTGTTGTAGAAACAGCTACTACATCTAATATGTTATATGAGTTGCTGTTGAAATATGGTAAGAGCTTGAATAGTATTGTAGATCATAAGTGCGGCTATTTTGCCATAAATGGTAAAGAGCTATATCTTATGCTTGAGAACGCAACCCAACAAGTGATTGATGCAGTACTTGCAGAAAAACCTAATAAGGTTATTGCCCTTGATCGTCTGTTTAAAGGTAATGACCAGTTGAAAACAAACACGGTTCTGCAAATGAGGGATGCGGGCATAGAATTTAAAACGATATGAAATATGACATTGCAACAAATATACGAAAAACTTGAATTGACGGATAAAGGTTGTCTGATTAAATTGTCAGATACTGAATGGGAGAAGAAAATATCTCTTCCAAGTCGTGTTACTCGATTACTAAGGAAAAACAATTTGTTGAAAACAATGGATGGTTTTTTCTGTTTTGACAACAAGCCTCTTATCTTGTTTTTTGAAAATCCAGATAAAGAACAAAAGGCCGCTCTCCATCAGGCTGTCTGGAATTTTAATGAGTCTCCAATTGTTATTTCATTAGAAAATAATGTTGTGGAAATCTTTAATGGTTTTGCAATTGATGATAATACAAAATTGTTAAAATCCTTAGGGGGAGAAGAACGTCTGGATGATTTTTCTTATTTTAAATTGGTTACAGGTAGAACCTGGGAAGAATATAATGACATAATTAATCATGATACACGGGTAGATCATTGCTTATTAGGAAATATCGAGGAAGCACAGAAGCAATTAAAGAAAGAAGGTCTGAGTCATACGGTTGTAAATGCATTATTAGGTAAAATAATATTTTTTAGGTATTTGATAGATCGTCATATTATATTAAATTATCAAGAAAAAGCTACATGGACTAATGAAGACTTATGTAATTGTTTGAAAGACGTTAATGATTTCAAACAGTTTGTAAAGTATATTGAAAGAAAATTCAATGGGGACATGTTTCGTATTTCAGATGAGGAGTTTTTATCCATTAATCAAAATACATTGAATATAATCATTCGTTTGTTGCATAGTGAAGACCTTTCAACGGGGCAATTATCTTTGTTTGATATGTATGATTTCTCCATTTTGCCAATTGAATTTATAAGCAATGTATATGAGAAATTCATAGGGAAAGAAACTCAAGAAAAGAAAGGGGCATATTACACTCCGACTTTTTTAGTAGATTATATTGTATCCGAAACGATCGGTAAAAAGCTGAAAGAATCTGACGATTATAATTGTAGGGTGCTTGACCCAGCATGTGGATCTGGTATCTTTTTGGTCGAATCTTTACGGAGAATGATAGAAAAATACATATTTGAAAATAAGATTACAGATACCAGTACAAAAGATTTCAAGGATACTTTAAGAGGGTTGGTTGTAAATAATATTTTTGGCATTGATGAGGATTATAGCGCGATACAAGTAGCAATATTTTCTGTTTATTTAACATTGTTAGATTACCAAGAACCTGCAGATTTGTCTGATTTTAAGTTTCCAAATTTGTTAGGTACAAATCTGATTTGTAGTGACACTTTAGATGTTGACAATTTAGATTTAAAGGCATTTGAAGAGAAAAAATATACGTTTGACTTCATAATAGGGAATCCACCATGGAGAGGAGCCGGTGGAGAAAGGTATGCAAAAAATTATCTAAAAAAAAGAAGAAGGAAAGAAAAAGACTATGAGATAGAAATTGGAGTAAATAATAATGAATTAGCCGAGTATTTTGTGTTCAGAGCAGGTGATTTCTGTTCTGAAAATACGAAAATTGCTTTAATAATTCATAGCACTTCTTTATATAATTGCCACAAAGGTATCAATGTCTTTCGTAATTATTTGTTAAAATATTTTTATCTTGACAAAGTGGTAGAATTGGCTTGTGTAAGAAAAGAGATTTTTGATAAATCGAATGATAAAGCAATTGCACCAGCTTGTATTTTATTTTATAGAAATGCATTTGGAATTGATACAGGTTCTAATGTTGTAACACATATCGGAGTGAAACCAAGTCGCTTTTTTTCTGCTTTCAAAATTCTTTCAATATGTCGTAATGATATACAAGAAATCAGGCAAAGTAAGCTTCAGCAGTACGATTGGTTATGGAAAGTATTGGTGTTTGGCTCTTATCAAGATTTTCTATTAATTGAAAACTTAAAAAATCAGAACTCTATAGTGGATATAATTAGTGATGAACAAAGATTTGTTTATGCCACTGGGGTTACATTCAGCAAATATGATGCAAAATATGATGCATCAAATTATAAGAATTGGAATTTTATTAATACAAAAGCCATAGATTGTTTTTTTCTTAATGCGGACAAAATAGAATCTTTTCAAGAAGACAGATTGGGTAGGATAAGAAACACACAACAAGATATATTTTATGGACCCATGCTGCTTATTCGGCATGGTCTTCCTTTAGATAGTTTAGTTGTAAGATCTGCAATATCGTATAAAAATGCGATATTTAAGAAATCTCTATTATCAATAAAAGCATACAACCCAGAAGATATAAGGATATTAAAGAATATTGCAAGTTTCTATGTGTCTGATGTTCTAAAATATCTCGCTATCCTCACATTTTCTTCCATTGGAATAGAACGTGAGAACGCAAAAGAGTTTGAACTGCTTACTGTGCCATATATAGATTTCCATAATGATTATTATGAAACTCTTGAACAATTATATAGCGCACGCAATATGGAGACAAAGAAATTAGTTTGTAATGATGCTCATATTGCTTCAATAGAAAAACAAATTGAAAATAAATTATACTCTCTAAATCAAGAAGTAAATTCAATATTGAATTTAAGAGAGAGAGAAAGTGCATGTATAGATTATGCATTAAATGTCGGTCGTAAGATAATTCGTATAAATTCTTTTGAAAATGAAGCTAATAGACTTGAATATATGCATAATTGTAAATTATATAAAAAAATAGAAAAGGGTGATTCTATATTAAAGGAGTATGCACAAGTATATATTGATCGTTTTGCTAAAAGCTTCAGTAGGGTGGGGAAAAGATTCATTGTGAAAATACATTATTCATCACAAGTTATTGGAATGTTTTTTTGTGTTGTTGAAGATAATGCATTGTTTGATAAAATATCTATATCTGATGATTGTAATATATTGACTTCTGCAATGATTCGTTTGTCATCTGATAAAATCACTGATAGATTATTTGTGCAAAAAGACATTAGAGGATTTGAAAAAAACGGGTTTTACATATTCAAACCTAATGAAACACGGTTATGGCATAAAGCGATAGCCTATTTAGATGTAGATGAATTTGCGGATGCAATCTTAAAGACAGGAGGGAATGGATATGAATAACTTGGGTCGTTCTGCAGAATTATTTGAAATGTCTACTTTATTTTTTGAGGGAGAGTTGATGGGTATTTTAAATGAATGTGTAAATATCCATCAGCTTTTTATAAATAATGAAAAGTTATTCCCCAATGATGAGGAAGCTATAAGAGATGGTTTCATGATATACCTCAAAAATGATAATTATAAGAGAACACACTTTCCTTTAGGATATTATCAATTTGATAAAGAAGTTGAAGATAATAAAGGGCGTTTGGATATTAGGATACTTCCAATCAATCCATATAAAGGAGATAAAGCATATTACTCAATAGAATGTAAGCGTATTGATAATAAGAATATGATGGGGAAAACTGGGTTAAATGCAAAATACGTTAAAAATGGCATTTGCAGGTACGTAGGAGAATACTATACAAATTACTTTAATGCTAATGTGATGTTTGGGTTTGTTGTTTCTCCAATGGATATTTCTCAGAATGTTGACAATATTAATTTGCTAATGTCTTATGATTATATTGACCGACAAGGAAATTTTATAAATGCTAATGTAACGCAAAAGATGACATATAAAGAATTGGAAAATTCTTATCCTCATTCTTACGTTTCAATGCATACTAGTAAATCGGGGAAAGAACTAACCTTATATCATTTGATGTTTGATTTTTCTCATAATATAAAATATGAAACTGACATTTGAACCCAATCTAACTTATCAGCAGGAAGCAATACAGGCGGTTGTCAATCTGTTTGATGGTCAGACGCAAGAGGAATCAGTATGCCTATATGATTTGGATGAAGAACAGACTTGTTTTGTAGAAGGTATCGGAAATAGGTTGGTGTTGTCTGATGAGCAAGTACTTGCCAATTTACGTAAGGTACAAGAAAAGAATGATGTACCATTGTCTAATGAACTTGACGGGATGAATTTTTCTGTTGAGATGGAGACTGGCACCGGTAAAACTTATGTTTATTTGCGTACTATATATGAGTTGAATAAGAAGTATGGGTTCAAAAAATTTGTTATTGTTGTTCCCTCTGTTCCTATTCGTGAAGGAGTATTAAAGACCCTGCAAATAACAAATGAGCATTTTCAAACTCTGTATGATAATACACCAATAAGGTTTTATGTGTATGACCGAAATAAGATTTCTCAAATGCGAGGCTTTGCAGCTAGTGACAATATTGAAGTGCTAGTCATAAACATCGATTCTTTTGCAAAAGATGAGAATGTTATTAACAAGCCGAACGACAAACTCAACGGGTACGAGCCCATAAGGTATATTCAAGCTGCCAGTCCGATTGTCATTGTGGATGAGCCGCAGAATATGGAATCTGAAAAACGCGTTGCGGCAATAGCCAATCTGCATCCACTTTGTACGTTGCGCTATTCTGCCACTCACCGTAATTTTTATAATCTGATTTATAGCCTAAATCCAATAAAGGCATACGATTTGGGACTGGTCAAACAAATAGAAGTGGATTCTGTTTTTGAAGAGAACTCCTTGAATGGCGCATATGTCGCTTTGGAATCGATAACCGTCGCAAAGACAAAAATTTTTGCAAAAGTTACTATTGATATCAATGATAAAGATGGAGTTAAGCGGAAAACAGTATTTGTCAGGGTCGGGAGTGATTTGTACGCACTTTCAAATGAAAGAGAAATTTATCGCAATGGATATATTGTAGAAGAAATAGATGCGGTCGATGGCTGTATTTCATTTAATAATGGGAGTATTCTATATAAGGGTGAGCGTAAGGATGATTTGAATGATGAGATAATGAAATTTCAAATACGCAGAACCATAGAGGAGCATTTGCGCAAAGAATTGAAATTGAATAAACTTGGGATAAAAGTTCTCTCATTGTTCTTTATTGATAAGGTGGCGAATTACCGTTATTATGACAATACAGGGAATCAAGAAAAAGGAAAATTTGCTGTATGGTTTGAAGAGATATATAATGAATTGATGTGTAATCCCACATATCAATCATTGAATAAATATCTTGTTGATAATACGCATAACGGCTATTTCTCGCAAGATAAAAAAGGTAGGATTAAAGATACATCAGGGGCAACGCGGGCTGATGATAATACTTACAACTTGATAATGCAAGATAAAGAAACGTTATTGGATATGAATAATCCACTTCGTTTCATATTCTCTCATACGGCATTACGAGAGGGGTGGGATAATCCGAATGTATTTCAAATATGCACGTTGAATGAGACAAAATCAGAAATGAAAAAACGGCAAGAGATTGGTCGTGGTCTACGTTTAGCGGTTAACCAAGAGGGTATGCGTTGTTATGACAGAAATGTAAACCGTCTTACAGTAGTGGCTAATGAGTCTTACCAAGACTTTGCAAAAGCCTTGCAGATAGAATTGCAAGAAGAATGCGGCATAGACTTTAGTGGAAGAATTAACCCGAAGAAAGACAGAGTAAAGATTAAATATAAGAAGGGATTTGAAATTGATCCAATATTTCTTTCAATATGGGAAAAGATTAAAACCAAGACTACCTATCGGGTAAAATACAATACTGATGAGCTTATCAAGAAAGCAAGCGAAGAGATAAAGAATATGTCGGTGATTGTAACGCCGTCCGTTCGTTCTGTGAAGAACGAGGTCATTATGGTAAAAGAAGGCATATCTGCAGTCTATAAAGGTGATAAGCTTTCAACTCAAATGTCTGATTATATCATACCCAATATATTGGATTATATTCAGAGTCGCACAGAACTTACACGCCATACAATCTTTCAGATTTTAGAGAAATCGGGGAGATTTGATGATTTGGCTGTCAATCCTCAGTTATTTATGGATATGGTTGTGGATAAGATAAAGCTAATTTTGCAAGACTTGATGATAGATGGTATAGAATACCATCAGATCGGTGGAACCTCATACGAGCTGCGTTTGTTTGAAGAACAAGAGTTGGAGATATATCTGAATGATTTCACATTCAAGGTTTCAAATCAGAGTAAAACAATTTATGAGGAATATGTTTCTCTGGATTCTTTTGTAGAAAATCGTTTTGCTCATGATTGTGAAACAAGCGAACAGGTGAAATATTATTTTAAATTGCCTGATTGGTTCAAGATACCCACACCTATAGGAAACTATAATCCAGATTGGGCGGTGGTCTTTGAGGGCGACAAACGTATATATTTTGTAGCAGAAACTAAAGATACGGGAACTCGTATAGTTGATTTAGACAAATTGCATCCACGCGAAAAGCAGAAAATCCGTTGTGGAATTGCTCACTTCAAGCAATTAGGAGACATAGAGTATAAGGTGTTAAATAAAGTACGTGACTTAAGTATAGTATAGAATATATTCGATAGTAATATACATATATTTTTTGTCTTGTAATTAATACAGTGTTGCTACTTTTTAATGGGCGGTCTAAGTAATTTGAGAGAAAAAATATATAAATGAATGAAGAAAACGAAATAATACTTTATTCCGGACGAAAACGAGTATATCGGTGCGTTTCGCCAAAGAAGATTTGTGGTTGACGCAAAGTCAGTTAGCCGAGATATATTGCACTACATAGCAGAATATTAGCCAGTATGTGGACAATATTTATAAGGACGGAGAACTTACCATAAATGCAACTAACAAGAAATTCTTGTTAGTTCGACAAGAGGGAAATCGTCAAGTAAAACGAAACATTGACTGCTATAATCTTGATATGATTATAAAATAAATAGAAACAAATAAAAAAGATTATTATGGATAAGAATGTGAAGAGTATTGTATGGTCGGTAACGGCTCTGGTGGTTGTGGTGATTGGAGCGGCTTTTCTGTTGCCCTGGTATAACGTATGGCAGCAAGAGATGGCTGGTAAGGCAGAATTTGCCAAGGCGGAGCAGAACCGTAAGATTAAGATAGAAGAGGCTAAAGCCAATCTTGAAGCTGAGAAGCTTAATGCGCAGGCAGAGGTTGAGAGGGCAAAAGGTGCAGCCGAGGCGATTCGGATTGAGAATGGCAGCATCACACCAACCTACATCCAATATCTATGGGTTCGTCAGCAATCAAATCTGAATGACAAAACCGTGATCTACGTCCCCACCGAGTCCAATCTCCCAATTCTCGAATCACCCCGCTTTCTGATGAATGAGAATAAGTAGTTGATAATAAATAGATAAGCCCGCAGTCAATGCGGGCTTATCACGATTCCACTATAAACTATATCTAACTAAACTTCGACTCGCAAACTTTCTCACGAAACCTTGAGGGTCTTATCCATATTGCTTTGTACCCTTTAAACGTGTAAAATAGGCAATAGTTGCCTTAATGCCATTTATTTACAAGAGTTTAAATATAAGTAAGGTTCGTTAACAAAGCAATTTGTATAATAAATAAGAAAGAATAGGAGAGAAGTTAGAAAGAATAGCTTTATTCTGTGAGGGTGGTGGGTAGCGTGGGCATTGCGCCGTGTTGGGTGCATACGAATGCTGAGGTTGCTACGGCTTTGTGATGCGCTTCGACTACGGTCTTGCCTTTGAGGATGCTGGCGATGAAGGCGGCTGTGAAGGAGTCTCCGGCACCGACTGTGTCTGCGACTTCTACTTTCGGTGTGGGTAGGAAGGAGACTTCGCCGGGGGTGAATACGTAGCTTCCGTTGATGCCACATGTGAGAATGAGCATCTTAAGATTGTATTTGCCGAGAAGAATCCAGCATTTATCCTGAAGATCTATGCCGGGATATCCAAACATACGGCTTACAGTAACCAACTCCTCATCGTTTATCTTCAGGATATTGCAAGCTTTCATTGAGCTGCACAGTATCTCTTTGTTGTAGAAGCCCTGACGAAGGTTTACATCGAATACAATCAACGGATCATTTTCCTTGGGAATTGATTCGAGGAATTCCTGAATGGTTGTGCGTGATACAATGTTGCGCTGAGCAAGGGAACCGAAGCAGAACGCTTTTGTCTCGGCTGCGATTGCCTTTAGTTCTTCGGTGGATGGAATGTTATCCCATGCTACGTTTTCCTTAATCTCATATTGCGGTACGCCGGCTTCGTCGAGTTCTACCTGCACGGTGCCTGTGGGATAAGGGACAGTGTCGAGATGATATTTTACATCTTTTGCATCGAAATTCTCTACAAGTTCCTTACCTAAAGCATCATCTCCTATCGCACTTACAGCAAGGCTCGGAAGTCCAAACTGCGAAACATGATAAGCGAAGTTGGCAGGAGCGCCACCTATTTTTTTACCATCGGGGAGAACATCCCAAAGAGCTTCTCCCATACCAATTACCAAGTCTTTCATGACAATAACAATTTAATAAGTTTCATTGAATTTTAAAACAATTTGTTTGCTGCTATATTAATTATGCCTCTTTTTTGATTTTTATTGTATAGCAGAGCAAATAAATCACGCCGGCTGTCATTACAGCCACAGCACCGAACTGTCCGAAGGCATCTGCCGCATATCCCATGCAGAGCGGGAAAACTGTGCCTCCGAAGAGTCCCATGATCATCAGTCCCGATACTTCATTCTTTTCATTGGGCGAAGAGAGAAGAGCCTGAGAGAAGATTATTGAGAACACGTTGGAGTTGCCGTAGCCTACGAGTGCAATGCCTGTATATAGTGCAGCCTGTGAATGAGCCGTGAAGAGAATCACCATTGCGGCAACCATCATGACTACGCTTATGGCAAAGAACATTTTTGCTTTCATCACCCGGAGGATGAATGCACCTGTGAATGCACCAAGGGTGCGGAAAATGAAATAGAGTCCTGTGGCGAATGCAGCGTCTTCGAGTGAGAAATTAAGGCGCTCCATGATAATCATTGGCGCGTAGGTGTTTGTGCCGACATCAATTCCGACATGACACATTATGCCGATGAAGCATAAGAGAATGAAGGGACGTCCGAGAAGTTTCACGCATTCACGTATGCCGGATGCTTTGTCGGGTCGCTCCTCTTCGATTGGGGTTGCTCCGAGAGCTGCTACTGCAAGAACACTGATAACTGCATATATAAGGAAGAGGATGCGCCAGGAGAGTCCGAAAGTAGGGAATAGGGTTGTTGCTCCCCATGTAGCAATAATCGGAGCCAAGAAGGAAGCTATGGCTTTTACAAATTGACCAAAAGTAAGAGCTGATGCCAATTTGTCGCCACTGATAAGATTAGTTACTAAAGGATTGAGAGAAGTCTGCATCACAGCGTTGCCTATTCCGAGGAGGGAGAAAGATATCAGCATGATTGCGTAGGAGTCTCCGAAAATCGGAATAACAAGAGAAAGAGCTGTTATTGCCAGCGATACGAGCACAGTGTTCTTCCTTCCAATTTTATTCATCAGGATACCCGTGGGCACCGAGAATATAAGAAACCAGAAAAATACGAGCGAAGGAAAGAGACTTGCCTCTGAAACGGAGAGATTCAAATCGTTCCTTACAAAGTTTGTGGCAGTCCCGACGAGATCAACAAATCCCATGGCGAAAAAGCAGAGCATCACGGGAATGAGTTGCATCAGTGGACTTTTTCCTTTTGATGCGATAGATTGAGTTGCGTTCATAATATGGTCACTTGCTTAAAGAATGAATCTTAAGGTTTGATATTTCAGCTTTGCCACCCTGCGAACTTACGGAAAGCCGGGTATAGGGTGAGTTTGGGAAAACAAGATTTGTCATGGCAAAACGTCCGTTATTGCCGAATATCTCGATACTTGAGGTGTCGATGAAGATTCTGAGTGAAAGCCTTGAAGTAGTTCCGAAAGTTGGTGCTACAGTTGTTGCCGGAAAGTCTTTGCTGAAATCAACGATTCCGCTGTTTTCGCGATTGAACGAGAATGTGGCAGCTGCAGGATCGTAAGTCATCTCAACATTCTCGCCTTGAGTATTTGAAAGGGAGAGAATTACTTTGTCTGACTTTTTCGGATCAATGTCCAGATTGATTTCACAGACTCCGCTGTTTGACGTAGGTAGGTTATATACCTTTGATTTTGCTCCGATGCCGGCTTTCCCAACGTTGACAATAAGTTTATCGCGGAGTTTCAGCAATTCAGGAGCCGGCGTTGTGGAGGCATAAGTCTGACCATCCTTACCCTTGAAAAGCACTACATCGAGGGGGAGGGTATTGGCTGAGCGATATTGCATGGTCGGCACATCTGCCGCATATTGCCAGTTGCTCATCCAGCCTATTGCTGCGCGTCTTCCTTCCGGAGCGTCGCTCCAGCTTACGAGAGCATAGTTGTCTTTACCGAAATCAAGCCACTTTGTTGAAACCTTCCCTTCGGCATCAGTTTCAGGCACGAAAGTCTTGCCATCGAAATCTCCGATGAAATACTGTATGCCGCTGCCTCCGAAGGGTCCGTCAGGATTGATGTTGCAAATCAACACCCACTTCTTTTCATTGGTTCCGGCAACCGGTAGCTGAAAGAGGTCAGGACACTCCCAAACACCTTTCTGAGCGCCAAGTCCTTTGCCGAAAGAACTTTGAAGTGTCCACTCCTTCATATCGGGAGAAGAGAATATCAGCATCTCATGTTCGAGGGGATGAGCAAGAATGAGTGTCCAAAGTTTTGTTTCAGGATTCCAGAACATATTCGGATCGCGAGCCTCTGAATCGAGAGCGAGCACCGGATTGGCGGGATAGATGTCGAACGTTTCACCATTGTCATGGCTCACGGCAAGACTTTGGGTCTGGCTATCGCCGGCAGAAGTGTACATTGCAAGAACCGCATCCTTACCGAAGCCAGCACTGTTTTCACGATCTATGGCGGAGCTTCCTGAGAATACCGTGCCTATGCCGTTGGGGAGAATTGCAGCCGGATGGTGTTCCCAGTTGATAAGATCAGTTGAGGTGGAATGTCCCCACGTCATGTTCTGCCATTTGGAGCCAAAGGGATTCCATTGGTAATACAGATGCCAGACACCATCCTTATAGAACATTCCGTTTGGGTCGTTCATCCATCCGTATGAAGGTGTGTGATGGAAAAGGGGGCGGTATTTTTCGCGGTTCTCAGTGTTGAAGGAATCAGAAAGAGTGATGCTGCTCCAGCAAGCATCATCCTGGGCTTCGCGCACCGAGGCGCGGCTATGGTTTGCCACTACGTCAAGAATGACGTTCTTCCCTTTGTAAGGTGACAGATCGAAAGGCACGGTATAATCGGTTTTCGATTTGGCGAGACGCGCATAAAACGTGCGGTCGATTTTTCCCTCTACCAATACATTTATCCGTGCATCATCTATTGATTCCTGAATTGGTAGAATCAGCAGTTTGTCGTCACCCTTTACACGCACATATGTGTGGTTGGGTCCGAGATGGTTGATCTCGATGTCATCGGCGAAGCACCCGAGCGATGCCGCCGTGATGGTCATTAAGGTTAACCCTTTCCTGAAAATTAAATTCATGAGTTACGTTTTTTCAGTTCAAAAACAATCTTTTCTTCACTTTGAGAAGTTGTTTAAACTAATTTATGTTATCAAAAACTCTAAAAGTTATAAACTTTATGGCAATCTTTATTAACCTTTTGGGCATCTTTGCCCGTTTTCATCGGAGTCAACCGAGAGGTTGGCTCCTCTTCAACCGACCAAACCTGTTCCAAAATCTTAAAAAATCTTACCATAAAAATTAGTTTAAACAACTTCTGAGTTTTTCTTTGAAAATCATAAAGGCTGCGCATCCGAAACAGGAGTAAAACACTCTTTCGGAGTTTGCAGTGCAAATATAGAAATAAAAGAGAGCATATGTGTATAAAGATTAGAGCAAGTGATATAACATTTGTTGCATTTGCAGTTTTTTTACAAGACGATGCAATTTTTTTTATAAATAATCGCTATATTTGCGCAGTTAACCTAAGTAAGTAAGAAAAATTAACCGATATATGTAAGTAATGAAATCTTGCACAATAAAACTTGTTCTTTTTTGGCTGTTTTCGCCTTGTAATTCAGTCGCATATGCCTATATGCTCCTTCATTACGCGGCAAAAACATCTCAAAAATAACAGCGTTTTATATGTGCATTAATTTTTCTTACTTACTTAACATATTTTAAGCAGTAATTATGAAAACTCGTTTATGGTTTAATATAATATTATCACTTGTATCTTTATGCATTATATGTAATTCATGCAAAGAGGAGAAGAAAATATATAAGATAGGTGTGTCGCAGTGCAGCCGTGATGACTGGCGCAACAAGATGAATGAAGAGATTGAAAGGGAGATTCTTGTGCATCCGGAAGCGACGGTTGAGATTCGTTCTGCCGATGACAGTAATGAAAAGCAGATTGCGGATATAGAGTATTTCGCAAATAATGGTTTCGATATACTCATTGTAGCTCCTAATGAGGCGGATGCAATAACACCTGCCATCAAGAAAGTGTACGACAGCGGAATGCCTGTAGTGGTATTTGACCGTAACGTGAACGGACATTGTTACACCGCATTTCAGGGCGCTGACAACGAAAAGGTAGGGGAATCTGCCGCCCGTTATGCTTCAAATCTGATGCATGGCAAAGGAAAAGTAATTGAGCTTTATGGATTGAAAGGTTCCACTCCTGCAATCAGTCGTCATGAAGGATTTCAGAAAGAGATTGATAAGAATCAGGACATTACAATGGTGGCGAGCGCATATGGAAACTGGAATTATGATGATGCGCGTCGTCTGGCGGATTCCATGCTGCAGAAACATCCCGATGTCGATTTGATTTATGCTCACAACGACCGCATGGCGATAGCTGCTGCCGATGCTGCGCGTGAGCGCAATATCACACCATATATAATAGGAATAGATGCCGCCCCTGAAATCGGCATGAAGGCGGTAAAGGATTCTGTGATAGATGCGACTTTCCTTTATCCCACGGAAGGTCATCGGTTGATACGCACAGCCCTTGCCATTCTTAAAGGTGAGCCTTTTGATTCAATTGCCACTCTTCCGATTCCTTCTGCCGTGAATCTCGAAAATGCCGATATTCTTCTCGTGCAGAACGAATCGTTAAAAGAAGAGACCTCTAAAATGAAGAGTCTCAAATCAGATCTTGACAACTACTGGGACAAGCATTCAGCGCAGACAACGCTGTTTTATGTCAGCATAGCGTTCGTTGTGCTTCTGTGTGTGTCTATGTTTCTTCTTCTCAAAGCCTTATGGCAAAGACGTAACTATCAGGAAACGTTGCTGCGTAAAAATGAATTGCTGGCAGCGCAACACGAACAGGAGAAGAAACTCAATGAGCAGCTTAGACAAGCCACGCAATCAAAGCTTATGTTTTTCACCAATGTGTCGCATGATCTCCGCACGCCTCTGACATTGATTGCCGAACCGGTGGAGCAACTTGCCGCCGCGAATAATCTGATGCCATCTCAACACACATTGATAAAGATTGCCGATAAAAATGTGAGAATCTTGAAACGCCTTATCAATCAGATTCTTGATTTTCGCACATATGAAAACGGTAAACTTAATGTGAATCTCACGGAAGTGGATTTCAGCGCGCTTGCCTCGGAATGGGTTGATGCTTTCCGCAGCGTTGCACGCAAAAAAGATATAAAGCTTAACGTGGAGATTCCTGAAAATCAGGATTTCAAATTGGCTGTTGATGCTGAGAAGATCGAGCGGGTCGTATATAATCTGATGGCTAATGCTCTGAAATATACTCCTTCAAATGGTAATGTGACATTCAAATGTTCGTGTGATGGAAAAACGCTTCGGTTCTCTGTAAAAGATGATGGTCCCGGCATAGCTGAAGATGATGGAAAACGTATATTTGATAGGTTCTATCAGGTTGACAAGATTCATCCACAGGGAAGTGGAATAGGTCTGTCTCTCGCAAAAGCATTTGTTGAGCTTCATGGAGGCTCGATTATGCTTGAAAGCGAAGTTGGGAAAGGTTCAGAGTTCTCTGTCGTCATTCCCGTTGCTCATGTCGACAGCAAAACGGATGTGCCCTCTCCGGTTATAAAGAGCGAAGAAGTTGAAGCGGAATTAGGGGATGTTGATAATGAAAATGTAAAATTTGATAACGAGAAGCCTCTGGTGCTTGTGGTGGATGACAATGAAGACATCCGTTCAATGCTTAAGGAGCTTCTTGCAGGGGAATATAATGTGATAGCTGCATCCAACGGCAAAGAGGGGATACGTTTGGCTGCCAGATATGTGCCTGATGTGGTTGTATGCGATGTAATGATGCCTGTGATGGATGGTCTGGAATGCTGTCGCCATATAAAAGAGGAGGTATCGACTTCGCATGTTCCGGTGCTGATGCTTACTGCCTGTGCTATGGACGAGCAGAGGTCGGCAGGATATGAGAGCGGTGCTGACGGATATTTATCCAAACCATTCAACAGTGCGGTGTTACGTTCTCGGATAGATAGTCTGATAACGAACCGTAGGCGCATTCGTAACCTTTGGAGTAAAGAAGGCTCGAGAAGTGAGGGTGATCTTGATAAGCCGATTGCGGTCACAAAAGAAAATCGTGTTGCTCCAAAAGATGTGGAAAATGAGTTTTATTCCAGATTTCTTGAGTTGGTTGAGCAGGAAATGGGCAATCCTGAAATGAATGTTGATCAGCTTGCTTCCGAGATGGGACTTGGCAGGTCTCAATTCTATCGCAAAATCAAAGCTCTTACCAATTATTCGCCGGTAGAACTTATCCGCAACCTCCGGCTGAAAAGGGCGCGCCACTTACTTACCACTACCGACAAGTCGATTTCTGAAATAGCCTATGAGGTAGGTTTCTCTACCCCTGCCTATTTCTCCAAATGTTATCGCGAAGCGTTTGGAGAAACTCCGACAGACTTGAGATCACGTCTATAAGAAGGGGTGTCGGAGTATAAACTTGTGCGAAATTATTAAAAATTGTGCAAAGGGTATTAATAATCGTTCATTGAAACAAAATTTATAGGAGTGTCAACATAAGTAATAATGGAATATTGATTATCAATATACTTTTGCACAAGATTAATTGCAAAACCAAACCAATATTCATCATGAAAAAATCACTCCTAAGCGCATTGCTGCTTTTATTGGCAGTGTTCACAGCGCAGGCACAGACAGGGAACGGTTCTCTCAAAGACGGATAGTGAACCCTTAATCGGAGCGACTGTAATGTCGGAAGCTACCAAGAAGGGAACAGCAACCGATCTTGACGGGAATTTCACGTTGACCGTCCCTAAAGGTTCCATGTTAACCGTTTCGTATGTCGGATATAAACCGACTTCGGTTAAAGCCGAAGAAAAACTCACCATTTTTCTATCCGAAGATTCCGAACTGCTCGACGAAGTAGTGGTTGTAGGTTACCAGACAGTGCGTAAAGCAGACCTCACCGGTGCAGTCTCAGTTATGAATATGAAAGAGCCTCTTTCTGAAAATTCCGGAAACATCATGAATTCAATGGCAGGCAAGCTGCCGGGTGTGAATGTCGTTCCCGATGCTGCTCCGGGTGGCACAGGATCGATTCGCGTGCGAGGCATGTCAACTGCCAACTCCTCCAATGATCCTCTTTATATCATAGACGGAGTGCCTACCGACAATATCAATATGATCAATCCTGCTGATATCGAGACAATGCAGGTGCTTAAAGATGCCGCTTCGGCTTCAATCTATGGTTCTCGCGCAGCAAACGGTGTTGTTGTCATCACCACTAAACATGGTAAGAGCGACCGCATGTCGATAAATATCAATTATGCGGCAAGTGCGCAGACAATCGCAAAGCGTTATAACATGCTTTCTGCCGATGAATGGGGTGTGGCTTATTGGGCTGCCTCACGCAACTCCAACATGAAACCGTCTCATTCCCTCTATGGCAGCGGTGACACTCCCGTTCTCCAGAAATACGTGAACGGAAATCCGAATTTCCCCACCACCAATACCGACTGGCAGGATGAAGTATATCACACGGCATGGACCAACAATCTTACCGCCTCGATTTCCAATAATACCGACAAATCTTCGGTGTTGCTCTCACTCAACTACATAAATCAGAACGGAAATATCAAGGATACCTATTACGAGCGTTTCTCGGCGCGTATCAACTCTCGTTTCGATTTCAATAAATATATATCAGTGGGTGAGAATCTTGCTGTGGCACGCTGGTCGAATCGTGGTATGGATGTAGCCGGCGACCGAGGTATTCCTTTCACAGCAATGAGTCAGCATCCTGCGCTTCCGGTCAAGGGACTGGATGGTGAGTGGACTCGTCCAATGAGTCTTATAGCTTCAGACCTTGCAAATCCCGTACAACTCATAGCTAATGCAAAAGATAACGATAACTCCTCATGGCGTATTCTCGGCAATGCTTATATTGAGATAAAACCGGTAACCGGTCTTACCCTCAAATCAAACATTGGCATTGAACACAGCCAGTATTACAACATCGGTCTCGGTCGCACCGTGAATCCGGGAGATGTAAACAGTGTTTCTGCAGTTTATGGTCAAGGCGACACATGGACATGGACCAATACTGCATATTATACCAATACTTTTGCCGACGCTCACAGCCTTAACGTTCTGCTTGGAACTGAAGCAATCGGATATACATTCAAGGATCTCAGCGGTTCTCGCGAAGGTTATGCTTTTGAGGATACCGATTATATGCAGGTAGGAGCCGGCACCGGCACCCAGAAATCAGGAGGTGGCAAAACACAATGGAGTGTTTTCTCCCTCTTCGGTAAAATCGATTATAATTATAAAGACCGTTACTTAGCATCTTTCACTATTCGTCGCGATGAAAACTCGCGTTTTGCAAAAGGACATCGTGCAGGAGTGTTCCCGGCATTCTCACTCGCATGGCGTCCGACTCAGGAAGACTTCTTCCCTCAGAACGATGTGTTGACTGATCTCAAAGTGCGTTATTCATGGGGACAGAACGGTAATGCCAATATCCCCTCGCTTTATCCCGCATATTCCACATATATTTTCAACACCGTCAATGGCGCTTACGATATTTCAGGAACCAATTCCAGCACAACATCAGGAATCACCCTTGCCGGATCCGGTAATCCCGATCTGAAATGGGAGACCACAGTGCAGAACAATATCGGTGTTGATCTTCAGTTCCTGCATGGTGCCATCAACGTCAGTGCAGACTGGTATCTTAAGAAAACAAGAGACATGCTTACCATCCCGCCTGCACTTGACGTGGCAGGAGAGAACGCTTCGATATGGCTCAATACCGGCTCCATGAAGAATACCGGTTGGGAAGTGTCTGTAGCATATAACAGTCCTCAATATGGAGATTTCTCTTGGAACGGATCTGTAAACGTTTCGCAATACAAGAATAAACTTCTTGAACTCAACTCCCGTCAGAAATTTATAGGTGGAGATACGCGACTTATCCCCGGACAGCCTATGGGTGTGTATTATGGTTATGTTTGTGACGGTATTTTCCAGAATCAGGCGGAAGTTGCAAATCATGCCCAGCAGACAGGTGCCGCTCCCGGACGTCTCATCTATCGTGATCTTGACGGCAACGGAGTAATCAATGATGATGACCGATGCATCATCGGTGATCCTAATCCTGATTTGTCGCTCGGTTTGAACCTTGCTTTCAAATACAAAGCTTTCACTCTCGACATGTTCTTTGCCGGTGATTTCGGTTTCGATATCATAAACCACATGAAGCGTCAGCTTTACTCGATGAATTATGGCAATCTTGCCACAAACCGCGCTTCTGATATCCTCAATGCATGGTCTCCCCAGAACACGGGGTCGGATATTCCGGCACTCTCCCTGACCGATGACAACAACGAGGCTCGCTTCTCCACATATTATGTTGAGAACGGTTCATATATGAAGATGAAATATCTCAAACTTTCATATTCTCTTCCGAAGAGCATTATAGAGAAGTTTAAATGCAAGAACTTCGACGTGTATTTCCAGGTTGAGAACCTCTTCACAATCACAAAATACAAAGGTCTCGATCCCGAACTTCTTCCGGGGGAATATGGCGCACGTTTCGATAACGGAGCTTATCCGCGTCCGCGAACATTCACAATGGGTGTTAACCTTTCGTTCTAAACATCTTCTTAACTCATCAAAAAATGAAAACAATTAAAAACACTATAAAGAACGTGGTCTGCATAGGCGCTGTGGCAGCCTTGGGATTCACTTCGGTTTCGTGCGATTCCTTACTCGATACCAAGCCGCAGGGAGCGTTCACATCAGAGCAGATAGGCGATGAGGAGGCAATTGACCTCATGACGTCTGCCTATGCAACTCTTCTTTGCCACTATTTCGGAAACAACGAGTCGTTTGCCGGTCCGATCAACAACTGGGTTATAGATCTTCGCTCCGATGATGCCCTGAAAGGTGGCGACGGCGTGACGATGGAAGGATACATGCATCAGCTCGAGGTGGGCAATGTGCAGAGTGATAATGACGTTATTAACTTCAAATGGCGGAATAATTATTTCTCTGTATCGCGCTGCAACACCGCCATCAGAGCGCTTGTGGCATCTTCCAACCTTTCTGATGCCAACCGTCGCTCATATGTTGCAGAGATGAAGACACTTCGTGCATATTACTATTTTGATATGCTCCGTCTTTTTCAGAAATTCCCTTATTTCGATGAGAACGTAGTGAATCCAAGTGAATGTCGTGCTGATCAGTACAGCCGCGAACAGATAGCTGAGTTTATCAAGGAAGACCTGCGCAACTGTTACGAAATTCTTCCCGATACACAGGAAGAACCGGGTCGCTTCAATCGCTTCGTGGCAGCGGCGTTGCTCGCCCGTGTGGATCTTTTCACCCATGATTATGCAGAAGCCGAGAAATATGCAGGTTATGTGATTTCCAGTGGTCAATATCAGCTTTATAACAACTTCCTCGACATGTCGAAGCCTGAATTCAACAATCAGTTTGAATCAGTGCTTGCCGTGCAATTCTCTTCTGCCAATTCTCCCGATCAGTATAATTTCAACAACTGTTTGAACTGCACATGGTCGGACGGGAATCTCTATGGTAATGGAGATGATTTCTATCTGGCTTCGCAAAACCTTGTGAATGCATTCCGCACTGATGCCAACGGACTTCCATATCTCGACGGTTCTTTCAACTCGGAGAACATCGATGGCGCGGATTATGCAGGAAATATTGATCCACGTCTTGACTTCACTCTCGGACGCATCGGAATGCCCTGGCGGGGACACATGTATAATGAGAAATGGTGTCGTAACCTTGAGCTTTATGGTCAATACTCCGGTAAGAAACCTTATCCGGCTCCGGAATCTCCATATGTCAAGACGGGTATTGTGCCCTGGGGTGCTTCTTCTCTCAATATGATTCTTATCCGTTATGCAGACGTTTTGCTGATGAAAGCGGAGGCTCTTATCGAACAGAACAAGGACCTTGATGACGCCCGTAAGCTTATCAACGAAGTGCGTGCGAAGGCTGCGCGTTCTGTTGACGCATCCTACACTCCTGTTGACTGCAATCCTATGGTTGCCAATTATCTCGTGCGTGAATATGGAGCGACAGGGTGGAGTCAGGATTATGCCCGCAAGGCAGTGCGCATGGAGCGTCGTCTTGAACTCGCCATGGAGGGACTTCGCTGGTTTGACCTGCTTCGTTGGGGTAACGCTGTAGAGACTGTAAACAATTATTATGCATCCGAAGTCAAACTCCGTTCGTATTACACCGGTGCGAACCTCACAGAGGATGAACTTTATTTCCCGATTCCTGTGAACCAGGTTGACAATGCGGGGGATCTTTACAAATAAAAATCGATCATGAAAAAGATAATATCATATTTGATGGGTGCCGGAGCAGTGGCAATGAGCCTTATGTTTGGCGGTTGCTCCGATTTCGAGCCTACCGGTTATCAGGAATTGCCGGATCTCGCCCGCGTCAATAATCTTAAAGCCGAGATATCCGGTTTTGATGTTGAACTCAGCTGGACGCTCCCTTCTTCATCCACGGAAATAACGGGCGTCAGAATCCTCACAGACGGTAATAATGCATCTGACGTGACGCTCGATGGGAAAGTGACTTCATATGTTGTCAAGGGTCAACCGATGGATCAGGAGAGACTTTACACCGTGAAGGTTCTTTATGCCGGTGAAAAGATGTCGCAAGGGGAATCTGTAAATGTATTTTTGCCGTATGTGGAGTTGCCGAATGTTTCGGGACTTAAGGCGGAAGTATCAGGTCGCACCGTGACCTTGTCGTGGAATCTTCCCCAAGATGCCAACCTCACCGGAATACGGGTGATTCGTAACGGAGAGGAGGATGCCGCAATCAATCTCCCCGCAAATGTCACTACATATGAGTTCAAGGGACAGCCGATGGATCAGGACCTGACATATACTGTGCAGGCTGTATTTAATACATATTATGCATCGAAAGGTGTTTCAGTAAAGACCATTGTGCCTTATATTACACCCAAAATGGGATTTGTGATGACCGCTTCATCTGTGGGTCAGCTGCCTGATGATGACGAGCGTGCGGCAGCTGCATGGTTCCTCATGCAGCCTAATTCCGAACTTGTTCAGATATCTGAAATCACAAATCTTGATGCAGATATCTATCCCGTGCTTTGGATTATGATTGATCGTGTTGGTCTGCCTCTCGGATGGGAAAATCTTCCCTCAGATCTTGTGAAGGATGAGACAATTACAGCTCTCAAGCAATATTCCGCAAATGGGGGAAGTTTATATCTTTCGAATATGGCGACTCAACTCACCGTGCCATTGGGTATCGTGCCCTCCAATATGGCTCCGACAGTGTATGGTAATGGTGATGGCGGAACCGGAGGTGATGTCTGGACAATCAATCCTTACCTCGGTTGGGATTTCCAGAGTGGAAGCGATCAGGGATTTTATGATCGCACAGCCCATGCAATCTTCAAAGATCTCACGATGGAGGATCCCAACGGATATGGCTACAATAGCCTCCCTCTCATAGGTCCCGGACAGCGTGAAGACCACAACTGCCTATGGGATTGCAATCTCTATGGTCGTGGAAGTTATCCTGATGTGATCAGAAACTTTGAAGTTACAACCAACTCGCTCGTGCTCGCCACTTGGGGACATGTCCGTGACCATTGTGTTGCAGGTCTTGTAGAATTCTATGCGAATGCCGATCATGGCAGATGCATTGCCAATGGTTTTGCAGCCTATGAATGGAGTCAGAACTCCGGTGCGAATCCATATCAGCACAATGTGGAACAATTGACAACAAACATTCTTAATTATCTGAAATAATCCACACATATACATGTCAAAGCCTGGCTCTATGCGAGTCGGGCTTTGGCTGTCTAAAAAAAGAGACTGAATATGAAGAAAGCTTTAAATATATTGATGGCATCAATGGTTGCAGTCCCGGCTTCTGCAGACCTTGTGGCACATTTCCCGATGGATGTGGTTTCGGGTGAGATTACAGAACAGGTCAGTGGCTCACGCTTTGCCGTAGATGGTAATTTCGTGCCGGAGAATCTTCCCGGTGCTGTCGGTCAGGCTTTACGATTCGATGGATACACATCACATATAGATGCGCATCTTGATGCGATTCTTCCTGCAGGTTCAACGAAACTGACATTTTCAGCTTGGGTGGCATTGCCTTGTTATCCTATAATACAAATTGATACAAACACTCAGGAACAGACCGCAATTGTGAGCTGTCTGGATGAGTCAGTTAAGAAAGGATTCGGCTTTTTTATAGGTTTTGATGGAAAGTATTCTTTCCGCTCATACGTAGGAGGATGGGCAGTTGATCTTAAAGTGGATAGTCCGTTGCCAGTGTATCAGTGGAATAATCTTGTAGCTGTATTGGATTGTGAGGCTAAGACTGCCAAACTTTACAATAACGGGGAAGAAGTGGCATCAGGCAGATGCAATGGATCATTACAGTTTGACGGAGGTGATTTCTGGATGGGACAATCGATGGCTACGCGTATGTCGGGTCCTTTTGAACTGATGTCTTATAATGGTTTGCTTGATGACGTTAGAATATGGAATGAGGCTTTGGATGTTTCCACTATCAAAAGCTGGAAACCGGAAAACGAAGCTAATCTTGATATTCCGGCATCACGCTTTGAAGGTGATATTCTTCGACCTCGTTTTCACGGAATGCCGGCATCGTCATGGACCAATGAATGCCATGGAATGTATTATTCAGAGGGGAGGTACCATCTGTTTTTTCAAAAGAATGCGGATGGACCCTATATGGCGCGACTCCATTGGGGACACATATCAAGCGAAAATCTTTATGACTGGAGAGAGGAACCGATTGCGTTGGCACCCGGGGCGGCATACGATATCAAAGGGTGCTGGAGCGGATGCGTATTTGCCGATGATATAATCACGGGAGGGAAACCGAATATCCTTTACACGGCGGTGGATTATGCCAAAGCTTCGATTGCACAGGCAGTTCCGGAGTCTGCTTCTCTAAATACATGGACTAAATCAAATCGCAATCCGATTATAGCCGGTAGACCGACTGGACTTTCAGATGATTTCAGGGATCCCTATTTCTTCCGCAATGGAGATGAGGCATACATCATAGTGGGAAGTTCCAAGAATGGGGTGGGCACGACAACCCTTCACCGCTATCAGAATTCCACCGGTTCTTGGACTAATGACGGCTCTCTTTTCTTTACCGGCTCATCTGCCGGTCAGGATGGTTCATTCTGGGAGATGCCAAACATTACACCTATGGCTAATGGTAAGTGGCTTTTTACCGCTACTCCTCTTGGAACAACGACAGGAGTGCATACGTTATATTGGACCGGTTCGATAGATTCCAACGGTCAGTTCCAGCCTACGAGTGTAGCTCCCAAAAGTCTTGAACTGATTTCTAAAGAGGGATTCGGATTGCTGTCTCCAACTATTTACCAGCATGAGGGTAAGACAGTAGCTTTGGGAATTGTGCCTGATAAACTTCCATCTGAAACCAACTGGAGGCTTGGTTGGGCTCACTGCTATTCATTGCCACGCGAATGGAGCTTGGATAGCGATGGAAATCTGATTCAGAAACCATGGAGTAGGCTTCAGGAGATGCGAGGTGCAACCGCAATTGAGAAAAAAGATTTCTCGCTTGACGGCACTTTGTCGCTTGATCCTGTGTCGGGAAGAGAGGTTGAGATTTGTGCGACTTTCACGGTCGGACAGACACCATTTGGGTTTAATATATTCAAGAACGCGGATGCTGCGGCTACGATAACGTATCAGCCTCGTTCCGGTCAACTCGTAGCGGACTTTTCAAAGTTGACGCGTCTGGTAAATGACAATGGGGTTTATGGTGGCGTATATAGTTGTTTTCTTCCTGAATTTATAAAGACAGGAGAGGAGATAAAGCTGAATGTATTTATCGACCATTCGATTCTTGATATTTTCATCAACGATAAATGGGCAACATCAATAAGAGTATTCCCCACAGCAGAGGATGCTGACGGAATTGAGGTGTTTGCCGATGGTCCGGTAGATGTGAAAAGTCTTCAGGGATGGAAACTCAATGTAGAATCATCTGCTGTAGAAGAAATAACTCCCGAAGTCGAAAATGAAAATGAACCGGTTAATGTCTATTCCATTGATGGCAGAATAGTAAAAACAGGGATTCTTCCTTCTTCTGCGTGCGATAATCTGCTGCCCGGTATCTATATAATCAACAATAAAAAAGTGATGATTCGATAATAAACATTGATAAAGGGGCTGTTAAAATCAAATTTTTAACAGCTCCTTTATCAATGAGAATATCTAATTCTGTTTGCGGAATTCAAGAGGAGACATCCCCGTTTTACGGCGGAAGAAACGACACATGTATGAGGCGTCTTCGAAATTTAGAAGTTCGGCGATTTCACCTACAGGAAGTGTAGTGTCGTTAAGATAACTCTTGATTTCAACAATTATCTGTTGATCGATGAGGGCTTTGGGAGTGATTCCATATGCCCGGTGGCACACTTTATTCAGATAGTCGGGAGTGATGGGTGCGGCTTTGGCAACATCTATTGCATGTGTCATAGGAGGAATCATGGTGCTGATTTACTTCATCGGATTTTCCGACAAGTTGCGCTTCTATCGACTTAAGTGTTCCATAACCTCCTTGCTGCTGACATTGCGTAACACAGGTTACATGATAAAGATCGGGTTTGCAACATTCCTGACTGAGCTGGCGATGAGCGTGATGATGCTTACGGGCAATTATATGTTCATTTCTCTTCTTGGGGAGGATGGTGTGGCGGCATATGCCATTGCCTGCTATCTTTTCCCGATTGTATTCTCGATCAGCAATGCCGTGGCACAGTCGGCTCAACCGATTATAAGTTTCAATTACGGAGCGCACATGCCGCAACGTGTAAGCAAGACACTTCAAGTATCTCTCTTCACTGCACTGGTATGTGGTATTACTGTGACACTGTGTCTGTGGCTTGGAGCCAAAGGGATTGTTGCTATGTTTTTGAGTCCGCAGGAAGGGGCATATCAATTGGCGGTTAAAGGATTGCCGTTGTTTGCAACATGTGCGATATTCTTTGCCTTGAACATAGCCTTCATAGGTTATTATCAGAGTATTGAGAAAGCGGCTGCTTCAACGGTCTATACGCTGCTTAGAGGAGTAGTGTTTCTTGTGCCAAGTTTTATTCTGTTACCCCGCGTGGCTGGGGTTGCAGGTCTATGGCTCGCCATACCTGTGGCAGAATTCCTGACCTGCATCCTCATTTATTCACGCTATTTTGTCACGCATCGACTAATGTCGCAATAGAAACGTTATCGGCCACCGGCTGTAGAACGATCGGTATTTGCATTGGCATCAATGATTTTTTGTGCGCCGCGTTTCTGTCTTCCCCATTGCAGGTTGTAGCTTATGGAAAGATATGGAATACGCATGTCAATACGCATGTGTTGCTCATTGCTGTTCCATTTACTTAATGACATGCTTCCCTGATCGTATTTGCCAAAGGGCATGATGATGCCGGCACTGAACTGCCAGGATTTCCAGTTGTAGCTCAAATCTATGATATTGAGATCTTCTCCCCATGATATTTTCTCTCCCCATAGATCGCGTTGTGAACGGATATACTGACCTGAGAGAATAAATCCCCAGTGCATAAGCTGTATGGAGACATTTCCGCTCCATGCATTGTTATGATGTGAATAGCATGCACCACGCATACACTTCCCACTGGGAAGATCCGACATTGAATTTTGCATCAGCCATATAGAATCCCCATGCTTCGTTGAGGGCAGGTCGCACCTGACCTTGAAATGAACCACCAATGGTTGGATTCGTTACGATGAAATTCAGCACATAGTTGGCACCTCCATAACGTAGTCCCGGATTGTCAATCCATTCCACCCGTTTGATAGTTTCAGGCAAGAGAGCCCGCACTTGATCGATGGTGGATTCACGTCCGTTGATGCGAACCTGAACTGACTGACCGGCAGCTTGAATTGTGCCTAAAGCATCACTGACGCTAAGTGAAGGAATCATAAGATTGTTTAGAAGCTGCATGCCGTTCTTTGCATTTTCCACAGCACTTTTGGACGGATGGTAAACATCCATATCCGCTTTGCGGATAACTTTTGGCGCCTCAATAACAAACTCATTGAGGTCATGCACAGAAACGGAATCTGTTGCTTCGGATTGAGCCGATGCAAGCAAAGGGCAGGAGAGGGTAAGTAATAAGGCAGTAGATATAGTTTTCATAATGAATTTATCACCGTTTTAAAGTGATCACTTATAATGACACAAAATTACTACCTTCTGTGACAACAAATCTCAACAGATGTTGAGAAATACCTCAAAAATGTTGAGATTTGTTGTTATCGTATGTTGTTTAGCGGGGTTCGAGGCAGGCGTCAAGGGCGGAGGCGAGGGCAGTGCGGTCGAGGTCACGACCGATGAAGACGAGCTTGATCATGCGGTCGCCGTATTCTTCATCCCAGTCACGACGAAGTCCGGGCTCTCTTTCCATCATTACCATCAATTCTTCTTCCGGAGCGGTGGCGTACCAGTAGCCGGCTTCCTTAAGATTTTTCTGAATGCCTGCCTGTTCGAAAAGAAGTGACATGTCACGATTATGGCTGAAATAGAGCACACCCTTCGTGCGTATGATGTTCGATGGCCAGTCGAGATTCACAAATCTGTCGAATTTCTCGAAATTGAATGGTTGCCGACGGAAGTATACGTATGTTCCAATGCCATATTCCTCAGCTTCTCCCTCTCCATCATGGTGATGGTGATGATGATCATGATCGTGGTGATGCTCCTCATGTTCGTGATGATGATGCTCGTGTTCATCTTCGTGTTCATGGTCGTGATGTTCATGCTCTTGAAGCTGCTCTTCAGCCGGTTTTTCAATCTCGTGGACCCATGTGGCGGAGGTGGCAACAGATTCGAAGTTGAAAAGATGCGTGTTGATAAGCTCATTTAAATCAACATCGCAGTAATCACATTCTATGATTTCAGCTTTAGGTTGCAATGCGCGTATCACAGCCTTAATATGCGCCGCTTCATCAGGAGTAACCTCTGAAATTTTATTCAAGAGGATAATGTTGCAGAATTCTATCTGCTCGATAATCAGATTCTCAATGTCTTCTTCGTCGATATCCTCTTTTTCGAGATTTTCTCCACAACCGAATTCACTCTTCATCCGAAGCGCGTCAACCACAGTAACAATGGCATCAAGGCGAGGCCGGACGATATCAGTGCGTGCCGGGTTTATCATCTGTTCCATAGAGAAGATGGTCTGAGCGATTGGCGCCGGTTCGCAGACACCGCTTGCCTCGATCACGATATAATCGAAACGTGCGGATTCAATGAGGTCGGAAATCTGTTTGATAAGATCAGTGCGTAGTGTGCAGCATATGCAGCCATTCTGGAGTGCTACCAAGTCACCGGAATCATCCTGCCCGACGATTCCTCCTTTTTGGATGAGGTCTGCGTCTATGTTTACTTCGCCTATGTCGTTTACGATTACGGCAAAACGTATGCCGCGTTCATTTGTAAGGATATGGTTGAGGAGAGTGGTTTTGCCGCTTCCAAGATAGCCGGTAAGCAACAGCACCGGGATTTCATTATTTTCTTTCATAGCTGATGTATTGATAAATGGGACGCATCTGAGAGCGTCCCATTATTTATAACGTAGTAGTTTCGTTTTTGATTAAGATAAATGTCTCTTTAGAGAGGCTGCAGCATATGCGGGGATTTGCGGATCGCTTTCTATTTTATCAGCGAGTTCCGCAGCAAACGGCAGATGTTTGAGAAGACGGAACGCGAGCATGTCGCTTTCTTCCGGGGTTATAACCGCGCTAAGCAACTCCAGCGCTTTCTTTTCAGTGACTTCTTCGCGAGGATAAAGATAGGTGGCGAGAATGCGGGATTCCCTGACTTCCTTATCTTCCCATAATGCATCTGCCAATTCCATTGATGGCTGTTGTTCGCGGGCGATTGCAGCAATCTGTGGAATCTGGAGACCGAAAATTACTTTATATGGCATTCCCGCTTTCCGCAACGTATCCGCGATGATTCCGTTGCGGAAAGTGTAGAAACTCTTTTTTATATCTTGCAGTGATATCATTATTTTGCGGAGCAGGATTTAGTGGATTTCTTTGTGAGTGGCGAATAGTCGCGGCTGAGGCGCAACATCTGCTCAACATAATTCTCCGGATAAGATATCTCTATGTCGGTGATTTCACCTGCATTGTCGGTTACAGGAGTGTAGACAGGGTTGATGAATCCGCGGTAGGGAGGAATGTCGAGGGTGGAGAATCTTTGAATAACTTCCTTGTGTAATTTAGGATCGACCTTAACTGCATATTTCTGTATGATATCGTTGCCACCCTTATAATCGCCCTCGCTCTTTATGCGCTGCATCTCTGCAAGAAGATTTCCGATAAGTTCACGCATTTTGGCGTAGTCGTTGATCTTGACGTAGGTCTTGCCACCTTTTTTTGCCAGTTCAACCACGTCTTTGCCACCTTTTGCCTTCTTCTTGCCATGTTCCAGCACCCATTTGGCAATCAGCTGGCGGTTGCGCATATGTGCCTCTTCGACATCGTTGCCCAATTCTATACGGTTGAGCTGAGTCATAAGTCCATTCATCATGTATTTATAATATTCTGCCTTATATGCCTCCGGATTGTCAAGCAGACCAAGCTCAATGAGCTTCGGATCTGCAAGATAGTAGAGGGCGAAGAGGTCAGCTCTTGCCTCTTCGAGGGTTGAGCCGTTCTCTTTCAGGGCATCGGGATCAACACCGGGGAGAAGTTGCCCGGAGCCATGTCCGAGACATTCGTGGAGGTCGGTGTGAAGCATATCGGTGACATAGAGATAATCGTCTAAAAGCTTGCGTGTCGGAGCATCAATAACGAATTCTTCATTGAATCCGTTGCCTTGGGATGCCATGGCGTATGCCTCTGTGATGTTTTCTATTGTCACGGATTTTGATCCGTGTGCAGCACGAATCCAGTTTGAGTTTGGTAGGTTGATGCCTATGGCTGTAGAGGGGAAGGCATCACCGGCAAGCATGGCGGCGGTAATAGCTTTTGCTGACACTCCCTTTACTTTCGGTTTGCGGAATTTGGGATCTACCGGAGAACGATCCTCAAACCATTGAGCATTGCTTGAGATTGCCTCAGTGCGTTCGGAAGATTTCTTATTCTTGAAATTAACGTATGATTCCCATGAACCTGTCATGCCGAGAGGGTCGCCATAACTTTCAATAAAGCCATTTACGAAATCAACATCAGATTTTGTGTCTTCAGCCCAAAGGATGGAATATTCATCGAAGAGACGCAGGTCGCCAGTGATATAATAGTCGATCAGCTTTGTGATGTAAGCTTTCTGCGCGTCATTCTCCGCCACACCTTTCGCTTTGTCGAGCCAATAGATGATTTCTGCGATTGCCGGGCCGTAAAGTCCGTTTACCTTATATTTCTGTTCCTTGATCTCTCCGTTCTCCTTTACAACCCTTGCGTTAAGACCATAAGAGACCGGTGTGGGATCATTGGGCTTTTTCATTTTAGCATAGAATTCCTCAACCTCTGCCTGGGTAACCCCCGGACCGTAAAGGTTGTTGGCGGATGTTGCCACAACATCCTGTGTGCCGTCTTGGTTTACGCGCTTTGCCATAACCGAAGGATCGAATATCACGGGGACCAGTTCTGCCATCATCTGTTCGCGAGTCTGTCCCGGATTCAGGGGAAGGCAGCAGTTATGGAGCTTGCCTACGCGTTCTTCAAAAAATGCCTGAGAGAATTCAGGACGGAATTTGTCGGTGGAATAATGATGGTGTATGCCATTGCCAAACCAAACCTGCTTGAGGTATTTCTCAAAAGCTTTGAAATCTTTTGAGTTGCGGTCGCCGTCATATTTTAGATAGATTTTTTCTAACAGTTGACGGAGTTGCAGATTGTAACGTCCGTTCTGATCCCAGATGATGTCTCGTCCCATCTGCGCAGCCTGCGACAGATAATAGAGCATCTTCTTCTGGTTGAGAGTAAGATTCTTGAATTCAGGCACTTCATAGCGAAGCACTTCAATGTCGGCGAATCTGTCGACATGATAGTTGAAATTTTTGTTTTCAACGGCATTTGCACCGGCTGATGCCATAGTTGCGATCATTAATGTGGAAAGGATTTTTTTCATATTTTGTTCTTTCTTATTTTGGGGTCAATGGGGTTAATGGGGCGAGATGGGGCTGGATGGGGAGGTATGGGAATGGGGATGGAATTACTCAACGTAGAGGACGAGACCTTTCAGGTATTCACCTTCAGGGTGGGAGATGTCTACAGGGTGGTCGGCAGGTTGAGTGAGCTGATGCAGGATGCGAACCTTGCGCCCTGATTTTGCAGCAGCAGTGAAGACCGCCATCCGGAACATATCTTTTGTTATCGCCTGAGAGCAAGAGAATGTGAAGAGCACTCCACCGCTCTTGATTTTCTCAAATGCCCTTGCGTTGAGTTTGCGGTATCCGATAAGACCATTCTTGATTGCGCCCCGGTGTTTCGCGAATGCCGGCGGGTCAAGTATTATGAGGTCATATTTGTCCGCTTCCATATCCGAAAGAAACTTGAATGCATCCACGTCGTGAGTGTGGTGACGGTCATCTCCGGGAAAATTAAGTGCAATGTTGGCATCGGTCAATGCAACAGCTTTTGAGGATGAATCCACGGAATCCACACTCAATGCGCCGCCTCTCATGGCATATACGGAGAAGCCGCCGGTGTAGCAGAACATATTAAGCACATGTCTCCCTTTTGCGTAATGCTCTAAAAGTTTGCGGTTTTCCCGCTGGTCAACGAAGAATCCTGTCTTTTGTCCTTTGAGCCAGTCGATGTTGAATTGCAATCCGTTTTCAAGAGCTATGTTGCCGTCATAGTTGCCAATCAGGTATTCATTGTCAGGGTCAAGATGTGCCTTGTATGGTAGAGTGGTATCACTCTTGTAGTAGACATTGCGAATACGCGCATCGGGAAGGAGAGTTAGAGCCTCGGCAATGTCGTGTCGCGCGAAGTGCATTCCAGGGGAATGCGCCTGCATTACGGCGGTGTCACCGTATATATCGATCACCAGCCCGGGAAGAAAATCACCCTCCCCATGAACGAGACGGAAGCAGGTGTTGTCTTCGCGGATGAGTCCTAACGTCTGGCGCAAGGCAAAAGCCGATACCAATCTGCGGCAGAAGAAATCATCCGAGATGCTCTCTACTCCGAATTCAAGTATTCTGACAGCTATGCTGCCTATCTGATAATGACCGGCGCCAAGCACGTTACCCTTGGAATCTGTAACGCAAACCTCATCTCCTTCCTCAAGGTCTGAAGGGAGAGTGGCGATAGCTCCTGAAAACACCCATGGATGGTGGCGTAGAAGAGATTCTTCCTTACCCGGTCTAAGCTTTATGGTTTTCATCAATTCAAATCAAATATAATACTTATAATTCCTAATTCCTCACTCCTAATTCCTAATTATTTAAAGAGTCTTACGATATCCATGCCATTGGCATAGACAAGGAGAAGTATCAGCAGCGTCATACCCACTATCTGGGCACGCTCCATGAATTTCTCACTTGGCGGACGACGGAATATAACTTCATAGATAAGGAACATTACGTGTCCTCCATCAAGAGCAGGAATGGGAAGGATATTCATGAACGCGAGTGCTACAGAAAGAAACGCGGCAATATTCCAGAATGCGATCCAGTTCCATTTTTCAGGGAAGATGGATCCGATTGAGCCGAAGCCTCCGATGCTGTTGGCTCCCTCTTTGGTGAATACCATCTTCATGGATTTGGCATAGGACGTTAGTTTCTCCGTGCCCATCTCCACTCCACGAGGTATTGACTGGAATATGTTGTAACGTATTTCTTTCGTGTTGAAGAATGCGGAGGGATTGATCTCCAGACCAATCCCCATTTTGGAATTGTCAGAGAGCTTGACAGGTAAAACCAAAGTGTCTGTCTTTGCATCGGATTTACGCACAATGGTGAAATCAACAGTCTCGTTATTGTGTCCCTGCAAGCTGTAGAAGAACTCGTCAAGAGAGGGAGTTGACACAGAATCGATGGCAATGATTTCATCTCCCGGGATTATTCCCGCTTTGGCGGCTCCTTCTCCCGGCATCACTTGGGTGATACGTGTCGGCATTCGGTATGCGAAGAAATTTACTGTAGCAGTGTCGCTTTTTGCTTCATCATCAAGAGCAAAGATGAATTTGTCAGGTATTGAAATGCTGATAGTGTCGTGACCATCGCGAAGCACAGTCACCTCCTTTGACTGAATCATTTTGAGCCTGGCTTCCACGGGATTCTCAAGTTTTTCGCCATCAGCGGTGAGTGGAATATCTCCGTTGTGAAATCCAATCTTACGCGCTTCTCCCGAATATGTGAAACCCATTTTTGCATCTTGCACAGGAACGTATTTCTCACCGGTGGCGTATACAAGCCCGGCATATATGATGATTGCAAGCAGGAAGTTGAAAAGTACGCCTGCTATCATTATCAAGAGCCGTTGCCACGCCGGTTTGGAACGGAATTCCCAATCCTGGGCAGGTTTCTTCATCTGTTCGGTATCCATTGATTCATCAATCATACCTGCAATCTTGCAATATCCTCCAAGAGGAAGCCAGCCTATTCCATATTCTGTGTCTCCCCAGAACGATGATTTTTTCTTTTTAGTTTTTTCGGTGTCGTTGCATTTGATCTCTTTTGTTTTTCCGAGACCACCGTAATATTTTTTAGGTTTCCACTTGAAAAGTTCGATCCAGGGATCAAAGAATATATAGAATTTTTCCACTTTCACTCCAAATATGCGGGCGAAGAAGAAATGACCGAATTCATGAATAATTACAAGAATCGCAAATGCGAGAATAAGCTGCGCAGCTTTTATGAGAAATGTATCCAAGCTTAAATAATGTTTAATGTGTAATGAGTAATGTTTAATTTTGAGGCTTTAGGTTTTAGGCTTTAGGCTTTAGATTGCTTCTCCTAATGCCTAACACCTAACACCTAATGCCTAACACCTGCCTCCGCACGGGCGCGGGCTTCCGCGTTGGTGCTTACAAGATCTGCGAGAGAGACTTTTGAGATGTAAGGAGTTTCAATCATCACTTTTTCCACCAAACGGGGAATATCCATGAATTTGATTCTTCGGTTTAGAAAAGCTGCAACAGCCACTTCATTGGCGGCATTGAGAATGCAAGGCATATTGCCACCGGCAGCTATTGCTTCAAACGCAAATCTCAAAAGCGGGAATTTCGTCATATCCGGTTCTTCGAATGTCAGATTAGAATATTGTGAAAGTTTCAAAGGTTCTCGAGAGCTCGTGATGCGCTCAGGATAGCTGAGGGCATAACGGATGGGCAGATGCATGTCGGGCACACCAAGTTGCGCCTTTATCGAGCCGTCAATATATTCCACCATCGAATGCACAATCGATTGCGGGTGAACGGCAATCTGGATTTTCTCAGGAGGACAATCGAAGAGCCATCGCGCTTCGATCATTTCAAAACCTTTGTTCATCATGGATGCGGAGTCGATCGTTACCTTCGCGCCCATGTTCCAGTTGGGATGACGGAGAGCATCGTCAACAGTGACAGTCTCCAGCTCGGCAAGCGTTTTTGTGCGAAACGGACCGCCACTTGCCGTCAGGATGATTTTTGCAACATTTTCACGGTTTTCCCCAACAAGACATTGGAATATTGCTGAATGTTCGCTGTCTACGGGTATAATCCGTGAGTCAGACTCTTTAAGCAGAGAGGTGATTACTTCTCCTGCCACTACAAGGGTCTCTTTGTTTGCAAGCGCGATTGTTTTGTTGGCTTCAATAGCCTTTACAGTCGGAATCAGACCGCTGTATCCCACCATAGCAGTGACTACGATGTCTACTCCCGGCATCGCTGCTGCTTCAGCGATAGCATCAGCTCCGGCTTCGACACAGACCGGAAGGTCAGACAGAGCCTCCCTCAGTTGAGGAAGGAACTCTTCACGGGCGATCACAACCCTGTCGGGCATGAATTTGCGAGCCTGGGCGGCAAGCAGTTCCCAATTGCGGGCAGCTGTAAGCACGGATGCGCGGAATCGTTCGGGATGCTCCTCGATTATATCGAGCGTCTGCGTGCCGATTGATCCCGTGGAACCAAGTATCGCAATGTTTTTTATATCATTCATCTCTTTATTTCTATAATGGCTTTTTGAATCCTAATACTTCCCGCGAGGAGCCTCGAATGGGGCATCTTTCACTATTGTGGATTCCGGATTTCCAATATAATCATAGGGAATCAGAGGCAAACCATTATGCCACATCATCACTTCAATGTATCTTCTTCCCTTGCCATCGGGTTTTGGTCCCAAGGCGAGCATTTGTCCTGCAAGCACGGCATCTCCGACAGATACCATTGGCGATCCGAGTCTTGCTATTCGCGTTACGAATCCCTTTGCGTGTTGTATAATCACCACATATCCCCCTTCTGCTGCGGAGTAGTAAGAGGCAAGGATTGAGCCGTCGGCAACACTTTTAACGGATTCATCAGGAGGCATAATGACGTTGCCTTTCTCTTCAGCGCGTGATGAAGCACTGAAGATGCTGCTGTCGCTGAGAGGGGAGAACATCATGCCGTCGGCGGCAAGTGGGGCGAGCACAGAAATATTGAATCTCTCCCTTTCCTCCATTGCGTTTACAAATTTACGTTCAAGAGGGGATGGCGGCAAAAGGGAATCCGGCGACATCTCACGCAAGTTTGCGGTCATCACCAGCGAGTCTGCGGTAGGGGTCCGATCAGTGTCAAAAGCCTTGAGGATATTGTCGAGATAATCCTGGTTTTGAGCATATGCTCCGAAGATGGAATCAAGACGCAGGATATTGTCTTCTGTGGCTGATCTTTCTGATTGTTTCATATATCCGGGCAGCAGCGTGCGGATGGGGGTGACCATTACGATTGCACCTGATATCATAATGAGCACAACCAATGCCGCTATAGCCCCCGTCCATAACGACAGCGGCGATAGCGTTATATCCGCAAGGTCTTCAAGTCTTGATTCATCCTCGATGCGGATGCGGTATTTTGGATGACGCTTCATTTAGTATCGCGGTTTCGCATCGCGAATTTAATGAAAATAAGTGATATAATAAGGGATTGAGGGAAATTTTTGCATTTCTCATGTTAAAATTTGTCACGGGGAGCAAACAAAATTTTTCCTTGCAGTGTTAGATAGGTAAAAATTGCAAAAAACAATTTAGAAAGTTTTAAAAATTACTTATCTTAAATTAATATTTTATGAAAACAAGAAATCTTTACTACGCGATCGCGCTCTGCGCCGGAACAGCAGCTTTCTGCCTTCCCGCGAACGCACAGGATGTTTTCGTAGATGAAGCTACTACGGTAACTGAATTCACATGCGACAACACCACACGCTACTTCTCCAATTGGCGCAACAATTGGTTTATCGAAGTAGAAGCCGGTATCAACCAGCCTTTCGTAGAACGAGGTGACGCAAAGACTCCGGGCGACAATGTTAGCCGTCATAAAATGACACTCACCTATGGTGTCGGTTTCGGTCGCTGGGTTTCTCCTTACATCGGATTCCGTATCAAAGCTCTTGGCGGGGCATTGCACTGGGATAACCCCATGCAGCCAGATATCCACAATGGCTGGGCTCGCGCAAAACACGTTAATCTCCAGGCAGAATTCATGTGGGATATGTTCAATTCTCTTGGTGGAGTTAACGACAACCGTGTCTTCTCAATCATTCCATTTGTAGGTCTTGGCGGTGATGCCACTTGGGATTTCCGCAACGCTCAGGGTGGAGAACCTGCAGGAACAAACGTTTACAATCGTCACAACAAACCGAAGAGCGTGGCATGGTCTCTTCCTGTATCAGCAGGTTTGCAGTTCCGCTTCCGTCTTTGCGAATATGTTGATTTCTTCGCTGAGGCTCGTGCATCTTTCTATGCCGACACTTGGAACAACAGCGTTCACGGAAACTCAATTGATGCCAATGTAGCAGTTCTCGGTGGTTTCAACTTCAATATCGGTGGCCGTAGCTTCGGCACATTCAACCAGTGTGCATATGTATCTCAGATTGCCGCACTAAATGGTCAGGTCAACGACCTCCGTGCTCAGCTTCTCGCATGCGGAGAAGAGGTTGCAGCCCTTCAGGCTCAGCTTCCTTGCCCCGAACCCGTGCAGAAAGATTGCGTGAACGCACCTCTTATGACAACTGTCCGCTTCACCATCAATTCAGACAAGATCATGCCTACAGAGGAAGTGAATGTCTACAACATGGCGGAATGGCTTAAAGCTAATCCTGAAGAGAAGGTTGTTATCTGCGGTTATGCCGACAAGGATACCGGTACATCCGAATACAACATGGCTCTCTCAGAGAAACGTGCCAATGCAGTTGCCGATGCTCTTGTGAACACTTACGGAATCAGCCGCGATCGTCTGACAATCAAATATGACGGCTCTTCTGTTCAGCCTTACAGCACCAATGACTGGAACCGTATCGTGATCTTCACCCAGAAATAAAAGAAAAGATTCAAAGGTCAGGTAAAGATAAATAATATAATTCTTCGTAACGATGAGGAGTCCCGCTTTTGGCGGGGCTCCTTTTGTCTATGTCCGTTTTTATGGTTGCAAAACATAAAAAATTACCTACGATTTATTTTGTGGAGTTAAATAAAGTTTGTAAGTTTGCAGCATTGAAACGTATCTCTCGGGCTTTAGGCTTTAGGCTTTAGGCATTAGGTCTGCGGGATCGTAATTCAACATTAAACATTACACCTTTAACATTAAATTAAATCTAACCATAAGTCTAAAAAGATTATCATGAACATTAATGAAATCATGGCCAATCTTGAGGCCAAACACCCCGGTGAGAAAGAGTATCTCCAGGCTGTAAGAGAAGTGCTTCTCTCTGTAGAAGAAGTTTACAATCAGCATCCCGAATTCGAGAAGGCTAAGATTATCGAAAGAATGGTTGAGCCTGATCGTATTTTCACTTTCCGTGTATCCTGGGTTGATGACAAAGGTGAGGTTCAGAACAACATCGGTTATCGCGTTCAGTTCAACAACGCTATCGGTCCCTACAAGGGAGGTATTCGTTTCCACGCTTCTGTAAACCTTTCAATCCTCAAATTCCTCGGTTTCGAGCAGACATTCAAAAACGCTCTTACAACTCTGCCGATGGGTGGTGGCAAAGGTGGTTCAGACTTCAGCCCCCGTGGCAAGAGCGACGCAGAGATCATGCGTTTCTGCCAGGCTTTCATCCTTGAGCTTTGGCGCAACCTCGGTCCCGATCGCGATGTTCCCGCCGGTGATATCGGCGTAGGCGGTCGTGAGGTCGGCTATATGTATGGTATGTATAAGAAACTTGCCCGTGAGAATACAGGTACATTCACAGGTAAGGGTCTTTCATTCGGTGGTAGCCGTATTCGTCCCGAGGCAACCGGTTTCGGTGCTCTCTATTACACTCAGGCAATGCTCGCAGACCTTGGTCAGGACATCAAGGGCAAGACCATTGCAATTTCCGGTTTCGGTAATGTTGCATGGGGAGCCGCAACAAAAGCTACAGAACTCGGTGGAAAGGTTGTTACCATCTCCGGTCCTGACGGCTACATCTACGATCCCGCCGGTCTTGATGCTGAGAAAATCGAATACATGCTCGAACTTCGTGCATCCGGCAACGACATCGTTGCTCCTTATGCCGACAAGTTCCCCGGCTCAACATTCTTCGCAGGCAAGAAACCTTGGGAGCAGAAAGTGGATATCGCACTTCCTTGTGCAACTCAGAACGAGCTTAACGGTGACGATGCGAAGCAGCTTGTTGCCAACAATGTTCTCCTCGTTGCAGAGGTTTCCAACATGGGTTGCACACCCGAAGCTATCGATACATTCATCGAGAACAAGATTCCTTATGGTCCCGGCAAGGCAGTCAACGCCGGTGGCGTAGCTACTTCCGGTCTTGAGATGACTCAGGATGCAGAGCATCTGCAGTGGTCGGCAGCTCAGGTTGACGAGAAGCTTCACCAGATCATGCACGACATCCATGAGGCTTGTGTTGAATATGGCAAACAGCCCGATGGATATATCAACTATATGAAGGGTGCCAACATCGCCGGCTTCCTCAAGGTTGCAGACGCAATGATGGCACAGGGTATTATCTAATTTGATACAAAACCAATCAAATAGAGGGGACGCCCGTAAGGTGTGTTCCCTCATTTTTGTTATGAAAAAGGCGATTTTAATTTTAATGGTGGTATGGAGCTTTTCCATATCTCAAATGGTTCAGGCGTCCGCTCCGGTAAGCTTTAATGTGGCCACTTATAATCTGCGGCAACAAAATGAGAGCGATTCATCAAAAGGGAACGGATGGCAGAGGAGATGTCCCGTAATCTCACAGTTGATAAGATTTCATGAATTTCATATATTCGGCACGCAGGAAGGTTTCAAGAATCAGCTTGAAGATCTGAAATCCGGACTTCCGGGGTATGAATATATCGGAGTTGCCAGGGATGACGGCAAAGAGGCGGGTGAGCATTCTGCAATTTTTTATGACACTGCCATGTTCGAATTGTTGGATAAAGGTGATTTCTGGCTTTCGGAGACTCCTGAACGTCCCGGACTCGGCTGGGATGCTGCTTGTGTGAGGATATGTTCATGGGGAAAATTCAGGCATAAGGAATCGGGCAAGGTGTTTCAGTTTTTTAATCTTCATCTTGACCACGTAGGGAAGCAGGCAAGGATAGAAAGCGTGAAGCTTGTGCAAAAAAAAATGAAAGAGATAGGTCTGGATTTGCCGACATTTCTGACCGGCGATTTTAATGTTGATCAGACTCATGATATGTATGAGGTGCTGTCTTCTTCCGATTTCCTTTCAGATTCATTCAAGGTGGCGGATTTTGTATATGCCCTTAATGGAACATTCAACGGGTATCATACAGACGGATATACGGACAGCAGAATTGACCATATATTTGTATCGAATGATGTGAAAGTTATTAAATACGGGGTGCTTACGGATACTTATCGGACATCGGCGGGAAACGCTTCTGCCGCTGAAGCTAATGACGCTCCGTCGGAAATAAGTATCAATGCTTATGAAAGCCGCACACCTTCCGATCATTTTCCTGTAAAAGTAAAAATCTGTATAAATTAAATAGCTTCTAAACAGCTTCCAGGTAGGCTGATTTTCATATTTACATCTGAATGAAGGGTTCTATTCATGAGCGCATTGTCGCGAGCGTGTTGCTTTTGTTCTTAACGTTGTTTGAGATGGGTGCGGTGCATAATGGTGTTTTACCGGAAGATACGGTAATGAGGATCGAGGCAGACAAATTTCTACGTGAAATGCCGAAGGGCTTGCAGCTGCGTCAGGCATCGGCGATACGCAAAGCTATGGCGGGAGACTATCGCGACTTGGAAACGGTGAGACATTCCCGTAATAACAGACCTGCGATATCTAATAACGTTAAGGCTACAATGCTGTCATCTTGCTTATGCCTTTTTGAGCCGAGGGATTATGACGGAAAGCCGTTGCCTCTTCTTATCTATCTGCATGGTGGAGGATGGACGTTTGGAAGCATCAACAGCTGTGGACGCTTTTGTAATCAACTTGCCGCTTCAGGTAAGGTTAAGGTGATGGCGGTGGATTACCGGCTGGCTCCGGAATATCCTTATCCGTGTGGGCTTGAAGATTGTTGCGATGCTATGCGTTATGCTGTTGAGAACAGTGGTTTATTGAATATTGATCCTGACCGTATAACGGTAGGAGGAGATTCGGCAGGAGGGAATCTTGCAATAGCTCTTGTCTTGTCAGGAAAATGTGATAGGTTGCCGGAATCACTTCTGTTGTTTTATCCGGTGACTAAGGCTTTTGCTGATAATTCAGAATCTTGGGATACATATGGTTCGGGTTTTGGACTTGATTCTGAGATTATGGAAATATTCAATGAAGCATATGTAGGAGAAGAGGATGCCCGGAATCCTTGCATAAGTGTAGGTTTATATGAAGAAGAGGCTCTTGGCATATTGCCAAGAACCCTCCTTGTTGCGGCAGAGCGCGATATATTATGTGATCAGGGCAAGGAATTTGCCGGAAAGACCCATGAAAAAGTGAGGAGAGTTGAGTTTCCGGGTGCTGTTCATCTGTTTATAACTGTTCCGGGACAGGAAAGAGCTTTCAATAAGGCTGTTGAACTGACCCTTCGGTTTATAATAAATAATCAGGAAACAACCTGATTTTCAGTTTACTGCTACTTTGTACGAAAGACCGTCGATTGTGACGATATAAGTGTCAGGGGAGAGCCCATTGATGATTTTGCGTCTGTCTTTTACAATCAAACGTCCGTCTATGGTATATATCCGCACGATGCTTTCGTCATTGGCGCCAATAATTTCAATGCTGCCCTGTTTTGTATTGATTCTTACCGCACCATTGTCAATTCCAATATCATTTATTCCCGAGCCGTCATTGACTTTGACCTTGCAGGTGGCGACATATTTGTCCATGAAGGTTATTGTTGCTGAAACTTCCGCTTCTCCCGTTCTTTTTGCAAGCACAATGCCGTTTGCATCAACTGAGACGATATCGTTATCCGAAGATTCCCAGTTTATTTGAAGTCCTGAATAATCATCAGGTGCTATTTCGGCGATAAGTTGGACAACGTTGTTTTCTTGCAAAACAATCTCTTTTTTGTTGATTGAGAATGAAGTTATGCTGATCGGACGCACTTCATTGGAAGTTGATTGTTTGTAATTTTCAACAGCAGTTTGAGGAACATAGACCACAACTGTTTGCCTGAGACCTGCATTCGCAAGATTGGCAGGAGCTTGCTGCGTGTGAAAATACAAAGCATTGAGCTTGGAGGCGGATTGGAACGCATTTTCACCGGTGAATGCCATAAAGGTTCCCGGGAAATCAATGTGTTCCACTCCAGAAGAATAGAAAGCACCTTTCCCGATATTTTCGAGTCCTTCGCTGAATCTGATTTCCCGGAGGTTGGTGCAGTTACCGAAGACATAATCACCAATGGCAGTGCGGCAATAAGGTAATGATATGCTGCTCATTGGAGCGAACCGGAAGGCATCGTTGTCGATCTGTAACGATACAGCTTCTGCACGGGTCTTTTCATCGCGAGATTCAAAAGTGATGTTCTCAAGAGCCGAAAGATTGGAGAATTCGTATTGTCCGATATATTCCACATCTTTCCCTATCACAAGCGATTTAAGATTGCTGCATTCATAGAATGGCTGAATAGAACTTTTTCCATTGAAGGATTTTTCGATGTTAGGGATATTGTAATATACGGAATCGAGTGTAGCCACATTGTAAAAAGCTCTGTCTCCTAAATATTCAACATCATCATTAAGCGTAATATTTGTTATACCTGAGCTCCCTTCAAAAGCGTTGTTGCCAAAATATTTGCAATTGTCGAGATCAATGTCGCATGAGAAGTTGCATTCCGAGAATGCGGATTGCCCTACGTACTTTATCGGACGTGGAAAGTTATCTATTGTAAGTGGAAATCTATAAAATGCGTATTGTCTGATTTCTAATGGTGTGGAGGATGGCTCTATGATAAGACGTCTCAGATTGGTTCTGATGGAAGCATCATTTAAGAAACTGCCTGGAACCTTCTCTACTTCCGCACCGATAGTGACTGACTCAAGCCCATTGGCTGTAAAAATGCAATATGATTCGTCTTCCTGATCCCAATAATACTGGCTACCGATAATTAGGTTTGGAGAATAGAGTTTCAAATCATACAATGCTGAGCATCCCCAGAAACTTTGTGCGCCCGCATATTTTAAGTGTTTGCCTAAAATTAGAGTGCTGATGTTGGTGTTGCGAAAAGCACGATATCCGATGTATTCAAGGCTTTCGGGCCAATAACTGATATCAAGTTTAGGACAATCGGAAAAGGCATAGTGACCTATCTGTAGAAGACCATCATTAAGTACCACTTCCTCAAGGTTCTTCATTTCTTGGAAAGAGTAGCAATCATGGTCGTCTTTATTCCCGATGTATCTCAATGAGGAGGGGAATACTATTTTCTTAATCCCATTCACAAATGCTGCCTTCTCAGACCCAGCTCTTGCAACATTCAGTAAGCCTGAAGATATTGCAACAGTACCCTCTTTGAAAGTAAGTTCGCTTACAGGTGTGGGGTTTGAGGCAAGCTGGTAGGCGACTTTCCCGATATAGATTATGCTGTTTTCAGCAGGCTGTTTTAATCCCCATTCCAGGGGGAAGGCATGCTCTCCGATGGAGACAAGAGATTCCGGCAGAACTATGGAGGTAAGTGACTGACAGCCATTGAAGGCATAGTTTCCAACGGATTCAAGACCTTCTGGGAGAGTGATGACCTTAAGATTCAAGTTGTTTTTGAATGCCGATGCCCCAATCGTTTTGAGTGCAGAGGAGAATATGATTTCATTGACCTTGGTATATGCAAATGCCCCTGTCGGTATATTCGTTATGTTGCTAAGATCTATAGTTCCTGTTAATGGAACACCTTCAAAAGCATCTTCCCCGATGAACTGTAAATGTTTAAGGTTTATGTAGTTTAGTTTCGTATCTTTGAATGCACAATCCCCGATTTCAATACAAGATTCCGGTAGGGTTATATCTGATATTGCAGATCCCTGGAAGGCGGCATTTCCTATTTTTGTCACTGATGCTGGAACAGAGATTGATTTCAGAGCGCATCCTGCGAAGGCAAGCACTCCTATTTCAGAGGGAGAATCTGGCATGACTATATTTTCAACCATTGATCCGTTGAACATGTACATTCCGATGGCTGGCAGATCCCGGGGCAATATGACACGTGTCAGGTTTTTATTATTAAAGAATCCTCCTGCAAGAGCATTGCTGTAAACTTTATATAAAGTTCCGCTGCCACCGAGTGAACCGCCGGTGCTGACTGTATCGATGCGGCATTCATCGGATATATAGAATTGGATCATGATTGCTCCGATTCCCACATCAGATGTGCCTATTTGTGTAGTATTATAAGGAATGTCACTGGCAACCAGTTTCACATTTGATAGATCGAGAATGGTCACACCTGCAATTTTACCAGCACCCGAATTGATATAATTTATGTCGGTTGCGTTTATGTTGCCTGTTATCGTGAGTTCCTTAGGACGCGTTGGAAGATCAAGAAGCATATCCTGTAGTGAGCCAGGTGTGGTCACATCAATGGTTTCGCTTATGAAGGATGTCGGTCGTGTCACTGTAAGCCTATAAGACGCAGATTCCTCTTTCCATGGTCCGTCAGCCTTAGCAGAGGCGGTAATGGTCGTTTCACCTTGGTCAATAATCGTTACCTCTCCTGTCGATGCTTCTACTGTTGCCACATTTATGTCGCTGCTTGAATATCTGATGCCTCCAAGATATCTCCCTTGGAGGGTAGGGGCAGTGAAGTCACTTCCCAAGGTAGCAGTGGCGGAGTTTGCCGACCACCGAAGATTTCTTGCTCCCGTGCTGTCATACGTAATGGTAATGCTTCTTATGGTAACAGAAGTACCTGTCCCCTTGTTGAATTGTGTCATCAAGGATATATTGCCCCACGGAATCGTAGCCGAAGGCTTTTCCCAGACATATGAATCGAATACTTCCCCCTCTTCCAGATTGTTGCTATTATTGAATGGAGTGTCACCAACCTTGGCTTCATAGACATTGAATAGCACTCTGCCGGATGTATTCTCATACGTTATAACTATCTTCGATACATCTGCAAAAGAATTTTTAGAGATGAGATACATTTCAGAGCCGGTAGTATAATCGATGGTAGCGGTTCCAGCCCATTCACGGGGTGTAGTCTCGTCAATATCCAGCAAGCACCAATTATTGTTGATTTCCTCGCCGGTAAATGTCTTTTCGATGAATACTTGCGCCCGTATCTGCACTGTATTGCAAAACATCATCATTACCAAAACTGCGGTAAAGATGTTGAATTTCCTTAATTTGCTCATAATATTAAGAAGTTTGGTTTTCTGAAAATACTTATTATGCAAAATAAGTTTAAAGAAATCTTTTTGAAATCATGGTTTTCCGTGATGCTGCTTAAAAAATCAGATTATTATTTTAAAAACATAACTTACGATTTACCGGGCGCAGCCCGATAAGGTGAAAGGTTATAGGTAATAGGGTAAAGGTGAATTGGCGCGCCTCAACAAACCGAGTCAACTAAATATTTAGACGCGAAGGGCGTGGGTCAGACATTAGAGTCATGTCAATTTATCCTTTTTTACCTGTTACCTTTTACTTATTCCCTTATCGAACTCGGTTCGATAAATGCGGATTTAATGGTTGGATTTTTTTGTTTAAGCATCAAATTGAATGCCTGAATTGTTTTATTATAAGTATGACATCGAAATTATTTAATGTATTAACTAATTTGCGGATCATACTTAAAACAATTTATAGAACCATATGCTATGAGAAGATTATTACGTACTTTAATTGTTTTAGTGATGGCGTTGGTGAATGTTCACGCTATGGCGCAGTATTATGAACTTGCCAATCGTTTGCCGGGACTGATTCAGCCTGCCCTTTCAGGTTCTGTGAACTATAAGGGATTTATTGAGACTTCATATACTCAAGGTCTCGGTCATTATAAAGCCAATTTCCTCACTGTGTCTACATCGCAGGGTTTCCGTTATTCGAATTGGTTTTACATGGGTGTAGGAGTAGGTGTAGATTTCCTTTTTTCGAATGTCAACGACAATTGGGGAGATGATTGGGCGGATCCTTCCAATCCCGGAGATGGATTCGATACGAATCACAGCAGTTCCGTTAACGCCGTGATGATACCTCTGTTTACAGATTTCCGTTTTAATATCGGTGGAAATCCTACCGATGGCATGGCGGGGTCGAGTGCGGCATTTTTCATCGACCTGAAGATCGGTTGCTCATTCCTCTGCAGTGATGATTATATCCGCATCAACAATGGTTATCTGACGAATCAGGAATATTTCTATATGCAACCATCAATGGGAGTGCGTATACCGCTCAGCAAGAACAATCCAAAGCAAGCCTTTGATATCGGCGTCACCTACAAACTCCTTACATCCAACTACTGGAGCCGCTGGCAACGTAACGTCACCCTCAACAGTATCGGCGTAACCGCCGCATTTGAGTGGTAGAATTACCTGTCAGATTTGGTATGATAATCTGTTTCGAGATAATCGTATTCTGTCTGTGTCGGAGCATCTGGTCCGAGATCGAGCATGCCTTCTGTCGCGGCTTTAGTCATTGCGTGAGAGTTGTCTCGGTAATTTCTCAGACTGCGAAGCATGTCGATCCGACTCATATTGTCATATTCCTCTTTGCTGTATATAGGATACATCGGCTGCGTTGACTCTTCGATTCCGTCTGCAACAAAACAGTGATGCCCTGTCGAATCTGTTGCCTCAAGAATAAGTCCCGGAAGCCCGCGCAGTTTCCACGGTCCGTCATGTACAGGGATTTCCGGAGCGAACCAGGCTGTCCATTTACGACCATGGTAATCAGCCGATGCAATGATACATTCATATCCCAAAACTGTCTTTGTGGAATCTCCTATCTCCCATGCGAGTTCGGAATATGGCTCTTCGTAAACGCCTCTTTCGGTTATCCCAGCTTTGTCATACACTGTCGTCTTATTCAACTGATTGTCCTTAAATACATATATAAATGTATGGTAGACAACAGAATTCATGACACTCTCATCCTTTGATTCGATGTATTTCATGATGGCAATGTCAAATATTTGCTTTGATTTCGCCCTGCCTGAAGGAGTGGACTCGAGTGAGTCCTTATATTCTGTATGGGGGCTATAGAACTTGGACTGATTTGAATTGGCGAGTAAGAGCATAGGAATATCATGCTCGGCATATTCCACATTGCCTCGCATAAATTCTTCGTGGTAATTATAGCTGACCTTTATTTCTGCCCGTGGATAATCCTGCTCCTTCTTCTTGGCACTTAATTCAAGAAATGCACATAAAAGAAGGAACATAGAGATAAGTCGGTATATTTTCATATTCCTTGCCATTAATGAGTAGTGCTCCAATTGCAATCCCCTCATCTGTAAATCCTATGATTACAATGTATTTTCTACGTGTCTTATATCCTTTGTTTAGCTTTAAGCCATCATCTTGATCTAAAGTTACATAAATGATATCACCAATTTGTATAGTTGGGATATTTATATTTTGTCGGTGTGAATTTTGAGAAGGCTTGGGTGATTCTCCGTCTTTTGCTTTCATTTATTTTATGATAAAGCGTTTTTCACAATCTGTTTTTGACGGATATAATCAACCATTGGTTCGGATGCATTGCCGGCTCTTGCAATGTCGATCAAGGTTATGAAATTCTTTTGAGGATCGTCAATGATTCTTTCTGTAGCTTCCCTCCAGGCTGAATCATGAGAAAGGTCTGAAAGATCATAGGGATCTTTGTCTTTATATTTTTCTATTGATGCATCAAGGCATTTTTTGTTTGATCCAGATATATAATCAAGGTCTGGCTTTGCCGACGTATAAACTTTTTTATCTTTAACCGATATATCTCTTAGAAAATCATCAAAATCACCAGCCAATGGTTTACCCTCGGCTATTTGTAAAGCTTTATAAGTATATGTTGGAACCGGTCCATGTTTCAATGCTCGAAATGAATCATCTACGATAACCTTGCCATATCTCACAAGATGATCTTGTTGCGCAAAATAAAGTATCTTAAACAACTTGATATAATCCACCCCGTCATCGAAACTTTGCATGATATACAATAACACGGCTTTAATTTTAGCAATCTGTGAGGGAGTTTTCATATCGAATTGTAATTATGCTGCAAATATACAACAAATTTCTTATATAAAAAGCTTTACATGTCTTATATTTTGACGTATAAGCTATTTGGAGCAGGAGGGGCAGGTGCCGGTTATTATGTAGGTGGCGGAGGTGGGGGTGAAGCCGGCGGGGAGGTCGATGGCGGGAATGGGAGCAGAAGGGAGACAGATGGTCTTGCCGCAGACTGTGCAGTGGAAGTGGGCGTGAAGGTCATCGTGGTTGAGATGGCTGTCGTGAGAGTGAGTATCTTCGTGATCGTTTGAGTGGGAGTGTGCGGCACGACACATCTCATATTTCGCCGAGCCACTGCCATCGTCAATAATATGCACGAGACCTTTCTCCGTGAATAATGCAAGAGCACGGGTGATTGATGAGCGGTCAACCGTGTCAAGACATGTCTCTATGTCAAGCGAAGATATCGGGTGTGTGGTATTGTCGAGAACCGACAGTATCAGATTACGCACGGCTGTGGGACGCACGCCGTGAGATTTCATCCTATTTTCAAGAGACATGTCCATAACAATAACTACTTATTTTATCAACGCCAAATATCCCGGTTTATTTGCGAAGGCGGAGAAGGGTCCAGATGATTGTGATGAGGGTTACGCCGGTATCTGCAAAAACGGCTGCCCAAAGTGAGGCAATCCCGAATGCGCCGAGAATCATCACCAATGCCTTGACTCCAATCGCAAAGGTGATATTCTCTGTTACGACCCTTCTTACTTTTCTTGCGAGTGTTATCGCCTCAGGCAATTTCTCAAGATTATCCCCAGCAATCACTACATCACTGCTCTGCATTGCTACATCTGTGCCAAGTGTGCCCATCGCCACTCCGACATTTGCGGCAGCTATTGCAGGTGCGTCATTGATGCCGTCACCCACAAAAGCAACTTTGTGTCCCTGCTGAATAAGCCTGGAAATAATATTCTTCTTATCTTCCGGAAGGAGGGAGGCATGGCTTTTGTCTGCTCCAATCTCTTTTGCAACGCGTTTAACCGCTTCCTCTCTGTCGCCCGATAATATCTCTACAGATTTTATTCCAAGGTCATGAAGACGGTGAACAGCTTCCGCAGCTTCCGGCTTGACAGTGTCGAATAGATATATAGAACCTATATATTTACCGTCAAGGGCAACACATATTTCTGTTGCATCAGAATTTGCTCCAGGCACATCAATCTTCAGACGGTGCATAAGTGTTCGCGAGCCTGCGGCAGCTTCCTTTCCTCCAATCATCCCTGTGATGCCGTGAGAAACAGTTTTGACATCTGAAGCCGTCGATTCATCGATGCCATCAGCTTTCGCCTGAGATAGGATTGCTTCTGCAAGGGGATGGTTTGATTCCGCATCGAGGGCTGCCGCAACTGAGAGCACCAGGTTTTTGTCAATACCCTCTGCCGCAGAGATCGCGGAGATATGGAATTTTCCTGTTGTGAGAGTGCCGGTCTTGTCAAACACCACGGCATCAACATCCCTCATGCCGTCAACATATTTGGAACCCTTGAAGAGAAGACCGCGGCGTGAAGCGTTCCCCAGCGATGCGAAATAGCTGAGCGGTATGCTGACAACGAGTGCACAAGGGCAAGAGCATACAAGAAATACGAGAGAACGGCGCAACCATTTCATCCATTCAAACGCATTGCCATTGACAACATCAACTATCCATGGGATGAAGAAGACAAGAAGGGCAAGGATAAAGACCACCGGGGTGTACCACTTCGTGATTCTGCGCAAAAGATTCTCTGTAGGCGATTTCGTGGCTTGTGCCTCCTCTATCATTTTCATTATGCGGCTCATGGAAGAGTCGGAGAAAGCACGCAATGTCTTCAATTCAATTGCTTGGTCAACGGGAATCATGCCTGAGGATATCTCCTCTCCCGGTTTATATGCACGGGGCACGGATTCCCCAGTGATTGCCGACGTGTCAAACTCCACATCATGATCTCCCATGAGAGTAGCGTCGATTGCTACTCTTTCACCCGGTTTTACTACTAATATAGATCCCGGCTTGAGATCTTTGGGACTGACTTTGCTCAATATGCCGTTTTCCTTTACTGTCGCTTCATCAGGCAGTTTGCCGAGTAGAGCCTTTATGCGTCGCTTCACATCTTCGGATGCCGAGTTTTCCAACTTTTCTCCGAATGAGTAAAAGAGAAGCACTGCCACTCCCTCCGGATATTCTCCGATGACGAATGCCCCCACAGTTGCGGCAACCATAAGAGTAAACTCATTCATAAAACTACCCTTTGTCCAGGATTCCACCATCTCTCTGACCACCGGAAATCCTACGGGTATAAGGGCGAGAAGATAAAGGATAATTTCAGCAATATTGAGCTTTATGCCGCAAGCATCGGCTATGCGGTTCAAAATGCCGGAATGCTCCAGAATAAGGGTAATGAAGAGGAGCAAGCCGGAGAAAATTTCCACCTTGTATGTTGAATGATTATGGCAATGTTCACACATAACTGAATCTTTGATGTTATAACAAATTTGCAGCGTCACAATATGCTGTGACGCTGCAAATTTATATAATCCAAAGTGCACATAGTGTGCAAAATCATTTTCTTGAAGATAGGGATAATCTTGCGAATATAACCGGTTGTCGGGTTTTGTGTGATACCAATGAATATGATGAATCCGAGTCCGAGGAATTGTGCCGCAAGATACTCACCGTGTCGCCGAAACTACCTTCATGGAGAAACGACAGTTCAAGACGTTTGACGAAATTTCTGTCGAAATCCGCGAGGGTATATTGATTGAGGAGAATTGTGATATATCTCACAGTATTGACATGACGATAAAAATCTATGTCATTATATTTGAATGTATATTCAGCATCGGGAGAGTTTGCCTTGAGCGCACGGGCAGGTATATTCTCAAGAGGTGTGTCAAAAGGCATGATCTCAACGTGTTTTGCCTGCGGAGCTATAGGACATTCCTTATCTGTTACCGCATCTTCGGGCAATGACAGATGGGAAAGTCCGAAATTGTCATGGGTGTTCATATCCAGCACCATCCAGACAGACCTTGCGTAGCCTAACACATTTCCCTCCTGATCTTCGACAGAGAAATCACGAGTTGAGAAATGGCGGTTCCAGTTTTCCACCCATGTGCTGATTGTATAGGATGTGTTGCATGCTGGATAGTGTGTCATCTCAAGAGTAAGGCGAGAGAGGACCCAGCCGGCTCCGAGATGTGCCATTGTTGGATTGCCTATCCCAAGCGCATTTGCGTGGGCAGTTGCAATCTCAATTATATTGCTCACCAGAACATTTACGGCAAGCTCTCCTTCCGGATTTGATTCGTTAGCAGAATTGAAGAAAGTTTGAGTGTGAATCATTGTGATTAATAAACTTATTTAAGTTTCGCAAGCTTCAACTTAAAGTTTAAGAGTTTATAAGTTTAAGAGTTTATCTGGTTCGATTCGGATTGAATTCTGTACTAATATCACGGAAACCAAATAAACTTATAAACTGCGCTCTGCGCAATTAAACTTATAAACCTCAACTTTTTGCTTGTAAAAGTTGAATTTCTTATTTTACTCCGGCAAGAGAGATTATTTCAGACGGAGAGGTCACTATATTGTCAGCATATGCCCCGCGGAGTTCAGACACCGGTCGGAAGCCCCATGTCACGCCAACAGAATCAACGCAGGCGCGTCTTGCAGTCTCCATATCCACGGCAGAATCACCTACGTAAAGCACATCTGATTTCGGGGTAGGATATTTGTTGAGAATGGCGAAGACAATCGAAGGATCCGGTTTCACAGGGCGGTCTTCAATCTGCCCCATTATCGCTACGAACGGAATATCTGGAAAGAAATGGGGTATGATCCTGTCGACGGCAGACTGATATTTATTTGATGCAACCGCTATCGCCACTCCATTCTCATGGAGTCTTGTCAGAAGTTCCGGTATTCCGGGATAAGGAGTGGTATGGTCTGTGGAGTGTTCGTCGTAATATTCGCGAAAGAGCTCCAGCAGCCGGTCTATCGTTGTCTTGTCGGCATCCGGCTCGGCGCGTTCTATGAGTTTACGAACGCCGTTTCCTACCATGTAATTATATGTTGCGAGGGCATGTTCGGAATATCCCATAGCTCGTAGCGCATAGTTGCACGCATCACCGAGGTCGGCGATAGTATTCAGGAGAGTTCCGTCAAGGTCAAATATCACTAATTTTTTCATAATCAGAATGGATATCCGATGGAGAAATGGAAAGAATGGTCGCGGTGCCAGTCAGGATGAATCAAGGGCCAAGGCTCTTGTCCCATTGCCGGGTTATGCGCTTTCATACCCATATCGAATCGGAGTAAGAAATAATTGAAGTCAAGACGCAGACCGATGCCATAGGCTGCGGCTATCTCTTTATAAAACGAATTAAACTTGAACATTCCTCCGGGCTGGTTGGGATAATTATGGATTGTCCATATATTTCCAGCATCAGCGAAGACGGCTCCTTCAAGAATCCAGAACAGTTTCGCCCGGTATTCCACGCTCAGATCAATGCGAATGTCGCCGCATTGGTTTATAAAGTCGCTTACGGAATTAGTTCCCGGGAAACGTCCCGGACCGAGCGTGCGTACGTCCCATCCTCTCACTCCGTTTGCTCCTCCTCCATAGAAACGTTTCTCGAATGGCAGCACTGCCGAATTGCCATAAGGCACACCCACGCCCAGTCCGAAACGGCACGCCAGTGAATTGCGCGTATCGAAAATATGAAGGTAGGAGAAATCTCCGTCTATCTTTGCATATTGTGAATAGTGGATTCCAAACACTTTATAGGGTTGGGAATGGAAATCGGAACGATGGTTGAAGATGCTGCTCAACGCAAAAAGGAAGTTGCCTGCCACTTCTGCATTTACACGTACTGTGTAGATGTCGCTCTGAAGTGAACGCGACCATGGGGTCTGTTGCCGTTTGTTGGTATGGTAGAAGCTATAGCCAAGTCGCATTATGAAGTGATCCTCATAACTATAACGCAGAAGAGGATTGTCGGGCGCTATTTCGTCAAGAAAGTCGTTGGTGCTTTCCGGGAGATACACATAATTGATGTCAATCGGCGTGAAGGTATGCCTGTTGCGGTTGAACCGTTCCGACCATTTATAGCTCCAGCCTGCAGTGGAGATAATGCGGGTATATTCCGGTCGCTCCTGATAGTTCATGGAAACATTGAATTCGGTAGTAGCCTTGATGCGCCGTTTGAAACTTTCTCTGAGGAGGGGAGCCTTGAATTTAGGGAAATTGATACCCACTTCCGCGCCGAGTTCAAGATAGCGGTCGTGAATCAGTCCGCTGAGATTTCCACTCAGCGATTCATATGCGCCACGTAGCTTGGCAGTGAGTGTTTCTGATCCTTTAGCCAGATTGCGGTGTGAATAACTCAATCCGGCAGCCACCCCTAAATCGCCTTCGGAGTTTGTGCCCTCCAGTTCGGCAGAAAAACTCTGGCTCTTTCCGGGAGTCAGGAGAATATAGGCGTCAAGCATCCCCAGCTCACCAAGTGAGCCGACCGGATTGAACCGAATGTTTATGAATTTTAGTATAGTGAGCCTTCCGAGAGCAGAATATGTATTGTTGACATCGCGAAGACTGTATTTTTTTCCTTGTCTAATGAAACAGTTGTCATAAAGCACACTGGGTCGGAGATAACGCTTTGCTCCGTATAAGATGGTTATGTCCTTATAGTTTACGGTGTCAACAGCATGATAATGGCGATAATCTTCCGTCACACCGGGATCATAATCCATTATATAATATATATTCTTTACGATATATTCTTTGTGGGTATCGATCAGATAATTAGGCGAATCGGAGGGATAGGCTGGCTTTACGGTCATGGTGAGATCCACGTCGTAAGATCCTTCCGTGGTGTCGGCATTGAAGGTGATAAACTCTTTCCCGAATGCATAATAGCCATGATTGCGGAGACGAGTGGTTAGAAGATCCCGTTGAGTTTCAAGCAAAGAGATATCGAGCGGATCCCCGGGACGCACAGTGAAGTGGCTGGAATCCTGCATAATGAGCTGGCGCAGAGTGTCATTCGGAAATGCATAATCCACTGTGCGTATCATGTGAGGTTTACCTGCGGTCAGAGCATACTCAACCTTCATTTTGCGTTTTTTGCGGTTGGCAACAGTATCAATGGATACCGAGGCATCAAGGAATCCTGCATTCACCATCGCCTTGCGTAATTGCTCGGCATCGGATAGTGAGGTTGTTGAATCGAAAATCACGGGAGCTTCACCGAGTTTGCGAATCCATCGGTTCCACCATTTTGTTGAGTCTTTGCCGCTCATATTGTATATTCCGAGACGGAATTTAGTAGACCACAGCATCTTGTGATTGGGTTGCATGCGCACATATGTCATAAGCTGCTGCTCATTGAGGCGTCCTGTTGAATCGTTAAGGTGTATTTTTACGTCGTCAAGAAGAAATTTCCCCTCCGGCACATGACGAGCCGACGAACATCCCGATAGCAATGCTACTGTCAGCAATATTGCCGACATTATCATATGCGTATATTTAAAGGGAATTCTATTCACAATGCAAAATTAGTCAATCTTAATAAATCTAAACAGTTTCTAATTCTTTTTCCCAAATTCAGGATCTATTTTCACACCGAGACACACCGCAAATGTAGCAGCGCAGCAAAGCATCACCCACCAGAAGAAATTGACATATCCCTGAGGTCCGTCAGCTCCGAATATGTGATACTGAGCGAAGGTGTCGTGAAGCCACCCCGCTGCCATCCCCGGCAGCATCATCCCCAAAGCCATGAAAGCGGTGCAGAACGCATAATGGGATGTTTTGCTTTCACCACGGCTGAAGTATATCAGATAAAGCATGAATGCCGTGAATCCAAAGCCATAGCCAAACTGCTCGATGAATATGGCAGTGCAGATAAGGATAAAATTATCGGGTTGCCACATAGCCAATCCGCAGTAGAAAACACACGGCAGAGTAAGGGCGAGAGCCATCGGCCAAAGCCATTTTTTTAATCCTCCGCGAGAAATTGCAATTCCCCCAAGTATTCCTCCCGCAAGCAACGCCACCACTCCAACCGTGCCGTTTACAAAACCGACTTCGGATGTGGTCAGAGCAAGTCCCCCGGCTTCGCGAGGAGACACAAGGAAAGGCTGCACCAGTTTCAGACACATTGCCTCCGGCAATCTGTATAGCAACATAAAGAGAAGGGCGGAAACGATGTGTGGTTTCTCAAAAAACGTTACGAAAGTTCTTCCGAAATCCCGTAATATTGTTTTGGGCGTTACTCCTGGCATAGGTTTGTCGCCTTCCGGTCTCGGCATGAAGCGGGTATGGTATAGTCCTATAAGTAGAAATATGAGCCCGAGAAGAAGGAACACGCGTGACCATGCCGCAGATACCGATTCGCAATGCAATTCCAGATAACCTGCGAGCATTACGAGTCCACCCTGTCCGATCACGGAGGCAATACGGTAGAATGTGGATCTCACCCCTACGAAAGCCGCCTGATCATGAGCCGGCAGCTCAATCATGTAATAGCCATCCGCCGCAATGTCGTGGGTTGCTGAAAAAAATGCAGTTAGCCAGAAGAAAATGAGAGTGGAAGAGAAAAAGAATGATGTTGGCAGCAACAGTCCGATGGCAGCAAGTGAGAATGCCATAAGAAACTGCATCGCAATAGTCCAGGCGCGTTTGGTCTTTATAAGATCAATGAAAGGACTCCAGAAGGGTTTTATTACCCATGGAAGATACAGCCAACCGGTAAAGAAAGCCATTTCTGCCAGTCCGATTCCCATATTGTGGTACATCAGCACGGTCAACGTGTTGACTGCAAAATAGGGGAGACCTTCGGCAATATATGTTGTGGGGATCCAGAGCCATGGTGAAGATTTCCCGGTGGGAGGTGTATATGTCGCTGTTTCAGTCATATCAGTCTAATAAATTTTCCGGTGGTCTGAAGTTTGCTTTTATTTCCTCAGGTAGCGGTTCGGCAAAAGCCGTTTCGGCATAAATGCGGGATATGATTTCAGGTGAGAGTCGCCGGAAATCCTCTTCACGGGGCACAATTATAAGACCTGCCATGTCGACGGCTCCCGGGCTGATCATGTATCTTTCTCCCTCAGGAAGGAAATATAGCGATGGCCGGTGAGCACGTCGGGGCACTATTACTATCCGCAGGAATCCGGAATCGGAAATCCAGAAGAAAGCGTTTATAAGTCCTGTGTCTTTTTCTCCCGTCGTGCTGTCAATTCCGAATGCTGTCAAAGCGCGTGAGAGATTGAACATTCCCGGCAAGCCCGGTTTTATGATTGCGCTCATAAAGTTGAACGGAAGATCCAACCCATACTCCTCACTGCTCATCCAACCCCCTCTTTTTTCAGGATGATGCTTCTCCACGAGATCAACGATGGGAAGTTCGGATTTGAGCATTGCCTGACAATGGAGATGGTCCGGTGCGGAAGCTCCGGCACGGGCACCATTATAGAAAAATATCAAGGATGGAGCATTCTCTGCCATTATCGCCATATCAACCGGAATTTCTGCTTGCGGAATATGCTTGGTAGATGCAATTGTGAAATGCACCGGTAAAATAGGGAAGGGGTTGATGAGAAGTTCCCACTCTTCCGTAGGCCATGTTCCAGACATCTGCTCTTCTGGACGGTTTGCCTTGCATAGGAAGCAGCTGCGTTTGGATATGGATTCCTTATCGACAGCCGCACCTGTAGAACGGATACGTGCCGGATTCAATTGAGCCGCAACCGGGAAATCGCCTAACGGCATCGGCTTGCGCTCGATCTCCCGTAGGCGATCGAAATTTACTTTCGCCTCTTGCCACGTTTGCAACTGAGCTTCGATAAGGTCATTGATATGGTCGATAGATAATGTCTGCATACCGTCTGTGAATTAAAATTGAATGTCAGAGTCGTCACCATCGAAATCGTCGAAATCATCCTCATCTTCTTCGTCCTCGTTCCATGAATCCCCTCTGTCGTGTCCCGGTCCCATCAATGCTCCTAAATCGGGGATTGGCAGTCCCGGCATAGGTCTGCTCTGCATGTTCTGGCGCACACGTGCCATAAGTTCGATTGATCGGAGGCAATCTTTGTAATTATTATTGGCGTTAGTCTTTTCAATGGAGAGTGCGGCATCGGAATTTCCCTCCCATCGGCGGCAAAGATACAGGGGTTCATAAATCCTGCCGATGCTATATTCTCGGCTAATTCTCAATGCCATGGCGTAATCCTCTCCGTAGCTGACGTTAGGAAACAGGAAGCGTCGTGCCACCGGAGTAAAGAATGCGCGTGGCGCGCCGAATCCGTTTATGCGCAATGCATTGTTCGGACCATTAGTGTCTGTCCACTCATCATGGCTTATAAGTCCAGGCGGAATGGGATTTCCATCGAAATCAACCATCATATAGCTTCCGATAACCATGCCGAAATTGCCGGCACGGAACCGGTTGACGATTGTTTTCAAAACATCTGGAGAATTATATAGATCATCAGAGTCGAGTTGCACGGCAAAACGTCCGCAATGTTCGGAAAGCAGGGCGCGGTTCCAACATCCTCCGATTCCCAGGTTCTCTTCCCCACCTATCTTAATGAGTACAAAACGAGGATCTTTTACGCCCTCAAGGAGTTCGCGTGTTCCATCTGTCGACTCATTATCCACAACGATAACGTTGAATGGGAAATCGCATTCCTGACTCAATGCTGAATTGACAGCGTCCATCACAGTGCGTACGCGGTTCCTTACCGGTATCACCACAGATGCCTCTACGGGGAATTCCTCTGCATCATAATCAACGGTGGTCGATTCCGGTATCACAAGTCCGTCGATCTGTCTAAGATGATCTGTAAGGGCTTTTTCCATCTGGAGTTGGTATTCCCGGTTGCGAGGATCTACATAGTCATGCTGCTTTTCACCGCTTTTACGATAATCCACGCGGGTTGCGGTGTAAAGATATTCGGGAATCATCGCCATCATCTTGCCGATTGTGATGCGCAGGCGCAATGCATACCATCCGCCATCGAGCATTTCCGATTCCTCACTTGTGAAATCTTCTGTGGCAGAGAGCACATCAGCTGCATTTAGCAGCACGAGAGGTCCGAAGTCGAAATCATCACGCACTGATCCAGGCTGGTAATCATTGACGGGGTGAAGCATCAGGCTCCCGTCTTCATTACGTTCACGGAAATAGGAATACGTAAGCGTTGAATCTATTTCCGATGCTATTTCCGTGTAACGGTGTATGCAGTGAGGATCGAGTTCTATCTCTCTGTCGTCGAGTTGTACGAGCACATATTGCTCCAGTGGAGCGTGAAAGATCGCTTCGCGGAGATCATTGACGTTGGTGAATCTTATGATGGTCATAACTTATAGAGGTAAAAGGTTAAAGGGGAGAGGTAAGAGGTTAAAGGGGGAGGTTAGTGTTTCTTGAGGAAGTCGGCGATGATGCGGTCTCGGTCGTAACTTTCAGTGATTGTTTCCAATGGAATGGAAAGGATCATGTTGTGGCTGCGTCCTCGGTCAATGACATATCCCGCGGGTTGGTCGGTATCGGTAAATGTGAATATCTCTTCTGCTTTCGCACCTGGAGCAGGAGCAAGAGCATCGGGATTCTGAACAATGTAGCATTTATCGTTAAGGGTGTTTGAATATCGTATTGTTCTGCCATCGGAAGCTCGTAACTGCCCGGAGCGTGTTTTGACCGGGCATCCTTCCGGAGTCTCTGCAGGAACAACTCCAATTACGACTTCGCCAAACTGACGATCACCTTCACCATATCTGTAGCTGAATATGTCGGAAACCACATTCTCGCCGCTGATAAGCAGATTGCCTCCGTGGTCGGAAAAAATCTGCAATTCTCTCTCAAGTTCAGGAGTGAATGTCTTGAAATTCACACCGCTTTTGCCATTACCGACGATGCCTGCTTTCTGTTTGCCGAGAATAAGGTCTATGTTCTTGTAATTAGATAGTTTTACATCTCCTGATTCTACAGCTCCGACACTCGCGGATACAAATCCATAGCCGGCATTTGCAATGGATTCACCGTGAATGTAGGGATAGTCGAAAGTATTCCCGGCAATTATCTGCGTGGTGTAGTTTGTTGCGCTTCTTCCGAACGATTCACCGGAATTACGGTTGAATTCCATCTGGTCTCCGGTAAACGCTATGTCTCTTATGTAGGGCACTCCAAAATCATTTTCTGCATCAAATCCGGCTCGATTGCCGTCTTTGAAATTCGAAGGTCCACTGATTCTGGTGAATCCGTTGATAATCAGCACAGGCTTTGTAGCTCCGGGAGATTCGCGTAGCGCGAGGGTCTCAGAGGGGAAAGACTGACCTCCTCTGTTAAGTGCTATTATGCGGAAACTGTGGATCTCATTGTCGGCAACTTTCAGGTCATAGTGAGTTTTGGATGTTTCGCCAATTTTGTGAAATCCAAGTTCTCCCTGGTTGCGTGCGAGAATCACGTATTTGTCAGGCATCGCTGTTTCCTCAAGGGGATCGGGAGTGGGCTGCCAACTGAGCCTGTAAAGATTTTTCTTTTCGCGGGTAATTGCAAAATTCTTTACGGGTAAGGGCTGGATCACAAGCTCTCTGTCCTTACGTTCCGCAAGGAATCGTGCCATGCCCTTGTAGATTGCCCTCCCCACAGTGAATTTAAATGTCGGGTCAAGACCATACATCATATCTGCGAAATTCTGATGGCTCATCAGTTCAATGAGTGTTGTCGGCACTTCCGGCACTCTCGCTTCCACATATGATTTATCCCACATTGAGCGGCGTGTCCATGATGGTTCATACTGGCGTCGGATGTCGTTGGAAATCTGTCGCATCACCAGATCAGTGAGCATACGGGAATTGATGCGGGGGGTTCCGTCGCGATAGGAATCACCATTTTGAGAGAAATAGATTCCAAGTGTTCCCACGAAAGAATCATCAGCCCTTTTGCCTGCATCGCTGTGGAGAGCGAATGCCATGTCGACAGGTATGTTTAGACCCTCACGGTTGGGAAGCACCCTCGACCCTCCGGCAAGATAATTTACCCAAAGTCCTCGCGATGTATAGTCATCCTTGTAATCGTCGGAGCCGTGATAAGGCGCGTACACTGGTTCGGGAAATCCAGCCCACTGGAGCCAATAGCGTGCTCCTTCAAGGAAACGAGGCATCCCTGAGGTGCGGAATGTCGGTGCCCGTCTCGGAGTGAGGGGTGTCATCGGCTCTGCGGGAACGGAAGTATCGGCAGGTTTGGCGTCAGGGGTTTCATCTGTTTCATCGCCCTCATTCTCATTTTTGCCCTCGGTTTCCTCATCCTCTTCATCTTCCACTTCTTCCTCCTCATTTTCGGCAACTTCCTCTTCGCCTTCCGGCTCAGCACGGTTAGAAAGATTTGAAGAAGGCTCTTCGGGGGTGGAGGGATCGTAATAGATGTCGGAGCGACGGTCGGAGCGGGCTATGTTGCCCATGCCTCCGCCGATTTTCACTGCGTCAGCGGTGATGACCATCCCTTCTCCTTTCTCGGAGAGGTTTGTTAGGGTTACTACCGGCTCTGTATCACTGTAACCTTTGGTAAGAGGAAATGTTCCGAGATAGATCCAGGTGCCTCCTCCCATGGTCTGGTTCACTCGGAATTCTTTGCTTCCACCGGAATAATTGACTGTATAATGGGCATCTTCCGAAGAATTTGGGAAAGATTTGTAGCTAACATATACCGCATATTCTCCATCTTCCGGAATGTCGGCATACCAAGCTGCAACCGATGGCTTGCCACCTGTTACGGTTGATGTTTGTCTGTATGTGCCGTTTTCAAAGGGATTTTCGGTGTCTCGGAAATCGGGGAGGTCATAGATGAAACCTTCAAGATCACCTGTGACCCATTGTTTTGACCCTGTCATTTCCTTGTAATATGGTTGTGAGTATATCTGACCACCCTCATACGTGTCGTTGTCGACAATCACCTCGTTACGGTTTATGTCGCGTTCTCGTGGCAACATCACATATGCTCCTGCATTTTCAAGCATTGGCACGACATAGGGAAGGATATAGCTCATGGTGTAGGTGTCTTCCACCGACTGGAAGAGGAACGGGCGTTGCCATGTCCATGCCCCGGATCCCGGTTTGAAGTATCTTCCATGTGAATGCCAGAGTGCCACGATATCATTCTCCATTCCTTTGTCGGTTTTCCCATATGGATGTGCTTCCACAACAAAAGGGGGATTCTTGCGGAATTTCTCAGGGAGTTTGTCGACTTTGGTTATATAATATGCGAGCGACCGCGAACCCACGTTGAGATTGACGCGATAATCGGAGATGGAATCCGGCAGGGCTGCTTGCGCGTGAAAGGCGAGAGAGTCAATCAGTTCGCGTGTTACGGGGAGGTAAGTGAAATTCTCGTTGAGACTCACTTTCGCCACTTTTGCCATCTTATCCGGCTTCACGCTGTTTACACGCAGTCCACCGGGATTCAGATTGGCAGGAATCCATTCGAGCAGCCGTTCGTTTACGGTGAGCGTCAGCGTGTCGTTCGACGGCTGTTCCGGTGGAGGTGTCACCGCCTTTACTGAACGCCTTGAATACTTCTTTGATCTTGTAGTCCTTTTCTTACGGGTCTTCCTTTTCTTACGGGTAGATCTCTTTTTGGAACTTTTCTTTGTCGATTTTTTTGAAGAAGTCTGGGCGGTTTTTGCCTTTGAGCGTTTTTTTGCGGCATACGATTCGGTTGCGTCAAAACCGGCCGTCGCCACTATGATTGCGATGAGTATATATAAGAATCTGCGAAATTTCATTTATTATAGGTTTTATTTGAGAGGGTGTTGCATAACTCGATTAATTGCGTCTCAAATTAATCGCGTCTCAAATTGTAGGGATGCACCATGGTGCATCCTCCAACAATCAGATAACCAGAGGTCCGTCATCGGATGCTCCGGGGAGCATCCCTACATTTGAGAATAATGCAACACTCTCCTGACTACAAAATTAATCAAAAATCGGCTGCAATGCAAGTGACAGCCATCTCTTATCATCATTTTGACTTTTATTGTAAAAATTTTGCAATTAGATTGAAAATGATTAATTTTGTCTCGATTCCCAACGAAATGTGTTCCATTATTTGCTCATTTCAAACAACATTCAACACTGGCTATCATGAAAAAGTCATTATCCATCTTTGTCATTATCTTTACTCTTGCAATATTCAGCACCATGAACGCGGCAGGCACGCAACATGTGTCTGACGCTTCCGAAAGGGAGACATCCGCTCAAGATTCGATCGCAGGCATGACAGGCGAACAGTTCCGCGCCTACGAGGACTCTCTGAAGAGGGTGCTCTATCCCGACGTGAGGGAGTGTCACCTGCCAGACAGCGTCCTACAAAAAATGCAGGAAGGCGGAGCGGAAGCACTTCAACTCCGGGCAAATGGAAGTTCACGAATCTTCAATCCCGTTGTGCCGGACATCGCCATAATCGACAAGGATATGGCGGTCGGCGCTATAGAAATAAGATCGGGTGTGTCACCTACGGGCGCCAGGACCTACGAGGTGCCGATAAACGTATGCCCAGGCATGAACGGATTCCAGCCGGCAGTCTCACTTGTCTACAATAGCCAGGGCGGCAGTTCCGCAGTGGGTCAGGGATGGGCGGTCTCAGGATTCCCGATGATCACGCGCGGAGGGAAGAATCACTATTACGACGGGACAAGCGAAGGTGTCAGGATGGACCTTACAGATTCCTTCTATCTTGACGGGGTCAGGCTCGTCAAGACGGCAGACACGACAGATGGGGTCACAACCTATGAATCAGAAACGGGTAATGTCAGGGTGAAGGGATACGGCACGGACACGGTGGCGACATACTTCGAGGCCTCCTTCCCCGACGGCAGGAAAGCCGTGTTCGGGTATGCGGGCAACACCGAGAACCGTCTGGAATACCCCGTATCCGGCATGACCGACATTCACGGCAACAGGATCATATACTCCAACGTCCTTTACGGTAACCGGTACTATCCGAAACGGATGATCTACAAGGGAGGCATGGTAGAATTCTCGTATACCGCGAGACGGGACACGCTGACATGTTATGCCGGGGGCCTCGATGCTTCCGTATGCGACCTGTTGAAAAGTATCACCTGCTACGGCAGCGCAAAAATCGGGGAATACGGGCTGTCGCATACGCTCCACAACGGGGTGTCGCACCTTAGCGGGATATCGTATTCAGCCGGCGGGGAGAGTCTCAACCCGCTGCGGTTCATATACGGGGAGGGAAATACGGCGAATGGCTATACAGTCTCCACCACCCGGCTTGCGGGTTCCTACACATCTGAAGACCCGAGGGCGATAAAGGCGGTTCGCGGCCGTTTCGACGGCGGGAGCTACGACGACGGGCTGATCGTACTGCCCAACAAGAACCCCTACTGGCAGCACCACAAAGGCAGCGGAATAGGGAGCAAGTCAGAGAACAGGTATGACAACCTGTATACCGGAGATGAGAAGATCTTCGTCTACGGTGGAATCTCGGAAAGTATCGCCGACCCCTTGGCGGAACTTACCACCGGCAAAGGGTTCATCGACATATTCTGCGCGGACATGGAAGGGAACGGGGAGGACTATGTGATAAAGGTGAACAACTATGTGGAGAGGCTTGTCTCCACGGAAGTTGACCGGGTGTCGTTCACCGTCTACAGGCACGACTCAACATACGGCCTGAGGAAGTTATATGAGCGGTTCAATGATTACCCGACCCTCTTCACCGATGAATCAGGCACACGCAGCATACAGCCGGAATTCTATTATCCGGGCGACTTCAACGGTGACGGGCGGATGGAAATCCTCTGCATATCCGCAAACCAACCATTCGGGGGACGGGACCATCCGACGCAATGCCGTCTCATAGATTTTGAAAGTGAGATAGCCGGAAGGTACAGGACACTTTATGCAGGACACCCGTTCGACCTCGACGTCCAGTTCGTGGGCAACGACCCCCTGAGCAACAACCCGGAAAACGTATACAACAACTCGGACAAGCTGCTTGTCTTTGACGCGGACGGGGACGGCAAGACCGACATCTGCCTCGTCAAAATTAACGGTGTCCATATATATTCGTTCAACAAGACGCAGGACGGCTCGCTCGGTCTGGAGGAAATAGCGTCCGGCACCGCGCTCACGAGGTCGATGGTCAGGGACCGGGAACTGATCCCCGGTGACTTCAACGGTGACGGGCTTACAGACCTGCTGCTGTCTCCATGGAAGGGGACGTCCGGCGACAACAACCAGTGGAGGATTTTCTACTCAACGGGTAACGGGGGATTCAAGGTCGGGACCTTCAACGGCACCGGCAAGGGGCAGGGCACGACCTGTCCGGAATTCTTCACCCAGGATATCGACGGCGACGGCAGGTGCGACCTGATTAAACATTCGGCCTCCGGCTTTGACACCTATCTGTCCACGCCCGGCGGTCCCGGGGCCAGTGCATTCCCTACGCAATTCCCCTCCGTGAATTCAGTGATCGTGCCGATCGACGTCAACAGCCGCAACAGCACCTCCAGGCTGGTGGCGTTGAACGGGACGGCCGTGACAATGTACTCCTCCGTGAAGGAGAAGTCACGCGAACAGCTGCTGACCGGGATGGTCAACAGCCTCGGACAGGTCGAGAAGAACGAATACAGGTCGCTATGCGACACCCAAAGGGGGGTCTACGAGTATAGCGGAGTATCGCACGGTTTCCCGTATGCCAGGGTACGAACACCGATGATGGTGCTTTCCCGTACCGAATCATGCTGCGGCACTCAATTGTGCGGCACGTCGAGCTACGGATACGAGGATGCCGTCATCCACCGTCAGGGACTGGGGTTCATGGGGTTCAGCAAGGTAAGGTCCGTCGACTCGCGGGGTAACCTCACCGTCCGGACTTTCGACCCGTACAACCACGGGGTGCTGAAGAGCGTGGAGTCTCCATCTTCGGAAACATATAATACATATTCCATTGAGGTCAAGCCCAATAAAGTCAAGAAAATCCTGCTTGACAAAAAGACCGAGAACAATCTATTGACAGGATACTCCACCGATTATTCCTACACCTACGACCCATACGGATACCCGCTGACAGAGACCGCAGCGTACTCCGACGGCATAACGGTGAAGACGGAGCTGTCGTACGGCGACAGCCCGGAGACCGACGGCGTCTACAGCCTCGGCTTCGTGACCGACCGCACCGTCACGACCACCCGTGACGGCGACACGTACACGGAGCGTACACATTTCCCCGAATTCGAGCGCCGTCAACCCCTGGCGGCGGTGAGGTATATAAACGGGAATCAGGTGGAGCGCACAGACTACACGTATGACGATGCGGGGAATGTTTTGAAAGAAAAGGTGACGCCTTATGATTCCCCGAACAGCCTCACCTCTGAATACACCTACACCGACACCGGACAGCTCGCGACAGAGACCGACCCATGGGGGCACTCGAAAACATACGGCTACGACAGCTGCGGGCGAGTCAGCGGGATAACTGACCATACAGGAAAGACGACAATCCAGTACGACCCGTTCGGGCGCGAGACTTCACGGAAATTTCCGGACAATACCATAAGGATAACGACATACGGCTGGACACAGGATGGGTCACCGGGTGTATACACTGTGACGACAGGGGAGACAGGCAGACGCACCGTCTCGGAGAGTCTCGATGCCATGGGCAGGACCGTTCGCACCGGTGACACACGCTTTGACGGGAAGATACGGAAAACCGACAGGGAATACGACGCGCACGGAAATCTCACGAGGGAATCCCGCCCGTTCACCGGCCCGGCTGCTTCGGAATGGACCGAATATGAATACGACAGCCACGGAAGGACTGTTGCCGTCTATGAACCATCGGGAAGGTTCACCCACTACAGCTACAACGGGGCGGAAATAATAACCACAGAGGACGGCGTTGACATCAGGCGCGTCTACGATTCACAGGGAAACCTCACGCTCTCTTCGGATGCCGCGGGCGATGTGACATACAGCCTCGCGGCGGACGGACAGCCTAAGACGGTGGTCTCTCCCGGCGGCATCTACATATGGCTTCACTACGACAGGTTCAGGCGTCACGAATGGACGGAGGACTCGGGGTACGGCATAATCCGCTATGAGTACGACAGGTGGGGGAACGTCAGCAAGAGGACATGCGGAGGTAAGGCGATATCCTATGAGTACGACAACTTGAACCGGCTGGTGAAGACAGTTGCCCCCGAATTCACAACCTCATATGCCTACGACAGTTTCAATAGGCCGGCGTCCGTGTCATCCGACAACGGGACGTCACTGGACATCACCTATGACACGTTCGGCAGGGTGTCGTCACGTCTTGAAAAGGGGACGGACGGCGTATGGCTGCGGAGGGATTTCACATATGTGGACGGCAACATAAGATCTATAGAATACACCACCCAATCGGGGCTGCGGCTGACCGAGCGGCACATCTACTCCCAGCGGACCCTGGCCGAGGGGAGTGTTGACGGCGCACTGGCGTTCAGACTTGATTCCGAGGATTCCGACGGTCTGCCGACCAAGATGCAGACCGGCGGTGTAACACGCGAATATTCGTTCAGCCACGGCTTCCCCGCGAAAAGACTCGCGTGGCGGGAAAACGGAGACTGCCTCCGGGATCAGAGCTACAGCTTCGACACCTCCACGTCATGCCTGACCGGAAGGGAGGACCATCTGCACGGAACCGGCGAGGATTTCGGGTACGACAACCTCAACAGGCTCACATCCGACGGGAGGGAGGAGTTCTCGTTCAACCCGAGGGGCAACATGACCGCAAGGAGCGGCGTGGGCGCGTTCGAGTACGGGCTACCCGACAAGCCGCACGCAATTACAGGGATTGTCCCGTCAGGCGACAATGTCCCGCAGCGCACACAGGAGATCTCATACACTTCATTCTCAAGGCCGCAGCTGATAGAGGAAGGTGAATATAGCGCGTCCTTCACCTACAACGGGGATTACGACAGGGTGAGGATGTCCGTCAGGAAGGGTGAGGGCCGCGTGCTCGACCGCCATTACCTCGGCGGCTGCTACGAGCTTGATGTGACAGACTCCGGAAATCGTGAGAAGCTGTACCTCTTCGGTGACTATTATGACGCGCCGCTGGTTTATGTAATGCAAAATGGAGAAAGCGGACTCCACCACATCCTGCGCGATTATCTCGGAAGTGCCACACAAGTGCTTGATGCCGACGGCAACATACTGCAGGAAACGAATTATGACGCTTGGGGCACGCCCCGCGACCCGGAGACCCTCGACCCTTTAGACAGCGGACAGTTGGACGGGCAGGGGCTGTACCTCGGACGCGGCTACACCGGTCACGAGCACCTGCCGTGGTTCGGACTGATAAACATGAACGCCCGACTTTACGACCCTCTGACGTGCCGTTTCCTCTCCCCCGACCCGCAGGTGCAGATGCCCGACTTCACGCAGGGGCTCAACCGCTTCTCCTACGCCCTCAACAATCCTTTCATGTATGTGGATGAAAACGGGGAGTTCTTCTGGGCGGCTGTCGGTATCGCGGCGTTGATAGGCGGGACGATAAACCTTGTAACGCACTGGGATGCCGTCCAGGCGGGAGGTTTCTGGAAAGGTGTCCAGTATTTCGCCACGGGAGCTGTCGCGGGAGGTGTCGGAGCTGCGGTCGGCATAGGCGCGGCGGTTGGTTTCGGAGGCATGCTCGGTGTGACGGCGGCAAGCTACACCGCCGCGACCACGGGCTTCATCCACGGTGCTCTCGCCGGAGCGGCGGGAGGGACTGCCGGCGGCTTTATAAGCGAGGCTGGCAACAGCCTTATCGAGGGACAGAGCCTCGGCAACTCTCTCCTCAACGGTCTCTATGGTGCTGCCTCGGGCGCAATCTCCGGAGGTCTCACCGGTGGCATCTCCGGCGGTATTCAGGCTACGCGGTTAGGCATGAACTTCTGGAACGGCGCAGCTCCGGACCCCAGCAGACATTATACAGTGTATTATGGAAGGGATCCAATTACCAAAGAAATTAAATATGTTGGTATGACAGGCAGAGACCCCGAAGTTAGGTTTGCAGAGCATAGAATCTCTGGAACCAATCGCGCCGACCTATATTTCGAAGTAGCGGATAAAATTGGGAAGTACACCAAGCTCGAAGCTCGAATTTGGGAACAAAGTCAAATCAACAAATTTGAAATGATGAAGAACGGGGGGCAACTTTTTAATCTCCGGAACGAAATCGCTCAAAAATATTGGTATCTATATGATTTTAATATTAAGACTTCAAAAGTTAATCAGTTTCAATTATGGCTAAGAGAATCATTACGAAGATAGGGGATGTTTTCTGTGTTGAGTTCCAGGACGGGACAAAGGGATATTTCCAGTATATTGCGAATGACTTTACCCAACTTAATAGCTCAGTAATACGCGCTTTCAAGACCCATTATCCTATTGATAGGAAAGTGTCCATTGATGAGATTGTTCAAGATGAAGTTGCATTCTACATGCATACCATACTTCGTGCTGGAATTATCGAGAATGTTTGGTACAAAGTAGGAAAATCTTATGAAACAGGGGAAGAAGAGCTGAAGAAAGTTATATTCGCACAAGCTCCGGAATATCTTACAGTCAACTTAAATACAATAGATGTTGACCCTATGAAGAACTGGTTTATTTGGCATATCAACGAAGAAATGAACCATATTGGAATCCTCCCTAAACATTTATATGATAATATCGAGTTTGGGGGGGTATGGCCATATAGTCAAATAATCATAAGAATGAAATATGGGTATTTCATAGATACTTCCTGGGAATACAAGGTTATAAAAAGAATTCCACGCCCGGATGCTACGAGCTATATAAAAGAAATCAAAGATAATTGTACTGTCTATACATGTTTCAAGGGCGATTACTTTGAAAAACAGGTGGTTCAGACAGACAACGGGATTACCAGATTAACGCGTGACGAAGCAGTGATCAACCACATGCCCGAAGTCCGCAGGAAATTCTCCGACATTTACCTTGAATACAAGAATTTCATCACGGAAGAGGAGTTCAATGAAGTATGGAATTCAGTACAAACGTGGCAGAAGCTAAACCGTTGACCGATGCTTCCGAGAGTGTCACCGGAGAGCAGTTAAATCAAACGCGCCAGATGCGCATGTATCGTTTAGTATTCGAAAAGCCATTGTCAAAAATTTTTAAATATTGAATCAAAATGAAACAATTTAAAGAAATTTTTAAAGAGTGGCATAAAGAATTCCCGGTGCTGTCAAAATATACGGATAGGACATTGTACATGAGAATAAATCCTTTTATGATTGGATTGCGATTACAAAAAGATCGGTTCGGGGGTGATAACTACCTGCCGGTCTTGGAAATAGTTCCTTTGTGGGAAGAAAATCCACAACAGTTCGGTGAATCAATATGTTGGGATAATTTACAGGATATGAAAAGATTGGATTTTGTAATTGACTATAGAGGGCATGATTATTATTTTCCAGAAGCGTTGGAATGCACAAAATCTCAATTTGGTAAGATTCTGAAAGAAGAAATAGTATTTGGAGATTTGATGGAATTCATTAATCATTTAATAAGACAATTTATAACCAAACACAACCCTAATGAATGGATTTACGTCTTTCAATTACAATTGGCTTTGGCCATGTATTTCAACAAGCAGGATTTGTTGGATCAGATTGGGTTAAATATAGAACGAGAAATCAAATACTGGACTCCAAAATATATCAAATATGGCAAGGTATTGACAACCGATGAATATCGAGAGGAGATTTACCAACCCTTCAAGGATCGGGGTAAATTCATGGAGACAATCGAAATAAATTCACAGAGACCGAAAGTGGCAAAGCTTAATGTCGGAACTATCGTTGGTGTCGATGATTACCACTATGAACCGAAAAAATCCTGGCTCGACAGACTCCAATCAATATTTGTCAAATGATAACAAAATAAAGATAACATGAAATTTATTAAACGTCTCGGATTATTTATAATGCTTATCTTATCCTTAAATCATGGATACGGTCAGCGTGTGCAATTCTCTTATGATGAAGCGGGAAACCGCATCAAAAGGGAGCTTGTCTCGATTCAGGAAGTGAACAGGCAAGACAAGAAAATACAGAAATTCCTGACGGGCAACGGTCTCGACAGGGATATAACTATCGAGACTGACAAGTATTCCAATATGATTCACATAAACGCCAAAGGTCTGACGTTGCAGGAGGAATACAATATTGCGATGTATAGTATAGCCGGATATTTGGTATTGGAGAGCCAACTGACATCTGCCGGATATGCCGAAGTGGATATAAGCCATCTCCCCAAAGGAGTGTATGTTCTCGTAGTGACCAACGGAACGGAATCCAAAGCATGGAAGATAACCAAAGCTGAATAAAAATTAACCAACCCCTATTTCTTCTCCAACCACTTTCAACCACTTTCAACCACTTTCAAGCACTTTCGATGCGCAGCACACTTAATCGATCTATGTCAGACAGAGAGCGGAAGCGAGCAAAGGTTTTTAATGGCTTAAATGGTTTGATTAAAAAATCTGCTGCAAGAGTGGTTGTTATTGGTTGTTCGTGGTTGGAGGAAAAATAAAGGATTGAAACTATTAAACCCTCTAAGTTTTATTACTTGTGAAATTTGAGTGAATTAACCTATAAAAATATGAACTAACATGGGATTAGACGTTTATGCTGGGACATTGACCCGGTATTACAGCCGCAACTGGAAAAACGCAGTTCAACAGGAGGCGGAAGCGAATGGAAAGAAGTATGTGACCGTGAATCCGGGAGGTGGAGATACAGGTCCGATTACGAACCCTTCCGAAATCAAGGAAATCCGCGATTCAATTTACGAATGGCAGGACCATCTTGCAAAGGATGTATTCAAATCATGCACTCCTCCGCTATGGGATGAAAATATGGAATGTGATTACTTCACAGACCGGATCGGCTTCGAAGCAATGGGTGCATTGACGATGTTGGCGGCATGTAAGCATTACAACGCCACATTGCCGGAGTTCGTGGAGCCGGGGTGGTGTGCCTATGACGAACCAGTGGTCGAAAAAGGTATGTCGGAAAAGGTTCCGAACTCGTTGATTTTAGCTGCTGACATATGGCTACCGATGAAAGAAAAGCCTATTTTTTCCACCATGACACCCGTAGGGGACGAGATGGTGGTTTCTACCGTGGCGGAGTTAAAGCAGGAATTAGATGACCTTAACAGCCGGGTATGGAAAGCTGATTTGGATACAATCCTTTCATGGCGCGACGACAAATACTATAACGCCATAACGACGGTTACGGTAGAGAAACGATTCTTCGGGTTGAAGAACCGCAAACATGAGACAGTAAAATTCCGGACGGAGGAGCTTGCACAATGCGCCTTCTCCATAATGTATCAGGCCGTATTGTTTGCCGAGGAGCACAAGGTCTCTATAGTATTGGATTGTTAGTAAAATTTGTTAAATCGCGATTATTGTGTTAACTTCGCGTAAATAAAATTAAAACTAAAATAATGGCAACAAAACCTTTTCACTATCAGGAAATGTTTCCGCTCGGTCCGGACACTACCGAGTATCAGCTCATTACAAAAGACCACGTAAAAGTAGAGAACTGGAATGGTCATGAAATGCTCGTAGTGGATCCGGAGGCTCTCACTCTTCTGGCAAATGTGGCATCACACAATTGCTCGTTCATGCTTCGTCGTGAACACAATGAGATGGTAGCCAAAATCCTTCATGATCCCGAGGCTTCTGAAAACGACAAATACGTGGCTCTTACTATGCTTCGCAATGCCGAAGTCGCAGCAAAAGGGGTGCTACCTTTCTGTCAGGATACGGGCACATCCATCTGCGCTGGCTATAAAGGTCAGCAGGTATGGACAGGATGTGATGACGAAGAAAAAATTTCCGAGGGTGTTTACAAAACTTATACCGAGAATAATCTCCGTTATTCCCAGAATGCACCCCTCACCATGTATGATGAGGTTAACACCGGATGCAACCTTCCGGCTCAGATAGAGATACACGCCTGCGAGGGTATGGAGTATAACTTCCTTTTCGTGGCAAAGGGGGGTGGCTCAGCCAATAAAACATATCTTTATCAGGAAACAAAGGCTATTCTCAACAAGAAGACCCTCGTGCCTTTCCTTATTGAAAAGATGAAAACTCTTGGCACGGCAGCATGTCCTCCCTATCACATCGCGTTTGTGATCGGTGGTACCTCTGCGGAGGCAAATCTTGCTGCAGTCAAGAAGGCATCTGTAAAATATTACGACAACCTTCCCACAAAAGGCAACGAATATGGTCATGCATTCCGCGATGTAGAACTTGAGAAAGAACTTCTCGAGGCAGCGCATTGTCTTGGTCTTGGCGCGCAGTTCGGTGGCAAATATTTTGCTCACGACATACGCGTGATCCGCATGCCACGTCATGGCGCTTCGTGCCCCGTAGGTATGGGTGTGAGCTGTTCTGCCGACCGCAATGTGAAAGCAAAGATCAATAAAGATGGTCTCTGGATTGAGAAACTTGATGAATTCCCCGGTGAACTGATTCCCGAGGAGATGCGCAATGCTGGTGAGGGAGAGGTAGTGAACGTCGACCTTAACCGCCCGATGTCTGAGATCCTTGCACAGCTTGACAAATATCCGGTTTCTACACGTCTTTCACTCAAGGGCACTATCATCGTGGGTCGTGACATCGCTCATGCCAAGATTAAGGAATTGCTTGATTCCGGTCAGCCTATGCCACAGTATCTTAAGGATCATCCTATCTATTATGCAGGTCCCGCCAAGAAGCCGGAAGGTCTTCCTTCAGGTTCATTTGGTCCGACAACTGCAGGTCGTATGGATCCTTATGTTGATCAGTTCCAGGCTGCAGGCGGTTCAATGGTAATGATTGCCAAGGGTAACCGTAGCCAGCAGGTTACAGACGCTTGCAAGAAGCATGGAGGTTTCTATCTCGGGTCTATTGGTGGTCCGGCGGCGATTCTTGCCAAAAACTCTATCAAGAGTGTGGAATGTCTCGAATATCCCGAACTCGGCATGGAGGCAATATGGAAGATTGAAGTTGAAGACTTCCCCGCATTCATTCTTGTTGACAATAAGGGCAACGACTTCTTTAAACAGATAAAGCCCCGTTGTCCGATGAGCGATTGCAAATAATCACAGCTGTATATACATATAAAAATAAAGTCCGCTAATTAGCGGACTTTATTTTTATGGCATCTCGTATTCGATATTATTTCATTTCCAGATATTGAACTTTGTCCATATCGCCGTAGTCGAGATTTTCGCCACCCATGCCCCAGATGAACATGTAGTTGCTTGTGCCGGCGGCAGCGTGGATGCTCCATTCGGGCGACATTACCGCCTGTTCATTATGAAGCCAGATGAGTCGGTTTTCCTGCGGTTCTCCCATCAGATGGCAGATGGCGTTGCCATCAGGCACATTGAAATAATAGTATGCCTCAACGCGGCGCGTGTGGGTGTGTGCTGGCATTGTGTTCCATACGGATCCCGGTTTCAGTTCTGTCAGACCCATCTGGAGCTGGCAGGGACCCTCCTGAAGCACATTGTTTGTGATGAGCTGGTTGATCACGCGGTCGTTGCTCTCTTCCATCGAACCGGCTTTGATGCAGTTTGCCTTGATGGAACCCTTGCGGCCGTCGATAGTGATGAGCTGTGTTTTGTATTCCTTGTGTGCAAGTGTGGAATTGATGTAGAATTTTGCGGGCTCGGATGCATTCTTGCTACGGAAGGTAACATTCTTTTTGCCACGTCCCACATAAAGAGCATCTTTGAAATTCAGTTCATAATCTTTTCCGTCAACGCTCACGATGCCCGCCCCGCCTGTGTTGATAACGCCAAGCTCCCTGCGTTCCAGGAAATATTCAGCTTTAAGAGGATCGATTGTCTCAAGAACAACGGTTTTTGTCACCGGCACCACACCTCCGTAGACCAGACGGTCATACATAGAATACGTAAGTGTGATTTTGTCGATTGTCATAACCTCCGGCATCATGAAATGGGAACGGAGTTGTTCCGTGTCATAACGTTTGACATCATCTGGATGACAGGCTACAAGCATTTTGTAGGTTGTCTGCGAATTTGCAGAAACGGCTGTGATAGCCGCTAAGGCAGAAGCAATAATAAATCTTTTCATGTTATTCTGTTGTCTGTAATTTATCTGAATTGGCGGCAACCATCGCTTTGCGGTTGCGGATGATATGCACGCGGTTCCACCACATCATACCCATTGACAGGATGACGAGTAGCCCGGCTCCGATCCATTTAAGGTTTTCCGTGCACTGATAGATTATCCATGCCAAGGGAGAGGACGCAAAGTCAAGACTCCCTCCTTCGAAGCCGGCTGGGATGTTTACAGCTCCGTCTCCGGTAGTGGCATACACATCTTTTGCAGCAAGGGTGAATGCAGGAGCAAGGTTGGTCACCATGTAAAGACCCGCAGTAAGCATTATCAAACCGATAATGAATGTCTTCAGCACGCTGCCTTTTGTGAAAGGTAGCACAAGGGGAAAGACATAGAACATTCCTGCAAGCGAAGCGAGGGGAAGGAACTGGTTGTCTGGAAGCACTACCGCGAGAATAAGCGTAACCGGAATAAGGAGCAGAGACACCACGAGAGTTGTGGGATGTCCGATGACAAGAGCCGGACTCATACCTATGTTAAGACCATCCGCATTCTTGAATTTGCGGGCAATGAGGCTGCGGGTCGCATCTGAAATCGGTTTTAGACCTTCGATAAAAAGGACTGTTACACGCGGAATCAGTTCCATCACCGCTCCCATCTTTATGCCAAGACCAAGAATGTAAGGAATCTTATCAACAATCTCCTGCCAGGATTTGCAGGTAAGACATCCGATGCCGATACCTACGATTACTCCTAAAAAGAGAGGTTCGCCTAAAAGTCCGAATTTTTTCTTCAATCCTTCTGCATCGATCTCAAGACGTCCGATACCCGGAATCTTATCAAGGGCTTTGTTAAGACCCCATGCGAACGGTGCGAATCCAGCGCAGAAAGGCTGAGGAATAGAGATTCCGTCCATATCCTTATAGAATCTCTGAAACTTCTTTGCGGTCATGTCTGCCAAGACGAGAGTGATGATAAAGCAGATTATCGCGCCGAAGAACCCCCATGCAAGGGAATCGGATGCGAAATATATCACCGCGCCGATGAAGGCAAAATGCCAGTAGTTCCAGAGGTCAATGTTAACTGTGCGTGTGGTCTGGGTCAGGAGCATGAGAATGTTGACTCCTAAACACACAGGTATTATGAAGGCACCAACGGCGGTGTTGTAAGCCACAGCTGCCGCTGCGGGCCAGCCCATGTCGAAAACGCGGAGCTGGAGATCATAGATGTCAACCACGGTATCCAAAGCCGGTCCAAGAGCCGATGTGAGAAGTGATGTCACAATCGAAAGTCCGATAAATCCCACCCCGACTTTGAGACCGGATTTTAGTGCGTCGCCAAATTTGATGCCGATGCATACCCCCAGAATAGTGAATATCACAGGCATCATCACGGCTGCTCCAAGACTAATTATATATGAAAAAACACTTTGCATATCTTAAACAGCTTCTTATTTAACAGTGACTTTGAGGGGGGATTTTAGGCTTTCAGAGAAAGTTTTGAGATATGCGTTCCATGTGTCGGTGTCGGGCATTCCTCCTTTGCTCCAGCCTGAGCCCCAGTAATATGTGAATGTCTTGCCGTTCTCGTAATCGACAGGTGCGATGATATGCCCGATGGCATCTCCCGTTGGCTCTGCGAGCTGTTGGTACATATAGCCTTTACTTTCGGGTGATACGACACCAACGAATATCACGCCATTGCCGTTGGCTGCGTTCTCTGTTGAATCGGCATATGCCATATATCCTTCTCCAAGGGTATATCCCTCCGGATTCTGTTTATGCACCACAATACCCGGTGTAAGCTTTGCAACATGAGACAATCCTTCATAATTTACTTCCGTGCGATTGAGCCATGAACCACGGTCGAGAGATATCAGGCGGTGTTCGATTACGGCTGTATCACCGTCTACGGATACAGGTCCATAATCCAGGCGTACCGTGAAGCGCAAGGGTCCATTGTCAAGAATCTCATAATTCTGATAACAATAAGGATACACGATGTTGCCGAGAGAATCGAGAAGGGCAGTGGTGCCTCCTCCGAGTGTAGGACCTACAGCGTAGACATCCATACCCTCGCCGTGATCCACATGGAAGGATATATGCTCATTTTTGTCGAGAGCGAAGCGTTTCTCAAGCACCGGTTTGGATACGGATTTTGTCCATATGTCATAGCCGAATGCCCGTTCTCCCGACTGCTGAAGAGCCGGTCCGTAGGCACGATATGCCGAGCGATCGTTTTCCCAAGCCATATCATCCTTGCGTTCCGGGAATTGGCGACCCCATACCAGGGTATCTATGAGCGCAGGCTCGCCTGCGGTCACCGTGTAGACAGCACTGGAACCGGCTTTCACCGAGGCGGGGAATATGATGCGGTTGTCGTAGGTGAGCTGATAGGGGAGTTCTTTCCCTTCCGCATCGAGGATGCGGAAAGCTCCCGGTGCCGCTACGGTCAGAGAGGCGGCATCGATACTTACCATCTCCTCAGTGCGGTCAATTTGCGAATCATTGCTCACCTCAATCTCCTGCTTATTGCCGGTGCAGGCTATGCATGAAAGAAAAGCGGCGGCAAATATAATCTTTTTCATGATTATTAGAGAGCTTATGGTTGTTTGCCGATATAAGCCAAGATTCCTCCGTCAACGTATAGAACATGACCGTTAACAAAGTTTGAAGCCTCTGAAGCGAGGAATACCGCAGGTCCCATAAGGTCTTCGGGTGTTCCCCAGCGTGCTGCGGGAGTCTTGGATATAATGAATTTGTCGAAAGGATGACGGCTGCCGTCTGCCTGACGTTCGCGGAGCGGCGCGGTCTGTTCTGTGGCGATGTAGCCCGGTCCGATACCGTTGCACTGTATGTTATGCTCTCCATATTCTGAGCAGATATTGCGTGTAAGCATCTTGAGACCACCTTTTGCGGCGGCATAAGCACTTACGGTCTCTCTGCCAAGCTCGCTCATCATAGAGCAGATATTGATGATTTTACCATGTCCTTTTTTGATCATTCCGGGAATTACTGCTTTAGCGCAGATAAACGGACCAATCAAATCCACGTCCACAACCCTACGGAAATCTTCGGCTGACATCTCCTCCATGGGGATACGCTTGATAATACCGGCATTATTCACCAAGATGTCGATTGTACCTACCGTTTTCTCTATGTCGGCAACCATCGCTTTAACGTCTTCTTCGTTTGTGACATCGCAAAGATACCCTTTGGCTTCGATGCCAAGTTCTTTGTATGCGGCGAGACCACGGTCGATGGTTTCCTGTCGCGAGCAATTGAACACAATTTTGGCTCCAGCCTCAGCGAAAGCCCGAGCTATCGCCAGACCGATGCCGTAAGCGGCTCCTGTGACCAGAGCCACCTTACCTTCGAGTGAAAATTGATTTAAAATCATATTGACTTAGATTTGTATTGTTTTATTTGCATCTGTGCAACTGAAGATCCGAAGAGGGATTCAAGTGCACTACAAATATAATACGAATAAGCCGGTAAATCAACCTAACGGAAAAGAATGAATTAAATCTACCGCAAAAAAGGACTATTAGACCATGTGGTGACATAAAAATAATGATTTTGTGTTGTTAAAACTATCTTCCCCTCTTGCGAGATGTGTCATAAATTGCTATATTTGCGCACGAACTAACCACTATGCAGAAACATAATCGAGCAATAATAAAGATTTTATGTGTGATTATCGCAGCCTTTATGTATCCGGGGTTGATTGCCTCCGGGGCTTTAGGTCGTGGCGAATTGCGCTCTCTTACTGCAAAAGATGGATTGAGTGATCTTTTAGTTAATGTCATTTACAAGGATTCAACCGGCTATGTGTGGTTTGGGACAGAATCCGGTCTTGACCGTTTTGACGGCAACCGGATTAAATCTTTCAAACTTGATTCCGACTCGCGAAATGTATCGCGCCGTATTAATGCAATAACTTCCGGAAGTAATGGAAGCATATTTGTCGGATCAAATATCGGTCTTTTCGAACTTTTATCCGGGAGTTCCTCGTTGGTGCGTATTCATAAGGATAAGCTTAATGGAGCTGTAAGCAGTCTTGTGGATGATGGTAAAGGGAAACTATATATAGGAACAAACACTGGGCTCTATATATATATAATGAGAGAAAGAAAGAGTTGGCGCAGCAGTTGATTGTGCCGGATATTATGTCGCCGTCAAACAAGATCAAAGCCTTGAGTCTTGAGCTGGGCAAAGGATTATGGATATTGACACAGCGTGGGCTACACCATTTTCTGTTTGATAATGAATCGATCACTACATATCCGATAGAAGTCCAGTCTGAGGGGGCGCATCTGAGCAGAATCGGCAATACACTCTATGTCGGAACTTCAGGTACGGGACTTCTCCCTTTCGATACCGAGGCGTTGCGTTTTCTCCCAGCCATAGAGGTCGGCAACAATGTTGTGACCTCCATCTGTGCCACTGATGAAAACGATATTCTTGTCAGCACAGATGGAGAAGGCATATTCCTTTATTGTCCACCCGAGGGAAGAATCAAGTCTCATATCTCCACCTCCCGGACTTCGGGGGACGCGGCTACGCTTCGGTCTAATTCCATATATTCCACTCTTGTTGATGACAGGGGGCGGTTGTGGGTTGGTTATTATCAGAGCGGTGTCGATTACACACCCAGTAACAATGCTTCCTTTACACTATATAGCTTTCCGGGATTGCCCGATCTCTCCCGATCTGCTGTCAGGTCTCTGTCTATTACCGGAGAGCAGCGTCTGATCGGCACGCATGATGGATTCTTCTTTGTTGATGAAAGGTTAGGTTTGGTGCGTCATATCCATAAACCTGAAATCAAGTCTAATCTGATCTTTTGTGTAACTGCCTGGGGGGGGTACTTTTACGTTGGAACATACCATGGAGGTATGTATGTGTTCGATCCGAAGACATATGCGCTTCGCGCGTTCGGACCCTCTGAGATGGCAGTGGAGAGCGTATTTGATGCAGAAATAGATTCACAAAATCGCCTATGGGTTGCCACATCTTCCGGTGTATACCGGTTCGACAGCTATTCCGACAAACCTGCTGCCAAATATACTTCCGGAAATTCACATCTTCCTTCCGGAAATGTGTATGAGATCTTTTTTGATTCAATGGGGAGGGGTTGGTTATGCACAGAATCAGGCATGGCTATGTGGAATGGCAGCACTGTGAGTGCTTCCGGATTCCCTAAAGGGTTTCCCGCCGGCGCCAAGATAAGGGCTGTGTATGAGGATTCAAAAAATCGGTTGTATTTCGTGCCGGATAGAGGATCCATATATAGGTCTAATATCGAGCTGTCGAAAATATCAGTGCTCGGAGATGAATCGGATAACCATTTCAAGATGCGCACATTCGTCACAGAAGATCTCGATGGCGGTTTATGGGTAGGCACAGATAAGGGTCTTTGGCGTTATCGCGACGGCATGCAACCCACAGTAATTAATAATCTTAATGGCACCCCGGCTCCGGTTTTCACACTCTGTCCTCCATATCGAGAAAAGAATGGTGATATATGGTTTGGCACAGTCAATGGCCTTTATAAGGTCAATTACGGAGATTTCAAGAAGTCGGGAAGGAGTCTTATTTCGGAGGTAAGTATAGCGGATGTGAAGAGTAATGGAGAAAGTGTTTCTTCCAAGATGAAAACAGACCGTTATAAGGTAGAATTGTCTCTGAATAGCGATGAGTCTGATATCGAGATCGATGTAGCGAATTTCAATTTCAGTAATCCTGAGTTTTTTGAAATCGAATATTATTTAGAGGGAGTTGACAGTGGTTGGCGGATCACAAACGGAGCCATTCCTATTCACTATTTCAATCTCCCCTCCGGCACAAGTAAACTGCATTTCCGTCTACCCGGTGAGCCCGGAAGCGAGAAAATAATGACAATCAGGCGAGCATCCGGTGTAGGGATATGGGTATGGTTGCTTTTTTTGATACTTGTCGGTGTGGTGGTATGGCTGGTTATTGTGTATCGTCACCGCTTACGTCTTCAAGCCATTGTTGACTCCGAAGATCAGGCTGATAGAGAGGTAGAGACAGAAACGGAACCACGTCGTGCAAGCTATAAGACCACGCGCCTTTCAGATGAGGAATGTATCAGGTTAAACAAGAAGCTTGATCATCTTATGAAAAATGAACGTCCGTACACTAATCCGGATCTTAAGATCTCAGATCTTGCCAAGATGATAGACTCAACAGCTCATGCTCTCTCTTTCCTCTTCAACCAATATCTGAAAACCAGTTATTATGATTATATAAATGGTTATCGCGTGGCTGAATTCAAACGCATGGTAAAGGAACTCGACACATCGAAATATACATTGACTGCCTTATCTCAGAAATGCGGTTTTTCATCGCGTGCAAGCTTCTTCCGTCATTTCAAGAACATCACCGGTATCACTCCCGCAGAATTCCTTAAGAAGAGTTAGGAATTAGGAATTAGGAGTTAGGAATTAGAAATTAGGAATTGCCACATGATTAGATATAGTTGTTGAGAAGAAATTAATTCCTAACTCCTAATTTCTAATTCCTAATTAAGAAAAGTCAGTCTCAAATTATTGTGAAACTAAAAATCTCAATCTCTTAAACTTCTAATACTCAAAGCCTATGAAACAAATTCGTCTAAATAAATATTGCGAGATATAATCAACCTTAAATTAGTTGGGATCTCGATTTTTTGAGAATAATTTTGCATCGTGACATTGTGAAAAACGATGTCTGGAAGTTAAAATCTAAACTCGAACAAAACCGAATACCGACATGGAAAACTTAAACATTTCCAACCACACTCTCATCGATAGTCTTTATCGAAAACATTCTAAAAAGATACTTAATTATATCGCCGTGCGCGTGAACGATCGCGCTATGGTTGAAAATCTGGCACAGGATGTATGGTTCAAGGCTCTTACATTTGGCAAGCCTATCAATGAAGAAACGGCACTTCCTTTTATATATAAAATAGCCGCCAATCAGGTGAAGGATTACCTGCGCAGTTTGTATGTGCGCCAGGGTCATGCCGATCTTAGCGATGTGGAGAATAAAACAACAGATACTACTCCGGAAACGGATTTTTATGTGCGTCAGATCATGGAGCTCGAGCAGAGTCGTGTTGAGTGTCTTCCTCCTCAGCGACGTATAATCTATATGAGAAGCCGCTTCGAAGACATGGAAGTTTCAGATATCTCCATAGAACTCAATCTGTCAACACGAACAGTGGAAAACCACTTGCGTCTCGGACGTCGCGATATTCGTGAATATCTTCGGGCAGTGGGATAATCAGATATAGCAATTAATTAACAATCAAAATAACTAACCTTAATTTCATGCGAAAAAAAAGTAATAACTCGTTTGATCGGTATCATATCCTCCTTGGAGGGTTAATGATGGCGGCATCGGTTGTTGCCTTTCCGGTTCCCGCTTATTCGGCTCCTGCGGCGCAGAAGCAAGCTACAGCAGTGGTTACCGGCGAGATAATAGACAACACCGGAGAGCCTCTTATCGGTGCAACCGTAATGCTTAAAGCCGGGAGTGTAGGAGCATCAACCGATATTGATGGTAAATTCTCAATCAACGTGCCTGTTGGAAGCACGCTCGTGGTAAGCTATGTAGGTTACCGTTCAAAGGAGGTGAAGGCAACTTCAAATCCAATGAAGATTATGCTCGAAGAAGACAGTGCGCTTCTCGACGAGGTGGTGGTAGTCGGTTATGGCACTCAGAAGAAAGCCACAATGACCGGTGCCGTGACAGCCGTGGGTAGTTCACAACTCGAAGACAAAGGTTCTCTTTCAAGTCCTGTGGAGGCTCTGCAGGGGCAGGTTCCTGGTGTTATTATCACGCGTGGAAGTGCAGCCCCAGGTGACGAAAGCTGGTCAATGTCACTTCGTGGAGCTGTGTCAAAAAACAGTGCTGAACCACTTGTAATTATAGATGGGATTGAATATGAGAGCGTGAATGAACTAAGGCTCATCAATCCAGCCGATATTGAGTCGATGAACTTCCTCAAGGATGCCGCAGCCTCCATTTATGGTTCAAAAGCAGCAGGGGGTGTGGTTCTCGTTACGACTAAAAAGGCAAAAGACAATAAGTTGAAAGTAGACTATAATGGATCAGTGACTATCAAGCATCCGGGACTTAAGGCTAATCTGATGAGTCTTGACGAATGGTCGGATGCTGTTATACAGGCAAGAACCAATGATGGCTATGGTGATGATGACACGTGGATGCGCTATGCAAAACTTGCCCAGATATATAAGAACCAATATATAAATCTGGACAACAGTGCCAATCCATATGGTAACGCTGCTTTTACGGATGTGGCTGATTTTGTGTTCTTTGATAATGATTGGAATAATATTATGTGGGGCGATGCCGCTTCCACAAGTCATGAATTGGCTATTTCCGGTGGTAAACAAGGTTCAACTTTTCGTCTGTCTGCAGGTTTCATGTATGATGGTTCCAATCTTCGTTGGGGACACAACAACAATAAACGTTATAACTTGCGCTTAAACAATAGTGTGGATCTAACCGACAAATTACATTTGACATCGGTGATTGCATATAACCGGCAAGATCAAGTTGCACCCTCACAGATTGGCGCAGCTCTTAACTCATCGACATCACAACCAGGTTTGCCCGCTTCTACGGTTGATGGGAAACCCTATGGATGGGGAACATGGGCCACTCCTAATTGGGTATGTGAATTGGGTGGAGATAATAATCTCAAGGTGAATGCAATTAATATTTCGGAGGCGTTTGTCTATAATATCCTTCCCAGTTTTAATGCAAATGTGACATTAGGTTATAATACCTCAAGTGCCAGCCGTGACACTAAGATAGAGCAGGTGGATTATTATAATTATGCAGGTGACAGAGTGGTGCTTTCATCTCCCGAGCAGTCTAAAACATCTTACAACAAGTCAAACTCCCGTACAAATTTCTATTCAGTGCAAGGTTTCCTTGATTGGAATCGTACATTCGCTTCGGTTCATGATGTAAAAGTAATGGGTGGTGTGCAGTATAACTTTAAAGATTACGAATACAACTCAACTGAGGCTCTTGACATACAACCGGAACTTGACGTTATTAATGGTTCGGGAACTATATCCATACCCAAAGCTGAAAAGTGGGAGGAGGCAATACTTTCCTATTTTGGACGTGCTAATTACAATTATGATAGCAGATATCTTGTCGAACTTCAGGCGCGATATGATGGCTCTTCTAAATTCCAGTCAAAAAACCGCTGGGCATTCTTCTGGGGCGGATCTTTGGGCTGGCGCATCACAGAAGAGAAATTTATGGAAAATGTTCGAGGGTGGATGAACGAGCTTAAACTCCGTGCTTCATACGGAAACGTTGGTAACCAGAACGGTATAGATCGTTATTCCGGCACTCTATTATATAAATTCACTCAGGGTGCGGGAGCGATAGTAGGTGGAGACAAACTATCTTACCTGAACACTATAGGAAAACTTGCCAGTACCGACCGCACATGGGAACGAGTGCATAATTACAACATCGGTCTTGACTTTGGCTTCTTCAACAATCGTCTTACAGGTACGTTCGAGGCATTCTGGAAGCGTACAAACAATATGCTTGTAGATGTATCATATCCAAGTGTACTTGGCGCAGACGCTCCTACTGCGAATTATGGTAAGTTCAAAGCATGGGGTTACGAAGGTCAGCTTACATGGAATCATCAGGTAGGCAATGTTCAGTATCACATAGGGGGAACATTCACTTATGCAGACAATCGTCTTGTTGACAATGGTGGTGATTCAGCTATCCAAGCCGGTGTTCATTCTGATCGCGAAGGGTATCCTCTTAATTCTGTGTTTGGTCTCCGTTATGCCGGCAAGATACAGGATGAGGAGCAGCTTAAGCTTTATAAAGAGCGTTATGCAGATAAATATTCAATGAACGGTTTGCTTCAGCTCGTGCGCCTCGGTGACAATATGTATGAGGATGTTAACGGTGATGGCAAGCTTGATGAAAAAGATCTTGTATATCTTGGCACTGATGATCCTAAAATCCAATTTTCGCTTAACGCGGGTGCTGAATGGAAAGGGTTTGATCTAAGTGTTACATTCCAGGGTGCAGCAAAGCGCACTGTATGGCGTTCGGAAAAAGATAATGGCTATGATACATGGTCGTGTCCTATGCGTGCTGTATATATGAATTCGTCGAATCAATGGATTGGCAATGTGTGGTCGAAGGAAAATCCTGATGGGAGATATCCTACACTTACTAACCAAAATAATATCAATTCATACAACTATCAATGTTCTTCCTGGTCGGTTAATGACGGCAGCTATATCCGCTTAAAGAACATCACTATTGGATATTCTTTGCCGCAGTCTATTCTCAAGAAAACGATTCTATCAAATGTCCGTTTCTATTTCACCGGTACAGATTTGTGGGAATGGTGCAAGATCAATGACGGATGGGATCCGGAGGCAAAACGAACCGTTACCGCAGCTTCCCGTTATCCTTTCTTGAGAAATTTCACGTTTGGTGCGAACATAACCTTCTAATTGAAAATACAGATGAAAAAATATATTTATAGTGCGATGGTGGCAATGATGGCTCTGTTCACGACATCATGTCTTAATCTTGAGCCCAAAGACCAGCTCGCCGATAACAGTCTATGGAACAAGCCCGGCGATTTCGAGAGCTTTGCCAACCAGATGTATGGCTGGACCAATTCTTTCCATGAGATTGTATATAGCAATGGCCCTCATGGAGACAAGCGTTCGGATATATTGTGTGATAAAGGTGGTTTTAACATCTTTTCCAACGGACAGAATGGAATTCCAGCATCTTCCGATTTATCTACCGGAAACTACAAATCTTTTTATTATCATATAAACAGCTGTAATATCCTGCTTTCCCGCAGTGCGGCATATGCCGGCAATGTCAATGATATACGTCAAGCAGTGGGTGAGGCGCACTTTTTCAGAGCCTATACGTATTATGAACTACTTACGATCTATGGCGATGTGATAATAGCTGATCATGTGCTTGACACAGATGATCCTTTACTTAAAGCAAGTCGTAACAATCGTCTTGATGTAGCGAAATTCATTATCAAGGATCTCAGAGATGCAGCAGGATTGCTTAAAAATAAAAATGAGCTTGAGCAGGGAAGGGTGAGTAGTGAGGCAGCATTGGCATTCTTGAGCCGGGTGGCTCTTTATGAAGCGTCCTGGCAGAAATTCCATGTCAAAAATGAGAATGAAGCGAATGCTTTATATACAGACGCCATTAATGCATCCAAAGAGATTCTCGGCAAGTTTGAACTCTTCAAAAATGATCAGTTGGGAACCGAATCTTACCGCTATCTTTTTATTCTTGAGGATGCGGCATGTAATCCTGCCGGTTTGACAAAGAGTGCTAATAAAGAATTTATTTTCTCCAGATGCTACACTGAGACAAATCCGATTGGAAAAAACATTACGAAGGAAACATTTGGTAATGCACAGATGTCTACCAGAAAATTTGTTGATATGTTCTTATGTCAGGATGGTCTTCCTATAGATAAATCCAGCCAGTACAATTCAACTAACGAGAAGATGGATTCAGAATGGGAAAACCGAGACAATCGTCTTTCCAATATTTTGATGCGCCCTCACGGCACGTTTTGGAATAATGAGCCTAATACAAGCCGTACGAGCTGGGACGATAATGATCGTACTCATGCCTCAACGACAAACTATAAGCCGTCAAGCGGTGGAACCGGTTATTATACTCACAAATATTCAGCAGAGCGTAATGTAACATCAGAATATGAGAGCTACGACTATCCGATTATCCGCTACGCAGAGGTGCTGCTTAATCTTGCAGAGGCACTCTATGAGCGGGATGGGAAAATAAGTGATGGAGATCTAAATCAGACTGTGAATCAGACTCGTCGCCGTGTTAATCCCGAAATGCCGCTCCTTACAAATGCATTCGTTTCTGCCAATGGTCTTGATATGCGTGAAGAGATTCGTCGTGAACGCACGATAGAGCTTTTTAACGAAGGGTTCCGTCTTGATGACCTCAAACGTTGGAAGACGGCTGAGACTGAAATGCCTATGGATCTTTGTGGAATCACTCTTACAGGAGAATTCGCAAGAGAATGGAATCTTAACACCCTGCCTCTGAATGATAAAGGACAGGTGGTTTTTGAATCGGGACGTAAGTTCACCACTAAAAACTATCTTTATCCTTTACCATCCGATGAGTTGCAACTCAATCCGAACTTAGGACAGAATCCGCAGTGGTAATTTTAAAACAAAAAAACAATGAATTGTAAACATATATTATACATGGCTGCGATAGCAGCGGGTGCTATGACGCTTTCATCTTGCGACGACGACAAGATTTATGATCTTGGGCATTCAGAAGCACTTCTTATATCGGAAATCCATTTCGATTATGAGGGCGACATAACATTGCCGGTCGGACAGGAAGTGAGCTTGAACGCAAAGGCTATGCCAGAGGAGGCTGCAAAGGCGGGGATAGTTTATAAAACAACCGACAAAAATATAGCCTACATCGATGATAACGGCACACTTCATTGTGTTGGTGAAGGAATTGCAAACGTATCGGCTGTGCCAAGCATCGGCTTTGGTGCGACTGCCGCCCTTACGGTCAATGTCGTTGATCATGTGGTCTATACAGAAAGTCTTGAAGTCATGGGTGAGGCTGAGCTGCCGGAATATATTTATGAAGGAGACTCATTCAATCTAAAAGCAATAGCCATGCCGGAGGATCATACTTATAATTTCTTGACTTGGCATACTTCCAATCCAGAAGTTGCCGAGGTGGATGAGAAAGGAGTTGTAACTTGTAGTAAGCCCGGTCAGGTTGTTATTACCGCCGAGACCCGTTTCCCCGATAAGGCGGGTATTAAAGGTTCTATAGAACTTGTTGTGTGTGAACCTGTGGATGTGGAACGTGTAGAAATCGCTCCTCTTACAGAAGCAGTTTGCTTGACACGACCATTCGATCTTGAAGTGACTTACTATCCTTCTCATGGCACGAAGGGTAGTGTGGAATGGTCATCAAGTGATGAGAGCGTCGCATTTGTTAATCGTGGACATGTGGTTCCTTCTGGATTCGGAACATGTACTCTTACTGCAAAATGCACAAATGGCGAGACAACAAGTGTTAATGTGACCGTTACTACTGGATGGTATATTTGGGATCCAGTTAACAAATATAATCCCTGGAGTGCAGGGTCTAATGCAAAGTTCAGTTTTGACAATGGAAATGTACTGAAGGTGACGATGAGTGAGATGAAGCCTGGCGGTGATTGGCGTGGAGACATTATGCTGGTGAATGATGAAAACCATCCAGTGGCATTCCATTTCGGGGAATATCCGGTGATAGCACTGAGGGCAACTATCCCTCCAAATGGACGTAATACATTTGATGGTGTAAGCATTGATAATGTAAATGCTGGAAACCCACAATGTAACGAAGGTAGGTTTGCATCTGGCAACCCTATTGAACTTGCTGATGGATCCAAATTGATTTATGTTGATTTTAAGGCAAGAGGTATATATTCAACAACTCGTATAACCGAAATGAAGCTATTGCAACTCAAAGTTGCTGATATTCCCGCAGCCGATATTCCGGCTGATAAGAGTTATACAGTGTACTGGATTCGTACTTTCAGGAGTGTGGAAGAAATGAAATCCTTTGCAGAGGCTGAAGTTGCCGGAGGCAAATAATAAATATCAAAATTGAAATCAAAATGAAACACATGAAAAAAATCATATATGTTCTCTCTTTGACTCTATTGGCTTTCTCATCTGGTGCATGTAACGAGATTGTAGATGATGCCAATATCGACTGGAAACAGTGGCGTGCCGACTCGGAGTCTAACAAGAACAAGCCAGCATATACGACCTATACGCTAAATCATCCATGCGTTCTTCACACACAAGATGACTTTGATTATTTGCGACAGCATAAGGGCGAAGAACCCTATGCTTCCGCATTGACAAAGTTGAAATCAAGTGAATTTGCAAGCACATCCTATCTGCCAACTACCGTGACCTATCTTGCTCGTCTTGATGCAAACAACTGGGCGCAGCTTGGCGGACGATGGGAGGATGCAGGAATTGCAGATCTTTGGTATAATGGCATTCATAATAATTATACCAATCTTATGAGGGATGCAGCAGCGGCATATCAGCTTGCTCTCCTTTATAAGATCGATGATAATGCCGATGCCGCAGACGCAGCAAAAAATATCCTTGTGCGCTGGAGTATTGACAATAAGGGTTTTCTTCGTAACAAAAATGGAGAACTTATTGATCCAAATCAGAAGCTGATTCTTTTCCAACCTTACCAATTAGCAATAGCTGCAGAGTTGCTGCGCGACTACAATGCATGGGGAACAACATCGGAATTCAATAAAGTGGTGAAATGGCTTGATGATGTCTTCTATCCCGTAGCTCACGGGCAACTGGAAGACCAGAATATATCTGGAGGTGGTCATTATTGGTTCAACTGGGACTTGTGTGCCATGGCTACTGTTCTCACTATCGGTATACTTTCAGACAATCAAGACTATATTAATGAAGCCATAATGTATTATAAAGGTAATGGCGGAGGTCCGGGCAATATTTTTAAAGGTGTTCCTTTCCTTCATAAGGATGCTGATTCAGATGAATGGCTCGGACAGGGAAATGAATGTGGTCGAGACCAGGGACACAATACTCTCTGTGTGGCTGTGCTTGGATTGTTTTGCAAAATGGGTCTTGCAATAGGTGATGATCTCTTTGCATTTGATGATTATAGAGCGTTGAAATATGCTGAATACACAGCAAAATATAATCTGGCAAAAGAAATCCTCTATCCAGATCCGATGGGGCCTTTGGCTGGTATGAGAGTTGGCGAGAGTGATTCCGATTTTGAATATCGTCATGCTTCATTCCCGTTCTCGGAGTATACATATGGAGATGCAGGAACCATGACTAAACCTTCTGATGATGGTCGTGGAACAGTCCGTCCCGGCTGGGACTATTGGGCAGGATATGCAAACGCTCACGGAATTTCTGCGATTTATTGTAATACTTTGGGCGAAAGAATCCGTCCAGATGGTGGTGGTGGACATTATGGTCCCAATTCTGGAGGGTTCGACCAGCTTGGATTCTCAACTCTGATGGGATATCGTCCCTAATCTCAATTCAACAGCAAGTCAATATATTCTTAAAAATCACCGATTTCGCGGTGATTTTTAAGAATATATTATTTATTTCTGAGACATAACTTTCGCAAGTGAGTCAGGTTCCTATTAATTTGATGGCATTTGAGTGATGCGTTAGGGGAGGAGTGGCTTGTTTTCGTATTTATTATAAAGAAAAGTTTTATATGAATATGGTTAAGAATACAATATCGATGATTCTGCTTTCAGTGGTTGTCTGTCTGCAAATCCATGCTGAGAATATGAATGCCCATCCGGTGACGGGTTGTTATTGGGAATGGATGAATGGCAATATATCAAAAAAGGGCATAACGAAAGACCTGGAATATATGAAAGCTGCTGGGATAGAATCAGCTTTTATTTTTGATGCCTGGGTCGGTATTGATCGTGGTGATGTTGATTATGGTAGCCGTGAATGGATAGATGCCGTGAAACATGCCTGTAAGGAGGCAAAACGACTTGGAATTATACTCGGATTGCATAATGCTCCGGGATATACAGCAATGGGTGGACCATGGATAGGACCGGAAGAATCAATGAAACAACTTACGTGGAGTGTATCCTCTAAGAAAAATCCCCCTTTACCTCCGCATAAAATGGGTTTCTATCGAGATATTAAAACTTTTCATACTACGTGTGATGATGAGATTCAACAACTTAATCGAAGATTGGAGAAAAATGAATCTATTACGGTTACATTAAACAGGCAAAAACCAATTGTAGGAATAAACGTATGGAGAGGAGCAAGAGAAATGCCTCTTGATCCATTCGATGGACCTCAAGATTATTCTCCACAACTGAAAGTAGAGGTCAGTCGGGATGGTAAGGAATGGAAAAAAGTTGGTACAATGTATGGCAGACCTCTTAAAGCAAGGGATATACCCCTGCATCTTTCTTTTGCCGAATCGAAGAGTAAATATGTAAGACTATCTTCAAATCGGGGAACCAATCTTGATAGAATAGAGATTCTGACATCTCCGGGATGCGGCAATACTTATCGGCGTGTAGGATACACCACAACAGGCGAAACTGTAACAGCAGCATCGGAGGCCGGGATTGGACTTGAGGTTGATAAACTTTCCCGTAAAGGGGTTGAGGCTCATTTTAATAGATTCTTAAAGCCTCTCCTTGAAGAACTCAAGGAGTATTGTGGCAATACGTTACAATATATATGTATTGATAGCTGGGAAGCTGGTGGTCAGGATTGGACAGAATCTTTAGGAGTGGACTATATTACTACAGGGGAAGGTAAGAATTTTCTTACCGGTGGAATTGGTGAAATCACTCCAATGAAAAAAGCTCTTTTTATGTCGGAATTCTTGTTCCCTTTCAAAGAATTGATAGCACAATATGACCTAAAACTTGCTGGCGAACCATATGGAAATGGGGATTTTGACCGGAAGGAGTATGGTTTGGCGTTTGACTTGCCAATGAGTGAATATTGGGCGCGATGTCATTATGGTTCTATTGACAGACCTTTTTTCGTTTCGCGGTATGCTCATACTGCAGGACGTGAGATCATAGGATGTGAGTCTTTTACGGCATATCCGGGTGATGCTGACATCCCTCCTGTTCTGAGTAGTTTTAAGAGTGATGTGGATAAGCTTTGCAATGCAGGTGTGAATTATTTTGTATTGCATTGTGTCGCTCATCAAAATGATGATGCTAATCCAATTACTATGGGTCCATTCGGAACACGTTTTGACAGACTTCATGCAAATGTAGATTCAGTAAAGGCTCTAACAGATTATATACGAAATCGAGTTGAATTACAGAAGCATCGTGTCACGTTTGATTATTCTATAGGAGATGAGGGGAATCGAGCTTATCTGAGGTTACCTCGCGGTGCTAAAGAAGTGAAGGCTGTGTTGTATTGCCATCAGAACATGACGGAGGAAGTATTGTTCCGGAGTCCGGAATTCTGTCAGACGATGGATAGTCTTGGTGTGGCTATGGCGTTCATTCAGCAAGGTTCGCAGAATTGGGATGTCACAACAGGGTGTCAGGAGCGATTCGAACAAATAATGAATGATTTTGCCAAGGGCACTGAGCATCCGGAGATCGCTACGGCTCCGATAATACCTTTCGGACATTCAGCTCAAGCCACCTTTCCGTGGAATTTCGCTGCCTGGAATCCGGATCGCACGCTTTGCATAATTTCCTTTCATGGCGATGCTCCTCGTACAAACCTCTGCGGATATGGTCGTGAAAACATGGAATGGGGGCGAACACGTAATATCGACCGGATCCCAGGACTGATGATAGAAGGTGAATATGAGTGGTGGGAGGCGCGTGTCCGTCCGGCTCTTGCATTCCGGATGATGTATCCTGACAGCCGCATCTCATTTCTGTGTGATGCCGGAAAAGGTCATTTCGACCTTTCTGAAGAGACACAGCGTTATATTGCACGATTCATTGAAAAGGCTATTGAAAATCCACGTCCAGAAGATGGTGTGCTCTATTCCCGATGGTATGCCGATGGCACTGAAAGCACTGATCCGCACGATTGCTTCTGGTATCAGGATGCTGAAATGGTGAATAGAACAAAGGCCATCTATGCCTCTTCGAGAGGAAAGAAACTGCAATATCTTGGTGCGAGAATCAACGGAAATGTTGTGCCTATGGACACCACGAAACATATAAAAATGAATGCCTTGGTTTCGGGAACGGAATTCACAGTTGAACCGTATTTTTGCGATATTGACAGAAAACCGACTCGGTTGCATGCTCGTGTGAAACCGAGAGTTGTTTTAATATCCGGACCAGCTATCCAGACAGGAGAATACACATTTAGGATTGATGATGATTATTTTGGCAAGGATCCCAAGCGACTTTGGACGGGAATCACGGTTTGTCTCGAAGCTGACGGCGATGCAGACTACAAATCTGCTGTTCAGGAAATCAATATCCAGTTATCGAACACAGTTCGATAACTGGATAGGTAAGAGGTTAGAAGTAAAAGGGAAAAGTAAAAATTGGCATGACTCTAATGTGAGTTACTATGAGATCCCCTCGCTATCAGGTTTTAGGCGTGACAATTAAAAAAATGATATTTTTTTGTTTTTTGTTGAGTGTAAGTAAAACACTGATCGTATTATCAGTTAAACAAACCTAAATACCAAAAAAGATGAAAAAATCATTACTTACAGTCGCGATGGCGATTTTCGCCACTTCTGCTTTTACACAGAAGGCTTACGCTGTTCTTGAATACAATAGTGTGTTCCCGGTGGAATTCTCAAATGGTCTACCAACAGGCTGGACTCTCGGGCAAGAGAGCACATTTGAAAAAGTTGCAGGAGGGCTTAAGATTACATGTTCACAGGCTGCTGCCAATTATCGTGGAGATCTTAATTATAATGTAAGCGAGGATGCTTCGATGTTTTTTAATATCGATGCAAGCAAATACAAAATTTTTGCGATTCAATTTATAGGTAAACGACCTGAAAGTGGTGTGCTTAAACTTTCAAATATTGGTCTTGATCCCGATGGATGGATAAAAGGGACAGAGGGGTATTCTCTAAATGAATCGGGATGGTCCGATATAGAAGATCTTGATGGAAATCACACCTATTATTGGACAGTCGGTGGTGAAAAATGGACAGGTGATCTGACCGTGAAACGGATGGAAATTGTCATTGCCGATATCAAAAATGATGCAGACAAGTCATACACCGTTGCTTGGATGAACTGGTTTACTTCTGCTGACGATCTTCGTGCTTCTCTAAATCTCAAGCAAGAGACTGCCGTTGTGAATTCCAGAACCAATTTAGGCTACGCTACTCTTAAAGAGGCATGGGATGCGGCTTTAAGTGGAGATGTGCTGAAAGTTAATGAGAATCAAACTGTATCAAATAGACTTGATTGTAACGAACGAACATTGACAATCGAAGGTGCTGATGGTGTGAAGATTACACGTGCCAATGCCAGTAACATGATGTTTCTTGCAAACAAGGGTGGAGATTATAATCTTACCGTTAAGAATTTGATCCTTGATGGAGAGGGTGCAGAGTCTACAGCCAACTTCATAGAAGCTAGTGGCTATTCAACAGTTACTCTTGAAAACATACAGGTCAATAATGTGAAAAGTTCAAATGCACTGGGTCTGTTAGTTGCTAAAGCAGGAGGCAAACTTGTTCTTAATGACGTGAAGACAGAAAGCTGTCAAGTGAATGATAAAACAGGAGAGGTATTTTTCGGGACATCTTCATCTGTCATTTCCGGTGACAATAGTTTCACTTTAAGTGTTGAGAACACAAATACTTTCACTGTTGAAGGGACACTCACCAACAGCAAACCAATTACAGTTTACAACTTCGGCGGTTCTTTCCAATCTGGTAACTTGCTTGTCAATAACTGTATAGATGCTGATAAATTCCAACTTGCAGGTACAGATCTCGGTCTTGTAGCCAAAGATGGTAATCTTTATGTTTCTGCCGGGGAATCATCTGCTGTTGAGGCAATTGATGTTGACAACAGCAATGCACCTGTCGAGTATTACAACCTGCAGGGTGTGAAGGTTACTAACCCGGAAAAAGGTATCTACATCATGCGTCAGGGTACTTCCGTCCGCAAGGTTATCCTCTAATACTCCTTATAACCAAATATAATATACACTGATAATAACTATTATCACTAATCCCACAAAGAGGAGCGACAGCCGAGACTGCCGCTCCTCTTTACAAATGCTTAAATAGGCTGGGCTTTTTTATAGAATTAATTATTTAAACGCCAAGGAGCGAAGAGCGAAGTTTGATTCAAATTACGAAAGGTCGCTTTGCTCCTGCTAAGTCGCCGAGTATTGAGACTCAAGTCGTAGCTGCTGTTGCTCGCAACTGCAGCACAAACAAAGGTTACAATTCCTCTCCTTTACTTGCCGTGAGGCTGCAGTTGCAAGCAACAGTAGCTACGATTTGATGCGCACGTTGGAGTCACACCGATTATTTCTTTTACCTATTGCTTTTAGGATGTTTGTCTCCAATTAGACGACACATCTCACTAAATGCTCCATTATTGCTGGCAGTTTTGTGAGCAATGGATAATTCAGAGTTTCGGATGGCTGTTTCTATAGATCCCCCTTTAGATATTAAATACTGATGTAATCCCCCACATTTTTTGAAAAATTCAGTCCGTTTTTCATATTCCGGCAGAAATTTTAGCAACTCCGGTTTTAGCGGATTGACATTCTCATATGAGGAGTATAATCCGGTTGTAAGTCGAAAATAATAATAAAACCAGATCTCAAGGCATGGATGGTTTTCAATGACGATTACTTCAGAACAACCTCCTGTCTGTCGATTCTTGAATTGCTTACCTGAATATTGATGTAGGAAATTTGAATATGCTGTCTTCTCTTTTTGTCCAGATTTATTGTCCATGTCTATTAGACAATATATTTTGTCATATCCCTCGGCAATACATTCTTCGACTCTCGCAATGAGATAATCCATTCCATCCTTTACAACTTTGGGGTAGATGTTTATCGGCAGTAGTCCCTGTATTGATAAAAGATAGTATTGTTCCGTCGCGCCTTCTCCAATTACAGCAATACCCGATCCTTGTCTGAAAGAGCGTTTTTTTCGATCCGATCTTTTCATATATTGTCAGGATTTATGGTGAGGAAAGGAGATCCAACTTGTGGACGAGCTCCTAATTTACCGAGTTTGTAAGCGTTAAAAATAGAGGCGTTTTTATGTAAGTTGAAATCATCGGCGGAAAACAGTTCCGTTGAAGCAGTTTCTTTATCTTTTTCAGTAAACCATGCCATGTCGCGGCGCATGAAATCCTCTGTTAAAATAAGCTGGTCATGAACGGTAAACAGTAATTGCGCTTCGCTTTCATTCGACAAAAATGTCTGAATGAAATATACCAAAAGGTCATGATGAAGAGAGTCGTCAAGTTCATCAATCAAGAGGAATTGGTTCGACTTTATTGCTCCAAATAACAGGTCCATTTTCTCGACGAACGATAGCGTGCCATCAGATTCCGATTCAATGGGCATTGTGAAACGACCTTTGTCATAATCGTGTTCAAATTCAATTTTTGAGTCTCCTTTTTCTATTGGACGGTTAATTATATTGGTAATATTGAAATCTGCTTCCTTTACGGCTCTCAATAGAAAATCTTTTCTTTCTTTTTGAACTATTGTTGCCTTAAGCAATTCGTTTATGTCCATTCGCATCTGAGGTGTCAGAATCGAATTACGGATATAACTTACTATTGTTTCAAAAGCAGGAGCATCAACTGATAGCTTATTATATGTAGATAGCACGCTGTGATTGGCAAGCGTGTTTGTAATGATTATTGTAGCTGTTTTATTGTCAAGACCGACATTCTTTCCGAATGTTATGTCAGGAAGATTTGTTGAGAAGTTATGCTTACGTTCATAGAACAGTGAAGAAACACCATTGGGATTAAATTCAAGCAATTCATAGACAATGACATTCCCATTGTATTCAATGGAATAGTCATATCTCACACCATTTACAAAAAATGAAACATTCATTTTAGTGTTTTCATTGCGCCGCATCGCAAAAGGTTGAAAACGAATTTTCTCGTCTTTAGATGTGCATGGCTGATATAATTTAGCCCAGATATCAGCAATTGCGTAGAGAAGATTTGTCTTTCCTGATGCATTGGCGCCATAAATAGAAGACATGCGCAAAACGCGGGTAATATTCCCGGTTTTGGGATGTCTCACCTTTATTACAAGACTCACTTCGGATGTATTGTCGGTTGATGCCTCAAATGTGATCTCTTGACGATCTGCGAAAGAGAGGAAATTTTCTACACTAAAGTTTAAAATCATATTTTTTATGCTCCTTTTTGTAATTCAATTACAAATTTAAGGCAAAAAAAGTTTATATACAAGCATGGATGCAATTTATTATGGTGTACTTCGCTCCGGCGAAGTCGCCGAGTATTTAAATTGTTGAATCTAAAGCTTTCCCCTATGTTGATGGTTTGAAGAGTATATGGTCTCCAACCACTTGCAAACATGAGACAACCATTTTTTATCAGAGAGGAGAGGGTTTATCAGCATCAGATGTGGTTGTTGTGTGGTTGAAAGTGGTTGGGACTTAAACTTCAATAAGAGTATTGTGTAATGAGCTGATGGAAGATCAGGGGCACTAATAGAGTGGTTTGTAATGGTTTTAATGGTTTGATTTGGGTCAGTTTAATTATGCAAACAATGATCATGCCGATGAGGGATTATTGGAGATGATGTGCTTAACGTTGCTAAAATTTAGAGAGTGTTTGGATTTAACTTTCATTCACATGAAGAGGTATTTTCGAGGGAATTTCACGAGTTGAAGAAGGAGCATAGCGGGCTATGCGACTGA
>CAJUDL010000002.1 GCA_910585285.1 uncultured Muribaculaceae bacterium
ATTAGTTATCATCTCCAGCAAGCCAAAATTACTGAATACGGCTACGGCAATTATTCCTGGACAAGTAAAGAAATATTGAGCGGCATTGCACTCAGCGTAGCATTTGATTTCTAACATAGATTCACTTTATATCAACCTAATTAAACTAACAAAACAATGAAAAAGATTCTTTTGATTCTAACCATTTTGCTCATGGGAGCAGGTGCAGCGACAGCACAGATTCGCTACAAAGGTTATGTTGAAACTAACGGAGGTGTATTCATTCCCGGACAGTATTACGGCACCGGGGGCATGGTAGGTTTCTCCACCAGCCATGGCGTTGAGCTTTTCAAAGGTCTGTTTGTAGGAGCCGGTATCGATGCCAACTATGTGACATTCACAGAGCCGGGGACAGGCAGACATGCCGTTGACGAGACTGATTATTCCGGTAATTTCGCTGTATTTGCCGAAGGTCGTTATAATTTCCTGCGCGGTCGCCGCGTATCTCCGTTCGTAGGTTTGCGTATTGGCGGCGGCTATGAAGGCGTTGAGGAACAGGGCTGCTTCTATTTCTCTCCTGCAGTTGGCGTAACAATCAACATCACAAAAAGATTCGGTCTCGATGCCAGCGTCGGCTATAGTCTTTGGTCAAGTCGTGACACCCACGAAGAGATTGATTATACTTATCGCATGCCGGACTATAGCACATCGTTCCATGGCGTGGCAATACGCTTAGGCGTTCACTTCTAATTCATTTTAAATGAAGAAGACGTTAATTCTCATATTGGCGATTGTCTTTAGTTGCGGCTTGGCTGTGGCTAAAGACAATCCGCTACGTCTTAAAAGCGGTTCGCTCACGCCCCTCAAAGGGAAGGGAGGATCGATACATTGTGTGATCGATTTCAGCAAGACCCGTGCAAACCGCAAACCTCTCGAACAATACATCCTTGAGGATTTCTACGGAGATATGGATACATTCCACCGTTATGAACCAGAAATGCTCCAGTGGTTTTCCGAAAGATGGGATGACGATATCGAGAAAGGACCCAAAACCACAACATCCGAAAATGCTGATTTCCAGCTGAAGATAATAATAAAGACTTTACAGATGGGTTCAAAATCCGGTTCAGGGGGTTCCTCCATAAGCGGCTATGCCGAATTCTATAAAACCGGAGAAACAGAACCTTTCGCAGTAGTAGAGATTCTGAAAATGAACGGCACCATCATGGGCAGTCCGGTGCCCAGCTATCCCGGGCTCAAGCAATGTCTCAGCGACCTTGCCGAATATCTCTGCGACCTAATTTATCACTCTAAATAACAAAATTATGAGAAAGATTTTTATATTCTTAGCAGCAATTCTCGTTTCAATGACCGCATGGGCAGACGCCGATGTAACAGACGGCAACCTCGCGCCTCTCAAAAACGCAGACGCTCGCGTTCTCATCACTTGGGATTACTCCAAGATGACAATCGAAGATAAAGCTCCAGCCGAATTCCTCAAAGAAAAAGGTCCGGATTGGGAGAAGGATTATCCCGCAGAAGTATCTGCCGGAGAAGCTGCATTCGATGTGCTTTTCAACAAGAAAGATAAGAAATATGCCCAGATCACCGATGATGATGAGGCTGCCCAATATGAATTCATCATTCATGTTGACAAATTCCATTATGGCTCACTCGGTGCAGCAATAGCATTCGGTGGTTTCGCACGCGGTGCCCACATCGAAGGCACAGTAGAGGTTGTCAAACTCGCTGACAAATCTAAGATTGCATCCATCCGGTTCGACTGCTCCGGAGCCGCTGCCTACAGCAACGAGGCTCGCCGTGTGCTCGCATATCAGGATCTCGCCAAAGATATGGCCAAACTCATCGGCAAAGCAAAAGCGAAATAGTATTATTCAATATATGTAAACGAAGAGTCTTGACAGCTCTTCGTTTACATAACTTCATTCTTCAGATGAAAAAAATATCACTTATATTTGCAGCCCTCACTATTCCGCTATGTGGATCAGCTCTTGAATGGACAGAAGGACTGGTGGAAAAACTCAAATCTGCAAAAGAGATCAATTGCACAATTGATTTCCGCGAAGGCATATACAACGGCAATGACTCTGCCTCACTTTCCAAAGCCCTCGGACATGAATCCGGATGGGAAATCGCTTTTTTCAATCAGGTGCGCAATAATCTTTGTGATGGTGTAGGATATCAAAGTCCGGGACTGTGCAAGCCCAACGAACATCGAAAATTCAATATACACGTGATAGTGAAATCGGTGGGAGAGCACGGAGAGATGCAGGCACAGGGACTGATATGGACCGACAACATTGAGAATGCCTCAAAATACGACATCCTCACCGGACCCGGCAGATGGAATGATTTTGACAAATTACTCCTCGAATCTTCAAAAGATTTGATGAAACCGGCTGTAGTGAATAATGCAAAATATTATGCAGAAATCATCCTTGATTTAAAGAAAGAAGCATCCAAAAAGAAAGAGAAGACTGACAAGGAAACTCCAAAATATCTGAAAGATAAAGCAGGCAAACGAAAAGAAGGCGCAGAATTCAATAAATATTTTGAATTAAAATCAGGTGATGCCCAGATTTTGAACAACATCGGTCCTGCCATTGTAGAAACTGATTATTCAGATGCAACATTTGGCAATGACAAATTTAACAAGTGCTTCGCTGACAGAAACGAAATGGAATCAATTGCATCAGCTTATTTTGCATCTGCATTCAATGAAAAATCCAAGGGGATGAAGATTGTGACAGATCCGTCGCAAGCCCGTTATCGCATTGTAGTGCGTCCGGAATACATCTCTATGGCTATAAAGGGGACAACTATGACAAGAGCTGTCATACCTCACTTCACAGCACAGGGGACCATACTTGTTTATCCGATAGGTTCAAACAGCCCTGTTGCCGAATATTCATTTGAGAATATCGAAGCTAAACCGAATTTAGCTTACAGAGAGAATAAATGGAAAACGTGCGTTAAGCTTATAGAAAATATTGGCAAAAAATTTGCAGCTGAATAAGAGATGAATTTATTCCCTGAATTACAAAAAAGATACACCAAAGAAACGATGAACGCCCGCGAGGCTCAACGCCTCGCGGAGTTCATTGCTTTCGGACCTGTCATTTTCCAGACCGCCCGCATAATGCTCTCTACCGGCATTATGGACATGCTGCGAGACAGCGAGAAGGGCATGACAATTGAGGAAGTGGCTGATAAAGCCAACCTCTCAATATATGCTGCAAAATGTCTCCTTGAGGCATCACTCTGTATCGGAATCGTCCTTGTTGATGACACGACCGACAGGTTCCGTATCTCCAAGACCGGATGGTTCCTCATCAATGATCCCGCCACAAGAGTCAACATCAATTTCAACCATGATGTCAACTACCTCGGCTGGTTCAACCTCGAGGAAGCACTTAAAGAAGGAAAACCTGCAGGGCTCAAGACTCTCGGCAACTGGTCAACGATCTATGAAGGTCTGTCCTCTCTTCCTCCTCATATTCAAAAGAGTTGGTTTGATTTCGACCACTTCTATTCCGACCATTCCTTCGATGAAGCTCTGGAAATTGTCTTTGCCAACAAACCGCGCACTCTTCTCGATGTTGGTGGCAATACGGGAAGATGGGCACTCAGATGCGTCGATTATGATAAAGACGTGAATGTCACAATCCTCGATCTTCCACAACAGATAGGCATGATGAAAGCCAACATAGAGGGGAAAGAGGGTTCCGAACGCATCGACGGCATGGGGATCAATCTCCTTGATGAATCAACAGAGATGCCTGCCGACCGCAAATTCGATGCCATATGGATGAGCCAGTTTCTCGACTGCTTCAGCGAAGAACAAATCGTGAGCATTCTGCACCGCGCTTCGAAAGTGATGACAAAAGATTCCAGACTCTATATAATGGAGACACTTTGGGATCGCCAACGCTTTGAAGCTGCGGCTCTTTGCCTCACCCTAACAAGTCTATACTTCACAGCCATTGCCAACGGCAACAGCAAAATGTATCATTCAGAAGACATGGAGCGTTTAATAAATGAAGCCGGACTTGAGATTGAGACCGTTCACGACTCATTGGGTCAGGGACACAGCATTATCGTATGTAAATTAGGTGTTAGGCATTAGGCTTTAGGCATTAGATGCTTCGCCAAAAACGCCTAAAACCTAAAACCTAAACATTAAACCTAAACATTAAACATTAAATACAAAGTGAATAGAACTGAAATAGAAAGCAAAGTAAGAGACTTCCTCATTGAGGATCTCGAAGTAGATGAAGAAAAAATCTTCCCTGATGCCCGTCTTAAGGAAGACGTTGGCATCGACAGCCTTGATTTTGTTGACATTGTGGTGATAGTAGAGAAGAATTTCGGCTTCAAGATCAAACCGGAGGAAATGGCGGGGGTCAAGACCCTCAGCGATTTCTACAGCTACATAGAGAAAAAAGTCAACGCATAGCTGAATTGAGAGAACTTAAACACGACAAGTGGGTAGGCACGACCTACGGCAACAGATGGATGCACCGGTGGCTTATCAGATTCCTGAAAGTTATCGACGTGCGTCTTCTCTATGCTTTCACCTGTGTGTTCGTCATCCCTCCCACTCTGATAGTCAATGCAAAGGCTCGACGCTCTATCTATGGTTTCTACCGCAAAGGAATGCGCTGCGGAAAAATGGAAGCAGCATGGATGGCATACAAAAACCATTGCGCATTCTCGCAGGTAGTTATCGACCGCTTTGCCATGTATGCAGGAAAGAAATTCAAGATTGATGTCGTAGGATATGATGAGTTCAAGCAACTAACCCGGCAACCCGAGGGATTTATCCAGCTGAGTTCGCATATTGGCAACTATGAGATTGCAGGCTATTCATTGCGCACTCCCGAGAAACGCTTTAATGCCATGGTGTTTGGCGGAGAAAAGGAGAGCGTGATGGCAAACAGAAGTAAGCTCTTTGAAAGCAACAATATCCGCATGATTCCCATGCGCGAGGATATGTCGCATCTCTTTGAAATCAATCAGGCACTTGCTGATGGAGAGATACTGAGCATGCCCGCAGATAGGGTTTTCGGATCGCAAAAGACTTTCTCCTGTGAGTTTTTAGGACATCCGGCTAATTTTCCGCAGGGACCATTCCTGCTTGCAGCAGTCAGAAACGTGCCGATGCTTTTTGTATCGGTTATGAAAACTGGGACCAAACGCTACACCGCGACTGTCAGCCGTATTGAAACAGAGACAGAAGGGAACACTAAAGCCAAAGCCGCAGCGTTAGCCCGCAAATATGTCGAAATGCTTGAAGACACTGTGAGAGCTCATCCCTCCCAGTGGTATAATTATTTTGAATTTTGGGATGTTAGGCGTTAGGCGTTAGGCGTTAGGCTTTAGGCGTTAGGCTTTAGATGCTTCGCCGAATGGTTCTAAAGCCTAAAACCTAAAGCCTAAAACCTGAAAAAAAATATGGAACTGGAGAAGATTGACATTCATGAATTGCTTCCGCAAGAGGAACCGTTTGTAATGGTGGGACATCTCATTCATTACGATGATATCGTGACCGTTACCACCACAAAGATTTCCGATGAGAATATCTTTGTTGAATCCGGTGTTTTCACACCTTCCGGAGTAATCGAGAATATTGCCCAGACCTGTGCCGCCCGCATCGGATATATCAACAAATATATCTTGAAAAAGGGAATACAGATCGGTTTCATTGGTGCGGTGAGAGACCTTACCATTCACCGGCTGCCCAAAACCGGAGAAGAGATCACCACTACAATCTCCGTCATTGAGGAAGTTTTCGGAATGACTCTGGTTTCAGCATCCGTAAAGATCAACAACGAAGTGCTCGCCGATGCCGAAATGAAGATTGCCGTAGGCGGTAGGTCTTAGGTGTTAGGTGTTAGGTGTTAGGCATTAGGCATTAGGCATTAGGCATTAGGCATTAGGTATTAGATGCTTCGCCGAATGGCTCTAAAGCCTAAAACCTAAAGCCTAAAACCTCAAAACTCAAACCTAAAGCCTAAAACCTCAAACCTAAAGCCTCAAACAAACATAAAGAGATGAATAAACTGATAGCTTCACATAAGTTTGACATACGTTTCAGCGAGGTCGACTCGATGAATATCGTTTGGCATGGTTCCTATACACTCTACTTCGAAGATGCCAGGGAGGCATTCGGCAAGAAATACGGGTTAGGATACATGACAATCTTTTCCAACGGCTATTTCGCCCCACTTGTGGAGCTGTCATTCAAATATAAGAAACCTCTTGCATATGAGATGAAACCGTCGGTAGTGATTACATACGTTCCGACGGAAGCCGCAAAAATCGTATTTGATTACGAAATAATCGATGATTGCGATGGTTCGGTGATTGCTACAGGGCGCTCCGTTCAGGTATTCATGGATCAGAATTACCAATTAGTGTGGGAAAACCCTGAATTTTATCGCAAGTGGAAAGAGAAATGGGAGGTGTTATGATAACAAAAATCGCAGACAATATAATCTCACCTTTAGGTCTCACCTCTGAAGAGAATCTGAGGAACATTATTGACGGAGAATCAATAATCTGCCGCCATGAGGGTGCTTTCGGCTTACCGGAAATCTTCTGCGGATCGCTCATCGACCGGAAGATGATCTCAGACATGTTCGCGAGCCATTCCATAGGCGGGGAAGACCTTACTCTCTTCGAGAAATTATGTATCCTTTCCGCAACAGAGGCTATCTCGGAATGCTCCCTGCAAGCGGAGAATGATGATGTTGTCTTCGTGCTTTCCTCAACAAAAGGGAATGTTGACCTTCTGAAAGATAATATTGAAGATTCCCGATGCTATCTTGCCCAGTCAGCGAAAAAGATTGCAGCATATTTTGGTAATGGCAACACTCCGATAGTGGCATCAAATGCCTGTATTTCGGGAGTCTGCGCCCAGATCGCCGCGGTCAGGGCTTTGTCGAGCGGGAAATACCGTTACGCGGTTGTCATCGGCTGCGACCTCCTTTCCCGTTTTATAATCTCAGGATTCCAGTCATTCAAGGCGTTGAGCCAGGATCCGTGCAAGCCTTTCGACAAAGATCGCATCGGGCTGAACTTAGGAGAGGCAGCTGGAACTCTTATTCTGGAGAAAGTAAGAAGTAAAAAGGAAGAGGTAAAAAGTAATTGCTGGGAATTTATCGCATGTTCCAATCATAACGATGCCAACCATATTTCAGGACCGTCGCGCACGGGCGAAGGATCATACCGCGTGCTTTCCGACATCCTCGAAGTGGTTGACAAGGATGATCTCGCATTTGTCAATCTTCATGGCACTGCCACTGCATACAACGACGAAATGGAATCCATCGCGCTTCATCGTGCCGGACTCGGAGACACACCCGCCAACGGGCTGAAGGGCTTCTATGGTCATACCCTCGGGGCTGCCGGCATAATCGAAACCATCCTTTCGATGCATGCCCTCGGCAATGGCATCATTCTGCCAACAAGAGGTTTTGTCGAAAAAGGCACCACGTATGATATAGCGGTAAAGTCTGAAATACGCCATACAGATAAAAAGACCTTCATCAAGATCCTATCCGGGTTCGGAGGTTCAAATGCAGGGATCGCTTATCGGAAATGCACCGAAGAGCGCCCGGAAATCGTAAAACGTACATTCGAAACGATAGCAGAAGTGAGAATAACTCCGGAAGCAACGAGTCTGAACGGAGAGGAAATATCCAACAACTCTATAACGGGTCTGTACCGTCAGTTTGTCGGAGACTATCCTAAATTCTTCAAGATGGATTACCTTTGCAAACTGGGTTTTATGGGCGCCGAGCTCCTGCTGAAAGATATCCCTGTGCAGGAACGCGAGAACATAGCCGTCATACTCTTCAATCGCAATGGATCTCTCATCACCGACCGCAATTACCAGAAAACAATAGCCGATGACAACTATTTCCCAAGTCCTGCCCTGTTTGTCTATACCTTGGCAAACATCGTCACCGGAGAAATAGCCATTCGCAATAAGACATATGGAGAAACTTCGTTTTATCTTCTTGATGAATACAATCCAAAGAAAATAGAAGATATAGTAAAGTGTGTTGCTCCTGCCTCTCCCCTCATTCTCACCGGCTGGGTGGACTACAACAGCTACAGCGATTATCTCGCCGAGCTTAAATTGCTTAAAACAAAACAGGTTGAGTGAAGTCTCCTTAGAGACCTCCTCGATTCAAAATATCGATCTTTAATTAATTCAACTTTCGCATGCGAAAAGTTGAAGTTTAGAAGTTTAGTTGCGCCATGCGCAGTTTATAAGTTTATTTGTTTGTTGCTAAATAAAAAGAATATAATTTAAGCATCATTATTAAACTTCTAAACCATTAAACTCTTAAACTTTAAGTTGAAGCTTGCGAAACTTAAATAATAAAAAATATGAACGAACTTATCGATCAGCTTAAAAACCAGATTATCGAGGCTCTTAACCTCGAAGACATGACAGCACAGGATATTGACGCAGAGGCACCCCTTTTCGGCGATGGTCTCGGTCTCGATTCTATAGATGCCCTTGAACTCATCGTACTTCTGGAGCGCGAATACGGTATCAAGCTCACCAATCCTGCCGAAGGAAAAAAGATCTTCAAATCCGTTGCTTCCATCGCCGACTTCGTCAGCAAAAACAGAGTGAAATGATATTTATCACCGGAGCGGGGATTATCTCGGCATTAGGATGCGGGATGGATGCCACCTTGCAGTCTCTTCTCGAAGGGAAGAGCGGCATAGGCGCCATCAGGCATTTATCGACGGAACACACTGAGTTTCCGGTCGGAGAAGTCGCCATGTCTGACAAGGAGATGGCGGATATGCTCGGTGTGGGATACCCGGAATCGGAATTGCGCACTGTCTTGCTCGGGATCATAGCTGCCAAAGAGGCTGTTGAATCCGCACATCTCAATAAAGATGAGCTGGCGAAAGCCGCCTTCATCAGCGGCACCACAGTCGGAGGAATGGACAAGACTGAAAAATATTTTAAGACTGCTTTTGATTCAGAATCAGAGGCAGACGACAGTCTTGAACTGAAGTATAATGATTGCGGTTGTTCCACCGAATTGATAGCCGACAATATCGGAAAATTCGCATTGACCACAACCACCTCCACTGCTTGTTCTTCGGCAGCGAATGCCATAATTCTTGGTGCAAACCTCATCAATAGCGGAATAGTGGAGATTGCTGTTGTCGGGGGAGCCGAGGCACTCACAAAGTTCCATCTGAACGGATTCAACACTCTAATGATTCTCGACAAGGAGAATTGTCGTCCGTTCGACCGCGACCGCTCCGGCATAAATCTCGGAGAAGGAGCCGGATACATCGTGCTTGAAAGCGAGGCTTCGGCAAAGCGACGCGGGGTCACACCTCTCGCAGAACTGAGCGGATACGCCAACACATGTGATGCTTTCCATCAGACTGCCACTTCCGAGAATGGTGAGGGGGCATACCTGGCAATGCGGAAGGCAATGGATATGGCTCGCCTGAATCCGCAGGATATTGACTATATCAACGCCCACGGCACCGGCACTCCCAACAATGACGACTGCGAACTTGCAGCTATGGAGAGAATCTGGGGCGGCAAGATACCTAAGTTTTCGTCAACGAAGGCATTTACAGGTCACACCACGAGTGCTTCCGGTTCTATTGAAACAGTGATATGCCTTCTTGCGCTGCAACATGGCTTCATGCCTCCAAACCTTGGCTGGAAGAATCCTATCCGCGATGCCGGAGTTCCATTGACCGCACATGAGAATGCAGAAAACATACGCCATATCATCAACAACTCCTTCGGCTTCGGAGGCAACGACTCCACCCTCATCCTCTCCCGTTGCGACAATAATTCCTCATTCCTCATTCCTAATTCCTCATTCCCCCTTAAGCCTTGCTACGTGCGGTCTTTGGCACAAGTCTCATGTCAAGCCCCATTAAACGATGAATGGATGGATAACCCGGCTGCCTTCGACAAGAGCTACGTCCGCGCACAAGAACCCGACACCAAGGGATTGATACCGCCCGCTGAGGCACGGCGTATGAGTAAAATTCTCAAACGCACTGTAGCCACATCGATAGCTGCCCTCAATCAATCCGGCATCCAGCATCCTGATGCGATCATAACCGGAACCGGAAACGGATGCATGGAGAATTCCGAAAAATTCCTTATCGATCTGTGCACATATGGAGAAAGCTGCTTGAAACCCACCCTTTTCATGCAGTCTACTCACAACACTATCAGTTCGCTGATAGCGATAATTCTTAAATGTCATGGGTATAATAACACGTATTCTCACAAAGGGTTATCGTTTGAAAGTGCATTGCTCGATGCATGGCTTCAGATCAAGGGAGGCTTGATTCGCAATGCTCTTGTTGGGGCACATGATGAGGTCACACCATTTATGTCGCTTGTGATGGAACGGACCCATCCGGAATATTCATTCATTTCGGAGACCTCCATGTCGGCAGTCTTATCTGGCAATAAAGACACGGGCAATATCTGTGAGATTGAGGACATACGGATTTTTCATCATCCTGATATCAAAGACCTCTCAACTCTCCTTACGGAGGAGAAGGATTCGATATTGATGTTAGGCACCAACGGCAACCCCTTGAACGACCGTCCGTATGAGGAACTTTTGGCAAACCTGGATTATTCACCCCGCACAATGCAGTATAAGAATATCTTTGGCGAAAACTTCTCCTCTTCGGCAATGGCATTCTATTCTGCGGTACGAATCTTAGAGAAAGGCTACGCTGACGGCACTCCCATCCAGCGCATCACCATCCTCAATCATTCCGAATCCACCGCCTGGAGCCTCATTAGAATTAGGAATTAGGAATGAGAAATGAGGAATTATCAGAGGCAAAGGATTTAATTCCTAATTCCTAACTCCTAATTCCTAATTAAACATTACACATTAAACATTGATACAAAGATGTGGCAACTGATAGGTTTATCGATTATCCAGAGCGTAATGCTTTCCTTAGGACAGCTCACTCTGAAATTAGCACTGGCTAAGATGCCGGCGTTCGGATGGACCGCGCGGTTCTGGGGCGACCTTCTTACCAACTGGTGGTTTCTCGCTTGCGGTCTCCTCTTCGGCGGAGCCTCAGTTCTCTGGATGTATATTCTCAAGCATTTCCCACTCAGCATGGCGTATCCCATGGCGAGCATGAGTTATGTGATAGCACTTGTTTTCGCCGTGGTGTTCCTGCACGAGTCAATAGCGTGGAACCGCTGGCTGGGAGTAGCGTTGATAATAATCGGTTGTATCTTCGTAGCAAAATAAATAATATCCGAATGAAAAGAATAATCACAATGTGTCTGGTTGTCATGGCGTGCGTTGCCAATGCAGTGGCAGCACCCATCTCTGCTGCCCAGCAAAAAGAGGTGATAGCCAAAATCAATAAAGCCACATCCCGACTCAAGTCAATGAGCTGCAGCTTCACTCAGACAAAACATCTGTCGATGCTCAGCGACAAAATGGTGTCGGAAGGGAAGATGAACTATAAGCAACCCAACAAACTTCGTTGGGAATACACATCACCTTACCAGTACCTATTCATATTCAACGGCACAAAAGTTTATGTCGGCAATAAATCCCGAAAAGATGTGATCGACACCAACAGCAACAAACTCTTCAAGGAGGTGGCTCGTATCATGATGAGCACTGTCACGGGAACCGCCCTTTCCAATGCTGCTGATTTCTCGGTGTCGGTAGAAGATGGCAAGACGCTCTGGAACGTAACCCTCATACCCAAGAAGAAAGAGATGAAAAAGATGTTTACGCGCATTGTCCTCTCTTTCTCAAAATCCGATCTTATAATATCGGAAATCAATCTCCACGAGAAAAACAACGACCGCACAAATATCCGTCTTCGCAATATAAAAACCAATATCCCGATAAATGAGAACCTTTTTGCTATTCCTGCTAAGTAGCGTTTTCGTCGTTTGCAACGCGTTTGCAGCGTCTGAAACAGATCCGCAGACCAATGCATCCGCAAACCGGAAGATGGCTTTCCGCATTGAGATGCAGAAAGGATATGTATCGGGGATAATGATTTGTGCGGAAACGGATGATGCCATCAACGGAAGCATGGTGAATGAGTTCGGCATTTCAGCAATAGACTTCACTTATTCAAAAGAGAAAGGGAAAGTAAAACTGATAAACGTCGGAAGTTTTCTCAATAAATGGTATATCAAGCAGGTGCTCAAAAACGACATCAATTTCGCCCTCCACATCTTATACGGCATGCCATATAAGAAAAAACATCATTATGAAGTGACTCGTGATGGCGAAAATGTGACGATTTTTAACACAAAAAGAAAAATCAAATACATATTCTCTCCGTTACAAAATAAAAGTGATTATGACACTGAAGAATAATCTCTACAATATACTTTCAGCTGATCCGGAGGCGAAATCTTTTCGGATCAAACTAAACCCTGATTGCAAGATTTATAAAGCTCACTTCCCCGGCAAACCTATTACTCCGGGAGTGTGCATCATACAGATTGCCTCCGAACTTCTCAACGAGATGATGCCTTGCAACCCGACCCTTTCCACAGTCGGGAATGCAAAATTCCTCTCCATCATCAATCCTCTCGAATCTGAGGAAGTGACATTTACTTTCAAGAAGATATCGGAAGAGGATGGATATCTTAAAGTCTCGGCAACTGTGAGCGACAAAGACACAATTTTCACAAAACTATCGCTAAAATATCAAAATCCCGACAAATAGTTTTAAATTTGCAGTTTCTTAGAGTATGTTCGGATTTAACTTCCATTCACATGAAAAGAGATTTTCGAGGGAATTTCACGAGTTGAAGAAGGAGCATAGCGGGCTATGCGACTGATGATACTCGGTGAAATTCACCGGAAAGATCTTTCATAGGAATGGAAAGAATTATCCTTTCCTGCTCTTACATATAATTCGTGTTAAATTCAAACATACTCTTAAGACCAACAAAGCGGATGATTTCTCCGGAACGGAATAATTTAATCCAGACAATGCGCAGACACAGGATTTGCGTGCTCGTGCCGACATACAACAATGCCGGTACGCTACGCGATGTTGTGTCAGGGATATTGGATTATTCCGCTGATGTTATAGTAGTAAACGACGGGAGCACCGACAACACTCCCGAGATTCTCGACTCTTTCGGAGATGCAATCCACATTGTAAGCTATCCCCGCAATGCCGGCAAAGGCCACGCCCTCAAACGTGGGTTCCGCAAAGCGATTGAACTTGGTTATGAATATGCCATAACAATTGATTCCGATGGCCAACATTATCCGGAGGATATTCCGGCATTTGTAAAGGGAATCGTAGAGAATCCGGGAGCATTGATTGTGGGAGAAAGAGACCTGTCGAATGTTGATATCAACGGCAAAAGCTCTTTTGCCAATAAATTCTCGAATTTCTGGTTTTGCGTTCAGACCGGACGAAAACTGAAAGACACACAGACAGGATATCGGGCATACCCATTGAAACATCTGCACGGGCTGGGGCTGCTTACAAGCCGTTACGAAGCGGAGCTTGAACTTCTTGTGTTTGCCTCATGGAATGGTGTCAGGATCATATCCATCCCCATTCGCGTATATTATCCACCTCAGGCGGAACGAGTGTCGCATTTCAGACCTGCGCTTGATTTTACACGCATCAGCATTCTCAACACGATCCTATGTTTTGGAGCCATCATTTATGGCATTCCCGTTCGCAGTTGGCACGCCTTTTCGCAACGTAAGCTGTTTAACAGAGAATTCAAGTCTTTCACTCGAAAAAACGGAGAGAAACTGGATGCTGCGGTCACGCTTGACAGAATATTCCGTTCTATATATGGTTTTTCTTTATTCGCATTTATTGCCGGCGCTATATTCACTCCTTTCGCCTCGATCTATTTTATGATCGGTAAGAAAACTGAAAAAAGGAAACTGCGCTTCCACAAGATGGTGAGCCGTGGATGCGCATTCATCACACGTAATTATCCCGGAGCCAAGACCTTCTATGAGAATCCCTCAGACGAAGACCTCAGCCGCCCGGCGCTTATCATATGCAATCACCAGTCGCATCTTGATTTGCCGGTGCTGATTGGAATGCATCCCAAGCTGATTTTCCTTACAAACGACTGGGTGTGGAACAGTCCTATTTTCGGCAATATAATCCACAACGCCGATTTTCTTCCGGTCTCCGCAGGTGTCGATGTCATAATACCAAGACTCCGCGAACTTAAAGACCAAGGCTATTCAATCGTGGTCTTCCCGGAAGGAACACGCTCGGAAGACTGCACGATACGCCGCTTCCATCAGGGGGCGTTCCATCTTGCAAAAGAACTGGATATCGATATTCTGCCGATGGCACTGCATGGAGCCGGGCATTTTCTCCCGAAGAAAAGCTTCCTTTTCCGCAAAGGAAGGCTGACAGCGAAGATCCTTGGACGCGCCAAACGGGAAGATTACAAAGATCTCCCCTTCCTGAAGCAGGCTTCTTATTTCCGCAAGCTGATCAGAACCGAGCATGAGCATCTCATCCGCGAAAAGGAGGATGCAGAATATTTCAAGAGCTTTGTGCTTTACAAATATGCCTACCGCGGATGGGACATCGTGAACCGCAGCAAGAAGGAGATGAAGAAAGCGCTCGAACACGCCGACATCATCAATGGTGAAAACGTTGGCAAGGTTCGCATCATCAACGGCGGAATCGGAGTCTTTCCCCTCCTCTTTGCCTTAGTGAACAAAGATACGGAAGTTTTCGCCTATATCGAGGATGCCCGGGATTTCAGAATTGCCTCTGAAACACCCGTCCTCCCCTCCAATCTGCATTTTATTCATGCGATATGGGACAGCGATTTCGGGAATGATGCCGATTTTGACAAAACAATAACCCTTGAAAGATGACAAACCACACGGACTGCATAATAATCGGAGGCGGCATCGGAGGACTTTTCTCCGGCGCGTTCCTTGCTAAAAATGGCAAGAAAGTGACAGTTCTTGAAAAGAATGCCATCATCGGGGGTGGTTTGCAATGCTTCCATCGCAAGGGAAAAATATTCGAAACCGGAATGCACGTGATGGGTGGGTTTCAAGAAAATGGCAACCTTAACAAAATCTGTAAATATCTCGGGATATATGACTCCCTTAACCTGCAGCATGTCGACTGCGATTGCATAGATGAAATCCATTATAAGAAAACCGGAGACACCTACCGCATCGCATCGGGGAAAGAGAATTTCATCAGATGCATGTCGGAATATTTTCCGGAAGAGGCAGCCGGAATACGGGCATATGTCGAAGACATTTATGAACTGACGGAAGAAGTTCCTCTTTTCTATCTTAAGGAAAATAATGGAGGTTCAAGGATCCATTCCGAAAAATTCACATGGTCTGCCGACAGGCTTATCAATTCTCATGTCACTGATCCGAGACTCAGAGAGTTGTTGGCATACCTGAATCCGCTATATGGCGGTGTGGAGGGTCATACGCCGGCATATGTGCATGCCTTGATCCACGTGCTCTATATCAACGGAGCCTCCCGTTTCGTCGGAGGCAGCCAACAGCTTGCAGATGCATTGAAAGGAGTCATTGAGGATGCCGGAGGAGAAGTGCTTCCCAACAAGGAGGTGGTCAGAATAGATGCCGCCGACAAGCTGATAACAGCCGTACACACTTCCGACGGCGATGTATTCACAGCTGACAATTACATTTCCGCAATTCATCCCGTGGCGTTGCTGAAACTTGTGCCCGAAGGCACTTTCCAGCGTATATTCGTCAACCGGCTCAATGAAATCCCCAATTCATATTCCGCATTCTCGTTATATATCGATCTGAAACCCGACACGTTCCCATATATCGACCATACCTGTTATTATATGGAAGATTATAGATGGATGTGGAATCAGGATGGTTATGATCCTGCCGAGTGGCCCAAATGCTTTATGTATATGACTCCCCCTGACCCGGAGCAGGGAGAATATGCAAACCGCCTTCTCGTGCACTGCATAATGAGCTATGAACAAGTAAAGAAATGGGAGAACACCACTGTCGGACATCGAGGTGAGGAGTATGAGGAATGGAAAAAGGAGAATGTCAGAAAGATTCTTGACAAACTGCAATCTCTCTTCCCGAACCTTTACGACAGAATAGCCCACGTATATTCGGCAAGCCCACTGACTATACGCGACTATTACAACACCAAGGATGGTGCGATGTTCGGCTATCGGAAGGATTGCCAGAACCTCATCTTCTCTCAGCTCCCGGTATATACCAAGATCAAGAATCTCCTTCTCACAGGTCAGAACATAAACCTCCATGGAATGTGCGGAGTACCGCTGACCGCCATCTATACGGCGGAGGCTATTTTAGGTGTCAACACTATTGTAAAAGGAATCAACGATGCCAACAAGGATATTTAAAATATTGACTTTGCTGTTTCTTTCAGTCATCGTATTCCCCTCCTGTGCCGAAGAGAAAGCCATCAACATATGGGAAGGGACTTCGTGCAAGGAGAAAGTGATGCTTACGCCTTATATCGCCCCGGGAAAGAACAATATCGCTTGCATCGTATGCCCCGGAGGCAGCTATTTCTGGCTTGACAAGAAAACAGAAGGGATCGGCGTTGCGGAATGGCTTCAGAGCCAAGGAATCTCGGCTTTCGTATTGGAATACCGTGTTGCCGGCATAAACGCGTTCATATGGCATGACAGGTATTCACGCCGCGGACACCGCTACCCCGACATGCTGCAGGATGTGCAGCGAAGCATCGAGTTAATCCGCAACAATGCCGATAGATACGGCATCGATTCTAACCGTCTCGGAGTAATGGGATTCTCTGCCGGAGGTCACCTATCCGCGATGTCGGGGATATTCTTTGGCACCAATTCGCTGGCAAGCTTGGGAATCACACCTGACGTGTCGCTTAAACCCGATTTCATCGCTCCGATATATCCCGTGGTGTCGCTCGTGGATAAATCCACCCATAAACGTTCACGCCGCGGACTTTTAGGGGAAGGGAAGGCGATATCTCCTGAAATGAAGGATTCCCTTTCTCTTGAGAGACATGTGCACAGGGATATGCCACCCGTTTATCTCATGAATTGCGTTGACGACCCTATCGTCGACTATCATAATTCCGTATTACTCGACTCTGCGATGACGGCAGCCGGTGTCAAGCACAGATATGTGCAGTTCAAGACCGGAGGACACGGTTTCGGTGTAAATCCGCAGAAAACCACCTCCGAAGCGATAACATGGAAAGATGATTTCATTAACTGGCTAAGGAATCTATTCAAATGAATATGATGAAAGAAGATATAGAATTTCGCTCTCCCGAGGAAATCAAGGAATACCAGAACGGGAGACTCCGCGAAGCGTTGAGCTATCTCGCCGACAATTCACCTTTTTATCAGAGGGTGTTCAAGGACAACAACATCAATATCGATGAGATCCAGACGATTGATGACCTTGTGAAGATCCCGTTCACTGAAAAAAAGGATCTGCAACTTCATAACGCGGATTTCCTCTGTGTGCCGCCTGAGAAGATAATCGATTACATCACAACATCTGGCACCCTTGGCGATCCCGTGACTTTCGGATGCACTGACAAGGATCTTGACAGACTGGCTTTCAACGAGATGAAATCATTTTCCTGCGCCGGTGTAAAACCGGGCAACATCGTGCAACTGATGACAACGCTCGACAAGCGGTTTATGGCAGGTTTAGCTTATTTTCTCGGAATCCGCAAACTCGGTGCAAGTGTCATCCGAGTGGGTAATGGTATGCCGGAATTGCAGTGGGATACCATCCGCCGGCTGAAACCTGACACCATAATGTGTGTGCCTTCCTTTATCCTGCGTCTCATCGAATATGCCGAACAGAACGGCATTGACTATCGCAATTCCAGCATCAAACGCATAATCGGAATCGGCGAAGGATTGCGTGAGCAGGATTTCACACTCAACCTCCTGGGCAACCGCATAAAGGAGAAATGGGATGTAGACCTTTTCGCCACATATTCCTCAACCGAGATGGGAGCCACATTCTCTGAGTGTCCCTATGGCTGCGGTGGGCATGTGCATCCTGAGCTTATTATCGTGGAAATAATCGGCGACAACAATCTTCCGGTAAAAGATGGAGAGGTTGGAGAGGTGGTTGTAACCACTCTCGGAGTCGAAGGAATGCCTCTTCTTCGATTCCGCACGGGCGATATGAGCTGCAAGATCACCGAGCAATGCAAATGCGGAAGGAATTCATATCGTCTCACACCACTTGTGGGTCGTAAAAACAATATGATAAAGCTTAAGGGTACTACCATATACCCTCCGGCAATCAACGACGTGCTTGACAACACTCCCTACGTGATCAACTATGTGGTAGAGGTTCGCAACAGTTTTGCCGGCACAGATGAGGTCGTTGTGAAAGCAGGCATAGCATCGCCACAGCCTTTTGATGTAATCAAGGATCTTAAAGACCGATTCCGCTCAAGAATCCGCGTCGCTCCCATCGTGGAGATCCTTTCGCCCGAGGACATCGGCAAAATCAACAACCCCGGCAATAACCGGAAACCAATAAAATTCATTGATAATAGGGGGAGGACCTAAACCATGCTACGCCTCTATGACCTCTTCAAGCGACGCCCGCTTCTTGCCTGGGGACTATTTTTAGTCTCCACGGCTGCCCTTGTGCTGTCGTTTCTGAGACTCGGATATAAGGAGGATATCTCCGATTTCCTTCCTCTCGATGAAAAGAACCACACTGCCATGTCGGTGTATCAGGACATATCCGGTGCCAATAAGATCTATGCCATTATCTCCACACGCGACACCACCGATGTGGATCCACAAGAGCTGGCGGATGGCGTAGAGGCGTTTGCTGCTAATATAGAGCAACTGGATTCCCTCGGCTATCTCAGCGATGTGATGAAGGAGGTTGATATCGAGAAGATGCTTGGCATCACCGATATTGTCTACGAAAAAATCCCTTATTTCCTTACTGACAAGGATTATGCGCGAATTGATTCCCTCATGTCTGATCCTGAATATATCGACCGTCAGATTGCTGAAGACAAGAATATGCTCCTCTTCCCTTCTTCGGGAATAATGAGCGGGAATATCGCCCGCGACCCTCTGAATCTCTTTTCTCCCGCTTTGGGAAGGTTGAAAAACGGAGGGATGTCAATAAATTTCGACACATACGACGGATATATCCTCTCTCCCGACGCTAAAAAGGCCATCGTTATCCTTGAATCAGCATTCGGTGCCCATGAATCGGAACACAATGCCTCGCTTGTGGCGATGCTTAATGATGCCGTCTCTCTGACAGAAAAGGATAACGGCAATCTCGACATACATATCATCGGCGGTCCGGTAATCGCAGTCGGTAACGCCAACCGTATCAAGAGCGACAGCGTCCTGGCAATCAGTATTGCGGGGATATTGATATTGCTGCTCCTCATATACGTGTTCCGCAACGCGAGAAACATTCTGCTCATTCTCGTATCCGTGGGCTGGGGATGGCTTTTCGCCATGGGTGCAATCGCACTCTATTACGATTCCGTCTCGATAATCGTTATCGGCATAGCATCGGTGATTCTCGGCATTGCAGTGAACTATCCTCTCCATCTTATCGACCATCTTAAAGACAGTCTGCATCCCAGGGCTGCCCTTAAAGAAATAATCTCCCCCTTGGTGGTAGGCAACGTTACCACTGTAGGCGCGTTTTTATGCCTCGTGCCTCTCAATGCTCCGGCTCTTCATGACTTGGGATTGTTTGCGTCTCTCCTGCTGATAGGCACAATCCTCTTCGTGCTTATATTCCTTCCGCATGCCGTCAAGACACGTCAGGCGGGAGACCGGCAGGAACGCAATCCACGACTTATAACCCGACTTGCCGGACTATCGCTTGAAAACAATCGCTACGTTGTGTGGGGAGTGCTTATCCTTACTGTCGTATTCGGATTCTTCAGTCTGCGCACGGAGTTTGACTCCGACATGCGCAATATAAACTACATGACCGACGAACAGAAGGCTGACATGGAATATTTCTCCGGGTTAGTAAACGAAAGCCGCGACACTGAAAACCTCTATATAGTCAGCAGTGGCAAAACTTGGGACGAAGCTCTCACACAAAGCGGAATAATCGGCGTTGCCGTTGATTCTCTCGTGAACGCAGGGATGGCTACTCGTCAGAATGAAGTCAGTTCATTCCTTACCTCCAAAGAGGAACAGGCTCGTCGCTTAGTAAAATGGAATGATTTTCTCGTTAAATACCGGGATTCCCTCTCCTCTTCAATTGCGAAAGCCGCACAAAACCACGGTTTCAGCGCTGAGGCATTCTCTCCTTTCAACGACATTGTTTCCGCTCAGTATACTCCGCAGGATTTCGAGAGTTTCAAGGAATTATATTCCTCTGTATTCATGGGCAACCTCAGTGAAGACACTGAGTCGGAACGCAAATCCATAGTTCAGGTGATAGATGTGCCTCTGAAATCAGCTGAGGAGATAAAAAACACATTATCTGACCATCGTGAATTCGGCGGACTTGTCTTTGATGTGAAGAGCATGAACGGATCCATCGCCAACACGCTTTCCGATGATTTCAATTATATCGGCATAGCGTGCGGATTTATAGTGTTCATATTCCTTTGGATTTCGCTCGGCAGCATCGAACTCGCAGTGATTTCATTCATGCCGATGGCGTTCAGCTGGATATGGATTCTCGGCATTATGGGAATCTTAGGTATAAAGTTCAATATTGTGAACGTGATTCTCGCCACTTTCATCTTCGGACAGGGCGACGACTATACAATCTTCATGACCGAAGGACTCACCTACGAATTTGCCTATCGCCGCAAACTGTTGCAATCTTATAAAAACAGCATCGTTGTGTCGGCATTGATTATGTTCATAGGTATCGGAACGCTCCTTGTGGCAAAGCATCCCGCCATGCGCTCCTTGGGCGAAATCACGGTTGTGGGCATGATTTCCGTAGTGCTGATGGCGTATCTATTCCCTCCGCTGCTTTTCAAGTGGATCACACGCCGCAAGGATGGCTCTCGGCGCCTGTATCCCGTTACCCTCATAAGCATTTTGACCGGCAGATACAATTTCAGCCGTTCGGATATCCGCCGGAAAAAGAATCAGTCGGAACTCGCATATGCCATTGAATGTGTGATGGGAAGATATCTCTACAAAGGACGGGAGATAGAGATTGCCGCAAGGAAAGCCTTGAAAGCCATTGGCAATGAGCCGGATTCTTTGCGCAAATACGCGGATCTTCCTGAAATATATCTCGACGAGCCGCTTGGAAATGGCGAATTGGCTATCCTGTTGGCTCGTCTGCATCCGAAAAACAAGGTATTTGTATATACCTCTTCAGAAGATGCAAGAGCCATAATAAAGACATGTGCGGATGGTTTCACACCTAATCTGCATATCCTCGACTCCAAACCTGAAAATATTTGATCGAAATGAAATTATCCGCAGTATTGACCGCAACATTGTTTGCCGTGTCCGCAATCCCGGCTTTTGCCAAGGATTCCGAGAATTATCCGGTTATCAACCCCAATAATTCCGCAACTTTCCGCATCTATGCTCCGGAGGCGGATGAAGTAATCCTAAAGGGCTCATTCATCAAGGGGAAAAGTTTCGGTCCTTTCAGCCGCGAAGGTAAGATTGAGATGAAGAAGGATGGCGATTACTGGACATGCACCACCGATGCTCTCACTTCTGACCTCTATTCATATTGGTATGAAATTGATGAGGAGAAAACCAACGACCCGAATAATCCAGATACCGTCAGGGATATCGACAATATCCTGAATTATTTCATCATCGGAGGAGGCAATGGTGATTATTACAAAGAGCGGAATGTGGCGCACGGTGATGTGCGGAAGGTATGGTATCCCTCCGCATTACCGGGCATGACAAAAAGGCGCATGACCGTTTATCTGCCGGCACAATATAAAACCAACAGCACAAAGAGATTCCCGGTATTGTATCTGCTGCATGGATCTGGAGGCGACGAAAACGCATGGGAAGAGTGCGGACGGGCAGTTCAGATTCTCGACAATATGATTGCCGAGGGGAAATGCGAACCGATGATCGTGGTGATGCCTAACGGCAATGTCGAACTGGCGGCAGCTCCGGGCGAGGATCCGGAGAATCCGGATGTAAAGCCGAAAGCCAACAATATGACCTCAATGATGGGCAATATCGAGAGCGTGTTTGTTGATGAAGTGGTGAGCTATGTGGATAAGAATTACCGAACGATCAGCGACAAAGAACATCGCGCCATCGCGGGGTTATCTTTAGGCGGTTTGCATACCCTTTTCATCTCCCTGAACAATCCGCAGACGTTCGATTACGTAGGTCTCTTTTCAGCACAGACCACCAATGCACTTAACGACAACCGCATCGGCACAATACGCAGTCTTGGGGATGCGTGGAAGCAGTTCAAAGAGGAGCTTCCGATTGTCGGTAACAGCAAGCTCGACCGCACCATCTCCAAATATTCGTCAGGTAATCTTTCTGTATACGAAGATCTTGACAACAAATTGAAGAAGCAGTTCTCCCCTGCCCCGAAACTTTATTACATAGCCTTCGGTTCGGATGATTTCGTGAAGAAGCTCAACGATGACTATATGAAAAAACTTGACGCCGCCGGCTATCCCTACGTCTACCACCCCTCCGATGGCGGTCACACCTGGCAGAACTGGCGCCGCTACCTCCTCGACTTCCTCCCCCGCCTCTTCCGCTGACCGGGAAGCGATAAGAAATCGCTTCTCAGTCATCCTTATCGAGATCAATCATCCTTATCAAGGAAGAAGACGGGGATGTTGGCGATGAATACATCGGGAGCGGAAAGCAGCTGGCGATAGCGCATCATGTCGCGAAGCGATATGTCGGCGATAATGTAGTTGTCGGTTTCGGATGTGTACATCTCCCGGATGCGCTCAAACTCGATCAGACCGGGTATGTCGGTGGTCTCGTAATGGATATAGACTTTCAATATCACATCCGTGGTATAAGCCGGAGTGTCGATATAGCTCATCTTCTTGTATTCATATCGGTAGCCATGACGGCGAGCCATGATATCGCTGAGGATGGATGATGCTGTGGGCAAACCTCCGGCACCTTTCCCGAACATGAACTGACGGTCGTAACATTCACCGCGAATCACCACACCATTGTATTCGTTGTCAACACTATAGATATAGCGCGACGGTTCCACAAACTCCGGCATCACAAACATGGTGAACTTCGAATCGCAAACCTTCACAACTTGCGCCACAAGCTTGATCTTCACGCCTTTCTCTCGCGCATAGCGGATGTCCGCATCATGAATCGAGGATATACCGTAAGTGAATATATCTTCGGGCTTTACGTACACCCCCAAGGCATGCACTGTGATGATGATAAGTTTATAAAGCGAGTCTTTTCCACTGATATCGAACGTAGGATCACTCTCCGCAAAACCGAGATTCTGTGCTTTTTTCAAGGCTGCCGTATATTCCTCACCATGGTCGAACACGCGGGAGAGGATATAATTAGAAGAGCCGTTGAGTATACCTTTCACTTCAAGAAGAAGATCATTGTCGTAATACTCTTCAAGATTGCGGATCACCGGGATGGAACCGCAGGAGGAGGCATCATAAAGAATTGCAGTGTGATGTTTCTCCTGAAGTTCGATAAGTTCCGGAAGATGAACCGCAATCATCGCCTTGGATCCGGACACCACGGGCAACCCTTTTTTAAGCGCGGTAGTCACGATTCGGTAAGATGCCGATGCATCGTCAACCACCTCCACGATAAGATTGATGTCGGGATCATTGAAGATATCGTCGGCATCATCGGTAAGAATCCCGTCTGGGATCTCGATGTCACGTTCCTTATTGATGTTGCGCACGCATACGCGGCGTATGGATGCGTGGGCGTTTTTTGCACTCATTATAACGCGGTAGACACCTTGCCCTACCGTGCCGAAGCCAAAGAGCCCTATCTTGATTTCCTGATTCATTTCTCTATAAATGGTTTTAGTATATTGTTCAATTGCTCATGCTCCACAAGAAAGCCGTCATGACCGAAAAGGGAGTCTATCTCGAAATATTCAGCCCCGGGTATCATCGAACAAAGGCGCTTCATCTCCTGTGGCGTGAATATTATATCAGTCGACAGACCTATCACCACTGTCTGCGCCTCGATACGAGACAGGGCAGCCTCCACCCCTCCGCGATCGCGTCCGATATCATGCGTATCGAACGAGTCGAGAATCGACATGTAGGAATAGGCGTTATAACGGCGACAAAGCTTTTCTCCCTGGTATCGCTGATAGGTGCAAGCTCGGTGCTTATCTTTGAAAATATCATGTCCAGCGAGATTCTGCTGGGTGATGTTGTAGCCAGGATTTCCGCGATATGTCAAGAGACCGATAGCCCTCGCTGCCGCCATTCCCGCCATTCCCGCCTGAGGATCACGTGCGCCGAAGGTCGGGTCAGCCTCTATCGCCATACGCTGCGTCTCGTCTATGGCTATTGCCCACGGGGACGCCTTGGCATCTGTAGCTATGAGAATAAGTTTGTCAAACCTGTCGGTCTCTTCTGCAATCCATTCAAGTGCCTGAAAACCGCCTACCGAACTTCCCACAAGCGCATGAATCCTGCCGATGCCAAGATGATCTGCCAAAAGGCGGTGGACATTCACTATATCTCGCATTGTCACCCGCGGGAAATCTCCGTAATATGGTTCTCCGGTAGCCGGATTCTCGGAGAGGGGACCAGTCGTGCCGTAACAAGATCCTAAAATATTCGCGCATATCACAAACCATTTGTCGGGATCAAGAAAACAATCCTTCTCTATGGTATGCGGCCACCAATCTGCAACATCACTGTTGGCTGTAAGGGCATGGCACACCCACACCACATTCGACCGGTCTTCATTCAATGTGCCGTATGTGTTATATGCGATCGTAAGATCTCGGATCTCCTCCCCTGATTCAAGACGAAACGGATCTGACAGATGATAATAACTTATCATAATCCTGTTTTCTCAAAAGCCTGTTCGAAATCCGCTATTATATCCTCCACATCCTCCAGTCCGAGCGATATGCGCAACAATGTGGGAGTGACACCCGCCTGAAGCATGTCTGCCTCCGAAAGCTGCTTGTGCGTTGTCGATGCGGGATGAGTCACAACCGTGATGGAATCACCGATCATCGTCATGTGGGCGGCAAGTTCAAGAGCCTCCACAAATTTCACTGTCGTATCAATATCTCCCTGCAGTTCAACATTCAACACTGCTGAAGAACCAAATTTAAAATATTTTTTCGCATTCTCGTGCGATGGATGATCCGGGAAACCCACATAGCTGACACTCTTCACTTTCGGATTGCTTTTCAAATATTCCGCAAGACGACGCGTGGATTCAACCTGATGGCGTACTCTCAGGGAAAGAGTCTCCAGACCGAGAAGCATCAGATAACTGTCGAAAGCCGAAGGGCAAGTGCCAAGGTCTCGCTGACCGTCTACCCTGCATTTCACTACAAAGGCGGCATTCCCGAAAGCCTCGTAAAGGTTCAACCCGTGATACCCCTCCGACGGACCGTCGATCTGAGGGAATCGTCCGTTATTCCACGGGAATCTGCCACCGTCAACTATGATGCCGCCCATGGCAGTGCCATGTCCGTTGATCCATTTCGTAGCGGAATCTACAACAATGTCTGCGCCCCAATCGAATGGATTGCAGAGATAACCACCTGCCCCGAAAGTATTGTCCACAACGAAAGGCACACCCTTGGCATGAGCCACAGCCGCAATCTTCTCCAAGTCAGGTACGGCACAGGTCGGATTACCCATACTCTCGGCAAAGACAGCCCGTGTCTTGTCGTCAATCAATTTTCCGATAGATTCCGCAGTCGCCTCAGGCGCGATTCTCACCTCAATGCCCAGACGGCGCAAAGTATGGCGGAACTGATTATATGTGCCGCCATAGAGATAGGGTGAGGTCACGATATTATCGCCGGCAGAGGCAAGGGAAGTAAACGTCACAAGCAAAGCCGCCATTCCCGAGGAAAGAGCCATCGCACCCACCCCATTGTAAAGCGCAGCCACACGTTCCTCATAGGCAGTGGTGGTAGGATTCTGCAAGCGTGTATATATATTGCCGGCTTCCGAAAGTTCAAAGAGATTAGCGGCATACTCACAAGAACTGAATCTATAAGCTGCCGTAGGATAAATAGCGATACCTCTCGAACCGGTCGGTTCCGCATGATTCAATCCGGCATGAATCTGCCGCGTCTCAAACTTAAGTTTCTTTACATCCATAATCTTATATTTTAAGTTTCGCAAGCTTCAACTTAAAGTTTAAGAGTTTATAAGTTTAAAAGTTTATCCGATGCGAATATGACTAAGTTCTCATTTATTCGCATCAAACAAATAAACTCATAAACTGCGCGAAGCGCAATTAAACTTTTAAACTTCAACTTTACGCTTGCGAAAGTTGAATTATATCTAATATATTTAAAGCAAAACAGCCGGCTGTTTAATCAAGCCGGCTGTTTAATTTATTTATCGCAAATACATGATAACTTTACACCCGGCTTCGTCGGCTGCGCATTATCATCATATTCATATTCATATTAACGTATGTCATCTTTATTCTTTACTTTGATGTCATTCCAACCCGATTTCGGGTTTCACGCTGTAAAATTACTATATATTTCCCTTATCCGCAAACTTTCCTCAAAGTTTTTTTACTCTCCTCGCCAACCCGCCCTTGCTATCAGCCTGCATCCCTCCATCCAAAATCCTCCATTCCCTACCTTTACGCGCAGTCGGTTGAGTGAAGGCACCTTAGTGCCCCGTCTGCCGTCCTCCCCTTCTTATATGTTATACTCTTGATTGAATTATTCAAAGCTTTTAACCCCTATCCCCTTTCTTTCCACTATATTGCCATATTAAAATATCATTTATATGGCATCAATAAAAGTAAAGTTTCGCCCCTCAACCCTACCCGACCATCCCGGAGCAATCTATTTTCAGATCATCCATGAGCGCAAAGTTCGCCAGCTTCCAACCGACTACAAAGTCTACCCCTCCGAATGGGACGAACATCGTTCAATGGTTTGCAGCTCCCCTGTAAGCGATCGCTCAATAATTCTCTCAATTCGCGAACGCATACGTTGGGACATTGAGCGTTTAACTAAGATCGATCGCAAAATGAATGCCACCGGAATGACCTACACCGCAGACGATATAATCGACGAATTCAACCGCTATGCGCATGAATACTCTCTGTTCAACTTCATGGAGAGCATCATCGCCAAACTGAAACAGAACGGTAAGATCCGGACATCAGAGACCTACAAATCAGCCCTCAATAGTTTCAAAAAATTCCGCAATGACGAAGACATCATGCTCGACTGCATCACCTCTGAAATCATGGAGAGTTATGAAGCATGGCACAAGAGCCATGGCGTTGCTCCCAACACCATCTCCTTCTACACCCGCATCCTTCGCGCAGTCTATAATCGTGCGGTTGAAGAAGACATCATCGAGAACCGCAACCCGTTCCGTCATGTCTACACCGGCGTTGACAAAACAGTAAAACGCGCATTGCCGTTAGCAGTAATCAAGAAAATCAAAGCATTGGATCTATCCTTAACACCGATGCTCGACTTTGCCCGCGACATGTTCATAATGAGCTTTTATTTGCGCGGCATGAGCTTCATCGATATGGCTTTTCTGAAAAAAACGGATCTTAAAAATGGCTATGTCACCTACCGCCGCCGCAAGACCGGTCAGCAACTGATCATCGAGTGGACAAAAGAAATGCAGATGATACTCGACAAGTACCCCGAAAACAAGAGCGACTACCTGCTTCCGGTCATCCGTAATCCCGGACTCAACGAGCGATGCACCTACCGTAACACCGGCTATAACATCAACCATAACCTCAAACGCATCGCCGGAATGGTTGGCGTCACCATCCCGCTAACCCTCTATGTCGCCCGCCACAGCTGGGCATCTGCCGCCAAAGCCAAAGGCATCCCCCTCTCGGTCATCTCCGAAGGCATGGGACACGACAGCGAGACCACCACCCAGATCTATCTCGCCAGCCTCGACACCTCCGCCATCGACCGCGCCAACACCCTCATCCTCTCCTCCCTCTGATTCCGACCACCCATCCCTCCATCCCTCCAACTTCTCTACCTCCGAGCGCGCCCTTGAATAAGAATGACATAGTCATCGCCAACTTCCGAGTCTGCCCTTGAATATAGACGATGTGCGGTCTCTAACCTCCGTGTCAGCCCTTGGATAAAGGTGATCTGCCGATCTCTAATTTTCGTGTCAGCCCTTGAATAAAGGTGATCTGCTGGTCTCTAATTTTCGAGTCAGCCCTTGAAGAGGGCAAATAGTTATAACCCTGCATCAACCGGGAGTTTCCGCAGGAAACGATCCGGTCGGTGTAGGGTCATCCCTCCTCGCGCCCAGCGGCTTCGAAGATGCCTAATACTGTTCGATGAAAATACAATTGATCCTTCTCCCTATAGCATCATTTATTTGATCATATATGATTTTGTTCCGTATACAGAACAAAATCATATACTTTTTGTCTTATGCACAAGACAATTCATATATTTTTAGAAATTAGAGCAATCAGATATTCCAACCTCCGAGTCCGCCCTTGAATAAGAATGACATAGTCATCGCCAACTTCCGAGTCTGCCCTTGAATATAGACGATGTGCGGTCTCTAACCTCCGAGCGCGCCCTTGAATAAGAATGATGTGCTGTCTCTAACCTCCGTGTCAGCCCTTGAATAAAGGTGATTTGCTGGTCTCTAATTTTCGAGTCCGCCCTTGAAGAGAACAAATAGTTATAACCCTGCATCGACCGGCTTCGAAGATGTCGTATACTCCCCCTCTCCGCTAAATCCGTATAGAATGTCACGCCTCCCCACAAAAAGTATCGCCTCAGCATCAGACATTCAACTCCTGATTCTGAGGCATCTTTGTTTAGCAACCATCCAAATCTCTTGGCGAGAGATACTTAATTAAACGCAAAGATACGAAAATCTTTTAATATAAAGAGGGTAAGCAACAAATTTTTCTATCAAATTGTTCATTAATTTTTATTTTGTTTAGCAGATTTACAATAAGGAGAATAGTAATGTATTGATTCTTCGTAATTTTTGCATTATCCAAATCTCTCGCCAAGAGTGTACTTGGTGAACCTCGAACATCACTTAACGCAATTCGATAAAGGAAATCGCATAGCATGATTCGGAAGTTGATACGCAGGCGATTGTAAAACTCGCTCAAAGTTCGATATCATTATAAAAGAAAATAATAGAAAATATATGAAAATCTACTAAAGGGTATGGGTTACTTTTCAGCATGTAGTCGCATAAAGAAATGAACATAAAATTATTCCAATATGAAATTAAAAAAGACTTTTATTGTAACATTTACGATGCTTCTAATCGTATTTCTTGGGAGTTGTCGTGCGACTCAAACCAAATGCAACAGCTCATTGCGTATTGAAACGGACTCAATTCAAAGGGATATGGGACTAAATGATAGTTTAAATGCTATCATTCACCACTCAAAAGATATAAAATGTTACTTACTCACGAAAAATCCTGCAGTTCCAGCAAGAATAGACTCTGTGAGAGCCGTATCCAACAATTTGAGATCGGTTATTAAATTCCTTATAACAGATCCTCAAAATTTCATATCTAATGACATTGTATATGGAAATTTTTCTCCTTGCGCCAAATATACTTTCAATGCAAAAAAAGGTAAAAAAGTTGAATTTGAGCTTGATTTTGGGCTAAGAAAATGGCGGCTCCTAAATAAAGAAAATAAGATCCTCGCTTCCGGGGATATGAAAGCTACGAATATTCAACTTTTACGCCTTACTCGGATTATCTTTCCTAATGATTCAACACTAAACATACTTAACGAAAATTTAAATACAAAATAAATTATGAAAAAGCTTACCTTTATCATACTGGCAATTGCTTTAAAACTTATTGCTCAATCGCAGACTATTCATTGGCTTACTTTCATCGACACAACAGACAAAAATGTTGGGCAAATAGATGTTTATGGACGAAACATGCTATATGGATATTTTATAAACGAGGTTAATGCTGCGTTAGCTGAAAAAGGCTACAAATCTGACATTCAGGATTTTTATCATTATCAAGTCACCCCTGAGAATTGTAAACAAGCTATCAATATGCTTAATATTTCAAATCCGGAAGATATTATTGTGTTCTATTATATTGGGCATGGAGGAAGACCATCCACAAGTTCCGGCTATATGAGAAATCATCCATATCCTCAAATGTGTTTGGCTCAGCACGACCAAAACAAATTTATCCCGTTAGAATGGATAGATGATCAACTTAGCCAAAAGGGAGCTCGATTGGCAATAACTCTTGGGATGTGCTGCAATAGTATTTCCAATGAAATCAGTATCAAGGATTCTCCAAACTTCACTTCAAGCTACTCACCTACATATATGAGTGCAAATAAACGGAAAAGAATACAAGAACTTTTTCTGAATACAAGGGGGAATATATTGGCAACATCAGCATCGCCAGGGCAAACTTCGGGATGTTTTCAAATTGCGCCAGACAATCCTATGTCCCCAAATCCTGCAAATTATCGAGACAGATATACATATGCTATAAGTACGTTCTTTCAGACAGAACTTGATAAATGCAACAGAGAACTCGATTGGAACGATTTTCTTGGTCTAATAAAGAAGTTTGTAAATCATTATAGCAATGGCCAACAAACTCCCATTCATGAAGTGCATATTGCAAAAGCAACAGCACCGGCTGTTGCGAAACCTAAAGCACCGACTACTCAGGATATTCAAAAGACACAGAAAAAACAAGCTCAAATTCCAGTGCAAAAGAAGGCTATTACGACATCTAAAGACACTTCTAAACCTAAGCCGAGTGTCGCCTCCGAAAAAAAAGTTACGCAATCTAAACCACAAAAAGAAACTATCAATGTCGTAATGAATGAGAATTCCTGGAAAAATGATCTTACTCATTATCTTTCAATGCTTATCAACACAGAGCTTACGGATTCCGAACGTCAAACGCTTGAGCAACAGTTATCTTCATCTTTGTTTGCATCCACGGCTAAAATTCGGTTCCTCGGTCAAGATTCGGAAATAGTAATTGACCGAGCTGATGCAAGTGATTGGTTGGGACTTCTAGCAACAAATCCTGATAGTCGTATTCTCAAAATCATTGTCGAGGAAGGAACGCTTGATTCAAGCAAGAAAATTAAAGACCTTAAAGTCAGAGAAATATACAAGAAATAATATAACTGCGATATAATGTACATTATGAAGACTATAATTAAAATCGTTTTAACACTAATATTGGCTGGTGTTTTTTCGACTTCATCTTTAGCTCAGCCTATGGACTATTCTCAGTCAACAGATGTTGATGAGTTGTTGAAGAAACGAGCAGCAGAGAAAGTAGCACTTATGAATAGCTACATCAAATACATGGCTGATAAAAAGAATAATTATAACACTCGCCAATATTATAGTAAAAAAGCATTGGCTCTTTTCATCGGCAAAGGCTTTTCATATACTTTGGATGGCATAACACACGAAGGTGTACTGATGCAGACCACTTCCGCTAACACCAATAAGGTTACATCAACGTTAATGCGAAAGTATTTTCAACATCTTATTAATTTAAGATATTCTGATGTCAAGATCACATCAACATCAGTGGCGGATATGAAGGTTTCCGACTTAAAAAAAATTGCACCTAATAAATATGTATGTACTTGCCAGTATGTCCAATATTTCTATGGATATAAAGATGGGAAACTTGCATATCAAGATCGAACAACAAAACGTATTGAATGTGTGATCGAAGCAGAAGAGACTGAAGACGGAACAGAATACATTGTTCAGCTTGGAGATGTAGAGGCAATACATACTGAAAAAATCTAAAAGGATTTTATTTATGAAAAAGTCTTTATTATTGCTACTGATATTTTTTTGTAATATCCCATTTCTCTATGCATCTGCACAAAACACAACTTTCGAAAATCCGGAAGCTGATTTGCAAAGAGCCAGAATTGGTCTTGTTGATGAATTTATTAAAAGATTCAACGGAAAGGAAATTCATCCAGATATTGAATCCTCAGTGAGTGATTCTTTAAACAGAAATTTACTTTGGCTTTTTGATCAGAATATATTCACAAAAGGAAGTCAACAAAACCAGGATAGCATAAGAAAGGAAGCTGTAAATTTTATAAAAAGCATCAATAATGATTCGATAAAACTTAATTATGCGGATACTACTTGGGCTGCAATTGCCCACTGCAGCGGACTTGTATTCGGTAAGCAAGAAAAGTTTGATATTTTTTTGACTATCCAAGATCGAGGTGATGATATGTATAAATGGGTAATAAACGCCGTAGATGGTAAATGCTTTGATATTAGTCCAAAGAATGCCAACGATAACTTAATTATTTCTCCGGATGCACATGAAACAAAGTTCATTGCCCTAAACCGGATAACCAATGAACAGCCTCGAAATATACAATTATATCTATCAAAAAATGTAGAATATGATCCTATGTCTGTATTTGAATTTTTGGTATATTCTGGCAAACTTAAGATAGAGTATGTCGAAAGATTGGAATTTATATTTTTACAAGTCCCAGGTTATGCCTTTCATATTCAATATTTCGACAGGCAATCTCATAATTCAGGTTGGCTCATCTCCAATTTCTATCCTTTCTCTGATTTGGATAAGATTGCTTTTAGAGAAATGATAAACCAGAAGGATTTAAAAGATAACATTTCCTACGAAATGATCGAAACTAAGAATTCCCCGATTAAAACTTACGATAGCTTAGCTGCTACAACTATGACAGATACAATTCCTGTTAATAACACACTGATAAATAGAGTAAATGAAAGGCTTAAATTACTTAAGGAATACATATCGTTCATGAGTTCTGATAGTAATGATAAATCCGCAAAAAAATTTTATGAAAATAAACTGATAAATCTATTCTCACATGAAGCGAAGGTCATTGTCAAGGATTCATTGACTGGCGAGACAAAAATCATGGATATTAAAAAGTTTGCCAATTGTATAATAAGCCATAGATATAATGATATATTCCTTGATGCTATAACTTCAGTCGTGATGAAAAAAATAGATTCAGACGAAAGTAATGCAACAGTGCTTAGTACTGGTATTATTCCTGTCTCTGTTATAGAATCAAAGGAGATTCCCGATACAATCTACGATAAGATACTTCCCTATCATATAGAAGATACTGAAGATGGTGTCGAATATATATTTGATTTTGGGAATCTATATATCACAGCAAAATGATCACTTTTAAAGACCCATATTATACTTTAGAAATGAAAAGAATATTCTTACTGATACTATTCTCTTTAACAATCTCTAATATTGTCAACGCTGATACAACCCCGCAATCGATTGTCGTGTCCTTCGGAAAATATATGAGTGAATGGTGCAAAACTGAAGATATTTCATATCGGGAGAAAATAGAAGCTCTCTGTAATGGCAATAAGAAATGTCGCGTTGAAGATAAGATCCATGCAGATTTCCAGAAAAAGCAGGGATTAACAGATTATAGTACATTCGTTTTGGACTCATACCTGAATATGTTTCAATCTCTTATGCAAGAGGGTTTGAGATTTGATCTTACTAACGTAGAACTTGTGTCCCAAGATAATATGCCAGATGGTCAAACATTAAGTTTTATTACCGCAGATATAGTAGTAAGTGGACAATTAAATCATAAAGTGAAAGATATTATCTTGGTAAGAGATGATAAGATTTCAGGCATTTATAGTTATAGTTCTCAGTTAGGCTTCTCACACTTAAATGGTAGTTTAATAAAAGCTTTGAAAATCGGGAGATACGTGTGGGCTACAAATTTCCATAATGGCTTTGCACAGGTAGCCAATGAAGCTGGTCATGTGGGGCTAATAGATCTGAAGGGAGATGTAATAATTCCATGCATCTGGGATGCAATAGAATATATGGGTGGAAATTTTGTTAGAGGATACAATTATAATGATAATAAGGAATCTGCAATGTTTGATTTGCGGTACGGGGGGAAACGTGTACCTTTGGAATGGATTCAAGATAATGTAATTGGTAGAGATAAGAATGTTGTAACATTTAGTGAAGGGTATGCAATAGCTAAAAATTCTGATGGTAAATATGGATTCCTGGCTGAAAATGATACCACATACCATGTAGAGTATTTGTTTGATCATGTTACTAAATTTCAGGATGGATATGCCTCAGTAAAATTTGCCGGTAAATCATTTTTAATAGACAAAAATTTCACTATACAAAAACCTCAATATGTTAGCAGATATGAGATACCCAGTCATTATTATGACGGGATGGCTGCAATTAAGGACAATTCTACTCAAAAATGGGGGTTCATCGACACCAAAGGAAAGATTGTTATCCCATGTAAGTTTGATAATGTTGGCTTTTTTTCAGAAGGCATCTGCTGCGTAGAACAGTTTGACAGTCCGAGCCGTAGTCCCTATTATCAAACCTGGAAGACGGCACTAATTAATAAAAGGGGTGAACTAATAACAGATTATATATTTGAACAATCTTTGGGTGAATTTGAAGATGGATACATAGAGATGATTAAGGAAATTGATGGTCATCCTAAAGGTTCATTGATTGATGCGAAAGGTGAACTTTTGTCAGGTTTTAATTGGGAGTATGACAATGTTCGCTATTTAAGAGAAGACCGCGCTCGTTTTACAACAACTGATGGGAAAATGGGATTTTTGGATAAGGAAGGAAAAATATCAATACCTCCTATTTATGATCGTGCTTACTATTTTAACGAAGGACAAGCATGCGTAGGGAAAGAAATAAATGGAAAAACAAAATATGGAAGCATAAATCAAGATGGTATTGTTGTGATCCCTTTTATTTATGATGATAAATTCATTTTTAACAATGGTGTGGCTTTAGTACAAAAAGACAATCGAATAGGATTAATAGATACATTTGGAAACAGTTCTTTCTTGAATTGATATTCTTAATGTTATCTTATAACTTGCTTATAACTACCTTTTTAATAATTAAAAAAATGAATACATCATATATTATCATAGCACTGATTTAGTAAAATTTTAGGTTGAACAGTGTTGGCTAACGCACAAACTGAGCAACCACAAAATTTTCAAAATCATTGTAAAATGAACACTTTTGAGAATACAATATGATAGTTTTAGAAAGATGTTTTTAGAAGGTCAAGCTGGACTAAGAGATATTTACGGCAATAGCTCATTTTTCAAGGACTCATAGGCATTGGTATTCTTGATCTGATATTATAATTTTTAATCTAAGTTAAATATGAAAAAAAAGAGACATCCTGGAACATATAATGTTTTTGGGAAAAAATTTAATATTGAAGTAAAATGCGGCAAAGTTACACGCTTTGGCAATGATCTGAATCTTTATCTAAAGGATAATAAAGACCCATATAAGTTAGTGCCACAGGTTAATGTTTTCATTTGTTTTTCAGGGAATACATCAGATGAAGTATTACGAGTGCAAAATGAACTATTAATAAGAAATTTATATCCGAATCAAAAAATAGAATGGATTCCTATTGCATGGAATGCTATTCCTGAAATAAATGCTTTTGGCACAGATAAGACAGCCCAGCAAATCATCAATACTTCTATCTCAGAGGCAGATTATATATTCTTTGTCATAAAAGATATAATTGGCAAAGGGATAAAAGAAGAATGGGAAATATTTGGCAAGCATCCAAACGGCAAGGGTGTCTATCTCTGTATCTTTGATAATGATAATACACAAAAAATACATGAAGAACTTGACCCATTAAACCAAATTGTCTATTCCCCATACAAAGATTACAAGGATATTTTACTAAAAATTCGAGATATAGAATATGCTCAACTTGATTTGCTCAAATTAGGTGATAAATTAAAATTTGTGCGTACTCGGGAACAGCTTGTTGATATACAAAACATATTAATAAATCAATTGAAAGAATTAAAGCAAAACAATGGTGATCAGAATATAATATTTAAAATTAAAAATCTAAAAGAATATATTGATAAGAATGGGGATAATATTATAAATAAGAAATTTAGACATAATTCAGTATTATCTTCAGTCATGGGAAAGCATGATGTATCTAACTTAAAATTGAACGACACAAGAGCTGTTTCTCTATCCCCCAATTTAAGAGATAGGAGGATAGAAGTTAATATTAATAAACGACATTTAAAATGAGAACCATTATTCTTTATATATTTCTCTCTATTTCTTTTGTTTCCCTTGCTCAGACTTCTCGAAGTTATATGGAACAAGAGATTGTCACTCAGACGGTACAAGGACCTTTATCTGAGGTACCTCAGCATGCAGGGACTTGGGTGGAATGGGATTCAACTGATAACAACATTTTGATGATGGATGGAACTAAGTGGAAGCGTATACAATCGACAGATGGACTTATACATTATCGTTATGTCAGCGGCTCCGGAATCACGCAGCCTTACACCAAGCCGATAGAGACAATTTTCAATAAGGATTTTTCTAAGATGAAAATTCGTTATGAATTTGGTCCAATGGGAATGCCCATTCAAATGGTCGGAATCTATGTTTGTCTTGGAGATGGCAAACAGCTCGCAGAAGACTGGATAAACATGCCGGATGAGGAATAACAATAGGTTATATCATGAGAGGATTTCATATAAAAGTAAATAACAAAAACGAATAAATAATGAAACTAAAAAAATTTACTACCGTTGTTATCGCAGTCGTTGCGGTAATAGCAATTGCATTCACGGTACAGTCATTCGCTGCACCTGAACCCACAGCTACATCATCTACCGTTAAGACAAAGAAGTTCGTCAAGACCAAGAACAAATGCACAAAGTCCAACTGTAGTTGTTCTGGCTACTGGGGCTATAAGCACGATAACGGCACCTATGAAGGTGCATGCTCCAATACTGACGGCCATGGACATACCTGCGGTCACGGCCCAGAAAAACATGGTCTCAAGAAATGGTAAACGAGTCACATACGACATACTACTTCAAATTCTATTCATTTGGCGAATACGCAAAGGACACGCTTATTCATCTGATGAATAATCAAATCTATGCACCTTCGGTTACTCAAATGAATGACCCTTTTGAGGACAGGTGGTATGGATGTGATTTAGAAAATCTTATGAATAGACAAGACCCTGACATGAGAGGACGTGTTGATCGTCGTGGGGTGTTTTGTCTCTGTTCATCAACCGACTCGAACTTCCCGTTGTCAAAAGATGCTATTTTGATGTGGTCACATTATGCTGATTCTCATAAAGGCTTTTGTGTCATGTTCTCAGACAAAGTTCTTAAGTCTGATGCACAAGATTTTGTGAAGATGGAGGCGAAGTATATAAAGGAGCAGGTTGAGATAGACCAGACAATACCGTACTCCCCAGAATCAGATGACGAGTTACTCCGAATTATCGAACATAAATCAGATATTTGGAAACGAGAGTCCGAAGTTCGTTTGTGTTATCCACGTTCAGGAGATTATTATAAAATTGAGGACAGCGCAATCATAGCTATCTTCTGTGGATGCAACATTTCAGATTACAATAAAGCTCTATTATATGGTATTGCACACTACAAAAAATGGCATTTTTACGAGCTAAGACCTCACAATAAGGAGTTCAAATTTGAATATAGAAACCAATAGAAACACAACATGAAACAGGAATCATTATCAATTACGATTGCTATCTGCGCAATGATGCTTGCATCTTGCGGCAACTCGGCTAAAACAAGCAACCAAACTGAGGCTGAAGAACAGATAACTGAAACTGTCTCACAGGTAGAACCGGATTCTTGCGACGCATATGTGGTATGCAATGACTCTATCATTACTCGTGGAGGGACTGCGAGCAAAGGCTTCGGTCGTTGTTCCAAGTGTAACTGCAAGGAGTTCGAAGGTCGAGGACAGACCTGTCCCAACTGCGGTCATGCATACAAAGCTCACTACTAAGAAGTAATTCATCCTATCTTGATAAATTAAATTTGCGTGGGTTACATCTAAACTGATTATTCCATAAGGGGTAAACAATAAAGTTTTCGCACTATGGAATCAGCAAAGAAATCCAAACAATTAAACGAAACGGATGCATGCTTCATCGAGGCTCTGAGAAACGGGAATAACAGAATATGCCACAAGTTCTTCTATGAAGAGATTGGTGGCATACTCCATAAAATCAGGATGGATGTGTTTCGGGGCGGTATCGATCTCGATGAGCTGGTAAGTGAGCTTTACCTTTATCTCTCACAAGATAACTGGGCAAAGCTTGCCGGGTTCGATGGGAAGAATGGGTGCCGCCTTCGCACATGGATGATTCCGGTGGCATGGCGATATTTCATGAGCATTCGGGAGCGATTGCTCAATGCTGAAAATACTGATGACTATCTATATGCTGTCGGTGACTCTGCAAATGATGATCTGCGAATTCAGATTGCAATAGATGTGAATGCCGTTCTTTCGAGAATGCCCAATCAGCGCTATGCGGAGATTATTCGTCTGCTCCTCATTGAAGGCTATGCATCACAAGATGTTGCAGACATGCTTGACTTGAGAGTGGAGAATATCTATAATCTAAAACACCGGGCCATCAACCAGTTCATAGAACTGTATGGTCAACGATAGGATTGTGAGAGTTTCAGGCTCTATATAATAAAACCATTACATTAGTTTTATGATAAGTCAAAAATTCTCTATTATTCCCGAAGATCAAATAACATGTTTTATGAGCGAAAGCAGGATACAAAAAGAAGAAGACAGCCTTCTGGACTCGATAGAAAGCGTGTCAGACCTTTGGGTACTGGCAAATATGAATGAAACATTTAATGAAGAAAATAACCTACATAGCAGCGTTGCTGGCTCTTATTATGACGTGTGTTCTCCCGTTAGAGGCGAAAACACGTCGGGCTGTTGTCATAGGCTTGGGTGAACAACTGGATAAATCCTGGGGTAAAATCAATGGCGACAAGGACGTTCCATTGGTCGTCTCAATGCTTAAATCGAACGGTTTCAGCGATATTGCGACATTAACAAACTCGAAGGCTACCAAGACCGGTATTGTCGACGCATTCAATTCCTTGATTAATCGGTCACAGAAAGGCGACATCATTTACATACAGTTTTCCGGTCATGGTCAGATGATGACTGACACGAATGGAGATGAAAAGGATGGCTTTGACGAGGCTTGGATTCCATATGATGCCTATCTCAAGTATTGCTCAAAAGATAAGGGTGAGAAACACCTCAGTGATGATGAGATTGCTCAATACATGACAAGACTTCGCTCAAAAATAGGCAATGAAGGCGTTATTGCAGTCGTTGTAGATGCCTGTCATAGCGGCGACTCAACTCGCGATTTATGCGAGAATGATTCTGTTGTGGTCAGAGGGGTCGACGTAGATTTTGTGATTCCAGGTAAAAAGACAAGATCTTCAGTCCGCACCTCCGAGTCATGGCTTACCCTCAGCGCGTGTCTGGATTTTCAACTGAATCAGGAATACAACGGGGTCGGCAAACTGACCCATATCCTTGCCAACAACTGGCGGAATTTTGTAGGGAAATCCGACCAAACCATATATAAAGCTATCGATGAAGTTTACGAGACCAGGAAGTATAAGGGTCCCGTAGCTCAAAATCCAAGACTTTCCGGGAAAACCGGCAGAGTTCTATCAAAGATTTTCAATAAAAAATGATATTCGAGTTCAGACGCAAATCATATACCGACATTCAGATAGTCGAAGCGTATCAGACGGGCGACAAAAAGATACAGCAGTTCTGGTATGACAAATGCCGTTCACAGTTTGGCAAAGGCACGTCAAACTATGGCGGCTTGACTGATTATGACCGTGAAGACCTGTTCCAAGACTCTTTCATTATCCTTTGGGAAAAGATGGAGTCACATCAGATTTACACACTTGATGCAATGGTTCATGTCACAACCAAGAAAGGAGACAGTATAATCCCTGATATGCTCGGCTACTTCATGCGAATAGTCAAGAACAAATACCTCGAGATGTTCCATAGCGGGAAATATGTCATTCCCATCAATGAATCAATTACGTCTTCTCAAGATGATTCTTTTGAGGATACATATTGGGATGAAGATCCGGAGATGGAGAAAGACCGCATTGTAAGTCAGTGTCTATTGTCGTTACCGAAGAGTTGTCTTGAAATCCTTACGAAATTCTATTACGAGAAGAAGTCGTTGGAACAAATACTCGAAGAGCGTCCTGAGAATAATTCATACGATGGATTGAAGAGCCGCAAGTCAAAGTGTATGACCAACCTTAAAAAACGTATTACCGAATCATTTGCTAAAGCCGGATTGCTATGAAAGAAGAAGATATTGACAAACGGATTGAACGGGTTATAGAATCTGTTGGCTCGAAGAAAGCTGCTATGCGTCAATGGGAAACTGATAGAATAGCCACAAATGAGCATCGTAAAATAGTGGCTAAGAGATGGCGGATATATGGAATATCTGCAGCGGCATCGCTAATAGTGATTTGTGGCATAGGAATAGGTACACTTTTGAAGGAAGGTGGCAGGAATGTTCATGGTGTTTCATCCCCTGAATATACATCTACAGCCACTCTATACCGAGGAGGAGTGGCAGATCTGTCCGAAATATCAGCGATGATAGATTCTGCCCAATATGATGAGGCTCTTAAGGCAATAAACGTTTCAATGGCTGATACCACCGTGGATCTGTCGTTTACTCCGGAACGGCAGCAATATCTACGTGATTTGAATAAGAGTCGAATTTATGAATTGAAATGGATGAAAATCGATGTTCTTATCAAATCCGGAAGGAAAAACGAAGCCCTAAAGCAACTGGAATCTTTCGTAAAAGAAGAAGGAGCGCATCAGTCGGAGGCAAAGAACCTCCTTAAATCACTGCACGAATGAAATCACTACGCAAATGAGAAAGTATCTGTTTTTATTGATTATATTTTGTATTGGTCTCCAAGCTAATGCCCATATCTATAATAATTTTATGGAGGCGGGCAAGTATGCAAAAACCGATATGAATTATCCTCTTGCATCATACTTCTATGAAGAGGCTCTTTCACTTATTCCCCAAGATTCTATTGTTGATATATACATTGTCAATGCCAATCTTCGAGATGTCAACAAAAAACTTGGACAATATGATAAGGCTATTCATAATGGCAGGAAGTGTTTGGATATTTTGAAAAATCTCGGGCAAGGGGTTAAGACGGATCTGATGGAGGATTATATCATATTTGCAGATATCCTTACCTGTCAGAGAGAATATCTCAAAGCTGAGTGTTACCTCGACTCAGCCTTGCAGATAGTTTCCTTGCCCGGCATCCACATGGCTTATAAAAAGAAGTTTTCCACATTAGCCGGTATAATATATTCTCATATCAACAAATGGGCCATGGCTGAATCGGCTTTTGATCTCGCCGTCAAAATCTCACAAAAATTCCGAGAGTCGGATGATACACAAACCACGCTGAATCTTTATGGCAACTCCCTGTTTCACAACAACAAATATGAAGAAGCATTAAAAACATATGAGAAACAACGAGACGTATGCGATAGGTTATTCGGGAAAAATTCCCGCGAATATCAGTGGGCTAACTATTGCATAGCCAATATGCTTGCCTATCTGGGACGAATCGGTGAAGGGAGTGCAACATATAGGGAAGCAATCGGTTGGTATAAAAACAAAATTCTCAATGATCTGCAATCGATACCATCTACCGAAAGAGAGAAATATCTCGACAACATGATTGAGCTTTTACAGAATGCTATATCTTTCGGGATTGAAGCCAAATACAATGAGGATGAATTTACGGGGCTCGCTTATAATTCCCTGTTATTGACAAAAGGTCTCCTTCTTGCTACTGAAAAGTCAACAGAATCTATAATCCGGGAAAACGGGACATCGAATGAGATCGCTGCATTAACTACGCTTAAGCAACTGAAAACAGATTTGGCAAATCTGCTTGTAAACCCGGATTCCAATCCTAAGGACGTGTTGAACACATACGCAAAGATAAAAACTATAGATGTGCAGTTAGCCAATGCATGTGCAAGATACGGGAACAATACATCTTTCGCTGCAATAGGTTATAAAGAAGTAAAAAACAGTCTGAGGGATGATGAAATCCTTCTGGATTTTGCAGACTTCAAACCCCAAAGCAAATCCCGGCAATATGTATGTTATGAGATCCGGAAGAACCAGAAATACCCTAAAGTTCATTATGTCTGCAACGGAGCTCAAATTGATTCATTATTGACTCTTGAAAAACATAACTGGGGTAATCTTTACAGTGGCGAGGCTGCGGCAGACATGACCTCAATAATCGGTAAGCCATTGAAACAAATAATCGGAGATGCCAAGACGGTTTATTATGTGCCGTCGGGCATATTCCACAAACTTGTTATTGAAGCAATCCCTGACGGAGGCAACCGACTTGGTGACAACCATTCTTTCCATCGCTTATCTTCCGCCAGAGAAGTCGCAACTGACGATAAGGGAAAGACCAAAGGCTCGGCGCAGCTTTATGGAGGATTAACCTATGGTTCCGATATTAAAGGGTTGCCTCATTCATTGCAAGAAGTAAACGGAATATCTAAGGTTATTTCACCCGATATCGTTTCGGTGACACTGAGCGGAAATGACGGCACAAAAGCATCATTTACGGAATTAAGCAATAGCGCACCAGATATAATACATTTCTCCACACACGGTTTCTTTTACACACCTACCGACCGGAATGTACCATCGTCGTTACAAGGCTATAATGATGCAATGTATCTTTCGGGTTTAGTAATGTCCGGAGGTTCTTTAACTTCGCGACAGGGATTGCTGACAGCAGACGAAGTATCACACTGTAATCTTACCAATACGTCAATTGCTTGTCTGGCTTCTTGCCATTCCGGACAAGGAGAGGTTACGGCAGAAGGCATCTATGGACTGCAACGGGCTTTCAAGAAAGCAGGAGTGAAGACCGTGATCATGAATCTTTGGGAAGCAAGTGATGTCGCCACCCAATACTTCATGACCAATTTCTACTCTGACCTAATCAATGGTAGCAAAGACCGACATAAGGCATTCCAATATGCTCGCGATGAGGTCCGCAAGAAATATCAGTCACCTTTCTATTGGGCAGGATTTGTAATGGTGGATTAAAATTTTTGAAAATATGGGTTACATCTTAACGAACCTGTCATAAAGGGCAAAAAGAACAAACTTAGAAGTTGTGCCCGACACGAATAAAGGGTATACAAACATGGCAAATTCGAAAGGCTATCTTGCGCCATTAGGACTGGCTGTTGTGGGAGCGCTGTTCGGTATAGGTCATTTTAGCGGTCTTCATGAATCCATATTTGGCACAGACAATACATCAGAACAGATTATTGAATCTAATTATGATTATTCAGATTCATATTCTACGGAATATAGCAACGAGGTATCTTTCAGAGGAAGTGATAGAATGTTCGTAAAAACTTCATATGAATGCAACGAGTGCAGTTGCTCTGGATATTGGGGCTATAAGCACGCAAATGATACTTATGAAGGTGCGTGTTCGAATACGGATATGTGGGGTTACAAATGTGGGCATGGACCAGAGAAGCATGGGCTTCGTAAATGGTAAAGAACAAAAAGCATACTTAAACATTTCAAAAATCAATTAAGAATGAAAGCAAAAATCATATTAATGATTATGGCATCTGCCATTATGTTCAGTCTTCAAAGCTGTGAAGAAAAGATTACAATCAACACAAAAGACTTCGGTTTTGAGGCTACAAACCTTACGGTTAATGAAGGAAAACTCTCTGCCTACGGTGGCGGTACAACCGTAAATGTTAACTGGACAGTGAATATTACCGTCAATGGGGAAACTACTACGGTTAGTGGCACATCGAAGAGCGACGAACTGCCTGTAAGAGCAGGTGATGAAATTGAGATTCAATTTACTCCTTCCTGCCCGGAACAAACCGATGCATACTTCTCTATGCCTGACGGGACATCCAACAAAGTCACTGTAAATACTCCGACTTTCAAATGGACTGTTCCTGACGACTTCACTCCCGGAATGCAAATTAAGGGCGAGAGTCATTATGAAACTGAAGATGCTATTTATAACGAGACAGGTGTCATTACCTTAATAGCCTTGGAATAATATCATTTTCGATGGAGAAACCGGTAATTTCATACCATCGGTAATTCAAATCCATATGAGACAATTCTCACAGAGAAAGAGTTTTGTGGTATTTTAACTGAATTACGAAAAGAATTATGAGAATCCGAAGATAGATTTTATCGTGTCATAAACTCATTATTCCTATAAACCATACAGCAAAACAATATGAAAACTACAGTTACAACTGAAACTTCTACTGAAGTAAAAGTGAATATAGAGCCAGAAGAGAAGCCGACCCTTGACGATAAAGTGACACCCAAAGGGAAAGGCAAACTCGACATGGTTATCGCCTTTGACACAACCGGTTCCATGGCGGCATATATTGATGATGTCCGTAATCAGGTGGCCGAAATGATACCGCGAATTTTCAAGGACAATGAAGACCTTCGTCTCGGGATTGTCGCTTTCGGCGATTATTGCGACATGGTGAACCGTGACACTTTCGGTGATGCATACCAGTGCATTCCGTTGACTGACAACGGAAACGACATCATCAAGTTCGTCAAGGAATCCAAAGACACAAGCGGCGGTGACGGCGACGAGTTCTACGAACTGGTCTTAAAGAAGATTATAGATGAATCCCCTTGGCGAGAGGATTCCTCGAAAGCTATCCTGCTGATTGCGGACGCAGACCCGCATGAAATCGGCTATACCTATCATGATTATGTGGTCGGCAACCAGATTGACTGGCGAATAGAGGCCCAAAAAGCCGCCGACATGAAAATCAAGATTGATACCGTCTCGATTTGTGGTAGTCCATGGTATAAAGAATTATCGGCAATGACCAACGGCATCTCAGTCCCCTTCAAGAGCAGCGGCAAGACCGGTACGATGATTGAGACTGCTACCACTGCCCGCAGTGCCATGGCATTTGCCGAGTCAGCAAGCGGATGCGAAGACGCCTCAACCCGCGCTTATTGTAAGGAGCGTATACACGGACTCCGAGGAAAACTCTCAAGAATGTTCTCCGCATGTGAGGATGCAGAGTTGAATGACGTATATGACTCTTACTCAACGGAGATTGATAAGGCAGACGAATAATTTATTCGCATCACATGATTTCACAAAGGAATAACGAACATGATTTCATGCAAATTCTTATTATGCGATACTATAAGTAGTTTCTGATAATATCCAGACAATTATGACGGAGGAAACAATCTGGTCATTGTTCGACCGGCTAAGAACAGTCATAGCGGAAAAGTTGATAAGTCCTGATGTGCTGGAATCGCCACGAGGTCTAATGTTTTACTACGATGGAATTGATTCAGATGGGGACTCATGTTCCTCCGATGTAGCACAACTTGTAGTCCCGCTGAATGACGAAATAGCTGAAATTTTATCTTCGGATGAATATTTTATAGCACAGAAGACCGAGTACCATAACGTCTGGTATGTGTATCCTGATAGGGAAATCCCTCTTACTTGGAATGGATGGCAAGGGAATATCATTATCACCCTCAAGACAAATAACCGGCAAAATTACATGCTTTGCGTCAGCCTCGTTTGTTACGGGGCTCACAATGTAGCCGCGCATGGACAAGTTCTGACGCACGGCAGCTTCACCGAGATTGCACAGACCATCAATTCCGATAGATTTCCAAGTAAGGCAAGCACAATTTTCAATACATGTCTTGAAGTCGTAGTTTCTAAGATTGAGGAATATGAACGGCATGACAGGGAAACTCGACTCTTTGCGAACACCGATATCACGGATTATGACCCGGTTATGGCGTTTGTAGATTCTCTTAAGGACAAGAATGTATTGAAAAGTAAGGGGCACGGAATTGAGTTGTTTACATACGATCGTGTGGTTTCCCTGATTGACAAGTCTTCAAAACATGTGAATGTGCTGGTTGATAGAAATGGGAAAGCACAATTTTGTCGGCTTGATGACTTCTCTGCGACGCTTCTCGATATGATTCGCAGAGAGAAAAGGGACTGGAGTCTCGATGTATATGACCTTTCAGTCGGACATTTCAATAGTAATGGGCAAGCATTTGTGACATGGGTTATCTCTCCCTATTATTACTGCCCGATGGACGAAGACGGATTCGGTGAAGAAGAAGAATTCGAAGTGGCTATTACCTGTCATATCAACACCGATGGTCATCTGATCGACACTCCTGTATGGAAACCTTACACCGGTCCACGACGATAGATCAGAGACTTCTAACGATTTCATGGAAACTGTTTTCTAATAATATTCCTAATTTTTCTTACTTACTTATAAAAATGAATGAATTGGGTTACATCCACTGAAAACTTTTCATAAAGGGCAAATAACAACCTTAAAAGTTGCGCCCGACACAAATCAGGGTATACAGAAATGATTAAGAAATCTCTTATTGCCGTCGCTCTTATTGCTACATTTACCGTAGCTGATATTGCAACAACCTCAGCAGGTTTTACGGCTAACACATGTATGGCAGCAGCTCCCAACAACGGCACTTACATGCGAACCAGCTATTCCGTATCAGTATATAACGAAAACGGTCATCCGAAAGGGACATTCGCTGTATATCTCCATTATGGGAAACGCTATATCGATTTTAATAATACGTGGATCTGCATTCAGGGCAAAAGCCGTTTCGGATACCGTGGCAACTGGTATGTAATCAAATGACTGTCCATGTGAGTTCTCCAGCGGTATATTGGCAAAATTTGTGTGGAAGAGAAGGATGTATCTCCATATGTAGCTGTTGTGGAGAACAAGGAGAGTTCAAACTTTTGAAAATGAATTAAGCAATATGAAACGAGTTTATAAAATAACGGCTTGGACTGTCGGCAGTATAGTCCTGCTTGGTGTATGTGTTTTTGTAGTGGTTTTCCTTAAGCATGCTCTTAATTTTGATTTCAAAGAGACTAAGATTTATCCTGACGAGAGTCGTGTCGCGCCGAAAGACACCGTCATCAATGTCAATGGCGTGGAGTTTAAGATGATCGGTGTGAAAGGAGGCAAAATCGATTGCAAAGGACTTAGCGAGACTATTGAACTGGATGATTTCCATATCGGCGAAACGGAGGTGACTCAGGAACTATGGTCTGCAATCATGGGCAATAACCCCTCTGTTAATAAGGCAGGAGATTCACTACCGGTAGAGAATGTTGACCTCGTTGAATGTCTGGAGTTTGTAAACAAACTGGATTCTGTGTCTGGGCTCAATTTCTACATTCCAACGCATTCACAATGGCTTTATGTCGGCTATTTGAGCAAGCAGCTTCCTTCCAAAGATAAAGCATTGGACAGCCTTGCTTGGCATAGTGACAATTCAGGAAACGTTACCCATAACGTCAAGCAGAAGAATCCTAATAATCTCGGCGTTTATGATATGCTTGGGAATGTTGCAGAATGGACAGTGAGCGGATCCGACCCGTTGTTTATTGTGGTAGGAGGAAGCTATGAGACTGAAAAAGAAACATGCAATGGCGAGTTTGGCGATTTCGACCACTGTAATGTAAAAACTGGATCGATGGGATTAAGACTGGTCATGTATCCGAAAAGTTCAAAATAATATACACATGCACAGATAGATTTTACATTTGCATCGACTCTATTCCTATAAACCATACAGCAAAATAATATGAAAGCTACAGTTACAACCAAAACTTCTACAAGACCGGTACAATGACAGAGACCGCTACCACAGCCCGCAGTGCCATGGCATTTGCGGAATCCGCAAGCGGATGCGAAGACGCCTCAACCCGCGCTTATTGTAAGGAGCGTATACACGTACTCCGAGGAAAACTATCAAGAATGTTCTCCGCATGTGAAGATGCAGAGTTGAATGATGTATATGACTCCTACTCAACGGAGATTGATAAGACGGACGAATAATATATTCGCATCACATGATTACTAAGAAGAAAGCAATTTGATTGCCGTTCGATGAGTTAAAGCCAATCGTTTTTTTAGGGAAATTTTGAATAGGTTGGATTACATCCATTGAAAACTTTTCATAAAGGGCAAATAACAAACTTAGAAGTTGCGCCCGACACGAATCAGGGTCTGTAAAGATGAAGAACCAATTTTTAATGTTGATTGCCGTAATTGGCACATGTCTTTCGATTAAAGCTCAACCTAATGATCAATAATGCATATGAACAAAGAATATATTCGTCACAGTGGAATGAACGGTATTTACCAATTCTTCCATATTTATGCTTCCAACTTACCTGATGGCATGAACCATATTGTCTTAAAGCATAGCGGTGACTGGATAAGCAAATGGGGTCTTATGCTTTGGCGTGAATACGATACATATGAGGATATTCAAAAATCATTGGGGTATGGTTTGACTTTTGTTACAAAAAATTACTTAATGGAGAATAATCAATCTATAATCACATATTCCTTATATGATATCCAGGCGTTACTCGCTGTCCCGTTAACCATAGGAGAGCCAAATCTGGAGATATACGCCTCTGACGGAGATAACAACACATTACTTCTATATAATCAAAAATCAGAGGAGGACAATTGGACCGTGGAGGCGATCAAAGTATACTTAGATATGGAATTCCAAAAAAGACAATTCACAAATGCGTTGTTCGAGAAGCTGAAGGGTGCTCCGTTCTTAGATGGTTGTGATGTCAATAGTAAAAACCATATCTCCATTGAATATGAATATTTTAAAGTTTGTCCCGTATGCGGATTTGACCTGATTCGTATTCGAGCAGAAGATTGGTATCGCGAATACACTGTTTCGGTATGCTGCAATTGTGGATATCAAAACAACGAATTAACAAAAATAAGTTAACATGCCATAAGTAATGAATCATATTAAACCGATACAAAATGATCCGTATTACATTTGTTGCCATTATTATGTGTTGTATTATGATTGCGACATCTTGCAAAAAGCCGAATGATACAATTGTAGAAAAGTGCGATACCGAAACACATCGGGAAACAAAATCTGTATATTATTGGAAAACTGTTTTTCAATTAGACAGCACAGAACTCGATTTCATAAAGAATCACGATATAGGTAGAATATACCTGAGAATGTTTGATGTTGTTAATGACAATTATGCGGTTTCACCGGAAGATGAGGCCTACCCTACCGCAACTGTAAGAATCGACAATGATCAGTATTATTTGTTGGGAAATATTCTCAATACTATTGAGATCGTTCCGGTTGTGTACATCACTCTTGATGCCCTCAGGGCTATGAGGGGGAATGAAGACATTCTTGCCAAAAACATCGTAACCCGCGTGCGGAATATGGCTGAATACAATGGCTTGCCAAATGTGGAAGAATTCCAGCTTGACTGCGACTGGACAGAATCAACCAAAGGAGCTTATTTCACATTATGCAAAGCTGTAAGGAGCAACCTGAATAAACTTGATTTAGCATGGAAATTAAGCTCTACAATACGCTTCCATCAGCTTTCCGGAGATGTGCCTCCGGTAGACCGCGGCGTGCTTATGGTTTATAATACCGGCTCTTTTAACGATCCCGATACCCGTAATTCGATTATAGATATCAACGATATAAAACCTTACCTAAAGAGACTTCCGTCCTATCCGCTTCATCTTGACATTGCCTATCCAACATACTCTTGGCAACTGTTATTCCGCAAAAGAAAATTTATAGGATTAACAAATGGATTGGAGATTCGGGATATTTCTAAATTCTCACATAATGGACCAGGGCTATACGTAGCAAAACAAGACATCCCTCATCACGGCAAAATAATAAAATCCGGAGATATGGTACGTTCCGAGATTTCAGAATATGCGGAGATAAAAGCCGTGAAAGATAGGATTGACAAACTTCTATCTGACAAACCACATTCAAATATTATATATCATCTTGATATCAAAAACCTCTCAAATTATTCACACGATGAAATACGGAACATTCTATCTGTTAACGATTAGCCTGATGATATTCGTATCATTGCCGCCTGCTTTTGCATGTGGACCATATAATCCCATAATCCCGACTCCTGATTATTTCTATCTTAAGAATCCAAAGAGAATAAGTGATTATGACCGCGAAGAAAATCTTAAGCTATGGCAGGCATTGATTCCTGGAAACATACCATTGCCAGATATTGAGCAGGTAATATATAAAGATTCAAGGGAAACTTTCTGTGAATATGTTGGTGAAGATTCGATGCCGTCTTCCAATCTTATGTATACATACATCAACAACACAAATGACATTGAAGTGTATGAGTTTATAGCAATTGCTAAGGACATTGAAGAAAAATGGCATAAACAACAATCGCCTTGGTATTATCCAAGAGACATGGACCATTCCAGCGATTTAGAGGATTTTCAATACGATATCAATAAGAGTAAAAATTATAGAGGAGGGAGACTTAAAGACCGATATGCGTTTCAAGTTGTCAGAGCTTTATTTGCATCTCACAGATACGAAGATTGTGTGAAGTATTATGATTCAGTGTTCCCGTCTTTACCTGATTCCAATCTTATGAAACGGATGGCTCAGAGATATGTGGCAGGTTGCTGGCGCAGGCTTGGTAATTGTTCCGATAAAGCGGATTCTATTTTTGCCACTGTCGGTGACATTTGGTCAATCGGAGCAGAAAATCCTGTGGAATATATGATGAAACATAATCCCAACGCACCTCAGATTATTGAGTTTATCAGATCTCAAAATGCAAATAAAGAAAATCTTGAAAAAATAATACCCATCGCAAAAGATGCCTTGAAAAAACAAAATATAGAGAATAAAGGTGACTGGTCTTACTTATTGGCATATTATTACAACGAGTATGCACAAGATGATGCATGTGCAAAACGATATATAAAGCAAGCAATAAAAAACAAATTCTCTACAGAAGAACTTCATGATTTAGCCCGGGCTTACAAAATGAAGATTGACAGTCACGCCTGCAATTTCTCGAATTTATTGAGCGACTTGAAATGGCTCGAGAAAAAATGTGATGTGCTAAATCCAGATGCAATTGAATGGATAAGAAGAGTCCGGAACATTCTATATGTTGACTGGATTCCTCGTCTGTGGGAAAAGAAAGATTATGCTACAGCAATACTTCTTGCCTCGTATGCCGACAATTTAGAGGCTGCTCGACAATGGCAAGAAGTCAGGGAGGCAGCTCAAACGGCGTCTCATTCAATTTCGACAGACATCATGCGCAGGAGTGAAGAATACACCAATACTGTGGACTATGGTTCATTGTCTTTCCAGATGATGGGAAGCTTGACATCTTCACAATTAGCACGAACCTATAAGCAGATGATGGATACGAAACCGCTATACAGATTCTTACGTAAGAATTGCCGTACAGACAGCGATTACTATAACGAGCTCATAGGGACACTTGCTTTGCGAGAGGAAAAATATTCACGTGCAATAGAGTATCTTTCCAAGGTGTCTAAAAAATATCAGCGCACAATGAATATCTATAAAAAAGGATATTTAGGGCGCAACCCTTTTTACGCGTACCCTTCAAGATGGAACGTAAATAATTATAGCGATTGTGAATACGAATCCACTGTCGGGAAACATAGTGGGAAATCCTTTACGGGGGCTAAGCTTGATTTTGCAAAGAAAATGCGAAAGTACCAACAACAGATGAAGAATGGTAAAACTGGTGATGAAAGGGGATGGGCTCGATTGATGTATGCCACAGGCCGACGGAATTCATTTGAGGAATGTTGGGCACTTACACAATATTGGAGAGGGTTTTGTGATGGAATTTTCGGACCAACGCTATATTATGGCGAAACACACTTCGAAGAAAACAATTATAATTTCCTTTATGACTATGAACATAAGACGGGGCACGCTCAAACGGAGGCATTATATCAACAGGAAGTTACAAAAGTATTGGCTATGATTCAGTCAAACGAAATGCGTGCAAAAGCTGAATATTTTCTGGGTAATGTAAAATCTGTATTGAAAAAATACCCTTATACAACAACCGCCAATCTTATCAAAACTTCGTGCGACAACTGGAAATCGTGGTTGTAACATTAAAACTACTATCTGATATTCAATTAATTACAAATATAATTTGTATCGTTAAAAACTAAACAATCTCTTAAAATGAACCGAATAATCATAATATTCTTTCTTCTTTTGTCCGCAATGGTGGCTTTTGCAGACAAAAGAATAACCTTCCGTAACACCGACACCGAAGAGTCGTTTGAAGTGACTACTCCCAATGGTATTAAAATACATGAAATCAATATCAATTGGCTCGATTCCGTACCATATCTTACGAAACATGCCCGTTGGGGTGAGCCTTGGGCATACGAAGCTCTTGCTGAATGTCATCGTCATGGCAAAGGGGGATTAAAAAGAAGTTTTATAAATGCGTTGTCCTATTACGACCTTGCTGGCAAAAATGAGGATGACTATATGGCTGAAATAGCGCAGGCCAATCATGATGATCCTATTGCTGTGTTCTCACGGCTTGTCGATTATATTGAGAATAAAGATTTTGACCACGTTGTTTGTGCCATAGACACTCTGAACGAGGCTGACTATCATTCTGCGGATGTTCTGTTGAAGTCAATTCATAATCCCAATCAGGTTGAGCTTGAAGATGTCCTTGAATTCGTTACGGATAAAGAAACCGATCCGGATGCAACAATATTCGCTTGTGCGGGCTATGCCTTATGTAATAAAAGCGACTCGGTCAAGATTGATATTTCATGGGCAAGACCTCTGATAATGGATAAGCTTCCATATATCTACTCTTTAGTTGGCGTAAAAAAATATGAGAATACTATCAAGTCTGATAATCCTGACGGCTATGCAGAAGATACTACTACACAAGATATAGATGACAGGAGAAAGGCAGCAGAGTATTTCCTCAAAGCAGATGAATTCGGAGCACTTACCATACAGGGCGCTCGGTTGCTGTATCATTATTGTACCAACGATTCTTCCTCCGATTGGATAAATCTATCAAAAGAAGACCTCCGTCGTATTCAGCAAATAGCCGGAATATAAGAGTAATTTGATATGTTGTATGTCTATTTTTATGATGAATATAAGTCATCGAAGTAACGATAGGTAATTAAAATTCTTATGATGAAAATACTACAACGGGTTAACTATTTATTGTTCTGCTCGCCCGGAGGTAAAATTACTGTATCAGTATTCGCCATATTCGGTGTATTGGCTTTCGCAACATCAATTTCACGCTACGATTATGCATATGAGTTGGTTAAAGAGGAACGTCAAAAAGTTGAAATAGCACAACAAGAATGGCGAGGCCATCCTTTGTCAAGAAGTGTTGTTTATAAGGATTTCCCAAATGTGAGAGGTAAGGGATATGTCGAAAATCTATATACTGGTAAAAAGACAATTGAAAATGTGAAGTGGGTGCGATCAATATGCGAAAATATTGATGTCCCTGACACACTTGCAGTCTATTCTCGTTTTGAGGACGGACGGGGTTCGAGGAAGGGATATATGAACATCTATACCGGAGAAGTCATAATTCCAGATATATATAAACATGCTTGGAACTTCAAAGATGGAGATCATGCGATAGTGTGTATGGAAAACGACAGCCTCTATGTTATAAATCGTAAAGGAGACGTTGTTTCCAAAGGATTTAAATGTTCCAATCAGTTGAAGTTCGGATTCGTTTTCAATGAAGGGCTTTGTGTGATGGAAAGCAATGATGGTAGATTCGGTTTAGTCAATACTAAGGGAGAATGGGCATTGCTGCCAGAATACGAAGAGATTACTCGCAATCCTCGAACCGGAGTATATAAGGTTAGGCAGAATAATCTTTGCGGAGTCATCGACAAGTCGTTGAACCTAGTTCTTCCGATGAAATTCAAAGAGATTGATTTTTCCGATCATGTAAATGAACCTCTCCGAGACGCCCCCTGGTATTTTCGGGTTGGATATTGGGTGGAAAATCCGGATGGAACCAGAGGCTATTATGATCAAAATGCCAAATTGATATCAGAGAGTCCTTTTATGGAACTCAACCCGCTTAGATACAACTGGTATAAGAATAAGAATGGTGACTGGTATGAAAAGACCTCGGATTATGTTGCATATCGAGTTGGTGATAAATGGGGACTTATGTCAAAAAGAGGAGACCGAATCACCAAACCTATCTTCGATTGGCTGTACGCAATAGATGGTAATAGATTTGAAGCGACAATAGACAACGATGTGAAAATAATCATCGATGAAACAGGTAATGAAATAAAGAAATGAATATGGCTCGTATTGTAATTCTCTTAATCTTAGCTCTGTTTTCTTTTTATATCGTGTATGCTCATGAGACCGACCAATATGTACGTGAAGCCGAGTATTACCAGAAGAAAGCCGATGGTTATCGCCGCGAAGCTACTTTCTATCTGAAGAAAGCGGAGCAATACGAAAGAGACGCGCTATACTACACAAAGAAAGGAAAGACAGATACGGCAAAATGCTATCAGCGTAAGGCAAAACGAGCAATGGACAATTACAAGGCACAACTTAGATATGCATCCAATGCTGATCAAAAAGCCGCCGATAACTTGAAGCGGGCAGCGAGATTACTTGAACGATAATCAATACCAAATACATTCCACAACTGTAATTCTGTATCAATGAGAAAGTTTATATTCACCTTCATCGGTATTATTCTGGCATCGGTCGCTCTTTGTTCCATAGATTGGCATACATTGGGGGCGACCCTAACTTTTCCGTCTCTTGAAAATGAGTCATCCAAAGATGAAGCTCATCTGGCTGAATATATGGAAAATTCCATTTCTGAATCTGATGAATTTTGGATAGATACCGTTATGTATGCCGGAGGTCATGCTTTTGGATATAGTGGCGATGTGTCAATGTGGGGCGGATGGTATTTTGATACGATTCATGTAGGCGATGACCGGATGTTGACATATGATTCAGTTGGTCCTTCGACCTTGAAACTGAGTCTTGTAACAAGGAATCTTATTGTTGACCTCAGAGACCCGAATGCTGCCGCAAAGATAAGAGCCTTTATGCAACCGATCAAAGGATTTCTTCGTTTCCAAAGAAATTATGAGAAATGCCTTGATACCATTGTCTTCGAGGAGACAACCCTCTTTGAACGAGATACCATGGGATATATGGGAGAATTTACTTTTACAGTAGATTACCCAGACAGTTGTATTGAAAATAGAGAGGCGATTAACAGGTTCATTTGCAATTTGACCGGAATATCCGAGAGCGAAAAGGCAAAAGTCCCGGGGCTATCGGCTTTCTATGCAGGGTTTAATCCGAGAAAGATTTATAGACCCGTATATACGGGAAATGCCAACGATATACAGTGTCTGTCAGATTTCATGGCTCATAAAACATTTGAAAACTGGATTAGAGGTGGTGAACTTGATATGGGATCGAGTGCCGCTACATTGGCGATTAAACCACACATCGCAAACGAGAAGTTTGTGACATTTAGTATGTATGAATATGACAGAGAAGGAACCGGACACGGAATGTATACCGAGACTTTTCATACATTTGATTTTAACACAGAAAAAGAATTGACAAACACCGACATTTTCAAAAGTCAGTATATCAATAAAGTCAAGATGATGCTGTTTGAGGTCATGGCTAAAGACCCACATTATTGTGCATGGAATGGAGACTCAATAACAGCATCTGAAATACAAGATAGAATTGAAGGCTGGCAGTCACCAAATCCCGTTCTTGAAGGCACAGAATGGGAAGAACCTGACCGTGAGGTCAAATTTGCACTTCCCGATGGTGCATTGACAGACTCGGGTGTGCTTTTTTCGTTCCAACCCTACGAGATAGACTGTTGGGCGGCAGGTTCATTTCACTTTATCGTGCCCTATAAACAGCTCAGGCTTTATATGACACAAGAAGCCAAAAGACTAATCAGTATTTGCAAATCAGAGTAAAACCAAATCTACCAATAATATGAAGCATTATTTCTGTGGCAAGAAGATGTTTATCATCGACTTGATTCTCGTAAGTATCTGGTCTTTCTTTTTCAGTCGGTATTCAAGTCCCGGTCTTATGCTGTTGATTCTCATTCGAATTGCATTGTGCTTTGAGATGCACCGTAAATCTCCGTGGACTCTAGTCTCTGCTATAGGCTTCATGCTGGCCTATATATGTGCAGAAAATTTCAGCAAACCGTTCGAGAGGATGTTCTATAGCTTCTTCTGTGCTATTGGCGAGTCCAAACTTATGGTTGATATATTCTCCGAACCGTTCGAATGGGAGATGAAAGCCTGGATCGGTTCAATTTCCGCACTATGGTTTGTTTGGCTTGCAGTTTTGCCAATAGTTGTCGGAATCAGGCTCCGCAACATAGGCAAAATACAGTGGACGCGCAAATGGATATGGATTTACCTTGTCCCGTTCGTCGGCTTATGCACATGGGTGATGTTTGATGAAGGTTCTGTTGGCGGTATCCTTCTGGGACTCATAATCTCACTGCTTCCGGTGATATACTGGTGTATATATGAACGCAAGGGCCGTTCGTTGATTCAAACGATTATAAATCAAAAGGAGATTCTTTGGTATCTCTCCTACACTGTATTCATGCTTTTTGTAGTTACAATAGGGCTGAAAGACATCTCCTCACTAAAATTGGTCGGATTGCTGACGCTACCGTCTTTGTTTTATATTTTGCTGACTCGTTCATTGAATACAGGCATAGTGCTTACCCGTATTTGTGTGGCACTTTCCACGGCTGGTCTGTGTTATTGGCTTACATTCGACTACGGCAAAACCGTTACCGTCATCTTACTCATCATTGCGATAGCGCTGATCGTATATTCAGCCGTTACAATAGTGGTTAAAATCCACAAATGGATGCCGTCTGTGATTTTGGTTACAACTATGCCGTTGGTGATTATACCTGGAATACTTGGCTTGAATCCGTATGTTGTAACCGATGCCGACTATACAAGGATGTATGTTACGAATCTGTCAGTGAGAAATGGCGTTTATGTGGTGGAAAAATATATGGAGATAGCCGAAGCCGACAAGCCCTATTCTTGTGGGCGAAAGTATGGTTTGCGTGACCGATATGGAATCATCTTGCCGATGAAGTATGATGATTTAAAGCCCGTTGACCGGTGGGGACGGTATATAGCCACGAACACTCCGGAAAAATATGGTTGTATGAAGTCTGATCAACGCTACGGAGTCTATGATTTGCGAAAGCGCGTGTTTGTAGTCAATCCGGACAATCTTGAAGTAGCTGACCTGGAGAAAATTGACGATAAATCATTTAAGTTGATTAATCCGGAAGGAAGATATTTCGCAACGCTGTATCTACCAGGTGAATATCGTGGCGCTTATTTTTCTGATGCACATATCGAGCCTCATTTCGCCGATGGAGAGACCTCTGTAGAGGAATTTATCCGACAGGCACAGAACCAGGAATTGGATGTTGATAACCCCTACTGAATCTATTCAGCTGAAAAACCTGATATTGTCAACAGCCGATGAACTTGCCCAGACGAGCGATTAAAACATAAAAAAGGAACTTTATGAATAGGTTGGGTTACATTTCGAATTCGCGCTTGAGCCATTGAGTCAGGATGGGGTCGGGTATCGTGACGCGGCGTTTCTCGACTTCAATAAGCTCTTTGTTGACTAATGCCCGTTTTATAGTGCTGACATTCGCTGACGAACCGAGTTGATATTTCAGCAAAATCTCCTGTGATGTGAATTCGTCCTGCACGCCGTCGGTAATTGCCCGCAGAAAATTCATTTGATATGTCGTAAGATTCTCAGTCTGCTTCTCAAACAATGGAGTGTTCTGATCGATTATATCCTGGTATGCCGCATCGAAATCTGCCTTTGTAGCAACTTTATCTGTATGAATCCATACAAGCCATGCTAATTGCTGCACATACGAGGAATGGTTGTCAACCGTTTTGCAAATCTTTTCAGCAAGCTCTTTTGAGATATGTTTACCAGTAGCTTCAAAACGGCTACAAATATATTTTACCCAATCCTGCGTGCCAATCTTCTGTAAGTATATAGCATCCCCAAATTTATAAAACGGCAGACTTCTCTTCTCGAAAAGCTCATTCATCAAGTGTTTTTTGCTCCCAAACAAACAATAGGACACGGATTCCTGTAACTGCCATACCGAACGCAACCGTTTCTGGAATATCTTGGAATCCTTGAATTCGGCAATCTGCTGAAATTCGTCTATACAAATTACAATATTATATCCTTTCTTTTGCGCTATCTTTTCCGGAAGTTGCAGAATCTCATCTATATCCTCGCTTTTAGGATTCATCTCAAGAGATATGGAAAAATCTGTCATAGGATCCGGACCCATTGAAATCTTAGGACTTATCTGAGACAAGAACATTTTGACATTTTCCAACCACTCTTCAAATTTTGAAGAAGTTTGCTTCAGCACAGCAGCAGCAAATGCATCATAGAAATCCTTATCACTACGACATGAAAAAATATCCAGATAAACTATTTTTAATTTATCTGACTGAGCCTTTCTACAAACCTTTTGAACCAAAGAGGTTTTGCCCCAACGACGTGGAGAAATCAGAACCGTATTAACTCCATGTCGGAAATTCAACAACAGACGTTCAGTCTCTTTCTCCCGGTCAGTAAAATTATCACCGGATGCAGCCACACCAAATATAAAAGGTTTATTCTCCATAATCTTCTCTCATTTTCAGGCACAAATATAAGTAATATTTTTGTTTGTAACAACTTTGTTAGTAATAATGTTATTACTAACAAAGTTATTACTAAGTTAAAGCTATAAATATAAATTACTTACGACCAAGATTGACGTATCTCGGCAATCAGAATCATCTTTATTATTAGATTTATTATTAGACGCGAGGGCGCAAAGAATAAGGTTTGTGAAGCTTCCCCTGAAAAACTTGTAGCGAATGGGGCATCAAATCGTAGCTGCTTGCGGGTGCCGGACTCCGGCTTGCTTGCAACTGCAGCTACGACATGTCGCTCATATTAGAGGCGCACCAATTATTACTTCTTACCTCATACTTTTTACCTTTTACTTATTACTTTTTACCTCATCGGGGATTTATCGGAGGGGATTTGGAATATCAAACTGAAAACCCATATAATGGATATCTGTAGATGAAGAGTAAAAAGGCTTTGCAATCTGTCAATTTTATTGGATATGGCTTTACTTTCTATCAATTTCTATGGTTTACCTTTGATGCTGTCAACTTTATAGCTAACTTTGCGAACATCCCCGCCTACTCGCTATAGCGATTTCGCTATAATCGCCACTATATACCGTTATAAATTTCACAAACCATAATCTCTTTGAATATAATGAGAAATTTTTTCTACCTGACACTAACGTTGATGCTGACAGCTCTCACCCTCAGCGCCGAACGTATCAGCCCGGAAACGGCTATTTCTATTGCAAATGCGGAATCAGCAATGCAATATCGAGGGAAACCGGGCATACTGAAGAAAGCAGGCATACGATTCTCTAAAGTTGCAGTGACCGCGGATGCCTACTATGTGGTGACCACCGACACGGAGAAGGGGTTTGCCATCGTGGCATCTGACGACGCACTCCCCGACCCCGTTGCAGCTTATTCCACAGACCGCAGTTTTCCTGCCGATGCGAAAAACCTGCCGCCTCAGCTGAAGGCATGGCTGCATGACTATTCTGCCATTGTCAAGGCTGCCGCCGAGGGGAGGCTGACATTAAAAACGTCCGGAACCTCCCTTCAGGGCGAAGCTGTGGCTCCGCTAATGAAAACAAAATGGAACCAGAGCATGCCCTTCAACAACCTGACTCCCGAGTTCGGTTCTGACCACGCGCCTTCAGGCTGCGTGGCAACCGCCGTGACGCAGGTCATGAAACATTTCAATTTCCCGAAACGCGGCAAGGGCTCTGTCGATGCATATCCTTATTATGATTCACAAAAACTTGACCTCTCCGGTCATGTCTACGACTGGGACAATATGCTCGACGTATATGAATGCGACTGGGATTACAACACACAGACTTATGTGCCATCGAATTTCAACGAGACGCAGGCTGCGGCTGTTGCCACTCTCATGCGTGATTTCGGATATGCCGTAAAAATGAGCTATGGAAGGGAAAGTTCAGGAGCTCAATCCTCTTATGTTCTTCCGGTTCTGGTCAGACATTTCTCCTATTCTCCCGATGCGCGTTTCAGCTACAGATCGCAACAGTCCTCAGAAGAATGGAACGGCGAGATACGCAAGTCGCTTCTCTCCGGCTCACCGGTGATATATTCCGGAACAGACGGTAAATACGGGCACGAATTTGTATGCGACGGCATTGACGAGAACGGACTTCTCCATATCAACTGGGGCTGGGGAGGCATGAGCGACGGATATTTCGACATGAATATCCTCTCTCCCGACAACCTCGGAATCGGTGCCGGCAACGGTGCGTATTATAAAGAGCAGGATGCCCTCCTTTTCCTGAAACCGGGAAATGAAGAAACCGACAACACCTCCTACAAAGCACCTCTCACGCTTAGCAACATCGCCTGCGGATGGAGAGAGGAAGACGGCAAGCTGAGTTCACGATCTTCTGTCATAATGACAGCGCGTCTCGACAATTCATCGGGGTCTGAAATATCTTCCGGAGACCTGAAATGCTTCCTTTCTTTATATGACATGAATGACAATCTTGTCTATCAGAACCGAGAGCAGGGAAAAAACAACATAAGCCTTGGGATATCATATTACTATCCCTCACAATCTTTCTATTTCGACGGCAACATAGAATCCGCCGATATTCCTGATGGAGAATATAAGGTCATACCTCAGTATGCATATGTCAACAGAAATTCGGACACATTGGAGGAAACACGCGATTTCGCTAGAGACCGTGAGTATGTTAAGCTCACAGTGAAAAACGGAGATTTCTACCTTGACAAACCGCGACCTGCCGGAGATCCCACCATAGCCATAACAGGTGCCACCTCCAATCTCCTGATTGCCGGCACATACAAAGACTTCCCCGTCACAGTCAATGTGACGAGCATCATTAACGATTACCAGCCGTCGGCGGAATTCTCCTACTGTCTCATCCACGAAGATGACGACACCGGCAACATACCCGACGGAGACTCCAACATCTGGCGCTACGGCTCGACAACTATATACCCCGGCACCACCATCGGAACCATTATCAATGTGTACGGTTCCGAGCTCCAGAAGGCAGGCAGATACCGTATGTATTTCAGACAAGGCGAAACCGACATCACGCCTCAGAACGCCGTTTGGATAACTGCGATCCCCAATCCCACAGAAGGGTTCATACTTCAAGAGCCACTCGGGAACATCGAACTGCCCCTATCCGATTATACTTACCTCTCTGCCAACATACTCCCCTATATCCCAGCTACCAATTACGAAGGCGGAATACAAATGTGGGCATATCCTGAAAACGGGACACAGGAAGATGCTTTCATGCTTTTCGAAGCCAACGTATCGTTAAAATCCGACAAATCCGGATGGATCAGTGGATCTGCTGAAACAATGATGGAGAAACCTTTGGGCAAGTATGTGGTGTTTATAAAATACGCATCCGGCAACGAATATAAGGTCGTGCCGGGCGCTACCAACCGCGGCATACTCGATTTTTCCGACACAGGCATTGAATCCGGACTGCTGGTGCTCACCAAGGAGGCGAAGATCGGCGACAAGGATGTTGCCAACCCGGGAGATATTCTCGATATAGAATACCGTCTCACCTGCCGGAAAGACATAAACCTCAGCAATCCTACAATCAGCCTGCTATGCAAAGATCCCGAGCATCCCGAAATCTACAACACATGGCTCGGGAACACGGAAGATTTCACAATCTCCTCCACCCAAATAGCCAAGGGTGAGGAATTTACAATCAAGGGCAAGCTTACTGTCAGTGAATATGTTGACTGCGGAGGGGGAAAGACCTATCTTGTTTTGCCGACAATTTACGATAACAAAGACGGCAATAACATATATTACACAGAACTGCGGTCGTATCCTTATGGTGAATCGGTGAAACTGCGAGTCGAGCCGCTTCCTGCCGAACACGTAGACATAACGGTCAATTCTTTCGAGACAACTGACAAATTTCTACCGGGCGACGAAACCGCATATATCTCCTTCAAGGTAGAAATGACCAATAAGGCTGAGTCTCCACTCACCCACACGCGCTTCAATTTCTACCCGGTACATGTGCTGTCGACGGAAGCCGAAAATCCTGACTTCGAAAATATGCCTCACGGCTACTGCATCCCTACCAATTTCCCCGCCGGAGAAACCATCAGCACCTATATAACCATGAAAGGCGACATGTTCCCTTCTTATGGAGTATACAGGATATATGTAACCTATGAGGATATGGGCGAGCAGATCATGCTCACCGGCTTCGACCCCATATATGTGAATATCGCCAACAGCAATTATGACGTAATAATTGAAAGCGCCTCCGACAATGAGTACGAGAAATATCTCGAACCGGATGTGAACTTCAACATTGACCTTTCGCTCAGTTGCGCTTCCGGATACTTCGGACCGCTCGAATTATGGGCGCATCCTTATTTTGGGGGACAAGAAATTAAAGCTCTTGAATGGAATATATCCGTACCCTCCGGCTCTCCTGAAAATCTTCAGCTCGAAGCTCCTTCCGATGCATTCCTCAACCTTCCTCTCGGCGTTTTCGAATGCTATTTCAAGGTGAGGAGAGACGGCAAGATGGTGAAGGCTGCAGGTGAGAACAACAAGCTTATCTATAACATTGCAGGTATCAAACAGGGCTCTCCCGTGCTGATGCTCACAGATAAGGCAACTCTGTCATCCGGCACAACGATGCCTCAGGGAAAAGAATTCGAGATATCTCTTAAAGCGTATTCATACGGTCAGATATCCCTCGACTATTCATTCTCAAGAATCGTACTCGTCGACGAGGAAACCGACGAAGCCATCAACGCTGAGGTTGGTCCGCTCCAGGGTCCGGAGCAGATAAATCAAGGCAGTTTTGTCACCCTCAAGGCAAAAGCCAAGCTTCCCGTTGACGCGTCAGCCGTAGGGAAAATGGTGAAGATTCTCCCCGTGCTCTCCATGACCAACTACAACTTCTGCAGTCTGCGCACGTATCCATATTCCGAATCAATGCGCGTGATGCAAACCGACGGCAGCGATGTGTCTGAGCTCCCCTCCGATGAAAGCACCATAAAACTTGTCGGAAATATTCTGACGGTTGTCAATGCGGATTACGACAGCCTTCTCAGAATATTCTCCACCGACGGTGCGCTTTGCCGGGAGCACAGAATCACTGCGGATCATATGGAATTTGATCTAAGTTCTCTTCCGCAAGGAATCTACATCATAAGCGCAATGATCAATGGGAAGGCACAGGCTTTGAAATTTACCAGATAAGCACTTTTGTCTTCTTGAAATAACGACCCGCCATTTTTATAACACTGAGGGAGTTTGGACAATGTCCGGCTCCCTCATTTGTATTTTATTTAAAACTTGCGTAAATTTGTAAATCAAACAAACTTTGGAAACTTGTATATGAAATTCAGAACAGAGTTTACGCCAGTTCCCGCAGGATTCTCTTTGAATCCTGAGAAGCCGGTAATCCTCTTGGGATCATGCTTTGCCGACAATATCACGCAACGCATGCGCTTTTGCCGCTGGGATGCCCGCAATCCGTTCGGTGTGCTCTTCAATCCTCTCTCCATCGCTCGTGCAGTCACGCTCTCTTTGGCAGATACTGACCCTCGTCAGGAAATTCTTGATTCAACCTTTGAAAGCGACGGCATCTGTCATTCCTGGCTTTTCGATTCGAAAAAGTCCGCGGAATCGGCAGCCGATGTAGCAGTGAATATCCTGGATTCCATCAGAGATTTCAAGCGTACAATAGAAACATCAGAGGCACTGTTCATCACTTTCGGCACAGCCTGGTGCTACTTTCTGAATAAAAGAGAGGATTATGTGGTTGCCAACTGCCATAAGCAGTCTCAGCAACTTTTCACACGCCGCTGCATCGACATTGATGCGATCGCAGCCGTCTGGATTCCTCTCCTTGAAGAAATCCACCGCCGGTATCCGCAACTAAAGATTATCTTCACGGTCAGCCCTGTGCGTCACCTTAAGGATGGGTTCACAGGGAACGCGCGTTCAAAAGCCACGCTTATTCTGGCGGTGGAAAAGATTTGTGATTCTCTTGGATATTGCAGTTATTTCCCAGCCTACGAGATTGTGAACGATGATCTCCGCGATTACCGGTTTTACGCATCTGACCTCGCCCACCCTTCAGAAATGGCGGTAGATTATATCTGGGATATCTTCAAAGCAACATACGTTGATGAGCGCGGGAACCAGCTGCTTAAGGAGGGAGAGAAAGCCACAAGGCGAAGCCAACACAGAAGTATAATTAATGTGTAATGTGGAATTAGTAATGTTTAATTAGTAATGTTTAATTAGTAATGTTTAATTAGTAATGTTTAATTAATAGACAACAACACAATATGAAGAAATTAATCCTTACGCTTTTAGGAGCCGCAGCGTTCTTTACATGCAACGCAGAAAACAAAGAGATCAAGAAATATGAATTTGCTTATGGCGACACTGTACGCACTTACGCAATGTATCTTCCTAAAAACCTGAAAGCGGATGCGCCGTTAGTGGTCTATACACATGGCTATGGGTCGAAAACACGTTGGCGCACGGGGCTCAACGCCACTGCCGAGCGGGAGGGATTCGCCGTTTGCTACCCTGACGGTGCTCCCGATTCGCGTGGCAAAGATGGCTGGAAAGTGGGATATCCTCCTCAGGAATCCATGAAAATTGATGAGGCTGATTTTTTTGCCAAACTTAAGGAGGAGGTATGCTCCCGTTTTAATCTCAGTCGTAAAAATTCTTTTATGACAGGGATGTCAAACGGTGGAGACCTCTGTTACCAGCTGGCGTTCACAGCTCCGGGGCTTTTCCGTGCATATGCCTCAGTGGCAGGATTGCTTTTTGAATGCACTTATCTGAACAATCCGCTGCCTCAACCCGTTCCATTTATTGAGATCCACGGGGATGCCGACAAGACTTCGATGTGGGAAGGTGATCATGAAAACACCGGCGGGTGGGGAGCCTATATCCCTGTGCCTTTGGCAGTCAGCACGATGGCTACCGCAAACCGCTGCTGTTCAATGCGCACCGAGACATTCCCCACACTCACCGATTCCACGCGGATGGTGACGCGCACAATCTACTCCGATTCTCCTTCGGGATATGATGTAGAAGTATATAAGGTTGAGGGCGCGCCTCATTCATGGCATGTGAAAGACGTTGAGACCCACGAAGTGGTGTGGCGCTTCTTCTCAAGGTATTTGCATACTAAATGAGATTTTATTAATTTTGCAATCCAATGGATTCGGCGGCAGTTGACCACCTTATCCGACGATAGATATGCAGCCCATTATAGATAAAATAGACCCTGCGCTCATAGAAGCCGAACTGACGCCCGATAAGCTCTTGCGCCATACCAACAAAGGCGACAATGAGATCTACGTCATAGATGCTTTCAATGCGCCGAACACTATGCGCGAGATCGGACGTCTGCGCGAGATCGCTTTCCGCGATGCGGGAGGTGGCACCGGTCTTGAATGCGACATTGATGAATTCGACACAATGCCCACACCTTGCCGCCAAATGATCGTATGGAATCCAACAGACCGAGAAATCGTTGGTGGCTACCGCTTTATCCTCGGAGAGGACATTCGTGTTGTAGATGGCATCCCTCAGATTGCTACATCACATATGTTCAGATTCTCAGAGCGGTTTCTCACGGAGTTCCTTCCCGAGACGATTGAACTCGGACGCTCTTTCGTGGCACTCGAATATCAGACCACCAAAGCCGGTGCGAAAGCCCTATACGCCCTTGACAACCTTTGGGACGGATTGGGCGCACTGACAGTGGTCTATCCCCAGATCAAATATCTTTTCGGGAAAGTGACGATGTATCCGCAATACAACCGTGAATGCCGCGACATGATCCTCGGCTTCATGCACAAGCACTTCCCCGATCCCGACAATCTTGTCATCCCCATTGACCCTCTCCCCACAGCCGCCTACACTCATGTGGTGCAGTCTCGGTTCACAGGCGACGACTATAAAGAGGATTTCCGCATCCTCAATCATTTCATCCGGGAACACGATCTCAAGATCCCGCCTCTGGTGAACTCATACATGGCTCTCTCTCCGACTATGAGGATGTTTGGCACTGCTATCAACCGAGAATTCGGAGATGTGGAAGAGACAGGTATCTTCTTCAAAATATCCGACATTTTCGAAGACAAGAAGATGCGGCATATCGGCACCTATAACGAAATTCCATGAACACAACAATCCTCATGCTGGGCGGTTCACGCCGCGTATCTGTTGCCCAGCTTCTTAAAGAAAGCGGCAAACGCCTCGGATGCGAGGTGGAAATCATATCCTATGAACTTGATCGGGAAGTACCGATTGCCCTCGAAGGGGAAGTAATCAAAGGGAAAAGCTTCTCAGACCCCGATGTCATCGATGATATCGCGCGCATAGTGAGGGAGAGAAACGTGAAAATCATTCTCCCTTTCATTAATTCTGCAATCGAAATCGCATCCCTCTGTAAAGAAAGAATCCCCGGGGTGTTCGTCCCAGTATCGGCTTTCTCCACCACATCACGCATGTTCGACAAGGTTGAGGCGGCTCGCCTTTTCAAAGAAGCCGGTTTCCCAATCCCGCGCACATATTCGGTGATCGATAATGAAATGCCAGCCATCGTGAAACCACGCAAGGGTGGATCATCACGCGGCATTAAGATATTTCATGACGTTGAAGACCTTATGCTTCTCCAGGATCTCGACAAATACATCATTCAGGAATACATTGAGCATAACCGCGAATATTCGGTGGATTGCTATGTCAGCGCCGAAGGGGAGATTCTTACAACCGTGCCCCGTGAACGCCTTGAAATAATGGGCGGGGAAGTGACACGTACAAGAACCTACCGCAATCCGCAGCTCATTGAGATGAGCCGCAAAGTGATAGAGCATTTCGGTCTGACCGGACCCGTGACCATACAGTTCCTCCACGACCTTGACAAAGACCGCTTCCTGCTGATGGAAGTAAATCCTCGTCTTGGAGGAGGCGTGATATGCTCCATCTATGCCGGCGCTCCCATACCTGACTATATCCTTCTGGAGTCGATGGGTAAAAAAGTAACTCCGTCAACCGATTGGGAAGACGGAGTCCTTATGGCTCGTTATCAGAAAGAAGCTATCTTCAGACATTGAAGCGGAAATGCATGATGTCACCATCCTGCACAACGTATTCCTTACCTTCAACACCCATCTTTCCGGCTTCCTTCACAGCCGCTTCAGATCCTAACGACACATAATCGTCGTATTTGATCACCTCGGCGCGGATAAAGCCTTTCTCAAAATCAGTGTGAATGATTCCGGCTGCCTGCGGAGCCTTTGTGCCTCGCAGGAATGTCCATGCCCTCACCTCATCAGGACCGGCAGTGAAGTATGTCTGCAGATCGAGAAGCGCGTAAGCGGCACGTATCAGACGGCTCACGCCAGATTCCGACAGGCCGATCTCCTCAAGAAATTCCTTGCGCTCCTCCCATGTGTCGAGTTCGGCAATCTCACTCTCAGTCTTTGCAGCCACAATCATAAGGTCGGCATCCTCGCCGGCGATGGCTTTGCGCACTTCCTCCACATAATGGTTGCCGTTTACGGCTGCGGAGTCATCCACATTGCAGACATAGAGCACCGGCTTATTTGTAAGGAGGAACAGCTCTTTAGCAAATTTCTCCTCCTCTTTACCCTCTATTTTCACCGATCTTGCAGGTTTCCCCTGCTCAAGTGCCTCCTTATAGGCATTCAGCACTTCAAGCTGCATCTTGGCTGTCTTGTCGCCACCCGCCTTCGCGGCTTTCTCAGTCTTTGAAAGACGCGACTCTACGGTCTCGAGGTCCTTAAGCTGAAGCTCATAATTGATCACTTCCATGTCGCGCACCGGATCAACGGTGGTGTCGACATGCGTGATATTATCGTCATCGAAACAGCGAAGCACATGCAGGATTGCATCCGTCTCGCGGATGTTTGCGAGAAATTTATTACCAAGACCCTCTCCTTTAGAAGCTCCCTTCACCAGACCGGCGATATCCACTATCTCCACCGTGGCAGGCACCGTGGAGCGGGGATTACACATCTCCACGAGCCTCGTAAGACGATCATCAGGCACGGAGATGACACCAACGTTCGGCTCGATAGTGCAGAAAGGGAAATTGGCGCTCTGAGCCTTAGCGTTGCTCAGACAGTTGAAAAGCGTGGACTTACCGACATTCGGAAGACCCACTATTCCACATTTTAATGACATATTTTGTGCTGTTTAATTTTCACTTATCAAAATATGTGCAAAATTAGCGATTTTTTTTCAAACCATCACCACGGAGCCCTGTTCATCCTGTCGTAGACATATGTCTGCACTGCACCGTTGCCCGTGCGCCACTGCATCCACATTGTGTCGCCACCATGGGTGAACCAATAATTCATCGTCACAGGCGATGAATACTCATACTGGATATTGATCTGATACCGGGAAGTGCCGGTGTTTGAATCCTGGCTGTAATAGACCGTGCGCTCCGTATATTCGCGACCTCCCTGCAGATAATAATAGTATCCTCTGCCGTTACCGTTGAAATAAAGATAATTCGCATCCGAATAATCAACAGGATCACTGTTATACTGCACAAGCCCCCAATAACCCTGCAGCCTCGTATCATTGAAAGTGTCCCACCCCGATGGAGGACCACCCCACCAGTCGCCGTCATCACTCACGCAGGATGTCAACCCCGCGCATAGAAGCCCGCACATCAACACCAGTCCAGGCAACAACCTTTTCAATCCAGATTTACGCATAGCCGTTATATTTATTTCTTTAGAAATATTAACAAACAGTAACTATCATCTGTTCATTTTCAGAATTCAGTGAAGCTCAGGGGGAGAAGGGATTTCACCGAGGGTAGCACATAGACGCAGTCGAGTCCGTAGAGGATCACTTCGATGTCGCCATAGAGGGCTTCATATTCGAGCAACGCCTGACGGCATGCGCCACAAGGGCTGACGGGCAACCGCTGAAAACACTCCCCATCAGGATCACTCTCTTCATGATGGAGGCGAGTCCATGCAGCTATCGCTATCTTCTTCATTGCCACACCGGGATGCTGCGCCGATGCCCAATAGGCAGCCGTGCGCTCCGCACATGTGCCGGAGGGATAGGCGGCATTCTCCTGGTTGCTGCCCGTCACAATCTCTCCTCCATCCATCCGGATTGCGGCACCAACATGGAATTTGGAATAGGGGGCGTAAGATTTGCGTGTCATCGCTTTCGCCGCGTCCACAAGTTCGCGGTCTTCAGGCGGCAACTCATCGTAATTATATACCTTTATCAAGGTTTTTATCTCTTTCTCTTTCATGGCTGATATTTTCTATATCGCAAATATAATAATTTTTGCGTAATTTTGCATGCGGGGCATTCCCTGTATCATAACAACACCCCACCTATCACATGAATATCCGCAGATATATTTTAATTATAAACACGCTGGCACTGGTATTTTCCTTGTCGGCGGCAAAAAAGAATCCCTACCAGGAATATATAGAGACATACAGCGAAATGGCGATCGAACAGCAACGCGCCTATGGCATACCGGCTTCGATCACCCTTGCGCAGGGTCTTCTCGAAAGCCGCGCCGGGCAGTCTTCCCTCGCCACGTTGGGCAACAACCATTTCGGCATCAAATGCCACAACGAATGGAAAGGCGATACTCTTCTGCGGAATGATGATGCCGCCAATGAGTGCTTCCGTTCATACTCCTCCGCGGCAGAAAGTTTTGACGACCACTCCCGGTTTCTGCTGCGCAAGCGCTATGCCCCGCTCTTCCGCAACGACGTCACCGACTACGCCGCGTGGGCACGTGGTTTAAAATCCTGCGGTTATGCCACAGACCCGAATTATGCCACACGACTGATAACCATAATCGAACGCTACGCCCTCTATCTCTTCGACACCGAGTCAGGACGACGCGCCGAAGAGGATGCCGGCTTCATCCACGACATGCTTCGCGCAACACATCCCGTGCGCCGCAGTCGCGGACTCCACTGCGTCATTGCCTCACCCGGCGATACCTACTCATCAATCGCCAAAGAATTGGGAATCAAGACATCCAAGCTATTAAAATATAACGATGCAGACAAAGACCGTGAGATAAAGCCCTGGGAAGAGGTATATCTCGAAGAGAAAAGAGACACCCCGCCCGACGGAATCAGCAAGGCTACCATCGGCGAAGGGGAATCTTTCCACTCCATAGCCCAACGCTTCGGAATAAAGCTTGCCACCCTCCGCAAGCTGAATCCCAAAACCGCCGACCGTCCCGGCTCCACCCTCCGCCTCCGCCAATAATCTTCATAGACAGGAGAACATAAGAAATAGAAATTTTCTGAGGGAATTTTATTTTAACAATAGAACATTAGGAACAATAGTTATTATTGTCCGGATAGAAAGAAATCCGAGATAATGCTATTGTTTCTATTGTTATAAAATTATTTAAAAAATCCATCATAATTTTCTATTCTCTAAAAAATTCTCCTGTTCTCCTGTCTAAAAACTTCAGAAATAATGTTACATTTCTTTGCAATTTAAATATTAATTCATAAATTTGCACGTAAGATTGCGCAATCATAACCTATTTTAATTTACCTTTTTACATTTAATTCCCCACCATGAATAAACTCAGCTACTATCTTCTAACTTTTTTCGCAATATTTGCAACGATATTGCAACCAAACTATGCTTCCGCTGAAAATGAAAAATATTCCACAGATTCCATAATCGGTTCAACTCCGCTCGAAAATTGGTCGGAAGAACGCTTCGCGGCATATGAGGATTCCCTCCTGCGGGCATTATATCCTGAGGTTAGGGAATGCCATTATCCTGACTCACTCATTAAGAGTTTTAATTCCGGCATATCTCCTGCAAGCGTGATCTCGGGATATACATCAAACATATCAAATCCCATACTTCCAAATACCGCGCAGATAGACAAAACAAAGACTGTGGGTGAGATTGAGATTAAGTCAGGCATGACACCTACTGGTGCCAAAACATACGAGGTTCCGATCAAGGTTTTCCCCGGCATGAACGGCTTCCAGCCCAACATCTCACTGGTATACAACAGCCAAAGTAGCAATTCTGTAGTAGGATACGGATGGTCAGTAAACGGTATTTCAGTCATTACCCGCGGCGGAAAAAACATTATCTATGACGGCAAATGTGAGGGTCTTAGGATGGATATGTCTGATTCATTCTTCCTTGATGGCATAAGATTGATAAAGATCAAAAATTTATCTGCCTCTTGCATTAAATACGAATCAGAACAAGGGAACATTCTGGTGAATGCCTACATCTCTGGTTCCGTGGCAAAATATTTTCAAGTATTCTACCCCGATGGAAGAATAGCACAATTTGGATACAGCAACGACACTGAAAATAAATTATATTATCCTCTGACATACATCTTCGACATCCACAACAATAAAATAAGTTATACGTATGAAAACAATGGCAATCACTACCGTATTACCAAAATTGAATATAATGGTGCACATATTGATTTTTACTATAAATCCAGAGATGACATCATCAAAAATTATATCGGGGGTGAATGGGTATTTGAAGATAAGCTTCTAGAAAACATCTCATGTTATGGCAGTCAAGAATACCTACATGAATATACACTTACGCACTCGCTCCATGACGACGTGTCGTTCCTTGATGAGATAGGATTCCATGTAGTTGAGGAATATTACAATCCCTTGAGATTTATATATGGAGAAGGAGCAAAGATCGGAGGATACCGAGCTAATTACACATACACGAATACTCAGTTGCTCGATTGGTATGAATCGGAAAATCCTGACATGATAAAAACCGTCAGGGGCAGATTCGATTACGGCAATACAGACGATGGTCTTATTGTCCTACCAAATCTCAATCCTTACTGGCATCATTATAGACATTCCACTGCATTCAGACACTCTCAAAACCGTTATGACAACAAATACACCGGGTCGGAACGGATATTTCTTTACACCGGTCTATCCGAGGATTTTGCATCCCCCATGCCGGAACTCACCACCGGTAACGGATTCATCGACATCATGTGCGCAGACCTTCAGGGCAAACAAGAAGAGTCGGTCATAAAGATTAATAATAATGTCCTAAGAATAACTTCAGGGATAACGGACCATGTTAATTTTACGGTTTATCGACCGAATCCTTACAGTGGGCTGCAACGGGCATACAATCGGTCATATAACTTCCCGACTGCATTCATGGATGCAGACGGGGGGCAGAGTATTCATCCAAAGTTCTATTATACTGGAGATTTTGATGGTGACGGCAAAATGGAAATACTTGCTGTTTCCGCACATCATCCACAAAATGATTCTGCGAGACCTTCCATTTGCTATCTGTTTGATCTTGAAAACGACAAGATTCTTTTTGAAAAACATGTTTTCCCATTTTATGTATCATTCACTGGAACAGATATTACAGACCCTTGGGAAGCAGCAAACAAATCAGACAAACTCATTCCTCTTGATGCAGATGGTGATGGGAAGACAGACATATGTCTCATCAATGGCACAGGTATCCATACGTACACATTTGAAACGGATTCCACTGGCAATCTCAATCTCCGACTTCTGGCATCAGATCCCGACACAAAAAAAACGTTATTTGAGGGAAGATACCTCATGGCCGGTGAATTCAACGGAGATGGACTGGTGGATCTGCTTTCCTCCTCCGTATACGGGTCAACAAGCTCTTATAATCGATGGTACATTTTTTATTCAAAAGGAAACGGAACTTTTTCCCGGACATGGTATTATGGCGGCAGTAACAGGAACGACATCAGGGAAGGTTTCCTGCTACAGGACATAGACTGTGATAGCAGAACGGATTTGATCCATTACCAGAATTCATATTTTTTTACAACACCATGTGTAAATAACGGATTCGAGGGACAATCACACACAATGTTGATCAATGGTACAACCCTCGTGCCTACCGATATAAACAGCCACAACAAATTCAATCGTCTAATAGGTCTGAGGAAGGGTGTTGTCACCAAATATTCATTCACCAAAAATAAAGCCCGTGAGCAACTACTTACAGGTGTGGTCAACAGCCTTGGACTTATTGAAAAGAATGAATATCGATCACTGTGCGATTCTGAGTCTGAGAATGGAGTATATGCCCATAATGGCGGAGCGGTTTTCCCATACATAAATATCAGAGAACCGATGATGGTACTCGCAAGATCTGAAACAGTTTATAACAACGAAGTCTTGGGATCATGCCGTTATGAGTACGAGAACGCTGTGTTCCATCGGCAAGGGTTAGGTTTTAGAGGCTTTGAGAAAGTGTATTCTTATGACACTCATGGCAATAGAACTATCCATACATACGACCCATATAACGATTGCCTCTTAAAAAACGTAGTATCTCCAATTGCAAAAATAACAAATGATTACACCATTGAGGTAAAACCAGACGGGACTAAGAAAATACTGCTGACCGCGAAAACAGAAAAGGACAACCTAACCGGCTATTCTGCTGATTGGTCATACACCTATGACCAGTACGGATACACTTTGTCGGAAAATGTGGAGTTCTCAGATGGAATCACTATAAAGAAGGATATGTCCTATGGAGACAGTTCAGATATAGATGATGCTTATAGTCTGGGATTTGTCACTGATATGACAATAACAACTACAAGAGGGGACGACCAATATGTTGAGAGGCTGTATTTTCCTGAATTTGAATACAGACAACCAATCGCTGCAGTAAGATATGTCAACGGCAACCAGCTCGAGCGCACCGAGTACGCTTACGACAGCCACGGCAATGTCACCAATAAGACCATCAGACCTATTGACACCTCAAAAGGGCTCTACTACACGTATACGTATACCCCGGATGGCTTACTGTCTGGAGAGGGAGATCCGTGGGGCAGTTCCCTTTCATACACCTATGACACGTGCGGACGCGTCTGCGGAATTCATGACTATACGGGAACAACATCCGTATCGTATGATCCGTTCGGCAGGGAGGTTTCGCGCTCGTTTCCTGACAATACCGTAAGAACCACATCCTATGAATGGTCACCTGATGGCTCGCCGGGGGTATATACAGTCACCACCGGCGAGACCGGAGAAGCGACAGTCTCTAAAAGTTTCGATGCATTGGGCAGAACCGTGCGCACATGCGACACCCGTTTTGATGGTAAGGTTCGCAAGATCGACAGGACGTACGACATGCACGGCAACCTCGCACGTGAGTCCCGTCCCTTCTCGGGTCCGGCTGCATCCCAATGGACGGACTATGAGTATGACAGTCATGACCGACTGCTTTCTGTATCGGAACCTTCGGGAAGATACACCCATTACAGCTACAGCGGGGCAGAGACAATCACCTCCGAGGATGGAGTTGACATCAGACGTAAATATGACTCTCAGGGGAATCTTATCCTCTCTTCGGATGCAGCGGGAGATGTGACGTACAATCTCGAAGCCGACGGTCAGCCGGTGACGGTGATATGTCCGGGAGGAATATACTACTGGTTCTACTATGACAAGTACCGCAGGCAGGATTATGTCATTGACGCGAGCGCGGGGATCATACGCTACAGGTACGATACATGGGGCAATGTCAACTGGAGAGGGGCATACGGCAAGGACATCTCCTATGAATATGATGACCTGAACCGGCTGAAGAAGGTTGTCACCCCTGAATTCACAACATCCTATGCCTACGACGGCTACAACAGGCTGACATCAGTATCGTCCGACAACGGGACGTCACGGACCATGACCTACGATGCATACGGCAGGGAGGCGAGCCGTCTTGAAAAGGCTGTTGACGGCATATGGCTGAGGAGGGATTTCACTTATGCTGACGGCAACATAAGTTCGATAAAGTACACGACCCAGTCGGGGCTGCAGCTCACCGAGCAGCACACCTACTCACAGGGAACGCTGACAGAGGGAAGGGTGAACGGTGCACTGGCTTTCAAGCTCAATGAGGAGGATGCAGACGGTTTGCCGACAAAAATACAGACAGGTTCCGTCACACGCGAATACTCGTTCAGCCACGGATTGCCGGAAAAAAGGCGCGCAAAATTCGGAAACAACAGTTATGTTCTGGATCACTGTTATCATTTTGACACGTCCACTTCCAATCTGACAGAGAGGGAGGATCTTGGGAACGGATGGTACGAGGATTTCAGTTATGACAACCTCAACAGGCTGACATCTGACGGAGAACGTGACTTCTACTTCAATTCGTGGGGTAACATCACCGGAAGAAGCGACATTGGCAGCTTCCAGTACGAAATCCCGAACAAGCCGCACGCGATCACGAAGGTCATCCCTCTCTCCGGCAGGATGCCGGTACGCACACAGGAGATTGCGTACACTTCGTTCTCGCGCCCGGATTCAATATCGGAGAACGGAGTAAAGGCCTCGTTCACGTACAACGGATTCTCCGACAGGGTGAGGATGCATGTGGCAAGAGGAAACAGTCTTATCCTTGACCGCTACTATCTCGGTGAATGCTACGAGCGCGATGTCCGCGACTCTTCCCCTCTGGAAAAAATATACCTGTTCGGTGACTATTATGATGCGCCGACGGTATATGTATATGCGGAGCAGGATGGCGAGGGAGAACTATACCACATACTGCGCGATTACCTCGGGAGTGTGACGCACGTGCTCGATTCTGACGGCAACACGCTCCAGGAAATGAGCTATGACGCATGGGGCAGCCTCCGCGACCCGGAGACGCTCGGATATTTCACCGATACACCGAATGGGGAGCCGGAGCTGCTTCTCGGAAGGGGCTATACCGGTCATGAGCATCTGCCGTGGTTCGGTCTAATCAACATGAACGCGCGCCTGTACGATCCGCTGACGGGACGCTTCCTTTCCCCTGACCCGTTTGTACAGATGCCTGACTTTACGCAGGGGCTTAACCGATTCTCATACGCCCTGAACAACCCATTCAAGTATGTTGACCAGGATGGAGAGTTCTTCTGGGCAGCGGTAGGAATTGCGGCTCTAATTAGCGGTGCCGTAAATGTCGCAACACACTGGAATGAAATCAAAGTTAATGGTTTTTGGTCAGGAGCTAAGTATTTCGTTACTGGTGCCGTAGCCGGAGGGGTTGGGGCGGCTGTAGGAATTGGGGCAGCCGTTGGTTTTGGCAGCATGTTAAGTGTCACAGCCGCAAGTTTCACAGCTGCAACATCTGGATTCATAAATGGTGCAATAGCAGGTGCCGCAAGCGGAGCAGCAAGCGGATTCGTTCTTGATACAGGGAACAGTCTAATTAAAGGGGAAAATCTGGGAAACTCACTGCTGAACGGATTAGTTGGGGCTGGTACAGGCGCAATCTCGGGAGGCATTACAGGTGGTATTGCAGGCGGTATCCAAGCTGCGAGCCAGGGTAATAACTTCTGGACCAATGCAGCTCCCGATCCAAACAAACACTTCTCCGTTTATATGGGATATGATACGAAGGAAACCATAAGATATGTCGGTATGACCGGAAGAGATCCGGAAATAAGATTCGCGGAACATCTTAGTTCAGGGACCAATAGGGCGTCACTCGATTATGTTACCATTAAAAGTAACTTGACTAAAATAGAATCGAGGATGTGGGAACAGAATCAAATCAACCTATACGGAATGACAAAGAATGGAGGACAACTTTTTAATCTTCGCAACGAGATAGGTCTAAAAAATTGGGGCATTTATGGAATTAAAAATTTTCCACAAATAATAAATTCAAGCAAAAAAATATTCAACAATCTAAGGCTAGAGACAAAAATATGGCAAAAAGGATTATAACAAAAATAGGGGATGTGTTCTGTACAGAATTTGGCAACGGAACCAAGGGATATTTCCAATATATCGCAAAAGACCGGACACAGTTGAACAGTCCTGTAATACGTGCATTCAAGACTCATTATCCGATTAATAAAGAACTATCTACTGATGATATTGTTAATGACGAGATTGATTTTTACGCCCACACAATATTAAGACCAGGAATCGCTGAAAATGGCTGGTATAAAGTTGGCAAATCTGCTAATATCGGAGATAATGAAATTCAAAATGTGATTTTCGGGAACTCTCTTATCCATGGGGGATTTTGTAAAAAAGAGAGGTACGAAAAAAAAATATCACCCCTTGAAAAATGGATTGTATGGCATATAAATGAAAATCCTGTAAGAATAGGTAAACTTCCGGAAAAATACCATGATATAGTAGAATTTGGATATGTTATGAACTATCTCAATATTATCTACCGAATGAAAAGTGGATATTATCCTATAACCAGCATTATGTTTGACATACTGAAAAGAACGCCTCGTCCAGAATACATGAGCTATGTCAAATACATTGATGAAGAAGTAGAATTTTATTTATGCTTTAAAGGAAATTTCTTCGATAAAGCAGTTTTAATAAAATTAAAAAATGGTAATGTCACAAAAATCACCCGCGATGAAGCAGTAATAAACCAAAAGCCAATAGCCCGCGCCAAGTTCTCAGATGCGAATTGGTTAAATGAAAATTTTATTACCGAAGAAGAATTCAACCAAGTGTGGAATCGGTACTAGTCCGATCACAAATAGAATCGCTACAATATGCTTAAAACCATAAATTTAAAACCACAAAATATGAAAGATATTTTTAATAGAAAATTCTGGTCAATTCTTGTGTTTATACTCATGTTTCAGCTCAATGGAGAGTGTCAGAACATAAAGTTCTCTTATGATGATGCGGGAAACCGCATCAAAAGGGAAGTCATACAGGTCGAGGTAGTCAATGAACAGGACAAAGAGATGCAGAAGTTACTGAAAGGAGACAGAATCGACAAGAATATCAGTGTGACTGCAAACAAATATACTGACGCCATACACATAGACATCAAGGATGAAAATTTTGCAGGTCCATACGATATTGACATATACGACATGGCAGGCTATAAAGTGCTTGGCACAAAAGCCGCCACCAATATCTATGACGCAGACATAAGTCATCTGTCCGACGGCATATATATCGTGGTAATAACCTATCAAGGGAAAACAAATGCCTGGAAAATAAAATACTCAAAATAGAATCTCATTCCAAATCTATCGCCGCAAATAATCTTCATAGACAGGAGGATTATCTTTTTGACAGGAGAACAGGAGAAACAGGAATTTTCTGAAGGAATTTTATTTTTAACAATAGAACATTAGAACAATAGAAACATTAGTTTTTATCTTCAGGATAGATGAAACCGGAGATAATGCTATTGTTTCTATTGTTCTAATGTTTATAAAAAATCTCGGAGCTTTAAAAATAAATTTGTTAGCAGATTCACAAAATTTTGTCATCTTCAAAAAAATAACTAACTTTGCAGACGCATTTTATGTGAAGTAGGCTCTTCAATGCTCCGACGGGGCAATGGCAGAGCGCATTCTTGCATAAGGTATGCCTCTGTAGTTCAACGGATAGAATAGAAGTTTCCTAAACTTTAGATAGGGGTTCGATTCCCCTCGGAGGTACTATGGGAAAGTTTACGGCTTTTAAAGTTCAACTCGCATCGCTGCCCGATGGCCGCCATGAGCAGGATTTCGAGATAAACACGGAGTTTTTCAAGAACATGGAGAACACCGATGTCATCTCTGCCGATGTCAAGGTTCATCTTGACCTGGTGAAGAAAAACGACACATATGATTGCACATTCCATTGCAAGGGAATGCTGCAGATTCCATGCGACAGATGTCTCGACCCGCTTGATCACGAGGTTGACACCGAATATCACGTGATCGTCAAATATGGCGAGAGTTACGACGACGGAGCCGACAACCTCCTCATCATACCTTACAGCAACAGCTACCTGAACGTGGCTTACATCCTCTACGACACGATACTGCTCACCATTCCGCTGCGTCATGTCCATCCGATGGGAAAATGTAACCGTGCAATGGCAGCCGTGCTGTCAAAACATAAAGGCGGAAACGACGAAGAGACCGAAGAGGCTCTCGACGAAGTAGACGCCGAGATAGCGAGCGAAAGCGATGAATAACCGCAAGACCTCAATGGATTTGATTAATTTTCAATAAATTTCAATAACATAGAATAATAATATTAAAACAATAAAGAAATGGCACATCCTAAACGCAGACAATCGCACACCCGTACGGCTAAACGTCGCACTCATGACAAAGCACTCATCCCCACACTCGCAATCTGCCCTAACTGCGGCGCTTGGCACATCTACCACACCGTATGCGGCGAATGTGGCTACTATCGCGGCAAACTCGTGATCGAGAAAGCTGAAGCCTAAAAAGGGTTTAATCTTAACAAACAACTTTATGAAGTGAAAAAATCTTTTTTTCACTTCTAAACTTATATTATTCGATTATGGCTAACGCCAAAATTAGCGGAATTGCTTCCTACGTGCCCGACGACATCCTCGACAACGACATGCTTTCGAAGATGGTCGATACAAACGACGAGTGGATCACCACACGCGTCGGCATCAAGGAGCGTCGCATTCTCAAAGACCCTGACAAGGGTTCAAGCTTCCTCGGTGTGAAAGCAGCCAGCAAACTGCTTGAAGAAACAGGCACGGCTAAAGAGGAGGTAGATCTCCTGATCTGCGCCACCTCAAACCCGGATTATCGTTTCCCCTCGACAGCATCGGTGATAGCGCACCAACTTGGTCTTTCAAATGCCTATGCCTACGACATTCAGGCGGCTTGCGCCGGTTTCATCGTGACAATGCAGGCAGCAAGAGCTTATATCGAAGCCGGACTCTATAAGAAAATCATAGTGGTTTGCGCTGAGAAAATGAGCAGCATGACCGACTACCAGGATCGCGCTACGTGTCCCCTCTTTGGAGACGCAGCTGCTGCCGTTCTTGTGGAACCGACCGACGATCCCGTAGGGGTTGTAGACGGAGAGTTTCATGTGGATGGTTCCGGACTGCAAAATCTTCTGATGAAGGCGGGCGGCTCGGTTCGCCCCGCTTCTCTCGAAACAGTAGAAGCCCGCGAACACTATATCTATCAGGAGGGTCGCGTGGTATATAAAAACGCTGTGCGCGACATGCTTAACTCCTCCCTGTCGGTGATGAAACGCAATAACCTCTCTGTTGATGATGTTGACTGGTTCGTGCCTCATCAGGCAAACCTCCGTATCATCGAGGCTGTGGGCGGTCGCATCAAGATTCCAGAAGAGAGAATACTCGTAAACATCCAGCACTACGGAAACACTTCCGCCGCTTCCATCCCATTGTGTCTTGATGAATACAAGAACAAACTCCACAAAGGCGACCGCATCGTCATGACCGCCTTCGGAGCCGGATTCACATGGGGCGCGATGTATCTTATCTGGGCTATTGATCCGAAATAATACCCGGGTAGGAAATATAATGAACAATGACCCGCTTCGGAGGGTTTTAAATATAGCCATCCCGCTTGTGCGGGTTGGCTTATTGTTCAAATAGCGGTATCAACTTTTATGGGATTCTGATGCCGCACAAACCGATAGAAATTATGGAAGGACTCAAGAACAGAATAGAGGTTGACAACCTGCAGCCAGAAGAAAAAGTGACAGAAGGCCATCGCGCCGGATTTGTGAATATCGTCGGTAACCCGAACGTGGGAAAATCGACATTGATGAACGATCTCGTCGGTGAACGCATCTCTATCATAACCTCCAAGGCTCAGACCACGCGCCACCGCATCATGGGTATTGTGAATACCCCGGAATATCAGATTGTATATTCAGACACACCTGGCGTCCTAAAGCCCAAATACAAACTGCAGGAATCAATGCTCGGATTCTCAGAGGGGGCTCTCACAGATGCCGACATTCTGCTCTACGTAACAGACGTGGTGGAGGATCCTGAAAAGAATGCCGATTTTCTTGACCGCGTGGCAAAAGAGAAAATTCCGGTATTGCTCGTCATCAACAAAATCGACCTTGTGAAGGGAAACGAACAGCTTGAAGAGATTGTTGAGAACTGGAAGAAACGCCTTCCGAATGCAGAGGTATTCCCGACAAGCGCCACAGAGAATTTCAATGTCGACAACCTGAAAGCCCGTATTGTGGAGCTTCTTCCGAAATCGGCACCATTCTTTGGCAAAGACGCATTAACCGACAAACCCGCACGATTCTTTGTGACCGAAATAATTCGCGAAAAACTCCTGCTCAATTATGACAAGGAGATACCTTACAGCACAGAAGTTATCGTAGAGAAATTCGATGAGAAAGAGGGTGCGATCCATATAATGGCTGTCATCTACGTGGAGCGTGATTCCCAGAAAGGAATCATAATCGGCAAGGGTGGAGAAAAGATCAAGAAGATCGGCATCTCCGCGCGCCAGGACATAGAGAAATTCTTCGGCAAGAAAGTTTTCCTTGAGCTCTTTGTCAAAGTGGAGAAAGACTGGCGCAACCGCGAGAACAAGCTCCGCCAGTTCGGGTATATGGAATAAGGCTTTAGGCGTTCGGAATTAGGAATTAGCAATTAGGAATTAGCAATTAGCAATTTAATTATATATGGGTAAGTTGATAGCAATTGTCGGGCGACCCAACGTGGGAAAGTCCACGCTTTTCAACCGCTTGACGCAGACACGCCGAGCCATCGTCGATGACACGGCAGGCACCACCCGCGACCGCCAGTATGGCAAAGTTGACTGGTGCGGACAGGAATTCTCAATCGTCGATACCGGCGGATGGGTAGTAAACTCCGACGACATTTTCGAGGAGGAAATCAACAAGCAGGTGGAAATAGCCATCGAAGAGGCAGATGTGATCCTCTTTGTGGTGGACGCATCCACAGGGGTCACGGATCTCGACGACAAAGTGGCGGCAATCCTACGCCGCTCAAAGAAGCCGGTAATCGTAGTGGCAAACAAGGAAGACAAGGGTGACGCCCGCTTCAATACTGCGGAATTCTACAGCTTCGGTCTCGGAGATCCAATCGGAATCTCTTCTGCCAACGGATCAGGCACAGGCGAACTCCTTGATGAGATCGTGAAAGACATGCCGGAAAAAGATGAAGAGGAAGCTCCCGAGGATGATATTGCGAAATTCGCGATCGTAGGACGTCCGAACGCAGGAAAATCATCTCTTATCAATGCCTTCATAGGCGAGGAGCGTCACATCGTCACCGATATCGCCGGCACAACCCGCGATTCAATATATCATCGCTACAATAAATTCGGTTTTGATTTCTATCTGGTTGATACCGCCGGAATCCGCAAGAAGCAGAAAGTCAACGAGGATATCGAGTATTATTCCGTAATACGTTCCATCCGCGCCATAGAAGCCTCAGATGTGTGCATACTAATGATTGATGCCACCCGTGGAATCGAAGGGCAGGATGCCAATATTTTCGGGCTTATCCAGCGCAACCGCAAAGGTCTTGTGGTGTGTGTCAATAAATGGGATCTTGTCGAAGACAAAAGTCTTAACGCACAGAAGCATTTCGAGCAGGCAATCCGCTCGAAGTTCGCGCCGTTCACCGATTTCCCGATTCTCTTCACCTCCGCCCTTACGAAGCAAAGAATTTACAAGGTGTTGGAAACCGCCGTACAGGTATATCAAAACCGACGCCGCACAATTCCCACATCCCAGCTTAACACCTACATGCTTGAGCAGATAGCCATCACTCCCCCGCCGAGCAACAAGGGGAAATTCGTTAAGATCAAATACGTGACAATGCTGAAGGATGCGGTCATTCCAACTTTTGTATTCTTCTGCAACCTCCCGCAATGGGTAAAGGAACCGTATAAACGGTTCCTTGAAAACAAAATTCGAGAGCACTGGGATTTCAATGGAACCCCAATCGCGATATTTATGCGTGAGAAGTAGTGTCCGCAGCCACGGTGACTGTGTCGGCTTCAACCTCCTCTTCAGGAGTGAGCACAACCTCCACAGTCTCCCCCTTGGGCTCCATATTTTTCATGGTGCGACCCTGGCACGAGCACAGACACACAGCTATAACAACAGCGGCAACACTCGTTGCCGCTGCTTTTTTATATGCCTGTTTAATCATATCAGTTTACCTTGATAAGCTCAACTTCGAAAATAAGATCAGCATAGGGAGGAATGTCACGACCTGCACCGGCTGCGCCATATGCGAGATCTGAAGGAATATAGAACACATATTTCGACCCCTCCTTCATCAGCTGAAGGCCTTCGGTCCAACCTGCAATTACACCGTTAAGTGGGAAAGTGGCAGGTTCACCGCGCTGCACTGAGCTGTCAAATACAGAACCGTCGAGCAAACGACCGGTATAATGAACCGTAACCTGATCTGTCGGACCGGGCTTAACACCTGTGCCTTCCTTCTCAATCATATACTTAAGCCCGGAAGCAGTGCGGGCATAAGTGGAATCAGTAGCCACGTCGCTCTGATATTCCGCATTGCGGAAACGATCAGCAACTGAATCTGTTGCAACTTCCTCAACCACCTCCACTACTGCGCTGTCTGAATCAGCGGCAGCCTCTTTGTTGGCGCTTTTATTGCAGGATGCAATCATAGAAACGGCACCCACAGCCAATACGAGATAAAAAATCTTCTTCATAATATTTGAAATTTTAGCCAAAGGTAATAAAAAAAAGGGAATCACGGAAATAAATCCAAATTCCCTTTTTCATATTATTGAATACACTTTTCAGTGCATTTATATCACTTCTTATTCACCTTGATGAGCTCAACCTCGAATACAAGAGTTGAATGAGGGGGTATTACATTAGGCACACCACCTGCACCGTAAGCAAGATCAGAAGGAATGAAGAATGTGTATTTTGCACCCTCCTTCATAAGCTGAACGCCTTCGGTCCAGCCGGGGATAACACGGTTTAACGGGAATGTTGCAGGTTCGCCACGATTTACAGAGCTGTCGAATACAGTTCCGTTAAGAAGCTTACCGGTATAATGCACAGTTACCTCATCTTCGGCTGTAGGTTGGGCACCTTCTCCTTCTTTCTCAACAACATACTGCAGACCGCTCGGAGTAGTCTTCACATTCTCCTTCTTGCCGTTCTCAGCGAGGAACTTCTCACCTTCTGCGCGAGCTACAGCCTCAGCCTTTTTCTCGAGATCCTGAAGGTAATCATTGATAAGCTTCTGAGCCTCCTCAACAGAGATCTCCGGTTCGCCGCCATCGAAAGCAACCTTAACGCCATCCTTGAGGTCTTCTGACTTTATCTCTTTAACACCCATAGCCTGCAACTGTTTACCCATTGCCAGACCCCATGCATAACTTAATTTGTCCATTTTTCTGATTTTATATTAATAATTTCCATAATTTCTCTATCACCCCCATCCCCATATTACCCCATTCAGCCCCATTCCGCCCTATCTCACCCTATCTCACCCCATCCCTCCCCATATACCCTAACAAATTCCGCGCCAATTCTATTCTCCCGATATTTTTAAATTTCAATAATTTGTAGTAAATTTGGTGAATGAATCAAACGTCAAATCCAAAAACACGATAACATCATGAGGAAAATGCTTCTTATCGCCGGAGTGCTCGCTATTTCCGGCATGGCTAACGCCACTTATTTCCAGGCTCCCGAACTGGATGATCCCCAAGTTGTGAATCCTGACTCAACAGGCTTCAAATTCACCGATGTGAAGATCATCCCGACAACCTCCGTAAAAGACCAAAACAAATCGGGCACTTGCTGGGCATTCTCCGGAATCTCCACACTCGAAGACGATTTGCTCCGTAGAGGCAAAGGGGAGTATGACCTTTCTGAAATGTTCGTGGCTCGCAACGCCTATATTGACAAAGCAAAGAAATATATGCGTACCAACGGCACTATCAACTTCGCTCAAGGAGGGTCTTTCGAAGACGTACTTGAGATGACACGCCGTTATGGCGCAATGCCGGAAGAAGCTTACGCCGGTCTCAACTACGGAGAAAAGAAACATTCCCACTATGAGATGGCGGAAGCCCTCAAAAGCTATCTTGATGCAGTTATGCGCAACGGACAGCGCACAAAGAAGCTTACAACCGCATGGCTTCCGGGCTTCATAGGCATACTTGATGCATATCTGGGTCCGGTACCTGAGAATTTCACTTATAAAGGGAAAACATATACCCCCCAGAGCTTTGCCCGTGAGATAGGCATAGAACCCGACAACTTCGAAATCTTCACAAGCTATACGCATCATCCTTTCTACGAAAAGTTCGCTTTGGAAATTCCTGACAACTGGCAATGGAGCGAAAGTGTGAACGTTCCAATGGAAGATCTGCAGGCAATCACCGACAACGCCCTTGACAAAGGTTATACCGTATTCTGGGGAGCAGATGTTTCCGAAGGTGGTTTCAAATGGACTGAAGGCTTCGCTGTGAATCCTGCGGAAAAGGAGCAAAAAGACATGACTGATTCCGAGCTTTCGCGCTGGGTGAAGCTTTCTGACAAAGACCGCGCCAACGAACGCTTCAAGATCAAAGGTCCGGTGAAAGAAAAAGAAGTTACCCAGGAGATGCGTCAGCAGGCTTTCGACAATTATGAGACAACCGACGATCACGGAATGGTTATCGTAGGCTACGCTACCGATCAGGAAGGCAACAAATTCTACAAAGTCAAGAATTCATGGGATACCAACCAGGTTTACGATGGCTACTTCTACGTATCCGTCCCCTATTTCCTTGAGAAAACTTTGAATATCGGCGTTCGCAAAGAAGCTATACCATCCGCAATCGCCAAGAAAATCAAATAGGGACAAAACTGTTTCCCGTAACAATACAAGTTCTCGATGCAAGTAAGAGCAAAAAAGAATTTGGGGCAGCATTTCCTTAAAGACGAGGAGATAGCCCGACGAATATCTGAGACCATTTCGGCAGGGCAGCTTCCGGCTGCCTCTGCCGGGTATGGCTCGCTTCCCATCCTTGAAATCGGACCGGGGATGGGAGTGCTGACAAAATACCTTATGGATACCGGTCGAGAGCTAACAGCCGTAGAACTCGACCACGAAAGTGTGGAATTTCTCAATCACCTTTATCCGGATCTAAAGGTTATCGAAGCGGATTTTCTGAAGATGAATCTCGATGAGGTTTATTCAGGTGAATTCGCCCTGATAGGAAACTATCCCTACAATATCTCATCGCAGATATTTTTCAAAGTATTGGATTACAGGGAAAAGATTCCGGTGGTTGCAGGTATGTTGCAAAAAGAAGTGGCAGAAAGGATATGTTCCGGACCGGGATCCAAGGTGTATGGCATATTGTCGGTGTTGCTTCAGGCATGGTATGATTGCGAATATCTCTTCAACGTCGAGCCATATGTATTCGCGCCGCCACCAAAAGTGAGAAGTGGTGTGCTTCGGCTCACGCGCAACAAACGCGAATCGCTCGGTGTAGATGAGAAATTCTTCAAGACCGTGGTCAAGACAGCGTTCGGACAGCGTCGCAAGACACTCCGCAACTCCCTGGCGAGCCTCATAGCCCAAAGCGGCATGTCGCCCGACAGCGAAGTGCTGGCACTTCGCCCGGAGCGCCTCTCCGTAGATCAATTCATCGACCTCGCCAAATCCCTCTCCCCGCATCCCTGAATCCCCTTTTTCCTCCCTCTCTCCTTTCCCCTCCTTTCCTTCCCCTCCCTTCCTTCCCCTCAATTCCCCATCCTCATCCAGCCCCATTCCGCCCTATCCCGCCCCATTTGATCCCCATTCCATCCCCAAAATTTGGAAAATCCGACAAAAAATATTAGCTTTGCAAAAACTTATTTTTGCAAAGCTAATATTTTATCACTATGAATCCCGAAGAGACAATGAAGCAAAGGCTTATCACCCTCCTCAAAGCCAAGCACATGACCCAGACAGAATTTGCTCGCCATCTCGGAGTCACCCCCACCTATATCGGAGCCATGCGCAAAGGGATGCCCAAAGAGCGTCTTAAAGTTGTGTTTGATATGTTCCCTGATGTCAACCGCGACTGGCTGCTATATGGTGAAGGAGAGATGTTTCTTCCCGATGATGAGAACACTCCGGATCTTTCCAAAGGATATGTTGTGCCGATGCTGCCGGTAGAAGCATTCGCAGGCAATCTTCAGCTTTGGAGTCAGGGTGTGCAGTTGAAAGATTGCGAGAAAGTCGTTTCACCCGTACCGGGCGTGGATTTTGGCATTCGCGTTTCCGGAAACAGTATGGAGCCCGAGTTTCAGAATGGATCTGTGCTCTTTATCAAAAGAATCAACGAGAAAGCATTCATACCCTGGGGCAATCCAATGGTGATCGACACTGAAAACGGTGTTGTTGTCAAGGTTGTTTACCCCGTAAACGAAGAAGGTGCCCGTCCCGACAGAGATTGCCGCTTCATAGAGGCCCGCAGCTACAACCCAGCATACCCCCCCTTCCTCATCCCTACAGAAAGCATCTATGGTCTCTACCGCATCATCACCGGCATCCGCCAATACTCCACATTATAAGCAGATGCTTACCTTATCTTGAAACATCTCCTCGAAGCATTTCTATTCCATATTTTTGGTAATTAAGATTTTTATTGCGATATTTGCGTTGCGTAATTTACGCAACGCAAATATCGCAATAAAATGAAACCCAACAACCCTTTCCTGATTACGGGATACTATAGCCCCGAGTTTTTCTGCGACCGCAAAGAGGAGACCGCGACTATCCTCGACGCGCTTCATAATGAGCGAAACGTGACACTGATTGCGCCACGCCGCATGGGCAAGACTGGCTTGATACGTCATGCGTTCTATCATCTGAACGAGCAGAATAAGGATATTGTCACATGCTATATGGACATATATTCCACACAATCTTTAGGAGACTTTGTGCGTCTTTTAGCAAATACGGTTTTGGGAAAATTAGATACACTCCCTCAAAAAGCATTAAACCGCATCTCTCGTTTTATACGCAGCTGCCGACCGGTATTCACCTTCGATGAATTGACCGGCGTCCCAAAGGTAACGATTGATGTAGCGCCATCAGAAGAAAGAAACACACTGAAAGAGATATTCGAATACCTTGGCTCATCTGAGAAACGATGCTACATTGCAATTGACGAGTTTCAACAAATTACAGAATATCCTGAAAAAGGGATAGAAGCGTTATTGCGTTCGTATATACAGTTTGTACCAAATGTGCATTTTATCTTTGCCGGAAGCAAACAGCATGTGATGCGTGAAATGTTCACATCATCCAAAAGACCGTTCTATCAGAGCACACAGCTGCTTACCTTGGGAACAATTAACATTGATGAATATGCCTCTTTTGCAATAGAACATTTCGCAAAACACTCTTTAAATCTCCCTAAAAAGGTTTTCGATAAGATTTACGAGAAATTTAACGGGCATACATGGTATATACAAAATATTTTAAATCGTCTGTATGGATATAATAGAAACGTAGATTTGGAACTGGTGAGATATACCATGGAACAAATTATTTCGGAAGCAAGTTATTCTTATGCAGATTTAATGAAAGCATATTCACCCGGACAGGTGCGCCTTCTGAAAGCCATTGCAAATGAGGGTTGCGTAAAAGAAATATTGGCAGGTGATTTCATAAGCAAATACAACCTTCGCGCTACAAGTAGCGTAAAAGCCTCACTCAAAAAACTACTTGACAACGAACTCATCTACCAGACTTCCGAAGGTTACATAATATATGACCGCTTCATGAACGAATGGATTAACAGCCAAGTATTTTAACCCTCGTTCAAAAGGATGAATTGGTTTGAAACGTTTTAAGTGTAAATTTTACACTATTGACGCAAGGTAATCAGAAATTTTTGATTACATTTGCATGTCAAAACGTTAACCTTTTACTCATGAATAGATTTTTCACTTTATGTGCGGCTGCGACATGCTGTTTCGCAGCTTCTGCCCAGATCAGTTTTGAGAAAGAGTTTCAGGGATGGGCTCCAACCCCTCCCATGGGTTGGAACTCGTGGGACTGCTACGGACCCACGGTTGTTGAATCCGAAGTCAAGGCAAATGCCGACTACATGGCTGAACATCTCAAGGATTTCGGTTGGCAATATGTAGTGGTTGATATCCGCTGGTTTGTGGAAAATGATAAAGCCGGCGGTTACAACCAGACGAATCCCATCTATGTATATGATGAATGGGGGCGCTACACTCCTGCCCTCAATCGGTTCCCATCAGCAGCCAATGGCGCCGGATTCAAGCCTCTCGCAGATTACGTGCACGACAAGGGACTGAAATTCGGCATCCATATAATGCGAGGCATTCCAAAGGCGGCTGTCAATAAAAAATTGCCGGTAAAAGGGACAGACGGCATCACCGCCGACATGATCGCCAACAATGATTCCGCCTGCACATGGCTCCGCGACAACATGAAGGTTGACTGGCGCAAACCCGGTGCACAACAATATTACAATTCCATTTTCGATCTGTATGCCCAATGGGGTGTGGATTTTATCAAGATAGATGACCTGTCGCGTCCGTATCATACCGCCGAAATCGAGATGATACGCAAGGCGATTGATCAGTGTGGACGTCCGATCGTATTAAGCATCTCTCCGGGAGAAACACCCATTGAGAAGATAGAGCACGTCAGGAACCATGCGAACATGTGGCGAACGGTCGATGATTTCTGGGATAACTGGAGCCAGCTCAATTATCAGTTTCAGATATGCGCAAAGTGGGCGCCACATATAGCTCCAGGCACATGGCCCGATGCAGATATGCTTCCATTGGGAAAAATCAGCATACGCGGAGAAAGAGGAGCCGAGCGCTTCACCAATTTCACCACCGATGAGCAGAAAACGATGATGAATCTCTGGACAATCTTCAAATCCCCACTTATGTTTGGTGGAGATCTGCCTCAGAACGATGATGCTACAAATGCCTTGCTTACCAACCGTGACGTGCTCTACATGCATAGCCATTCGGCTGGAAACCGTCAGGTCGTAAATCTTAACAACCATATCACCTGGAGCGCAGTGGATCCACGCAATGGCGATAGGTTCGTTGCCCTATTCAATACAGGTGGCAATGAATTCATAGCTACAAAAGACGCACTCTGGCGCAGCGGAACAATCTCCTACCTTACTACCGGATATAAAACAGATGTCAATGTAGCGATTCCGAAAGGCAGCCGCCAACTCGCCTTGATCGCCACGGATGGCGGCGATGGCTTCGATTCAGACCATGCCGACTGGATAAATCCCGTCGTCACGCTCTCCAACGGCACTAAAATAGATCTCACTGAAAAGAAAATCCTTCGAAACACTGCCGGCTGGGGCGAAACACACGTAAATACCAACATTGAGGGCAACCCGCTCAAAATAGATGGCGTAACCTACGACAAAGGTTTTGCCACTCACGCCAATTCCGTGCTGATCTTCGACCTGCCGGAGGATGCGGTGTCATTCTCTGCAATCGCCGGAATCGACAATACAGGAACAGACCAGGGAAGTAAATCTTCTGTTGAATTCTTTGTATTCAACTACGATCCGACATATCGCGATGAATGGACCGATCAATGGACGGGCGGAAATGTCGAAGTTAAGATAGACCCGACAAAGCAGACCGCCTGCAGCGGCTATATATGTCGCGATGCAGAGAATCCCGTTGTGGATCTCTCTGCCGACATTACCGGAGCCAAGAAACTTTGGTTGGTAGTCACCAACGGTGGCGACAACCTTTCTTACGACCATGCCAACTGGGCAGATCCGGTGCTTGTACGTCAAAATGGAGAAGAAGTGTCTCTGACAACACTCAACTGGGATGCAAATCCTATTAACGGATGGAACGCTCCAAAGAAAAATTGCAACAACGATGGCAACCGCATGAGTCTCGCCGGAGTTAATTATGACAAAGGATTCGGGGTAAACGCCCCCTCCATACTTACATTCACTCTCCCTGAAAACCATGATTTCACAGGATTCAAAGCCAAGGTCGGTCTTGATGACGATGTAAACAACGCTCCCTTCGGAGCAACCGTAGAATTCCGCGTATTCACCGACGATCCTACTCCCAATTTCGATGCTAATGTCAAGATGGATCTCGCGCGTCTCGGTTTCGCAGAGGGTGTCAAGGCGAACGTAAAAGAGCTTTGGAGCGGAGAGAATATTGGCGACTTCGCAAACTCGGAATTCGCGCCGATGCTTCGCGAACATGCAAGCGGACTCTATCGCGTATCACCTATCGGAAGAGAGGCTTCGGCATCCGTATCTATCGCCAAGACAGACATTCCTGATAATTCGGAAGAATTTAATCTGGAAGTATTTGTTACTAATGCAGATTCTGAAGAAAGTTATGTGCAGCTCGTATGCAACGATGAGATTATAGCGGCTCTTCCCCTCGATGAAACGGGCAAAGCATCATTCCGTATAAAAAATACCGGCAAAGATCGCGTCTTCAAGGCTTATTACAGCGGTACCCTCACTATTGCTCCCGCCGCATCCTCTCCTCTCGAAGTAAAAGGCACGGGAATTGAGGATATTAAATACGATCTCTCAAAAATAACCCTTTTGCCAGGCAAAGGTTGCATCGAGATCAAAAGCGATAAGGAAGCCTATCTTCCAATTTATTCTCCTGACGGGACTGTGGTAAAGATGGTGCATCTCACACCAGGCTCACTTTTAGTGAATCTCTCAGCAGGATTATACATTGCAGCTGGAAATAAATTCATCATAAGATGATAAATCGATAGAATAAAAAATCCGATGGAGCAATTCCATCGGATTTTTTATTCTATCGATTTACAGTTGTCAGAACTTAATCTCGACACCGCCCATCATTGTGAATCCGGGCATCGGGCAACCATACATAATCTCATAATGCTTGTTGAGTAGGTTATCGAGCTTCAGGAAAGGTCTTACATCCACTTTCGAATGGAAGGTATATCCGGCACGCAGATTGAGCAAGGAATAGCTCTGAGTGCTACCATCGGGTGCACCGGTATAGAGACTCCAGATAGTGTTCGATTCTAAAGTCAGCTCAAGATTACCGGGTGAATAGCTCACCTCCGCATTCAGCTTGTTTTTCGGAGCACCGAGAAGCTGACTGTTGGTGGTGTGCAGATAACTGTAGTTGGCACTTGCACTCCACTCATTCGAAATCTGATATGTCGCATCAATCTCGAATCCTTTGTTGATAAATGTGCCAGTGTTCACATTCTTTGGACGCCCATCGATACGCGTTGTCTGAATCATGTTCTTGCCGTCGATGAAATATAGCGACAAGCCGATGTTGAAACGATTATCAAAGAGCCATTGACGGAATTCAACATCATAATTCCACATATATTCCGGTTTCAGGAATGCATTTGCCGGCGGATATAGATAAAGCTCACGAAGGTTCGGAGCGCGAAATCCTTTGCTGAAGGAGAATTTCAAAGATCCTCCCTTGTATGGTTTAAGAATGAATCCCGCCTGTGGCACCCATTCATTTCCATATTGTGAGCCATGTTGCAGACGCACGCCTGCATTCAGCGAGAGGAGATCATCCCAGAATCCTTGCTGCATCATTATGTATCCTGCAATTTCATTTTCACATCCCTTGAATTCGGAGGAACGGCGACCGATATCCTCCTTGCCTGTATTCCATACATGACCACCCCAATGCATGAAATCGATACCAGCCGAGAGATCATTCCCTTTCCATAAGTTAAGGGTCTGATAGAAAGTGAAGCCCATGTTGTAGTCGGTGGAATTGAATATATAATCGGTAGGTGTGGCTCCGGGAGCATAACCATCATCTACCCAGTTGCGTCCCCAGTTGATAAACGCCTGCACACCACCGGAAGCGATCCCATAGTTGTCTTTGGCATAGATGGATGCCGTGCCTCGATTAACTTTCGTCCACATGCTCACAAGAGGATCCTGCACAGTGCCGGGATTATTGGCTTTAGTCTGGTTCATCTCTACAGTAGTTCCGACTTCCCATTCTTTCACAGGGTTATACTGGAGCTGCATGAATTCGTTGGCATTCCAGAATTCACTGTTCTGACGATAACCGTTGGAACGGTCAAGAGCCCCGGCAACAGTCACCCCGAATTTACCCTTGCGGTAACCAGTGGTGAGACCAAATTTCTGAGTTGTGAATGAGCCAAATTCAGCGCGGGCACGTCCCGTAAAACCATCCTCCATATGGCGCCGCGTGATAATATTCACTGAGCCACCCATCGCGTTTGAGCCATAAATCAGAGAAGACGGACCTTTTACGATTTCCACACGTTCTACACCGTTAGTAACATAAGTATCCGGCATGGCATGACCGAACACACCTGCCCATTGCGGCTGTCCGTCAATAAGGAAAAGAACCTTGTTCCCCTGTCCGACACCGCGAATATTTACCGTGCCGGCTGAGCCGCCGGATGCTCCGTAACCAGCAAATCCTCGCTCGGTCACAAACAGACCTGGAACTTTATTGACAAGAACCGGCAGCAGCGAGGTCTCAGCTGATTTCTCGATAACTGCTTCTGTCACCACATTGGTGTTCAACGGAAGGAGGGTGACGTTTGTTTTGGCGGGAGCCGAAGCCACAACCGTAGGCAGAGTGACGGTGTCTGCTGCTATTTCCGGCGCAGCTATAGTGGAAACCGACGCCAGAAGGATTAAAGATGTCAACATATGGATAATTTTGGGTTACAGAGCATTCGGATGCCCTAAATTGTTGTTTGACAACTGATCATATATATCAGTACAATCAGTCGTTTATTTGCAATGATTATAAATAACATCGCAAATTTAGTGAAATTCTTTAATTATAATCATTATGAATAAGAAAAAGTTCACACTTTCTCCATATTTGTTAAAATTATCCGTAAAATTGTTAAATGAAATCGCTTTCATCGCTTATTTCAAAGGAATAATGAATTTTTTATTTTTACAATGTTAAAAATGATGAATTTTTTATAAAATTTAATATTTTATACTATTTTTGCACGATAAAAAAATAACAATTAGCTTAGTTTTTCAGCGAAAAAGTTTTTCCAAGAACGCATAATACATATTTTATACAGGCTGATGAAACCTTATAGACATTTTAAATATCTGTTTGCTTTTGTTGCAATGTCAGGTTTGCCTTTGACTGGCAATTATGCATTTGCAACCGAGGGAGGGTCGGGTCAGAATTACCCCTCTCAATCGAATAATGCTGTAAATCAATTAGTTACAACGGGGTATGTTGTTGACAGCAACAATGAGCCTTTGATTGGCGTTACCGTGCGCCAAGGAAAAAAGGGACCAGCAACAATCACAGATGTTGAGGGACGCTATTCAATCACTCTCTCAAAAAATGAATCTAAATCCTTAACATTCACCTACGTGGGAATGAAACCATTGACCGTTCAGGTCAATGGCAGATCCACCATAAATGTTACGCTCGAACCGAGTTCCGTAGCTCTTGACGACGTGGTGGTCGTGGGAGGTTACGGCACGGCTCAGAAACGTGAAGATCTGGTAGGAAGTATGTATCAGGTCAATGCAGACGAACTTGCCAACCTTCCCCAGCAGCGTATTGATGCCATGCTTGATGGTCTTGTTCCAGGTCTAACTGTAGGTCCCAATTCCGACTCGCCAGATAGTCCCCGCATGCGATATAATACGCGAATCAGGGGTGAATCGTCACTAAGCGCATCCAATGAGCCACTGTGGGTCGTTGATGATGTCCCGATCTACACCGGCGGTCACACAAGCATAATTCCGGGCATGAATGTCTCGGTCAGCCCTCTGTCATTCCTCAACCCTGACGACATCCAGTCTATTACTGTTTTAAAGGATGCGAGCGCAACTGCCATATATGGAGCCGACGGCTCTAACGGTGTAATCCTCGTAACCACCAAGCGAGGTCGTGAAGGAAAGGTTCAGACAAGCCTGAACCTACAATACGGTATCGCGACAATCGACAAGAGCACAAAATTCAAAGTGCTAAACGCTACCCAATATATGGAACTCGCCAAAGAATCATATATAAACGGCGGCAACGACATGCGCTATTTCCCCTATACCGACAATGAAATTAACAGCTATTCCACGACAGATACCGACTGGAGCGACGTGTTCTATGACACAGGCAATACGTTCCAGGTAAACCTGGCACTCCGAGGAGGCAGCAACAAGACTAAATTCTACGCTTCCGGCTCATATTACGAAAACACGGGCACCGTGAAAGGCAACAAGCAGCAACGGTTCAGCGTGCGCACCAATAATGACTTCACGTTCCTGAACAGATTCACGGCTACCATTGGTCTCCAGGCTTCCTATAACAACAACGACATGTTCAATCCCGGTCATGATTATTATCAGGAACTGCCTATCTTCTCGCCGTATAATGCCGACGGCTCTATGCGCCTTTACAACAAAGTCATTTCGGGAAGCGAACCCGACGGCTCGCCCAAATGGGTTACCAACCGATACCTCAACAGCGTTGCAGAGCGCGAAGAGAACATTGACAACCAGAAGGCATGGTATCTCACAGGAAACTTTCAGTTGAGATGGGAGATAATCAAGGGTCTTTATTACAACGGACAGTTCGGTATCGATTACCAGTCGAGACGCGCCGAGGAATATAATGCGCGCACCAACTGGTCGGGCATGAGCACATCGGAGGGTCCCTACGGATATTCCACACGCTCTACATTTGAGGCTGTGAACTGGACCACGGTGCATCGTCTCAACTTCTCACGCACATTCAACGACATGCACAAGGTCGAAGCCCTCTTCGCTTTCGAGGCTGGCTCTCGTGATTACACCACTGTGGGCGCATCGGGCAAAGGCTTCATCAACGACAACGTGCAGGATGTGACATATGCCAATGAACGCTTAGGCTCCAACTCAAGCAGCCGCATGAGGAAGGTGTCTTTAATCGGTCAGTTGAGCTATGCGTTCGACCGCCGCTACTATATAATCGGCAATATCCGCCGTGACGGCAATTCCGACTTTGGCAGCGACGTGCGCTGGGCTCAGTTTGGCTCAGTGGGCGTCTCATGGAATATCAACAACGAGAAATGGTTTCCATGGCAATGGATGGATGTGTTTAAACTCACCGCATCATATGGTGTGGACGGCAACTCACGTCTCGGATCCCAGCAGGCATTAGGTCTATATTCCTACGGCAGCTCTTATTCCTACGGAGGCGAAATAGGCGGCATACAGTCGGGAGTTGCCAACAGCAAACTGAGCTGGGAGACGACCCATAAGATCAACCTGAAACTGCGTATGCGCTTCCTTACCCGTTTTGATTTCGAAGTGCAGTGGTATCATCACCAGACCAAGAATCTGCTCACCAACCTTGACACCTCCCGCACCACAGGTGACACCCGCGTGTATCGTAATGTTGGCGAAATACTGAACCAGGGCTTTGAAGTGACAATCACCTCCGACAATATTCTGGCAGGGGATGATGGTTTCAGCTGGACAACATCCCTCAACCTGTCGCACAATGACAACAAGCTTCTAAAACTCTACAACGGGATACAGAAGAATATGGGCACAGGATCCACCACATGGAAAGAGGGTTATGACACCAACACCTGGTTTCTTGTAAGATGGGCAGGCGTTGACCCGCGCACCGGTGCCCCGATGTGGTACGACAAAAACGGTAACATAACCCACACGTTCAGTTCGGCTGACCGCGTCACCTATGGCACTCCGTCGCCCGAAGTAACCGGTGGTATGACCAACACGTTCACCTACAAAGGGTTCTCATTGCGTGTCATGCTTAATTACACTTTTGGAGGCTATGCCATGTCATCGTTCGGCAGCAGATCGAACTATGACGGCTACAATATCGACAGTCAGAACCAGTCGGTAAACCAGCTTGACCGCTGGCAAAACCCCGGTGACCTCGCAATCAATCCCAAACCGATTTGGAAGATATCTTCACAATCCGGCATGAACTCAACCCGCTTCCTCTATCGCAAGGATTGCATACGTCTGCATAATGTCTCACTTACTTATCAGCTGCCCCAGAAATTCGTCAGGCGCATAGGTATGAGCAATGCCTCTGTTACCTTCATTGGCGACAATCTCTATACCTGGACTCCCGATCAGAACAGCAAACGCAATTCCTACAAAACCTGTATGAGCGGTTTCCCGATAGAGAGGAAGTTCTCGCTGGCACTGATGATGACATTCTGACACTCCACGCCATTTATTAAATTCCAGACATGACTCACATGAAAAAAATAAATATGCTCTTTCTTCTGGTTGCCATCATCGGCACCAGCAGTTGCTCCGATTTCCTGACCGTAATGCCAAAGGGACGCGTCACCACACCTTCGTTCCTTTCTTCGCCCGACGGGCTAAAAGCCGCCCTTGTGGGCACATATAGCAAGCTGTATACAGTATATGACGGTGATTTCGTGCGTTACCCTGATGTGGCAGGAAATATGCTTTCCATATTCAATGCCACGGAATCCGCCAACATGATAAGTCAATACAACTTCACCTCCAATGAGGATGAGGAACTTGGTGCCGTAGGCAAGATCTGGTCTGACACCTTCGAGGCTATGGCGAATGCCAACAATATCATACAGTACGCACCCAAAGTTGCCGAGGATTATCCCCTCCAGGCGGCAGACATCGACCGTATAATGGGAGAAGCATTATTTATCAGGGCTCTGTGTCATCTTGATGTGTGTTTATGTTATGCTCAACCCTATAATTACACTGCAGATGCCAGCCATCTGGGCGTGCCGGTGCTTTACAAGACTCCCGGTCCTGACGATAACGAACCGCGCAGAAGCGTAGCCGAGGTTTATACCTTGATATGCAATGACCTCACAAGAGCTGAAGAACTCCTTGCCGACAAGTCTCCTCGCGGTCAGTATTATGTCTCGCTCGATGCTGTGCGTGCCCTCCACTCCCGCGTAAGCCTCTACATGGAGAAATGGCAGGATGCAATAGACTATGCAGACGATGTGATCCCGACTAAATCACTGACCCAAGGACAGAATTACTATAACATGTATCGCAATCCGGTGGTTGCCAGCGAAGTAATATTCCGTTTCGATGGTACGAAAATGGGGTCAAAGCATCGCTCATTCTATGCCGAGACTGCTATTCCGGCTGACACGCTCTTTACCCTATTTGACCCACGCGACACACGCCTTCAGGTGCTTTACAAGGATGGTGCACACTACTGCATGAAGTATGAGTCAGACCTCACACAGTTGGGTCTAAATCATGGCGATGAAACAATAGTGTTGAGATTATCGGAGATGTATCTTAATGCTGCCGAAGCCGCGTGCATGCTCGGCAACTACACCAACGCACGTGGATATATCAAACCGATTCTGGAACGCGCCGTTGATGCGGATTATGCGCAGGAGGTACTTGCCAATACGAGCGATGCGAAATTGCTCGACCTGGTGAGAAAGGAGCGTGTGAAGGAACTCTGTTTCGAAGGGCACAATTTCTTCGATATTGTGAGATGGAAGATGGATCTGGTGCGTGAGAAAGCCACTACATCCACCGTGAAGCGCATCAATTATCCCAGCGATTATTTTGTTCTCCCCATCTCGCGCTATGAATTAAGCGCCAACCGCAATATGCAACCCAACCCGACTGTAAACAAATAACATAATGATGAATATAAGATATATCAATCACCTGCTGTTATCGGCAATTATATTATGCCTTTGCAGTGTAGCCGTGTCATGCACCAAAGATGAGGAACCCTTTGACAATCCCTTCATATATATCGAAGCTGAGGGGGGAGCATCAAGCGTTGTTGTGAATTCAGATGTCAACAACACAAACACATACAATGTATATGTCAGTTCACGTGCGTTTAACCGCAACCTGGAAGTGAGTTATGAGATTGTTGTGGGCGACGGCCTTCAGGCGGGCCGTGACTTTGAAATAGTAAATCCGGGAAACTCCCTGACCTTCATGCCCGGCATATATGATATGCCGATAAGGATAAGATGGAAGCCCAACCGCGTGGATCCTTCCAAAAACAATACATTGACCATACGTCTCACCGGCAACAACATGGGATTCACTTTAGGACTCCCTGGACCCGATATGCTGAAACGCGAGGTTGTCATAGAGAAGAGAAATCCCTAAAAGTAACCATTCATAGACACAGGCAAAACCGTAAAATTAATGTTTAGAAGATTATATATAAGTATAATAACCTTGATCTGCATCCTCGGAGCGCAGACATTGCAAGCTGGCACACCTCTTAAATATGATGAGAAGGTTGTTACCGGAAAGCTTAAAAACGGTTTGACTTATTACATATATCCAAACGACAATCCTCGTGGTGAGGCTGTATACCGTTTGTTCATTAAAGCCGGATCTGTATATGAGACCGAACGACAGAAAGGTCTTGCCCACTTTCTGGAGCACATGGCTTTCAATGGCAGCCGCAATTTCCCGGCAGATGCAATGGTAAGGTTTCTCGAAAGCAAAGGAGCCAAATTTGGCGCAGATCTTAATGCCCACACTTCATTCAACGAGACTGTATATAAGTTGCAATTGCCCTCATCTGACCCGGCAATGGTCGATTCAACCATGATGATACTTGCCGATTGGGCGACAGGACTCACAATCGACCCGGTTGAAGTCGAAAAGGAGCGCGGTGTCATCATGTCGGAATGGCTGTCGAAAAAAGATGCCAAGCGCGATGCCAACAATATGCTTCTGATGGCATTGCTCAATAACTCTCGCTATTCCGACCGATTGACTATCGGAGATACGGCAGTGATAAAGAACTGTAGTCGCAATGACATAGCCGACTACTATAAGAGCTGGTATCATCCGTCACTCATGGCAGTAGCTGTTGCAGGCGATGTCGATGCAAAAGAGACAGAGAAGCTGATACGCAAATATTTCGGAAAAATATCCGGAAAAAAGGCTCCAGACTGGAAACAATATCTGATAGAGCCCTACAAAAATGACAGCGCAATAATATTCACCGACGACAGACTCAACAAAATCGAGCTTGACATATTGCGTCTCATCACATTGCCGGAACCCGTTGCCAATGAAGAGGACTACAAAGCCTATCTGCTTAGAAATCTTACCAGCCGTCTTATCAAGCGACGTTTCGGAGACTATTCGTTTGACAACCCTGCTTATAAGGATGGCTCCATCAGCAGGTCGTCATTTCTTAATGCCACAGGTGTGTTCATCGAGTCAATAGAACTCGTGCCGGGCAAAATGAAAAAAGGTATTGAAGATTTCATCTCTCATCGCAACCAGATAATGTCTCATGGATTCACAGCGCGAGAGATAGAGCGGGCAAAGAAAGAGCTGCTTTCTAATATGGAGCGCAAAGTTGATGCCGGTCAGTCATCACAATCCATCAGAATCATGGATGAGATATACTCTGATTTCTATACAGGTAACCGTCTCATATCGCGTGATGATGAGCTTGAACTCATGAGGAAGACTTTGCCTGCCATCGACTCGGTGGCTATTGTCAAGTCTCTTCAGTCGATCGCAGATGACAGGCATGGCATACGAGTGCTGCTGCGTGGTAACAACAAGATGCTTGACGAAATCAATAATGAACAATCATTGTTGGAACTTATCACAAAAAACCATGCTTTATCATCCAAGCCCTATAGTAAAAATTTCGAGATGGGCGATCGTCTGTGTGATCTAAAGGCTCCCGGGCACATTGTAAGCGAAAAGAGAATACCGGAAATCAATGCCGTGGATATGATGCTTGATAACGGAGCCAGGGTAATTTTCCGTAGATCGGATCTCGACAAGAACAAAATATCGGTTACGGCTGTGCGCCCGGGCGGCATGTACACACTCGATTCTCTGGAATATTATAGCGGGATATTTGCCCGCTCGGTGATAGGGCTGTCAGGAGCCGGCAACATGTCGCGCGATGCTTTGGGATATTACAAGGCTGGAAATTCAGCCAGCATGATACTGCTGCCAGACAATACACGCACCGGCATAATTGGGTCCGCCTACCTCAAGGATGCAGCCATGATGTTTGACCTGATGTACGCCAAATGGATGTATCCCCGCATGGACAAAGATGTCTTTGACCAGACGGCTGAAAAAACGAAAGAGAGTTTTCTAACCAAGAAGAAGACTGCCGAGGAAATCTTCGGAGAGGAGGTGTCGCAACTGCTTAACGGAAGCAACTATTCCAATGCAGAGTTGACAGACTCGATTATAGATAATTGCGTACATGCAGAAGACCTGATACCTATCCACAACCGTTTTTTCGGACCTGCCTCCGGATTTACATTTGTCATTCTCGCCGATGCTCCGCTTGATTCAATCAGGGGATACATAACTGACTATATCGGGGCATTGCCAAAAGGGGAAGGCAATATCGGTTGGATCACAGGCAGAGAACCTATCTCTTACCGCCATAAGATTCACCACCGACACACAGGCGACAACCCCAAGGCTTCTGTCATGCTAATATATCAGCAGGATTCCCTACCCTGCAGCCAGAACGTCATGGCAATCAAATCAAAAATGCTCCAGAATGTATTACGTTCAAAACTTCTCGCTCGTCTGCGCGAAGAGATGGGAATGATCTACAGCGTTGGGGTATCCTCAAGCTCCACATTACACCCCTCCCCTTTGTCAAGAACCTCTATCTCGTTTGTATGCAAACCGGAGGATGTAGACACACTCCTGGCAGCCACCCGCGAGGAACTGAATAATCTTTATGAGCATCCCGAGCAGTTTGAGGATGTGATGCGCGATGTCAAACTCAACCTCATCAAGGATCATAAACTCAACATACAGAAGAATGCCTTCTGGGCTTCATGGATTCGGAATTCAGTATTCAATGAAGAAGAGGATTGGAACTACATAAACAATTACGCATCTATTGTGGATGGGATCACAGCCGGTGACATAGCTCAGTTTGGGAAGAAACTGCTTGACTCTGCATCTTATACAGAGGCGATATTATATCCAAAAGATAATTAAGTGAATATCAAAATTTGAATATATTAACTAATTTGTTTTATTTATGAGAAAGTTTATTTCATGGATGACCGTCATGGCGGTTACTCTTTCATTTGGCTTCTCTTCTTGTTCCGACAACAAGGAAGAAGGACCTGTCGAGACTGCAGCACCCGAGTTGCTTACATTTGGCTTCAACGTTGCCAATAATGGAAACACACTCTCCACAGACTATGTAGGTGTAATCTCAACTACCGATCATACTGTAACTGTAACCATGCCTGCTTTTGCCGATAAATCTTCACTCGTGGCAAATTTCACTGTGGGCGAGGGTAACAAGGTGCTTGTAAATGGTGTGACTCAGGAAAGTGGTGTTACTGCCAATGACTTTACATCTCCTGTCGACTATATCATCTCGAATGCCGATGGATCAAAGAATGTGAAGTATACTGTCACAATCGAGAAGGCTGCCAACTATGAATGGAGCGAATATGCTCGTTATAATGAACTCGTTCCATATGGTGATAATGCCATTATGAAAATCAATCCCGTTGACAACACACCTTATATAGCTTTTGTCAGAAAAGAAAAGGACGATAACAACAAGGTTGTTGTGATAAAGAACGAAAATGGCGTGTTCAATTATGTAGGATCAAAGGAGGGTGAAAGCGATGTTGTCACCAGCGGCATGATGGATTTTACCATAAGCAATACAGGAACCCTATATTACATTTACAAAAACAAGTCTATAACAGAGCCTGTCAAGTATCCTGCAACGGTAATGTCATTCAACGGCTCTTCCTGGAGCAATGTCGGACAGCCCTGTATCGCTGAACTTGTACCCAGTAAGGTTCAGATCGGAGCCATCGGCTCAACAGTAATAGCACCGATGATATCAAATACCAATAGCGGATCATTTACAAAACGTGTGCTTTACGCATCGATTTTCAACGACAACTGGACAACAGGCTCTCTCGCTTCTGTAAACATAAATGAAGTTGGTTTGGAGTGTCTTACCACGACCGACAATGCAGCTTACCTATATACGATCTCAAGAACCTCTTACAAGTATTCAGTTGTTGAATATAAGAATGGTGTCTGGAATTCCCTGAGAAGCGATTATCTCGAAGAGGGAGCGACGATGGCACCGGTTTCAATGACTGATGCAGCAAGCATCGTTGCCACCAATGACGGTACTGTTTACCTTCTTACCGCTGACGATGCCGAAACCAAGAACACGAAAGATATGAGATTCCGTATCCTGAAATACAGTCCCGACAGCAAGGAATGGACACTCATCGGTGGAACAACCATGGCTTCTGTAAAGGCCAATGAGACTCACATCTCGGCAAAGATCGCTGTGGCTCCTGATGGCACTCCGTTCTTTGCTTATACCGACTATACTGGCGACAAACTTGCAAAAGTACAGTATTTTGACAACGAGACCAAACAGTGGTCAGCACCCGTTGCCGTATCAGCAGGTGAAGCAAGCTACGTCAACATCAGTTTCTGCGATAATGGAGAGGCTTATATAAGCTATGTAAGCGCCGACAATAGCATCGTGTTGGTCAAATACGCTGCCAAGAAATAAATAAACACCGATATCAGGGAGCGCATATGGGAACATGTCTCACATGCGCTCCCCTTTTTATAGCAACTATGATTACTTCTTTATTCCTCGCCTCAGCATTGACTCTCAGCGGAGTTATTCAGACCGATAACGGAAAGGGAGTGAAAGGAATCCCCGTATCGAATGGAGATACAATAGTGATGACAGATGGAAAGGGGCGCTATTCATTGCCTGTCATAGAGGATATGAGTATTTTCCCGGTTCTTGACGGCAACTGGGAAATGCATTCTCAATCCAAAGTCGGGAATTCAGCCTTTCCTTTTTATGGTCAAGATACTTCCTGTCCATCAAAAGTTGATTTCATCATTAAACGCTGCCCTCTCAACAAGAATTTTACCGTCAATGCCATAGGGGATGTGCAGGTAGGCGACATTCAGGAACTGGATTATGCCTCGCGCACGCTATGGCCCGAGCTTATGGCGGATTCACTTGCCGCTTTAAATCTCTGGCTCGGAGACATCGTAAACAACAATATTTCGCTGTTTCCGCGCATGCGCTCTATGATGGAGATGCTTCCAGTAACGTCCTGGACAATGGTAGGGAACCATGACCGCGATGTCGATTCTGTGCGCACACGTCAAGTCGCTTCATTCGGACGTAATTTTGGAGCTTCAACTTATGCATTCTCAGAAGGCAACGTGACCTTCATCGTGCTCAATAACGTATATGGAGACGGAACGCGGTCGTATAAAGGGAAACTTGATGAACGTCAATTGCGTTTCATAGCCAATCTAATGAAAATACTGCCAAAGGATCGCTGCATCGTCCTGACAGCCCACATCCCGTTTGCTTATATGTCCAATAAAGAGGATCTCTTGAATATCCTTAAAGGGAGAGGTGATATCCTTGCCCTGACGGGTCATATGCACGCCGTAAGCCGCAATTTCATCCATGGAGAAGGGATTACCATCCACGAACTGGTTGGAGGCGCCACATGCGGCTTCTGGTGGGTCGGAGAAAAAGACTGGGAAGGCATTCCCTCGGCATTGATGCAGTGCGGCACGCCCAAAGGATACTTCCGAATCAACTTCACCCCAAAAGACTATACCTTCACCTACAAACCCACCTCGCTCGACTACAACCGCCAAGCCTCGATATGGATCTCCGGCATCGATCCCATACAATCAGACATACCGGATCTGAAAGATATTGAGAAAGGGGATATATTGATTACCGTATATGGAGGCTGCGACAGCACAAAAGTCGAAGCCGTCGTAGACAATACTCTGAAACTGAGCGCGACAAAAGAGAAGCTTATGGATCCGAATGTAGCACGCATCAGAGAGCTCAATAAATTGAAAGTTTATCCCACGAAATACAGCCGCCGCAACCCCTTTCGCCACACAGCCAGCCCGCAGGTATGGCGCTTGCACCTCCCCGTCACCCATCACGACGGCACCCACCGCATCGACATCACCGCCACCGACTCCTACGGCCTCCGCTGCCGCACCTCCCGCGCCTTCTCCTATCCCGACTAACCCGGGAAATGGAGAGGGAGTCACAGGCTGCCACGAGTCTCGGTTTTTAGGTTATCGGCGATAAGGGATGCCAATGAGTTCATAGATACACAGATCTCGCGGCTGAGGGGCGTTCCTGCCGGCTTGCCAATAGAGATAATCAGCAGGCGCCCTTCCGAGCATAGGTCGAAATCATGCTTTGCGGGCTTGTATCGCTCGGGAAAGGCTTCGTGAGTGATAAGGATGATATTGCCTCCCAGAGATTCAATGTCCTTGCGTATGGCTTTTTCTGCCGGGGAGATAAAGGGAGAAACGATAACCGAGCCTTTTAACGCGCTTTCATGCCATAGTTTTTTCTTCTGTTGCTTCTCTGTTTCTGTGAATTTGCGACTTACTTTTACCGCAACCTTGTCCGGATTGCGAAAAAAGAAGAGGTTTCCGTATGCCTGGCATTCATGATTGCCTATTTTCAGATTCCGCACGCATTGGAAGAACCTCGGATACTGCATGCGCATTGCGAGACGATGAGGATTCTCTCTGATATATCTATACCAATCGTCAAGACTACGGCCGTCATAAAGCGGTTTGTCGCAATAACCCTTCTCAAAAATATCATCTGCGCTAATTTGTCTACCGGTTTCGCTTGAATATCGCTTCGCTATTCTTTCTTTCAGGAAATCAATATAAAAATCGAGATGATTATTTGAGCGGAATAAGACCTGAAGGAGGAGATGCACATGGTCGGGCATCACGCAAAACTGAAGAAGTTTTAATATGGGATGATCATGAGGAAGCCGTAAGATTAATTTTGCGATTACCTTTCCCAATAAGGATTCATTAATTGCCGCACACCCCGGATTACCGAAGGGGATTCGGGCATTGCCGGTTATGCTCCCAAAGGCTTCGCAATCCTTTTTCTTCTTGATTATGATATGATAAATAAAAGGATTACAGTAATCATGATGGAAAGATCGGCGATGATAAGAATGATCGCCGGAACTTTTAAAGGAAGGAATTTCTTGAGAGGATTTCATGATGATATGATTGGGATTTAGAGAAATTTAAATTGGATTTTGATGGAATTTAAATTGGATTTAGATGGAATTTAAATTGGATTTAGAGAAATTTATATTGGATTTAGAGGAATTTATTTTGGATTTTGATGGAATTTTTCACCTCCGACAAACCGGCTCCGCGCTCTCTCCAACTCTCCAGGGGCATTGAAAGCCTTTTAGGCGAAAAAACTTTTAGACGAAAAGCTTTTTAGGCGAAGCCGGTTTGTCGCAGGTGATGCAGGTAACGCAGGTGTCGCAGGTGATGCAGGTGAGTGGCAAATTGTGAGAATCACCGACTTCGAAGGAGAGCGAAATCTGAAGCCTTTGCCGTAAGATATCAGAAGGTTTTGCCGTAAGAGGCGCGATCGAGGGAGCGGTAGCCGATGGCTTCGGCGATATGGCGAGAAAGAACCGGGGCAGTTACGGCTGCCGCCAAAGCAGAGGATGAGGCTCCTGCTGAGGGGGTTGCCGCGGCTGAGGCTCCGGGGGCGACGGTGGCGGTGGCTCCGGGGGCGAGGGAGGCGGAGTATTCGAGGTCGGCGATGGTGCGCGCTACGCGCAGGATGCGGTCGAAGGCGCGCGCTGACATGTTGAGTCGCGTCATCCGCTCTTTGAGCTTGGCAAGACCCTCTGCATCGGGCCAGGCATATTCATGCAAAAGCTTGGAATTCATCTGCGCGTTACAGTGGATGCCAGGATTGTTGCGGAATCTCTCTTGCTGCACAGCACGCGCCCGCATCACGCGCTCGCGTATGGCTGCCGAGCTTTCCGCCGGCGTTTTGTCTGCCATGTCATCAAATGCCACCGGCTCTATCTCTACCTGTATGTCAATACGATCGAGAAGCGGACCGGATATCTTGTTCATGTATTTGCTTACCTGTCCGGGAGTGCATGTGCAAGGTTTGGCAGGATGACCGTAATACCCGCAGGGACATGGATTCATCGATGCCACAAGCATAAAGCTTGCAGGGTAATTAACGGTATATTTTGCTCTCGCCACTGTAATCACCCTATCCTCAATTGGTTGCCTCATAACTTCCAATACATGGCGCGGAAATTCCGGGAATTCATCAAGAAACAGGACGCCATTATGGGCAAGTGAAATCTCTCCGGGCATGGGATTCAAGCCTCCACCTACAAGCGCCACGGGAGATACCGTATGGTGAGGGGTGCGGAAGGGACGGGTGGTCATCAGCATCGAACCTCGCGAGAGTTTTCCTGCTACGGAGTGTATTTTTGTGGTCTCCAACGCCTCCGCCATGCTTAATGGTGGGAGGATAGAGGGCAGCCTCTTAGCCATCATCGATTTCCCGGCTCCCGGAGGTCCGACCATCAGTATGTTGTGTCCTCCTGCACATGCCACCTCAAATGCCCTCTTTACTGATTCCTGACCTTTCACCTCCGAAAAATCGAAATCGAATTCTTCAAATTCACGATTAAATAGCTCCCGGGTATTTATCTTTACCGGTTCAAGCTGTTCGGAACCTGACAGCAAAGCAGCCACCTGAGCGAGCGATGAAACGCCGAAAACGTCTATCTTATTCACCACGGCAGCTTCCGTGACATTCGCTTCCGGAACAATCAGTTTCTTAAAACCCATCTCCCGCGCCTTGATAGCCATCGGCAACGCCCCTTTTACGGGCATTACAGAGCCGTCAAGGCTAAGTTCCCCCATCATCATGTAGTCTTCAAGCGCATCGCATTTTATCATCTGTGATGCCGTGAGGAGACCGATTGCAATAGGGAGATCGAATGATGCCCCTTCCTTTCTCTCATCGGCAGGAGAAAGATTTACAGTGGTTCTGAAATGGGGGAACGTAAAACCGGAATATTTTATAGCCGAGGCGATGCGCTGATAGCTCTCCCTGACAGCCTGATCCGCCATGCCGACAATAGAAAATCCGATGCCATTGTCCATTGCCGTCTCAATCGTCACAGGAAAGGCATCGATGCCGTTGATTGCAGCAGAATATACTTTTGTCAGCATAGCATTTCACTTTTTACTTCTTACTTTTTACTCATCACTTTTTACTCATCACTTATCACTTTCCGAAAAAGACTGTCGGCATCATGAGGATCATCTCCGGCATATTTCTCCTTCCCTTTTGAATCGAATACAATAAACCAGGGAGTGCGACCCACACCTGCCCGCATCATCACCGAATCAGTTTCTCCACGAAAATTCCATCCTCTTACCACTTTTGCCAAAGAATCTCTTCTAACCGCAGATTGCCATGCGATTGAATCCGGATCGAAACATACATCCGCTATCACACGCGCTGCCGAATCCGGGAATTCTTTCGCGAGATCTTTTAATATTCCTATGCCTTCATTTCGTTCGGCATCACCCTCCCGCCAGAAATACAGCAGCATCGGTTTCTTCCCAAGCATCAGAGTATCAACTCCGTTGCCATAAGTATGCAAAATAATCGAGTTAAGTTTATCTGTGAAAACGGGTGCGTCTTTCAAAAGATCCGACCGGCTTACAAGCTGCATCCATTTTGGTTCCAGTGCTTTACCTTCCAATAATTTCCAGAGCTTATGGAAAGTCGCCTCATCAGCGCGTCGGTCATAATATATCAGGAGGAGGAGGGTCGACAGAGGTTTATCAGGATTTTTTTTCACATAATCGCTCACAGCCTTGTTAATTTTTTTCGGATCTCCCGAAGCGAGGGAGCTACGACTGTCGAGACGCCACTGACTCCATTCCTCTGTAAGCTTATTGCCTGATATCTGCCACGAAAACGGATCACTGCTGTCGCCCGTGATTTTAATTTTATCTCCCCTTTCCGCATAAAAAGCAGCCCGAGGCACTGATCCCGATTCCATTATGAAAACAATAGTCGGATTACGGGTAGCGCATATCATCTGCACTTTCCCCTGCTGCACAGCCGCCACTGTTTCCACAAACCATCCTTTCGCAGGATCCGACGCGTAATAGATCATCTTATATGCGTCGTTTACATTCTTCGGCAACTGAAAATCAACCTTTACCTCATTCTTCACGCATCCCCCCAATGCGATAAGCACAAAGAGAAGTAAAAATTTCGCTATATATTTATGGCTTATGCCTTTCATATCCATTTAGATTTATGATGTTTTTCAAACCTGATTTGCACTTAAACAACTTCGATTCCACGAAAATACAAAAAAAATGTCTGATATGAAAATATCAGACATTTTTATATTCCGTATTGAAATTATTATTCAATTTATCGAGCATATTTTTCAGACATTCTCCGGATCCTCTCAGCCATTTCATTGCGGAGTTCCTGAGGACTTACTACCTCCGCATCATCGCCCATCGACAGGATCCTGCGTTTGAATTCCTCTCCCGGCACAAGATGATATTCGAAAATCGAAGAATCATAATCTGCCATCACCTCCTTCTGTGAATCATGGAGCTGCTGCGTACGGATAAGGTCTCGCGTGCCATCTCCGATACGGAGTCTGATCGTAACAGGCTCCAGCTGGGGATCAACATCCATTCCATAGTAATTCTTGAAAAACTTCACGGGTTCGAAGCTCTCATCATACGTGAATTTTATATCCGAAATATCCAGATTTAGAATCCTTGAGAAATCAAAGACGAGCATATCATCCTTGCCGTGACGTTTGCCGAGGAGATACCAGGAGTTACCCCAGAACCTTACGCAATATGGCTCGATGGTAAATTCTGTAAGATGATCGGCTGTCATGGGAACGGAGTTCAGTATCTTAACACACACGCCGAGTTCCATAGCCTCAATGGTGGCTGCCAGACCGAACTTCTCATCAGGATTAACATTTGCGAGCACCCGGGATTGCGCGCTCGAAATATTACTCAAGGCATGAGAATTGCTCAGAGTCTGGAGCATCCAGATCTTAAGCTTCGAAGAATGCTTTGATTCTCCGCTCTCTGCGATATAATAGTAGTTACCACCCTTACGATTACATGCGATCTTAATACCGAAAAGTCCTTCTACAACTTCACGGTGATTATGAAACGTGCGTAGGGCCAATGGCGAACGATCTTCATTCAGCGGAGACCTTTCCCATAGGTTAGAAATCTCTTCGTAGGTTAGTTTACCTGCCTGGTTGACCACATCTATCAACCACACATATCTTTTAAACAAGTCGCTGGTCATGCCGTTAAAACTACTTGATTATTGTATTATAACTGCTTTAGTATTAGAAAAGGAACTTTTATCCTTACAAACGCAAAATTACTAAAGTTTTTCTAAAATTACAACAATGGACCGCACCAAAAGGCACGATCCATTGCATTTTTGTATCGTTTTAAATAGCAAAAGTTCTGTTTTATACAATTATTGCAACAATTTGTCACATTTTATTGCCAAAACATCTTCACAATTCAGGACACAAAATCAAGAAGCTGCCTAAACATAATCTTCTCCAAATCGAGTGCGCACATCATTCACAATGTTCCGGATTCTCTGCTCCTCATCGATTGGATATATCAGAAGGGCGTTCCCGTTTTCAGCAACAATATAATTGTCGAGTCCGGCTGCAACCACGATCTTGTCTTTGCCCACAGCAAATATATTATTCTTGCAGTCATAAGTCAGGACTTTGCAATTCTGGGTCACATTCCCCTCCTGATTGTGGGGAGATGCATCATAAAGCGCTTTCCAAGAGCCAAGATCGCTCCAACCAAGATCTGCAGTCTTCACATAAACATTGTCAGCCTTCTCCATGATGGCATAATCAATGGAAATTGAGGGGGTATTGGGGAATGATGCATTTATGAAAGACATCTCGCCCGGCGTACCATAAACTCCAACTCCGGCATTGAACACTGCTGCTGTCTCCCTGTCATATTTGTCAAAAGCTTTCAGGATGCTGTCGGTCCTCCAGAGAAATATGCCGGCATTCCAGAAAAACTCACCGGTTGAAAGGAACACCTTTGCCATTTCCAGATTCGGCTTTTCAGTAAAAGATTTGACCTTGCAAATACCGGAGAAACCATCTACGGGATGTCCTTGCTGAATATAGCCGTATCCCGTTGCCGGACTTGTAGGCTTTATGCCGAGCGTAAGCAAGCGGTCTCCTTTTTCCACGAATTCAAAGCCCTCTTCGAGAGTCTTCCTGAACGCCTCCTCCTTGAGAATAAGATGGTCAGATGGCAACGTTACGATGGATGCCTCAGGATCAAGAGCCTGAATATGACGCGATGCCCAGCAAACGCATGGAGCGGTATTGCGGCGTGCCGGCTCAAGAAGGATGTTGCTTTCTTTTATATCCGGCAATTGCTCCCTAATTATCGACGCATACGCGCTGTTTGTCACAAGGATAATTCTCGATGGGTCAACAATCGGAGTGATGCGGTCAACCGTAAGCTGCAACAGACTGCGACCCGTGCCGAAAAAATCCAAAAACTGTTTGGGCATGCCGCTGCGGCTGAAAGGCCAGAAGCGTGTGCCGACGCCGCCACACATAATGACGCAATATCTATGGGGATTCATCTTTTATAATGTTAAATGTGTAATGAATAATGTTTAATTTTTTTGAGGTTTTAGGCTTTAGGTTTTAGGCTTTAGAAAGCTTCGCCTAATGCCAAATACCAAATACCTAACGCCTAATGCCTAACGCCTAACGCCTAATGCCTAAAAAGATTAATCCAACACCGGCTTGAACTGATGCTTGACACCTTCCACTACATTTAGCATATAGTCACCAAGTTTCTCAGCCTCGCCAATAAGATCCATGAAGAATATACCTTCCTGATAATCATATTCCTTATTGTTGATATTGAAGATATTGCCATCGCGAAGCTTATTGCGAAGATTATTGATTTCCCGCTCTTTGTTATAGGCGGCAACAACTTTCGAACTGTCTGGTGTCTCCATCTCTTCAAGAAGACCAAGCATATTCTTCATGGCATCTGTCACCATATCGAACATCTGATCTATCTCATGCATCACCGGTGGCGCAAAATTCACATGATTCTGCACCTTGCGCTGCAAGGTCTTAGCTACGTTGAAACAGCCGTCGGCAATCGATTCGATCTCGCTGATGATTCTGAGCATACCGGAAATCCTCATCTTACCTTCAGGACTCAGACGACCCTCAGCCACTTTATTCAGATAGCTGCCAATCTCGATTTCCATTCTGTCGGAAATCTCTTCATATTTCTCCATGCGGCTGTAAATCTCTGTATACTTATCCTCCTTCGGATCTGTATGGATTAACTCACGTGCCATACCGAGCATCCGGTCCACACGTTGACCATAAAGCACAATCTCTTTCTGTGCCTGCGTGATGTTAAGCTCGGAAGCCGACAGGATTCCGCGACCAATATATTTGAGTGTGAATTCTTCCTCTTCGTCTTTATGACGGGTAGGCATGATCCAGCACACAATCTTGACATAAAGTTTCGTGAACCAAATCATCACAAGCAGGTTGCATGCATTGAACACCGTTGGGAACATTGCCAGACCAAAAGCGATGCAGCTCTGTGCGCGGGAGGTCAATCCTCCTTTCTCCGTGAAGAGCGTTGTGTCGCGCATACCGGCTTCCTGCGCCTCACTGATATCCAGGGGATTCATACCGTCGCATGCCTTCGTAATATCAGCTACAAGCTCGCAGAAAGGATGGAAAATACACAACACGATAAGCGATCCAAGCACATTAAACAATACATGTCCCATAGCTGTGCGCTTGGCAGCGAGATTACCGCTCAGCGATGCCAGCACAGGAGTGATTGTTGTTCCTATATTTCCGCCAAGAATAATTGCACATCCCAAAGAGAAGGATATCCAACCCTGAGAACACATGATCAACGTGATGGCAAATGTGGCGGCAGAACTCTGCGCCACCATAGTCACAACAATACCGATAATGAAGAAAATCAATATGGATCCGACACCGAGCGTGGTGTAATTGGTTAGGAACTCAAGCATTCCCGGATTCTCCTGAAGATTGGGCACATATTTGCTGATAAGGTCAAGACCCATAAACAGGAAGCAGAACCCAATCAAGAACTCACCGAAGCTCTTGTATCCGCTTTTCTTCATGAACAGCATCGGAACGCCAATCGCCAGCAACAGAATGCTATAATCCGAAATACTGACCTCGAATGAGAATGCCGAGATAATCCATGTTGTAGCGGTGGTACCCACGTTAGCTCCGAAAATTACAGCCATCGACTGCTGGAGACTCATCAGCCCCGCATTTACGAAGCTGACAACCATAACCGTCGAAGCACTCGAACTCTGGATAAGGGCTGTGATCAGGATTCCGGTCATAACGCCGGTTACCCTGTTTTTAGTCATGGCGCCAAGAATATTGCGCAGACGATCGCCTGCCACTTTCTGCAAGCCCTCACTCATAACCTTCATTCCATAAAGGAATAGGCAAACGGATCCTAATAGGCTGATAAAATCAACAACTGTATAATTCATCGATAAATCGGTTGCGTATGTTTCAACTATTAAAATTAAAACAGATAATAATATCTATTCATTTCAATTTTTGCAAAATTACGGAAATATTTCGATAATTTTATTAATTTTACTCTCGAATTCACCGATTTTTTTATACCCATGGAAATATCTTATCTTTTCCCCAAAGATTCAGACACGATTTCTGATAGAGACCTCAGCCAGACTGTGCCGTTCTCCACATTCAATTCTTCAACCTCGCGCCTGCGCCCGCTGACGGCAATTGTTGCCATGGCAAAAGACAGGGCAATCGGCAGAAACGGTTCCCTCCCCTGGAGGCTTCCTGAAGATCTGGCTCATTTCAAATCCACAACCATGGGGCATCCCATCATCATGGGGCGTAAAACCTGGGAGTCTCTTCCGAAACGGCCTCTCCCTGGACGCCGGAACATCGTGATTTCTCGCAATGCGGATTACAAAGCTGAAGGAGCCGAAGTATTTCCAGCTATCGAAGATGCGATTGCAGCTTGCGAAATGACGGAATCACCGGTGATAATAGGCGGTTCTCAATTATACCACTCAGCTCTTCCCTATTGCACAGAATTGATAATCACAGAAATAGACACGACTATACCCGATGCCGACACCCATTTTCCCGACCTTGATAAAAACGACTGGCAAATGGTATCGGCTTCAGAACCGTCAATTTCAAAAACCGGTCTTTTATATAGATTTGTCATATATCGCAGGAAATGAAAATAGCACTCCTTTGCAAATCTGACTCCACGGGAGGAGCCGCAGTGGTGACTTTCAGGCTGATGAATGCTTTACGACGGAAAGGCATCGACGCACGCATGATTGTGGCTGAGAAAAAGTCTGATTCTCCATGGGTTATAGAAGCGGCATCAGGAAATTCAGTCCGCTTCCCTTTTATCGCCGAAAGACTAAGAATATTTTTCGCCAACGGATTTAACAGAAAGACCCTTTTTCAGATAGACACAGCGTCAGATGGCGTTCCTTTGCATCGCATCCCATTCATCAAGGAGGCTGATTTCATTTGCCTGAATTGGGTGAACCAAGGAATGCTTTCAATCAAGGGGCTAAGAAAACTCGCCGCCATTGGCAAGCCATTGGTCTGGACAATGCACGACATGTGGAACATGACCGGTATTTGTCATCATGCGGGCTCCTGCCGTCATTTCCTTAGCTCCGGCGGAGAATGCGGCAACTGCCCTCTTCTCGGAAACAGGGCTGCCGCAAATGATATCTCCCACAAAACCTGGCTGCGCAAACAAAAACTCTACGCCGAAACAGACATACATTTCGTGGCGGTAAGCAACTGGCTCGCCGAGACAGCACGCCGTTCATCTTTAATGAAAGATGCCAATATATCCGTAATACCCAATGCATTCCCGATAAACGCATCTACACTTAAGAACCTGAAGGAAGATTCATTATCTGATTCCTCACCCTTAAAAAAGATAATTTTCGGCGCTGCCCGCATAGACGATCCTGTTAAAGGGCATCATACTCTGGTCGAGGCAACCCGGATTCTGGCAGAAAAATATCCGGAGGAATCAAAGAATCTCGAGCTTGTCACATTCGGCACACTTAAAGACCCCGAAGCTTTGAAAGATGTGGCAATACGCCACAAACACCTTGGTCGCATTTCTCCGGAGGAGATACGCGCCGTATATGAATCCGGCGCGGTGGTGGTATCAACATCCGCATGGGAAACCCTTCCGGGCACTCTCATAGAGGGACAGGCATGGGGATGCGTGCCTGTAGCTCTAAATCACGGAGGACAACCGGATATCATCGACCACACGCAAACCGGCTATCTTGCTCCATGGAGCGATGACGTAAAAGAGAATGCCCTCCGCATAGCGGAAGGCATTATATGGGGTCTAAAAAACCGGGATACTGTAAAAGACCGGATGCAACGTTCGGTAATTGAAAAATTTGCCGAAGATTCAGTTGCTGATCAATACCTACAGCTTTTCAAGAATCTGTAACATCCTACTTTCCAGCCTTTAAGCGTCAATATTTGCATAGGTTGCGTGCGCTTCGATGAAATCACGTCGCGGACCTACTTCTTCACCCATAAGCATTGAGAATGTACGGTCAGCCTCAGCGGCATTTGTGAGTGTAACCTGCTTGAGCATACGGTTCTCAGGATCCATGGTAGTTTCCCAAAGTTGTTCCGGGTTCATCTCACCAAGACCTTTATATCGCTGCAAAACAAGGCGATTACGCTCTCCATTGCATTTGTCATCTACAAAACGCTGCACCTGCTGATCTGTCCAGCAGTATTCCTCCACATTCTTTTTACCCTTCAGAGAGCATTTATACAACGGAGGCGTGGCTATATAGAGATAACCATTGTCGATGATAGGACGCATTCTGCGATAGAAGAATGTCATCAGAAGGGTAGCGATATGCGCACCGTCGACATCGGCATCGGTCATGATTATAATCTTATGATAACGAAGCTTCGTCATGTTCGGAGCCTTGGAATCCTCCTCAGTGCCGATTGTCACGCCCAATGCCTTGTACATATTCACGATCTCATCAGAATTCAACACCTTATGGTCCATGGCTTTCTCCACGTTCAGGATCTTACCGCGCAATGGCAGAATAGCCTGGAACCTCGGATTACGACCCTGTTTTGCAGATCCACCTGCAGAATCTCCCTCCACGAGGAAAAGCTCACATTCCACAGCGTCACGGCTCTTGCAGGAAGCCAATTTACCGGGCAGTCCGGCACCCGACAACGGACTCTTGCTCTGCACGCGCATTCTCGCACTGTATGCGGCATGACGAGCCTGCGCAGCAAGCATAACCTTATTGACGATGGTCTTTGCCTGTGCGGGATGCTCTTCAAGATAATAGCGCAATGCCTCGCTCACAGCACTCTGAACCACGCCTCCGACCTCATTGTTTCCGAGTTTGGTCTTTGTCTGACCCTCAAACTGTGGCTCGGCAACCTTCACGGAGATAACAGCTGTGAGACCATCGCGGAAGTCTTCTTTTGAAAGCTCGATCTTGAGTTTGTCAAGAAGATGGTTGTCATCGGCATATTTCTTGAGGGTTGTGGTCAGACCTCGGCGGAAGCCCGTAAGATGCGTACCACCCTCTATTGTGTTGATATTATTGACGTAAGAATATATATTTTCGTTGAAGTCGGTATTATAGGTCATCGCCACCTCGATAGGCACTCCGCCACGCTCAGTGTTGAGGTGGATAATATCTTCGATCAGCGGCTCTTTCCCTTCGTCGATATATTTCACGAATTCCTTCAGACCTTCAGCGCTATGGAACACATCATGACGAGGATTTCCCTCTTCGTCGCGAACGCGCTCATCGGTGAGTGTCAGCGTTATTCCTGCGTTCAAGAAAGCAAGGTCGCGCAGACGGTTGGCAAGCGTCTCATAATCATAGATTGTCTCGCTGAAGATAGAGGCATCCGGGTGAAAGAGAATGGTTGTTCCCGTGTGATCGGTCTCGGATATCACCTGCAGATCGCATGTCGGTTTACCATAGGCATATTCCTGCATATGGACCTTACCATCGCGATGGATTTCTGCGCGCAGATAGTCTGACAGAGCATTTACACAGCTCACGCCAACTCCGTGAAGACCTCCTGAAACCTTATAGGAACCTTTGTCGAATTTACCTCCGGCATGCAGCACAGTCAGAACAACCTCAAGCGCAGGTTTGTGCATCTTCTCATGCATGTCAACCGGTATACCACGACCATTATCCACAACCTTGATGGAATTGTCTTCAAGAATGGTGACATCTATTTTATTGGCAAAACCGGCAAGAGCCTCGTCGATCGAGTTGTCGACAACTTCGTAAACCAAATGATGCAAGCCGCGCACACCAGTGTCGCCAATATACATAGACGGGCGTTTACGCACCGCCTCAAGTCCTTCAAGCACCTGGATATTATCCGCTTGATATCTTTTCTCTTCTTCTTCTGTTGCCATATCTGGTAGTATCTTTGTCAGTCTTTTTTCTGATGCTGTTTTAACATACAAATTTAATAAAAAAAACTGACATTTCACCCATTTCGATCCACCAAATACCTCTCAATGATAAAAAAAGATCCTCCCTTGCACAAGGGAGGATACGATGCGATTTTTATAAAAATTGCACTGCGTTCTTACGCCGTATTAATCTTTATATTTCTTGAGGATCACGGAAGCGTTGTGACCACCGAAACCGAACGTGTTCGAAAGGACAGTATTCAGTTCGCGCGGCTGCGCCTCGTTGAATGTGAAGTTAAGGTTGTAGTCAATTTCAGGATCGTTGTCTCCCTCCACATGATTGATTGTGGGAGGCACGATATTGTCATTGAGAGCCTTGACACTGAGAAGCGCTTCAAGAGCACCTGCCGCGCCAAGGAGATGACCTGTCATCGACTTGGTGGAGCTTAGATTCATCTTATATGCGTGATCACCGAAAACCTTAAGGATGGCTTTCACTTCACCGCGGTCGCCCACGGGAGTTGATGTGCCGTGCATGTTGATGTAATCTATGTCCTCAGGCTTCATGCCTGCATCTTTCAAAGCGTTTTCCATACCGATCACGGCACCCAGTCCATCGGGATGAGTAGCAGTGATATGGTAAGCATCCGCACTGATGCCACCACCGGCAACCTCGGCATAGATATGCGCACCGCGAGCCTTGGCGTGCTCAAGTTCTTCAAGCACAAGGGCTGCAGCACCCTCTCCTATCACGAATCCATCGCGTGAACCGCTGAAAGGACGTGATGCCGTTTCACATTCGTCATTACGGGTGGAGAGCGCCTTCATCGAGTTGAAGCCACCCACACCTGCGGGAAATACCGCTGCTTCGGCGCCACCTGTCACAATTGCGTCTGCCATACCCAGACGGATATAGTTGTATGCGTCGATAAGGGCATGGTTTGAAGAAGCACAAGCCGATACGGTAGCAAAGTTCGGACCGCGGAACTCATGGTCTATAGAGATATGACCGGCAGCAATGTCGGCAATCATCTTGGGGATGAAGAAGGGATTGTATTTGGGACCCTGCTCCGCACCATGAATTGCAAAATAGCCAGCCTCCTCCTCGAAAGTATGGAGACCGCCGATACCGGCTGCGAATATCACGCCGACACGGTTTTTATCGACTCCTTCGCCTTCAAGACCTGCATCTTCGATAGCCTCGTCCGCTGCCTTCAGAGCATACATTGCGTAAAGGTCAAGCTGACGTGCCTTCTTGCGGTCGAAATGCTCCGCAGGATCAAAGCCCTTGACCTCGCATGCGAACTGGGTCTTGAATTTGCTTGCGTCGAAGTGTGTAATCGGGTTGGCACCGCTCTTGCCAGCCTTGGCATTCTCCCAAGTAGTGGCTACATCATTGCCGATCGGAGTCAACGCCCCGAGACCCGTTATTACAACTCTCTTTAATTCCATGAAACTTGATTATTTGCTGTGTTCCTCGATATAGCTGATGGCGTCGCCAACAGTCGAGATCTTCTCTGCATCTGCGTCGGGAATGGTGATGTCAAATTCTTTCTCGAACTCCATGATGAGCTCTACGGTGTCGAGTGAGTCTGCGCCGAGATCCTTGCTGAATTCAGCTGTAGGTGTTACTTCATTCTCATCTACTGTGAGTTTGTCAACGATGATCTCTTTTACTCTTTTTTCAATGTCTGACATATCAATAAGATTTTAGTTGTTAATGATTTTTTCTTATTTTTCTTTATTTCAGACTGCAAAGTAAATCAAAATATTTCAATTATGGAAATTTTTCCACAAAATGTGCACAATTTTTTTATTTATGTGCATGGTTTTAGGCTTTAGGTTTTAGTCTTTAGGCCTTAGATGCTTCGCCAAATGGTTACAACATCTAAGGCCTAATATCTAATGCCTAAAGCCTAAGCTAAACTATCTCCCAGCTCTCACAGGTCTTGAGAATCATGTCGCGAAGGGAAGTAAAGCCTTTCTTCTCCTTTACCTCTGCCACCTGACGCTCAACCTCAGCCTCATAAGTAGGAGCCTGATAATCACGGATCACACCGAGAGCAACAGGAAGTTCATGACCATCCATCATGGCAAGCTGCTGCTGAAGGAAATTCTGCTCGCAGTGAGCGTCATGCACAAGAACATCATCAAGAGTATAACCGTCTTCTCCAATTGTCACGGCTTTAAGACCGAAACCGTCCTGAACAAGACCCTTCTCCATATTCTTGCCGAAAAGCATCTTTTCTCCGTGGCGAAGAAGAATCGTATGGTCCGCACGTTGCTCCTTATCCGTGAAATAAGAATGGATACCATTGTTGAAGATGACACAGTTCTGAAGCACCTCTACAACAGCCGCGCCCTTATGACGGGCAGCTGCTACCATGCAATCGCGTGTGATGTCGAGCGTGATGTCTATGCCCCGGGCAAAGAAATTGCCGCGCGCGCCAAAACAAAGCTCGGCGGGAATGAAGGGATCCTCAACAGTGCCGTAAGGGCTGGATTTCGTAACTGCTCCGCGATCAGAAGTCGGTGAATACTGACCTTTTGTCAGACCGTAGATCTTATTATTGAAAAGGAGCATGTTGATATCGATATTCCTGCGGATGGCATGGATGAAATGATTGCCTCCAATCGCCAGTCCGTCGCCGTCGCCTGATATCTGCCATACGGTAAGCTCCGGGTTCGCGGTCTTAACACCGGTTGCGATTGCCGCAGCGCGACCATGAATCGTGTGCATGCCATAGGTATTCATGTAATAAGGGAGGCGTGAGGAACAACCGATACCTGAAATGACGGCTGTATCCTTTGGTGCGATTCCAAGCACCGCCATTGCCTTGTGAAGCACATTGAGGATGGCATGGTCACCACAGCCGGGACACCAGCGGGCATTCTGGCTGTTCTTATAATCGGCGGGCGTATAGCCCGTAGTCTTAGTCTCTTCCATTGTCAGTTAGAGTTTTTGATGGAGTCTATACTTCCGTTAATTATTATTCATATGGTTAATCACACCCTCCACAACCTCGCTGACGAGGAAGGGCTGACCTTCGATCTTGTTGATGCGGAGGATTTCCTTGCCGGGAAGATGCATCTGGAGATAGTCGGCAAACATACCGGTATTGAGCTCGGCAACGATAATTCTCTTGTATTTTGACAGAACCTCAACGGCATTCTCTGGAAGCGGGTTGATATAACGGAACTGCCAGAATGCCACCTTATGCCCGGAAGCGTTAAGCTCGGTAGCGGCTGTGAGGAGATGACCATAGGTTCCACCCCATCCGACAAGGATCGTATCCGCATCTTCATCAAACATGGGTTCCATCTTTGGAATATCGCGGGCAATGCGGGCAACTTTCTCCTTGCGAGCCTCCACCATGCGGGCATGGTTCTTGGCATCAGTGGATATGACGGATGTCTTGAAATCCTTCTCAAGACCGCCCACGCGGTGCATTCCGTTCTCCATTCCGGGTATAGACCAATAACGCACCATTGTCTCGGGATCACGGTCATAAGGTTTCCAGCCATTCTCAAGCTGCTCGGGAGTAACAAAAGGCACTTTTATCTCCGGATAATCATCTTTCTCCGGTACGCGCCATGCTGAAGATCCATTACCTATAAATGCATCTGTCAAAAGAATTACGGGAGTCATATGCTCGATCGCGATGCGGCAAGCCTGGAATGCCATCTCGAAGCAATCGGTCGGGCTGACAGCGGAAAGCACGCAGAGTGGCGACTCGCCGTTTCTGCCATAAAGAGCCTGCATGAGGTCGGTCTGCTCTGTCTTGGTAGGAAGACCGGTCGAAGGTCCGCCACGCTGCACGTCGATCACCACAAGCGGAAGCTCTGCCATAACAGCAAGACCTATACCCTCCGATTTCAGTGCGAGACCGGGTCCGGAAGTCGAAGTCACTGCAAGATGACCAGCATATGATGCGCCAATTGCGGAGCATACACCGGCTATCTCATCTTCCATCTGACAAGCTTTCACGCCAAGGTCCTTGCGTTTTGCGAGTTCATGAAGAATATCAGTGGCTGGGGTAATGGGATATGATCCGAGGAAAAGGGGACGTCCGCTCTTCTCGGAAGCCATGATAAGACCCCAGGCGGTTGCCGTATTTCCCGTAACGTCGATATAGGTTCCTTTCTCTGCTGATGCAGTCTCAATGCGATACACAGGCATCGAGCTGTGAGTGTTGTGTCCGTAGTCCCAACCGGCTCTCACAACTTTTGCATTAGCCTCGTAGATAGCCGGTTTCTTGGCGAATTTTGCCTGCAGCTTCTTCAACACGCTCTCAACCGGACGATCAAACAGCCAGCAGATGATACCCAACGCAAGCATGTTCTTGCATTTCATCATCCCCTTCTGATCAAGACCGGAGTCCGCAAGAGTGGATTTGAGAAGAGTTGTCATCGGCACGAGCATTATTCTCGCAGGATTAATGCCAAGTTCGGCAACTGGATCGGAAGTGGCATATTCTGCCTTCTTCAGATTCTGCTCAGTGAAGGAATCGCCGTCGCAGACAATGATCCCGTCCGGTTTCAGGTAACGGAGATTGGTCTTTAGCGCCGCAGGGTTCATTGCCACCAATACATCCGCCTGATCGCCGGGTGTATGCACATCCTTACCTACGCTTACCTGATAACCGGAGACACCGCTCAACGATCCCTGCGGAGCGCGTATCTCAGCCGGATAATCGGGAAATGTAGAAATCTGATTCCCTTCCCCTGCTGAAATGTTGGAGAAGATATTTCCGGCAAGCTGCATGCCGTCGCCGGAATCACCGGCAAAGCGAATCACCACCTTGTCGATGGTCTTGACATTCGTTTCTTGTAACATCACGAAAGTTGTTATTGTGTTTTGGTATAGATTGTCAGAGGATTGTTTCCTTCTTATACTTTCCAATTCATAGCTGCTGTTCAATTTGTCATCTGAAAGCAAAGCTTCTCAATGACACCTTATGAAAAGCTTGGCAAATTAACATTTTATTCCTCAATTCCCCAAATATTTTTGCAATAAAAATTCCCCATCTGCTTTAAAGCATACGGGGAATCTATTTGTTTTGAATAATTATTGAATTTTATCGTATATGAACCTTCACAGCCTCTCCGTTTGCCTTGACGGCGACATAAATTCCGGGAGTCAAAGCTCTGCCTGAAACGCGGCGACCATTCAGATCAAACACCATTCCCCCTTCGGGCATGATTATATCTCTGCCATCGATCACAATCGGAGCATTTTTCTCGACCTGAATCTCACCAACCGAAGAAGAACCGTCATCAAAGCCTTTGAATTTATAAAGCGTCACACCTCCCTGATTTGAGGAATAATTCAGGAAACGCGGATTAGTCTTGTTGTATTGCAACCAGCCAGGAGTTGCACCGAAATCTATCTTTGCTTTCCCGTCTGCTTCGATGCTCACGTTTGCCATGGTTCCCTGATTTGCATCAAGCTTCATCTTTTTAGCCGCAGTTGCAAACCAATATCCCTTGGATGCTCCGTGAATATCATTGACATTAAGCGTATAGCCGGTAGCGCCAGTTACAAATTTCACTACTGCTGCACCTTCCGGAATGACTATGATATCTGAATTTGTATCATCATTGCGAAATGCAGGGAATCCGGCATCGGGCATAAAGCCGTTCGATTGGAAAGTGCATCCCATCACATTTCTGTTGTCGGCTGCCACAATCAAATAATAGCCATCAGTGTCAACTTTCTCGCCGGCAACAACCGGAGTCCAAACCGCCTCGGAATAATCAACCACACTCGGGTCCTTTGCCGTCATTGTCACGGTCACTATCGAACTTCGCAGTGATCTTCCATCCAAATCCTTCTGCGTATATGCTTTTACAGTGTGCTTCACACCATTGGCTGTCGCCGAGGGCAGAGAAATCCTGTCGCCGTAACGCTGATATGCACCTCCGTCAAGACTTATCCAGAGTTCACCATCATAGGTATTGAACCTAAGATCGCGCTCGCCCCAATAAGAGCCGGCATATGTGTTGACATCAGTGATACGCACATCCTCAGCCACAGGATCCACAGGGCGGTTCACTGCCACAGCCTCAGTCCCGGAGAGCGTGAAGGCATCACCCTTCCGGTCGCCCCAGATATATTCGGCAAGAGTGGGATAATCAATAAATGGATTCCTGTTTTTCTGACATTTGAAAATCTCTTCATTGCGGTTTATCTCTTTTGCATCAACAGGGTCTTCTTCAGCCCATTTCAAAAGCATCGAAGCAGCCCACGGCTGAAGATCGATCTTGCCCCCGGTGATTGTATAGAGAGCCTCCCCTCCTTTGTCTTCACGCCAGGGAATATCATCGTAGGCGGTCATGATGTAGAAATAGGCGCGGGCAAAATCACCCTTGTATTCATCTGCCGGCTCAAACACTTTCGACGCACCCCCGCCATAACCCGCCGCAGGTGTGCCAACAAGAATCAGTCCATTGTCATATGATGGATTTGATCCTACAATCCCAAGCGGATTACTGGATTTCGCAACATTCGCCTCCGCATTCGATGGGTTCAGATGAAAGAGATCCTGATAAGCCTGCACGCTTCCGGATTCTCCTCCCCACCATGAATTGGCTACTGAATGCTCTATATTAAGCGACAGATGCCCGTTTTCAACATATATCAGTTTGTTGGAATACATATCCCACCACGCCGCCTTCCCCTGGATCATTCTGACATCGGTAAACTCAAACGCCTGCCAGGTCTTGAAGGAGGTATGTCCCTCGCCATATCCAATCGAGACGAAATCGTCAGGTATCGCCACCCTCTTTACCGCCTCTTTCAAGGCAGAGCCGCTTTTACCCTCCAGCAACGAATAATATCCCGCCGGAGCCTCAGCCATAAGTGCCAGCGCACCTGCAGCCATCATCATTCCCGATATCAGCTTTCTCATAATTCTATTATTTAATCATAACTTTTACAGTCTTCCTGAATGTCGGGGATGTAACGAGATAAATACCTCTCGCAAGATTCTCTCCGTTTATCAGTTTCCTGCCATTTAGATCATAAATGCTTGCACCATCCGGCACGAGGATATTGTTTCCCCACACCTCAACCAGACAACTGTCGTCTATCTCCTCAACGTCCTCAACACCCGAAGTCTCCTTCACTTTGCGATAGAAATCAAGACGCTCTTGTCCGTTACTTGTATATGTTGTGAATCGTTTTGCACTCTTGTTGTAATAGAGCGCTCCGGATCCGCTGCTTGCCGAAGAGCCATAAACCACAGCCACACCCTGCGATGAATAGGCAAGCTTTGCCTTAACACCTTGAGTGGTTGAATAGTCTGTAAGATTGATAGTCTTTACCGACGAACTGAAAAGGTACCCTTTCTCATTTCCGACAAGATCAGATGCCTTAAGAGCATAGCCGTCGCCCTGCGCCTCAAGGGTGATCAAAGCCGCATCCGAGGGAGCCGTTTTGATTATATCTCCTTCAATAGTAATAGTTGCGGTAGGCTCAAAATAAGTTTGCTCTTTGTTTTGAGTCAGCGTCATAGCAACATGTGAATCCGAACCGAGAACAAGATAACTCTCTCCTGCGCGGATATCCGACTGAGAAGACACAAGTACGTATGTGCCTGGTATGAGAGAGGGATCTTCCGGTGTTGGATCCACAGGATCTGGGTCAATTGGATCTGGGTCAATTGGATCCGGATCAACCGGGTCTGGATCCACAGGATCGGGATTGTGAGCTCCGTCAACATGATACGGCTGACCATTCTTTGAGCCCCAGATGTATTCGGCAAGATCAGGAAGATCGATAAAAGGATTGCGGTTCTTCTGTACGCTATATACGCCATCATTACGATCGCGTTCTTTCTGGCTGACAGCATCATTTGCCGACCAGCGCAAAAGCAGATCCTTTGCCCATGTCTTCAGTTCAAACGGACTTGCCGTGAACATCCATTCCACATTAGATCCACCTTTAGTCCTTCCCCAGTTCAGGTCATCATACACAACAAACATATACATATATGCTCTTGCGAAATCACCCTTATAATCATCGAGAGGCTCAAAGCCATTGCTTGATCCTCCACCTTGACCGGATTTGGGAGTACCGACAGTAACAGCACCATTTGTCCATTTTTTTGAACTAAGTTCCGTAAGAGGATAGTTGCTTTTACGACTGTTACCCTCCGAGTCTGATGGATTCAAATGCACAATATCTTGATAAGCATCATTCTTAATTCCTCCCCACCATGAATTAGCCACACCATGCTCAATATTCATGCCGGGATGACCGGATGAGACTGCAACATTATTATTACTATACATGTCCCACCAGCATTCCCTGCCATTCACGACTCTCACATCTGTTTTCTTAAATGCATTCCATGTTGCGTCTCCATAGGATATGACAGTATGTTTCCTTACAATAGCCTTTACAGCTTTTTTTAGCTCTGTGCCTGTCTTTCCTTCGAGTGAATTGTAATATCCTGCCGGGGCATCCGCCATTGCCGGCACAGCGAGAGTCAGCGCGCAAAAAGCTGCCCCCGCAAAACTGCTTAAACGTGATTTCATGATAAAGGTCATATTCAGTTTTGAATACAATTTTCTTTAAACGATTCTAAAAATTACTTCAGAATTGCAAATATATACAAAACACGCGAATTTTTTCCCATCCAAATCCAATTTTTTTCCTCCACCCT
>CAJUDL010000003.1 GCA_910585285.1 uncultured Muribaculaceae bacterium
GGTAGCTCGTTGGGCTCATAACCCAAAGGTCGTAGGTTCGAGTCCTGCCCCCGCTACTAAATTAATGCCGACTTTTAAGTCGGCTTTTTTATTATTATGGAAATCGTATACGAAGACAATCACATCATCATCGTCAATAAGCGTGCAGGAGAAATAGTGCAAGGAGATAAAACAGGCGACACCCCCCTCTCCGATATGATTAAGCTCTACATTAAGGAGAAATACAACAAACCGGGGAATGTGTTTTGCGGAGTTGTTCACCGTATAGACAGACCCGTTTCCGGTCTGGTAATATTCGCCCGAACATCAAAAGCACTTGAACGTCTCAACAAGATGCTGCGCGAGGGAGAAATTCATAAAACCTACTGGGCACTCGTGGAAGGGAAGCCTGAAGAACCTGAAAAAACAATCGAAAATTATCTCGTATCGAATGGCAAAATAAATAAAACATTTGTTGCCGACAAAAATAACCCCGAAGCGAAGAAATCAATATTGCAATATAAAACCATAGCAAACGGCGACAGGTACACTCTGCTTGAGGTAAACCTCCTTACAGGAAGAAAACACCAGATCCGTGTTCAACTCTCAGAGAATGGCAATCCAATAAAAGGAGATTTAAAATATGGAGCCAGACGCAGCAATCCCGATGGTGGAATATCTCTGCAAGCACACAAAATAGAATTCACACATCCCGTATCAAAGCAACTTGTCTCAATTGAAATCCAACCTCTCCCCGACATGCAAATCCTACTCTCGTAATTAGGAATTAGGAATTAGGAATTTAACATTAAACATTAAACATTCAGCATTATACAATAAAAAAGACTCGCATATGCGAGTCTTTTTTATTGTATAATGCTAAAACCTTATTAGTCAGCAAGCTTGATTGTTACAGCGCGATCAAGAGAAGCACCCTTAGCACCGAAATCAGTCAAGTTGTTAGCATCAATGCGAGCATCAAGCTGATTCTCATCAACACCACACTTAACGAGGAATGCCTTAACACCATTCACACGCTGATTGCGGAGACGAGTATTGATCTCATCATTACCTGTGTAGTTATCAGCCCAACCGGTAAGAACATATTTCTGATTGGGAGTATCCTTCATAACCTCAGCCATAGATTTGAGAATAGTTTTCTCACGGCTGCTGAGTGTTGCCTGGTTGATAGGATAGTAAATTGTTGCGAGACCTTCGCAGCTTACTTTCTCAACCGGACGTTTCAGGCACTCATCGAGCTGTTTCTGCAGGCTTGCGATCTTGGCATCTGCCTGAGCAAGGCGAGCTACGAGAGCATCACCCTCTGCATCTGTATATTTCCAAGTGGGGCAAACAGCAGTTGTCGGGCAGTTCCACTCTTTCTTGCCGAAGTGTACATTAAGACCGGCAGAAAGCTGAAGATCCTGAGCATAGTGAGGATTGTAAGCACCACCCTCTTTGAAGAGCTGATAAGTTACATCAACGAAAATGTCTACTTTTTTGCTTACAGCAAAATTGTTCTGGAGACCAACGTTAACAAAGAGCGGAGTGCTCTTAGCTGAACGCCAACGGAGATCTTTGCCATCATATGCACGACGGAATGTGAACATTGCGCCGCCACCTCCGTGAAGAACAGCATTGTAGACACGGTCAGGACGATAGCCACACCACCAGTTGGTAAGATTGATGAGAACATCAAACTCAGGAGATACAGCCTGCATCTTCTCTGGATAGTAACCATTAGCAAGAGCCGGCTCGTTCTCTTTACGGAACATTCCCTTATACTGAGTAGCACCCTTGGTCATAAGGTACTGTCCACCGAAACGGAATCCGAAGGTAGGAGTAACCCATTTACCGAAGTAAAGACCAGCATTGCCACCAAAACGGTTTTTCAACTCAGCATGGATGTTATCCTTTCCAAAAAGGATGTTGGAACCACCCTGAACTGTCATAAACCAGTTGTCTTTGGCTTTATTCATAAGATAACCCTGTGAGCAATCCTCAACATAAGTCACCTCCTGTGCATTGGCGCTGAATGCACCTGCAGCCAGAACAGCGAGAGTAAATAATACACTTTTCTTCATAAAACAACAAATTAATTAATTTATATAATTGTCTTTAATTTAGGTATTTATAAAAGAACTAACAAATCATATTCAATGTCGAACTGTTAATTTTCACATTTGCATTGTTAAATTCGAATTGCAAAGTTAGTACTTTTTTACATATAAACACTACTTTCCTAAAAAATGTTTAATATTTTTTAATACATTTTCCGTATTATAGCCAAATTTTTCATCAAGAACCTTAGCTGGAGCAGATGCTCCGAAGCGTTCCATTCCCATGAATTTGTACTCGCCACCGTTAATCAATGGATAAAGTGTGGCAGGAAGACCTGATGTCAAACCGAATAGTTTCACACCGACAGGAATAACGCTTCGACGATACTCCTCGCTCTGGCTGTTGAAGAGACCGATTGAAGGAACAGATACAACGCGTGCGTTGATGCCTTCCTCCTTTAATGCTTCAGCAGCATGGACGAGAAGGGCAACATCACTGCCGTTTCCAACGAGAACCACGTCAGGATCCTCAGCTTCTACTACAACATAACCACCCTTAGCTGCCTTCTTTGCTTCTTCACGACGGTTTTCACCGGGAAGATCCTCAAGGTTCTGGCGTGAGAAGATTAGTATTGATGGTGTATGGATATTCTCCATTGCAAGCTTATATGCCTCCACTGTCTCGGCAGAATCCGCAGGACGAAGCACGAGTGCAGATGGACGACCGCTGAAATTCGAAATCTGCTCCATCAGACGAATCTGTGCTTCCTGCTCGATCGGCTCATGTGTCGGACCATCCTCACCAACTCTGAATGAATCATGAGTATAGATGAACTTGACCGGGAGCTGCATGAGAGCTGACATTCTGATGGCAGGCTTCATGTAATCTGAGAATACGAAGAATGTTGCACATGCACCGAACACACCTCCATGAAGAGCTATACCATTGATGATACAAGCCATTGTGAGCTCTGCAACTCCAGCCTGAAGGAAAGCACCTGTGAAATCCTCCTTACACAGCACACTTGTCTTTTTAAGGAATCCGTCTGTTTTGTCAGAGTTGGCAAGATCAGCACTTGAAACAATCATGTTGCCTACATGCTCTGCAAGGAAACCGAGAACCGTAGCCGACGCTGCGCGGCTTGCCATATTGGGTTTGAATTCGATAGAATCCCAGGGAAGAGCCGGCAATTTAAGATCAATGTAATCCTGAAGTTCCTGAGCTTTTGCAGGGTTAGCCTCAGCCCATTCCTTGTATGCCTGACGACGTGCAGCTACTATTTTCTTCAACTCTTCAGCACGCTCTGCATAAAGTTTCTTCACATCTTCACGGATCACCCACGGATTCTTTGGATCTCCACCAAGATTTTCCACAGTTCTGTCAATATCTGCACCGGCAGCAGAGAGAGGCTGACCATGTGTTGAGATTGCACCTTCAAGTGATTTCCCCTCAGAATCTACAGCGCCACGTGCCATAACTGTATGACCGATAATGAGGGTGGGCTTCTCCTTCTCCTCCAAAGCAACCTGGAGTGCACCAGCCATCGCAAGAGGATCTGTGCCGTCAACCTCAATTACATTCCAGTGCCATGCACGATATTTTGCAGCAGTATCTTCATTGGTGACATCAGCCACATGGGTTGAAAGCTGAACTTTATTGGAGTCGTAGAACATTATGAGGTTGTTCAAGCCAAGTTTTCCGGCAATACGGCCGGCACCCTGCGAAATCTCCTCCTGAATGCCACCATCAGATATGAATGCATATGTCTTGTGCGCCACAACATCCCCGAAACGGGCTGCAAGGAAACGCTCTGCGATGGCAGCTCCGACAGCCATCACGTGTCCTTGGCCAAGCGGTCCGGATGTGTTCTCAATTCCTCTTTCAACATCCACTTCCGGATGTCCGGGTGTAACGCTACCCCACTGACGGAAATTCTGAAGTTCCTCCATTGTGAATTTACCCGTCAGCGCAAGAATGCTGTAAAGCATCGGTGACATATGACCTGGATCAAGGAAGAAGCGATCGCGGGCAAACCATTTTGGATCTTCAGGGTCATACACGAGAAAACTTGAATACAATACATTAATAAAATCCGCACCACCCATAGCTCCGCCAGGATGACCCGATTTAGACTTTTCCACCATCTCCGCAATCAAAACGCGGAGATTGTTGGCGGCTTCATTCATGACTTTTACGTCCATAGCTTTTATCTGTAAGTTGGAATCAAAATACTCCGATAAAAGCAATAACAAATATGCTTTTACCGGAGTTTATTTATGATTAGAGATCTCTGAGGTCAATAGGTTCTTCACCTACAGGAATGTCTTTATTGACATTCTTTGATCCGATGAGGGAGTAATAAAGGATGTAAGCAAGCATGGCAACTACGAGCCAATAGCTATTGATATAACCAAAAGTTCCGCCCCCAAGAACACGAGCAAGCCAATCCTGTATAAATGGCATAATACCACCACCAACAACCATTGTCATGAAAAGTCCCGTGGCTTTTGCTGTGTATTTGCCCAGGCCTTCAGTTGCAAGGTTGAAGATTCCGCCCCACATCACAGATGTGCAGAGACCGCAAAGGAAAAGGAAAAGACATTTCAGAGGAACTTCTCCGCTCATTATGTTGAGAGCGCTGATCTCAGGAGATTTGAAAGTGATATCCTCAGGAAGGAATATTGCAATCAAAATCAGCAAGATAGCAACGGAAGAAACAGTTATCATCTGTGCACGTGTAGATACCTTGCCGCTGATGATTGAACTGAGGAAACGACCGATAAGCATCATAAGCCAGTAAAGAGCGGCAAGAGAACCAGCAACCGCTGCTGCTCCTTCAAAGTTCTCACGGCTTATCCAGGCATTGAGCTCACCGGGGATACCGATCTCTATACCTACATAGAAGAAAATGGCAATCACACCCAGAAGACAATGACGGAACGCAAGAGGACTGTGCTCGTATTTCACCTTGCTAAGATTTGACTGAGGCTCCTCTATTTTTACAAATGAAATCACGATGAATGCAAGAACAAAGATTGCAATACCAGTGATCACAAGAGGTGCGACAGCTGCCATCGTTGTGTCTTTTGTCAATGTGCCGACGAGCATACCTACAAGAAGCGGAGTCAGAGTTCCGGCGAGAGAATTAAGTGTACCACCAGTCTGCACAAGCTGATTACCCTTGTTACCGCCGCCACCAAGGAGGTTGAGCATCGGGTTCACAACGGTGTTGAGCATACATACGCAGAAACCGCAGACGAGAGCACCGAGAAGATAAATGAAAAGATTGAGAGTGGTTGGGTTCTCACCGCCAATGACCACTACATTGCCACCGACAACACTTGAGAGAAGCTGGATACCGAGACCGATTGCTCCTACTGCAAGAGCTATCAAAGCCGTCTTCTTGTAGCCGTAACGGATAAGCATATTGCCGGCTGGAATACCCATGAACAGATATGCGGTGAAGTTCATAAGGTTACCAGCCATACCTGCCCATTCATACTTGAATCCCCATATGTTGCCGAAGGGGGCGGCCATGTTTGTCACGAAAGAAATCATCGCAAAGATGAAAAACATCGTGATGATAGCGACTGTAGAGCGCTTTTGTGTAGATTGAGTCATGATAGAGTTAATATATTTATGGTTATTAAATTCTAATGCTAATCGTAATGATAGGAATTTTGACTTAAAATGCTAATAAACTCTTTCCCCGAAAATAAGGCTGCCTATTCTTACTATGGTTGCCCCTTCCTCCACTGCCAGCTTCCAGTCATGGCTCATTCCCATTGATATCTGATCGAATCCCCTTAGTCTGAGACTTTCATCAGATGCAATCGTATTGAACAGCTCATGGATCTCAGCAAAATCAGCCCTGACACGTGTGATGTCATCTGTGTTTGATGCCATCCCCATCACACCGCAAATGTGGGTGTTCGTAAGTTTTTCAAACTTACGATCTTTGAAATATGCTATCAACTCATCAGGAAGAAAGCCAAATTTGGTTTCCTCTTTTGCCACATGCACTTGCATCAGCACACGCGTCAAAACTCCCGCCTTCCTTGACTCTGAATCTATAAGATCAAGGAGTCGCTCAGAGTCAACGCTTTCTATTAATGAGATCTTGCCTACAATTTGCTTTACCTTATTAGTTTGCAAATGTCCGATAAAATGCCATTCTATGTCTGCCGGCAACTGAGGAATCTTTTCAAGGAGTTCCTGGACTCGGCTTTCACCAAAACGACGTTGTCCGGCATCGTATGCCTCTCGAATCATAGAAACCGGATGAAATTTAGAAACTGCCACGAGAGCGACTCCCTCAGGAATCTCCCGCTTCAGCTCCATTACCTCCTCTGCAACCATTTAATTATAGACCTATTAATTATTAACTATTAACCATTAATTAATTAATTAATTAATTAGTTGCCACCGCCAAGGTTTGCAGGATAGACATCCATCAACTGAGTTTCTGTAATTGATGCGATCTCGAAATCCCCCATTGTTCCTTTCATACCTTCAAGGAAGTTTTTCAGGGCATCTTCAAAATCAGAAGCCTGAACAAGAATGAGGGTTGCTGATTTCTTCTCCGTTCCGGTTTTTTCATCAAGAGTGATGAAATTAACCTTCACTTGATAATAACGGTCACCTCCTTCATTGAAAAAAATCTCGGAAATTTTTGTTTTCTTTTCTGATGAGATTGAATATTCCCCGGAGATAAATGGTTTCATCTCCTCAATAATTCGAGCCTCCGCCTCAGTGAAAGTCAAAGCATCAACGAGATATGGTTCATTAACTTTTTTTACCATCCCGTTTTCCTGCATCTTGTCATATCTAACCTTACATTCAAACCAAAGAGCCATATTTGTAGAAACTGAATTTAGTTAGTTCTAAAGTATTTTTAAGGAGCACTATCAATATCTTAGCGCAACAAATATCCTGCATTATCAATCACGCAGGCTACTTCTCATTGCAAAGTTAATCAAAAATCCTCATGATTTTTCCTTTTAATATAAAATTTTGTTAAATTTGTCGCATAATACCTGAAAGCTCATAGTTTTCGCCTAAAATGTTTCCTTCTAAGTAAGTGTTGGAAATTAGCTTATATTAAATTTTAGGAGATTTTGAGATGATTTCCTTATTTCGAAGAAGGAGCATAGCGGGCTATGTGACTGATGAGAAAACAAGAAAGCATCCAAAAGATTCAAAATTTAAATAAGCAATACATTTACTTATTATAAACTAATTTTCAATACTTACTTATGATTCAATCCACAAAAAACGGAATTAAAAATATCTGGATGTTCTATTACAACGGTTTCAGAGAAATGACCGTAGGCAAAACCTTATGGGTGATAATTCTCATCAAGCTTTTCATATTTTTTGTGGTGATGAAGTTGTTCTTCTTTCCCGATTTTCTCTCCACCAATTTTGAAAATGATGAGGATCGAGCTGAGCATGTGCGCCATGAACTCACCTCCCGCTAAAAAAGTATTATACGCACATCTCCGTTAAACATTAAACATTTCACATTAAACATTACATAAAATGTCAGATCTAACTACAGTTGTTGATTGGTCGAGGCTTCAATTCGCCATCACCGCTATCTATCATTGGCTCTTTGTGCCACTCACCCTTGGTCTTTCGGTGATGGTTGCAATCATGGAGAGCATCTATCTCAAGACAAAGTCTGAAAAATGGCTTCATGCCACCAAATTCTGGATGAGACTTTTCGGAATAAACTTCGCTATCGGAGTTGCCACGGGTATCATTCTTGAATTTGAGTTCGGAACTAACTGGAGCAACTATTCCTGGTTTGTAGGAGATATCTTCGGTGCACCGCTTGCCATCGAGGGGATTCTTGCCTTCTTCATGGAGTCAACCTTCGTGGCAGTCATGTTCTTCGGATGGAACAAGGTAGGACCTCGTTTTCACCTTGCATCTACTTGGCTCACTTCTATAGGGGCATCCATATCAGCATTATGGATTCTCGTTGCAAACGCTTGGATGCAATATCCTGTCGGAATGGAATTTGACCCCGAACAGATGCGCAATGTCATGGATAATTTCTGGGCTCTATTCTCAGGAATCGCTGTCAATAAATTCCTCCACGCCGTACTAAGCGGTTGGGCACTCTCCGGTGTGTTCGTTATCGGAGTAAGCTGCTGGTTTTTATGGAAGAAACGCAATGTAGAATTTGCCATACGTTCCATAAAGGTCGGTGCTTGGTTTGGTCTCATTGGGATGTTGCTCACAATGTACACAGGCGACGGTTCAGCAGTAGAAGTAACAAAACACCAGCCCATGAAACTCGCCGCAATGGAGGGCCTTTATCATGGACATCAGGGACAGAGTCTGGCAGCCGTAGCAGTTCTCAACCCTGACAAAGAGTGGAACAACGATGAGGATGAGTATCTTTTCGATATCTCATTGCCATATGGCTTGTCAATCCTCGGACGCCACAATCCACATGCATTCATTCCCGGCATAACGGATATTATCAATGGAGTTGACTTGAATGCAGAGGGAGACACAATAAACACAGTATCATATGCCGAGCGCATCGCCATGGGTAAAAAGGCTCAGGAAGCGTTACGTCTCTACGGAGAAGCTCGTGAGGCAGGGGATTCCACAGCAATGGCATCATCTCTCGAAACGCTCAAAGATAATTATCGCTTCTTCGGATATGGATACTTCAACTCGGTTGATGAAGCCATCCCGCCAGTTGGACTTACATTCGTTATGTTCCGCGTTATGGTAGTTCTCGGCTCTTATTTCCTGCTTTTCTTCATCGTGGTGCTATTCCTTGTTTACCGCACAACTTTATTGCAACGCAAGACCTGGCTGCAATGGATTGCAATGGTCTCTGTGCCGTTTATGTGGGTATGCTCTGAGGCAGGATGGGCAGTGGCAGAAGTAGGACGTCAGCCATGGACAGTGCAGGATCTTCTGCCGACAATAGCATCTGTTTCTGCAGTTCCGGCATCATCCGTAATCGTTACTTTCTGGCTGTTCGCCCTGATATTCACAGTTCTTCTAATCGCAGAAGTCAGCATCATGTGCCGCCAGATCAGCAAGGAATCAAAGAAAGCCCTTGACTGATTAATTAATCATTAAACATTTCACATTAAACATTAAATTTGATAACGATGACACTCGAATATCTTCAAAATTACTGGTGGCTTCTCGTTTCCGTACTGGGTGGAATCCTCGTGTTCCTTCTCTTCGTTCAAGGTGGGCAGTCGATGATTCTTTCAGCCGGGTCAGAAACACGCCGCGACTTGATTGTCAACTCCATGGGTGGCAAATGGGAACTGACCTTCACAACACTCGTTACTTTCGGAGGAGCAGCTTTCGCTTCGTTTCCTCTTTTCTATTCCACAAGCTTCGGAGGAGCTTACTGGCTCTGGATTCTTATACTTTTCAGTTTCATTGTGCAGGCGGTAAGCTATGAATACCGTCGTAAAAAAGGGAATGTTTATGGAACAAAAACTTACGACATATTCCTTTTTATAAACGGCTGTGTTGGTTGTGTTCTGCTTGGAGTGGCAGTCTCTATGTTCTTCTTTGGAGGTGAATTCACAGTGAACCGTGGCAATCTTCTCAATGGGTCGGCTCCTGTAATTTCTCAGTGGGCACCTACACATGGTTTCGAAGCCATCTTCAACTGGAAAAACCTCATCCTTGGAGTTGCCGTTCTTTTCCTCGCCCGCACACAGGCATGCCTATATATGATGAACAATATTGCAGATGACCCCTCTTTTTTCAAGACATTGAAAGCAAAGGCTCTGATCAATGGAGGAATTTTCCTTGTCTTCTTCCTATGGTTCCTCGCAATGCTGCTTACAACCACCGGCTATACCGTAATTTCCGACGGCATCCGCACCGTTGATGTTCAGGAAACACCTTTCAAGTATTTCCACAATTATGTTGATATGTGGTGGGCTGGAGCAACTCTGCTCGTTGGTGTTGTGCTTGTGCTTTTCGGATGGTTTAAATCATGTTTTGCAAAACATTTCACAAAAGGAATCTGGTTTACCGGAATCGGCACATTCATGGTTGTCGCATCTCTCTTCTGGGTTGCTGGCTATGGCGACACTGCGTTCTATCCGTCATTGTTAAATCCAATGGATTCTCTCACCATACGCAACGCCTCTTCTTCGGAATTCACGCTCAGGACAATGAGCTATGTTTCCATTCTCATACCTTTCGTGCTCGCATATATTGTTTACGTATGGCATTGTATGGACAAAAAGAAACTGACACCGGAATCACTCGCATCCACCGACCATAAATATTGAAGTGATTTAAACTTTTTTCATCGTTAAGCTTCGTTAAGATTTTGAGGATATTTTCAATATAGAGGAAGGAACATAGCGGGCTATGCGACTGACGAAATATTGGAAATATACCAAAATATTAATGAAGATTGATGATGAAGAAAACATTTTTTCACTTTTATTGGGTTTTCGTAAAAAGTTTAAATCACTTCATTGATTTAATCTTGATTATACTTCGATAATTGATTAACTTTGCAGCGCGATTTCATTGAAGAAATCGCGCTGCTTATTTATGGATAATAATCAGAAAAATATTCCTGACGCTGTTGTTGAAATGAAAACGCCGCTTTGGCGTCTGTTCGCTTCATTTTTTAAGATCGGAGCATTCACATTCGGAGGAGGATGGGCAATGATCTCCATTATAGAACGAGAGATAGTAGACAAATACCACTGGATTGAAAAGGATGATTTTCTTGACCTTCTCGCAATCGCTCAGAGCCTTCCAGGCATTCTTGCCGTGAATATAGCCACAGCAATAGGCGACAAATTGCGTGGCACACGCGGAAGCATCATAGCATCTCTCGGCACCATCTTACCCTCTTTCCTTATTATTTTGGCTATAGCCATATTCCTCACTCCCGACATGATCAAGAACAACCGCGTGATCTCATCAATTTTCATGGGAATACGTCCGGCAGTGGTCGCCCTGATCATTGCTCCTGTGCTCACTTCAGCCAAGGCTGCCAAGATTGGATGGAAAACAGTCTGGATTCCCCTGCTTGTGGCATTCATGATATCAATAGATCAAGGTTTCATCTCAAACCCGATTCTTTACATCATCCTCGGAGCGCTCGGCGGCTTCCTCTTCTGGTGGCTTCCCCGCCGATCACGTTCATAGCTGCACCCATCCCCATCACACCCCATACTGCCCCATTCATCCCCATTAACCCCCATTTAAACATGCAAATCTACCTCAAACTCATATGGGCATACCTCAAAATCGGCATCTTCGGATTCGGCGGAGGCTATGCAATGCTTTCCCTCGTAGAAAAAGCCGTTGTCGGACCAGGCTGGATCTCGGAAACAATGTTTACCGATATCGTTGCAATCTCGCAGATGACTCCCGGTCCCATCGGAATAAACTCTGCAACCTATATCGGATATGTGGCACCGGCGAGTGTTGACCCCGCGCTTCATGGAATCGGATGGGGTCTTTTAGGCTCAGTTCTTGCAACGCTGGCAGTAACCGTACCGAGTTTCTTCCTTGTGCTCTATAGCGCACACTTCATTCGCAGGCATAATGAAAGCGGGGCAGTCAAGGCTGTTTTCTCAGGCTTGCGACCCGTCGTTGTCGGACTGATTGCCTCAGCCGCCATCATGCTGATGAATGCCGCCAATTTCAATCCAAACGGAATATCTCGGGAAATGTGGCAAAATATCACGATATGCGCTATTGCCTTCTGTCTGGCATATTTCCCGATTAAATTAAAGAAAAAATCTATTAAGATACATCCGATACTCATAATTATACTTGCCGGAGTTGCAGGATTCATTCTATATTATTAATCATGGAAAATATTGATAAACAATACGAGGAATCACTCGAATTTCTATACTCTCAACTCCCGATGTTTTCACGTGTAGGAGCTGCTGCCTATAAACCCGGACTCGACCGCACGATCGCTCTTGACAATCTCTTCGGCAATCCACACCGCAAGTTCCGTTCAATACATATAGCCGGCACAAACGGCAAAGGAAGCACATCTCATATGCTTGCTTCCGTTTTGCAAGCTCACGGCTACAAAACGGCATTATATACATCTCCTCACCTTATCGATTTCAGGGAGCGCATCAGAATTAACGGGAAAATGATTCCAAAGGAGAAGGTGATAGATTTCACCAAACGTTGGCACGAATCTGACAGCGACATTAATCCATCTTTTTTTGAACTTACCATGACGATGGCTTTCGACTGGTTCGCATCGGAGAATGTGGATATAGCCGTGATCGAAGTCGGAATGGGAGGACGTCTGGATTCAACAAACATTATCACTCCCATCGCCTCTGCCATAACAAACATCTCTTTTGATCACACCCAGTTCCTTGGAGATACTCTCGCAAAAATCGCCGGTGAGAAAGCCGGAATAATGAAACCGGGGATAACAACCATCATCGGGGAAGCCACAGAGGAAACGGAGACAGTTTTCCGTAACCATGCAGTAGCAACAGGCGCGACACTGAAGGAGGCTTACAACACTCCCCTCCTCACCTCGTTTACTCCGGATGACGAATGGGGATGGCAATGTTCTTCTCCTATTACAGGCGACTTCCACCTTCCTCTTGCCGGGGAATATCAGAAGAAAAATATCAACACGCTCCTGAACATCCTCAATATCCTTCCTGATGTCGGAATCGAGCTGAATAAAGAAAAAACACGCGAAGGAATAGAAAAGGTTATTGAAAATACAGGACTTATGGGGCGTTGGATGCGAATGTCATCCTCTCCCCTTACAATTTGCGATACCGGTCACAATGAAGCGGGATTGAGATATAATCTCCATCAGTTGAATGAGATTATGCAGAAAAGGCACAAAACGACACCGGATGCAAAACTGTTTATGATCATCGGCTTTGTTTCCGACAAAGATGTGGATCATATCCTCCCCCTCTTCCCCAAAGACGCAGTGTATTATATTACTCAGGCTGCAATTCCCCGCGCAATGCCGGTCGATATCCTCGCAGATAAATGCGAAGCAAACGGCTTCACAATTGCCGGCAAATTTGATTCTGTCAAAGAAGCTGCCGCTGCCGCTACCAATTGCGCAGCCCCCTCCGACGTAATTTATATTGGTGGTTCAACGTTCGTTGTCGCAGACTATCTTAAATAAGTCACAGATTACATTAAATAATTGGAAGACATTAAAAGTCCGCACTTTTGTGCGGACTTTTATTAAATTCTCCGATATGGAGGAGAAGCTATAAGAATTAATTCTCTTCTTTATCTCGGTTTTTGAGTCTTACGCGATTCTTGCTCTGACTTGAGCTCATATCGCTTTCTTCTTTGAGATCAATCTCTTTGCCGGATGCATCTACCACTCTATATTCAAGATAGGCAAGCGATTCGTCGGGAATCACCTTTACTCCGCGCCCGAAACGCAACTTCCATTTACTATGGAGGGAGAACATCCCTTTCTTTATGTAGGCTTCTACATATGGATGCACATACAGTTTGAATTTCTTTACCTTGAGATGATCAACAAGATATTCGATTTTTTCTTCAAGCTTGTCGGTAAACAGTATCGAAGCCTGAACCTCTCCTTTACCAAAACATGAAGGGCATGTTTCACTTGTTGTGATGTCGAGTGCCGGACGAACACGCTGACGGGTTATTTGCATAAGACCGAATTTGCTTAGAGGCAAAATATTATGACGCGCTCTGTCGTTTGCCATAACCTCACGCATATGGTCATACAATGCCTGGCGGTGTTCCGGCTTGTTCATATCGATAAAATCGATCACTATAATACCGCCCATGTCGCGAAGTCGCAACTGACGTGCGATCTCATCTGCCGCCTTAAGGTTAACATCAAGTGCATTCGATTCCTGATCGGACGATGCTTTACTTCGGTTACCTGAGTTCACATCCACAACATGGAGCGCTTCCGTATGCTCGATAATGATGTATGCACCACTCTTGAATGATACTGTTTTGCCAAAACTGCTTTTGATTTGGCGTGTGATGTTGAAATGATCGAAAATAGGAGTATCGCGTGCATATAACTTTACGATATCCTTATTCTCCGGTGCTATCAACGACACATAATTCTGAATCTGAGTGAACGCCTCAGCTTCATTTACGTAAATATTCTCAAAATTCGGACTGAAGACATCCCTGATCACGCTGACCATGCGTGAATCTTCCTCATAAATCAATGCAGGAGACTGGCTACGCTGCATTTTTGCAATTGAATCTTCCCAGCATTTCACCAAAGTGCGCATTTCATGGTTAAGTTCGGCAACACGCTTGTTTTCCGCCGATGTGCGCACTATTACACTGAATCCTTTCGGCTTGATGCTGCTCATAAGCTGACGCAGCCTGATCTTCTCTTCTGTCGACTTGATTTTCTGAGAAATTGAAATCTTGTCGCCAAAAGGCATCAGCACCATGAATCTGCCGGTGAAGGATATTTCCGTTGTCAGACGCGGACCTTTCGAAGAAATAGGTTCTTTTGCGATCTGCACGAGCAACTGCTCGCCGGGAGAGACAACATCGCTGATGGTTCCCTGCTTGGAAATATCCGGCTCGAGTTTGAATTTTGAAATATTGGGCACCTTTTTCTTGTCAGCCATCGCCTCTGCGATGAACTTGCTGTATGTGCTGAATTGGGGACCCAGATCGAGATAATGAAGAAAAGCATCTTTCTCATAGCCAACATCAAGGAAGGCGGCGTTAAGACCCGGCATTATCTTTTTCACTTTAGCAAGGTAAAGATCGCCCACCGCATAAGCGATATTGCGGCTCTCCTTCTGCAGCGACACAAGACGCGAGTCTTCAAGCAAGGCTATTGACACCTCTTCCTGTTGTACGTCTACTACTAATTCGCTTTTCATTCGGTTAATACTACTACGTCCTTTCTCAAGAACGTGCTGTTAAAAGATAAGAGGACAAACTCACCATGACCATGGTGGTCGCGGCAGGTTTGTCCTTATTTATTATTCTATTTCTATGCGCATAGAACAATCGAGTCGCAAAGACCGCGATTATTTCTTCTTATGACGATTTTTCCTCAGTCTTTTTTTGCGCTTGTGAGTGGCCATTTTATGACCTTTTCTCTTTTTTCCGCTTGGCATGATTATTAATGTTAATAATTATACTTTAATTAATTCTTTTGAATCTCTTCAAAAAGATTATTTAACGTCCTCAAGGAATACTTTAGAGGGCTTGAATGCCGGAACCTTGTGTGCCGGAATTTTGATTGTTGTGTTGCGAGAAATATTGCGGGCTGTTTTCTCTTTGCGCTCTTTGATAATAAAGCTACCGAAGCCACGGAGATAAACGTTATTACCATTTGCCATGGAATCCTTAACAACTTCCATGAATTTCTCAACTGTTGCAAGCACAGCTGCCTTCTCAAGACCTGTGCTGCGGGAGATCTCGTTTACAATATCTGCCTTTGTCATTGTTTTGATATTTTATCTTTATACACTTTTTTCGTATATTCTTGGTGTCCCAAATGTGCCTAAGCAAATTTGGCAATGCAAATATCGTAATTTTTTTTGAAACCTTATATATCTCAGAGTGATTTTCTTATGATTTTGCACGATTTTTATTAAAATTGGGCTGTAATGACTCATTTTTTAGTAGATTTTGAGTCTTTATTCCTCAATTATAGATACACCGTCAATCTTCAAGAGTTTCCCTGCAATCTCGTCATTCATGCTCTCCGGAAATTCCATTGTCATGCCGCAGGTATTATCAAACGTGCGTTCAAGAATATTTATATCATTCCCTTTTACAAGACGCATCACTCCCTCCGCCCCGACATATGGAAATACAATTTTAAGTCTTACCATCTTGCGCAATTCCATCTTGCCAGCTTCTTCAAGAGCAAGTCGGGCTGCTTCCCTATAGGCTGCGATCAGCCCTGATGTGCCAAGTTTGATTCCTCCGAAATACCTAACGACAATCACGAGTACATTCGTCAGCTCAAAACTGTTGATCTGACCTAATATCGGTTTGCCGGCTGTGCCCGAAGGTTCACCATTGTCGTTCAACTGCCATTCCTTACGATCAGGACCTATCATATACGCCCAACAGACATGACGGGCATCATGAAACCTGTTTTGGAAACGTTTCACTTCCACCTTGGCTGCTTCTGCATCCGCCACCGGTATGGCAAATGAAAGGAACCGGCTCATCTTCTCCTTATATTGAGATTCACCGGCTCCTTTTATCGTGTAGTAGATGTCAGACATCTTGAATAATTATACTAATATAATATGCGCTGAATTTTCAACCAAAATAATTGTCAACGTCTGCACGGTTCCTATTATATAGAAGCATCCCTGCGGCAACATTGTCAGCTTTCTCACGTCCAAGTTGCGCCTCTACAATAGCCAATGACCATTTCAGAGCAAGTGCAGGTCCTGCGCCAAGCACAAATTTGTCGTCAGTCACGACCCTCTTCTCTGAATGAATTGCTCCTGTCATCATTTTTTCAAAACCGGGATAACATGTTGCTTCCCGTCCTTTCAAAAGACCCATCTGACCGAGCACCACCGCCGGCGACGCACAAATTGCGGCAATCTTCCCGCTCTTAGATTCAAATTGATTCTTAAGCAAGCCGTGCAACGGATCAAAATCATACAGATTTGTGGCTCCGGGCATTCCTCCAGGTAGAATCAGCCAAGCTGCATCTTTAAAAAGCGCATTGTTGAAAATTAGGTCTGCAGTAATAGTTACGCCGTGGGCTCCGGTTACCTGAAGCGATGAGGAGATCGAAACTGTCTTCACCGGCATCCCCGCCCGACGAAGAACATCCACCGGGGTTAATGCCTCGACCTCTTCAAAACCATCGGCAAGAAATACATAAGATTCTCTCATAGCTCAAAATTTTATTTCATTAGTGTCAGTGTGTTTATCTCACCACAAAGATAACAAAATATTCAGTATATTTGAGAAATTCATTCAAAATTTTTAATTTTTCTTTATTTTTCCGTCAATACTTGAACTGATGTCATCTATCAGACCTCAATTTTCTTATATCGCGGCACCAACGTCTTCATCACTACCCATGCCAAGAGATAAGAAACCGCACAAACGCTGAACACTATCATATATCCTGCCGGTTTGCCATGGAATCCCATAAATGAGAAAGCCTCGCCCTGATTAGCCGCATAATCGAAAAGAATACCCGAACCTTGGTTAATGATATAGGAGCTCACACCTCCTGCCATTGTGCCGATACCGACGATTGTGCCAACAGTAGATGTCGGGAACATGTCGCCGATAGTTGAATACAAGTTCGCACTCCAAGCCTGATGTGCCGCGCCTGCAAGACCGATGATCACTGCGGGCCACCATGACGAATACACTCCCAACGGCTGAGCGAACAAAGCAAGAATGGGAACGAATGCAAATATCAACATCGCGCGCATTCGTCCGGCATAGGGATTCATTCCTCTATTTTCCACAAAGATCTTGGGAAGATAACCACCCATAATGGAAAGCACAGTGACAATGAAATACAATGTGAAGATCAATGCCTGTCCCATTGGCGTATAGCTTGCGAAGCCGAACTGATCGGAGAAATATGCCGGTGCCCAAAACAGAAGGAACCACCACACGCCGTCGGTCAATGCCTTTCCTGCGATAAATGCCCAGGTCTGACGGAAGCTGATGCATTTCCAGAATGATATAGTTTTGGTTTCTTCCTTCTCTATCTGTTTTTCACTCTCGCCTGCTTCATCCTGTTGTATATACGCCAATTCCGCTTCATTCACGAATCTGGATTTCTCCGGTGCGGAATATAGATTTATCCAGAAACCCATCCATATAAAACCAAGGGCACCTATGATGACAAATGCCATCTCCCATCCCCACATCCTTGCGAGAACGGGAATACACAATGGAGCTGCCAAGGCACCTACAGAAGCACCGGCATTGAATATGGAGGTTGCAAAAGCACGGTCTTTCTTCGGGAAATACTGAGCTGTCACCTTGATTGCCGCGGGAAAGTTTCCTGCCTCACCAATAGCGAGAAGTGCCCTGCACCCAAGGAACAGACATACGCTCACAGTAGCGATCGACAAAGCGAGTGCCGAACCGCTTTTCACCATCGACAAAGCTTCGACAGAGTCAAGACCCTCGATCTTCATTGTCAGCCAGCCGCATCCTCCATGCAGACATGCAGCGAGCGACCAAATGAATATCGCCCAGATATACCCCTTTCGTGATCCCATCCAGTCGATGAATTTACCTGCGAACAAGCTGACACCGGCGTAAAAGAGGGAAAAGAAACCGGTAATTGCACCGTAATTGGTGTCTGTCCAATGAAATTCGGGAGCTATGAAATCTTTCCACGTCAGCGACAACACCTGTCGGTCGAGATAGTTTATCGTTGTGGCGAAAAATAGAAGCGAGCATATCACCCATCGCCAGTTTGTTTTACGCGCTGCAAGCGCTATTGAAGAAACATTTTCCATTTCTATTAAATTTTAAGGATGAATCTTCGGCTAATGCACTAAAAGCGTAGTGCGCAGCCGAAGATTGAGTTTCATAAAAATTCAGAAATTGAAGAATTTCTTGGCATTGTTATAGCAGATATCCTCAATCATTTTCTGAACTCTCTCTCTTTCATATCCGTCATAAGGGATCATGCCATTTTCCACGTCGTTGCCTATGAGATTACAAAGTGTTCTGCGGAAATATTCATGTCTGGGATATGACACGAATGAGCGCGAATCCGTGAGCATTCCCACAAACCTGCTGAGGAGCCCCTGGTTTGACAACGCATTCATCTGCCTAACCATACCGTCGATCTGATCGTTAAACCACCATCCCGAACCAAACTGCATCTTCCCAGCCACGCTACCATCCTGGAAATTACCTATCATCGTAGCCACAACCTCGTTTGCACAAGGATTGAGATTATACAGAATCGTCTTCGCAAGCTTACTTTTACTATTAAGACGATCCAGGAATTTCGCGCAACTTTGGGCTGTATTGAATTCTCCGATAGAATCAAAACCGCTGTCTGGACCGAGCTTCTCCATCATCAAAGAATTGGAATTGCGGATGGTTCCATAATGGAATTGCTGCGTCCACCCTGAATCGGCATCCATTTCTCCAAACACTTCAAGCATCTTGCTCTTGAATTTAGAAATCTCATTATCCGTCAGCTTATTCCCATTCGTAACTTTATCAAAGATCACCGGAATCTCTTCTTCGGTATAATCATCGGCATAAAATTCGGATATTCCATGATCGCTCAGACGACATCCACACTCTTCAAAGAAATCATGACGGCGCTGCAACGCTTCTATGAAATCATTGAAATTTTTGATAGCAATGCCGGCTGTCTTGGAAAGTTTTTCCACATATGCTTTAAACGCTTCCGGATTCTCAACTGCCATAGCCTTATCCGGACGCCAGGTAGGCAGAACCTTGATTTCAAAGCCTTCCTCTCTCAATCGGCGATGATGTTCCAGAGAATCCACAGGATCATCAGTGGTGCATACGGTTTCCACACCATATTTACGCATCAGTCCGCGAGCTGTCATCGATGGGTCGTTACGCAATTTTTCATTGCATTCTTCGTATATCTCCCTTGCCGTCTGAGGATTCAGTTGCTTGTTAATTCCGAAAGCCGTACGCAACTCGAGATGAGTCCAGTGATAGAGAGGATTTCTGAATGTGTAAGGCACTGTTTCTGCCCATTTTTCAAATTTCTCCCAGTCAGAAGTATCTTTTCCGGTGATAAATCTCTCCTCAACACCGTTAGCTCGAAGCGCACGCCATTTGTAATGATCGCCACCCAGCCAAAGTTCGGTAATCGAATTAAACTTATAGTCGTTTGCTATCATTGCCGGATCAAGATGGCAATGATAATCTATTATAGGCATTTTTGCCGCATGATTGTGATAAAGATCCTTTGCCGTGTCTGTTTCCAGCAAGAAATCCTTATCCATAAACTCCTTCATACCCTCCAATTATAAACCATTAATTATTAACCATTAACCCATTGTCCTACATCGCAAACGCATTAAACCCTCCGTCTACGATTGCCACCGTGCCGGTCACAAATGAGGATGCGTCAGATATGAGATACTGTATTGTGCCGCAAAGCTCCTCCGCACGACCAAATCTCTTGAACGGAGTCTGGCGAATCACGTCTTGTCCGCGTTCCGTGTAACTACCGTCAGGATTTGTGAGAAGACTGCGGTTCTGGTTGGTCAGGAAGAATCCGGGAGCGATGGCATTGACGCGAATCTCCGGAGTGAACTTGGTGGCAACTTCGTTTGCCATAAACGCGGTGAAATTGCTAATGCCCGCTTTGGCAGCAGCATATCCCATCACACGAGTCAAAGGACGAAACGCCGCCATGGAAGAAAAATTCACGATTGTTCCCTTCCCTGCCTCGACCATTGGGCGAAGAAATACCTGAGTAGGAATCACCGTCCCCGTAAGATTGACATTGAGCACACGCTCAAACTCCTCAACCTTCACATCGAAGAATGTGCCCGAAGGGGGAATAGTTGCCCCCGGCATGTTCCCACCCGCTGCATTCAGCAACGAATCAACCTTACCATATGCCGCAAGAATGTCAGCACAATTTTGCTCAACCACCTCTTTATTCATGACATCGGTCACGAGAAACATAGCTTCGCCACCGTTATCCTTTATCTCTTTCACAATGGCATCACCCTCCTCTTTGCGGCGACCCAGTATCACAACCTTCGCCCCTTCTGATGCGAGATACTTACCTATGCAGCTTCCCAGCACACCGGTTCCTCCGGTGATGACCACCACCTTATCCTTAACTGAAAATATATTGCTCATATTCGAATTCTTTTATTTCAACTCCATTCAAGCGTCCTATTTAAGCGCCGCCATAACTCCCGAAATCATCCCGAGCGCCAGCATTCTTCCATGGAAAGAATACCCTGCATTATATCCCATCTTATCGTCGCCAAGCATCAGCGGCGCATGATCCACACGCATTGCCACTCCCGGTCGCTCCTTTTCAAATATTCTCACAACCTCGATAAGTCTTGGATCAAGATGTGTAGATTCCTTAAAATCGCCGTTAGGCTGCACCTTGCAAATGCGGGCATGCACGAAATGAGTGCGTGAAGCATATTTCTTCGCCAGCTCCACAACATTATTATGTGCTCCGGCACTCAGAGAACCGGCACAGAATGTAAGTCCATTATGAGTATTCGGCACAGCATTCAGGAATGCCTCTATATCCGCATCGCAGGTAACAATTCTCGGCAAACCAAGGATAGGCATTGGAGGATCATCGGGATGTACGCACATGTCTATGCCATATTCATCGCACACCGGCATGATGGCGTTAAGGAAATAAGCCATATTTGCTCTAAGAGCTTCTGCGTCTATACCTTTATAAAGATCAAGAAGTTCGCGGAATTTATTCACAGGCTCAAGATCGTCCTCCGTAATGTTTCCATTCACGAATCCCTGTGTCTTCACAATGATATTTTCGACAAGACGATGTTCCGCTTCCTTATTCATGCGCGGAGCAACCTCTTCCCGCATACGGCGAAGTGTATCTTCATCATAATCATCGGCTGCATTCTCGCGCTTAAGGATGTTAATGTCGAAATAAGCAAATTCCGCACGGTTGAAATATAAATTAGAAGTGCCATCAGGATTTGGATATTCCAGATCCGTTCGCGCCCAGTCGAGCACAGGCATAAAGTTATAGCATATTGTCTTTACTCCCGCCTTACCTAAATTTCGCAGACTTTCCTTATAATTTTCGATGAGGTGATCACGGTCAGGACCGCCATATTTTATAGACTCGCAAACAGGAAGACTTTCAACTACCGACCATCTCAGTCCGCGTTCCTCAATAAAATTTTTCATTTTATTGACCTCTTCCTCGCTCCATATTTCACCATTGGGGATATGATGAAGCGCCGTCACAATACCTTCAACGCCAATCTGGCGCAACATTTCAAGTGTTATCTTATCGTTGGGTCCGAACCAACGCCAAGTTTTTTCCATATATTAGTTCGATTGAGTTTTAGCGTTAGATTTTTACTTTATAATTTATTTAAGTTTCGCAAGCTTCAACTTAAAGTTTAAGAGTTTATAAGTTTAAAAGTTTATCTGGTTTGACTCGGTTTGAACTCTCTACTAATATCTCTTCAAACCAATAAACTTATAAACTGCGCATAGCGCAAATAAACTTATAAACTTCAACTTTACGCTTGCGAAAGTTGAATAATTTATAAGGAGATTAATTTAAGGAGAATAAATTTTTACAAAAATACTAAAACTTTTCCAAAACTCCCACACTCTCATTAAATTTATAGAGTCTGTAGAGTCACATTAAAATTCAAATTCATAAAAAGTTTCATTTGCAATCCATCTGTCTGGCGCAGCCGGTTGAGTGAAGGCACCTTGGTGCCCCGTATGCCGTCGTTATCCTGAGTCATTCCTCGAATTTGCAATAATATTTTTATGCAGGATTTGTCTATTTATGCATTATTAGCTAATTTTGAATCATAAGTATGCATAAAGGTATGTCTAAAAAATATATTTTATCAATTTCCACTTTGCTTGCAGTCGCCATCATCCTTCTTGCAGGGGGCTGCAGCAAGACAAAACAAAAGAATTCCTCCTGGCAAAAGAAAGAAGGTCTTGTTTGGAACACCTCTTTCCATATCACATATGAAGGACCGGAAGCTATTGCCGATTCCGCAGTTGCCGTGCTTGACCGTGTCGGAAAATCCCTTTCCGTTTTTGACACCGCCTCTCTCGTGAGCCGTGTCAATCGATTTGACTCCACAAGAGTTAATACAGATTTCATCCGCGTTTATGTGATGTCTAAAAAAATCAACAAGGCTTCCGGAGGTGCATTTGATCCGACCCTTTCTCCTCTCATCACAGCCTGGGGATTTGGCAAAGGACACTCTGCAACTACTGACACTCTACGCATAGATTCTATCCTCAAATATGTAGGCATAGAGAAAACACGTCTTTCGCATGATGCCCTGATCAAAGATGATCCCCGCATTGAATTCAACTTCTCGGCAATCGCCAAAGGTTATGGTTGCGATGCCGTGTCTGAAATGCTGGAACAGAATGGAGTAAAAAATTATCTTATTGAAATTGGAGGCGAAATAATGATGCGTGGCAATAATCCGGAAGGTTCAAAATGGCGCATATCCATCGACAAACCCATTCTGTCGGCAGACCGGGAGATACACGATTCTCAAGAAATCATTGCTGTAACCGATATGGGTGTTGCCACATCCGGCAATTACCGCAATTTCCATAAAGCATCCGATGGTTCCACTTACGGTCATACGATTTCCGCGACGACCGGACGTCCTGTTGCGACAGATGTAATCTCAGCAACAATTCTTGCTCCTACCGCCATGCAGGCGGATGGACTCGCCACAGCCTTTATGGCTATGGGAAGCAAAAAATCTCAAGAGCTAAACAACTCACTGCACTTGCCGGTAATGCTTGTATTAACAGATTCCACAGTTTGGACTTCACCACAATTTGAAAAACTTATCCGGAAATGATTGAAGCATTAGTTATTCTGAGCATTGTCCTTAGCATTGCCGTGATCGCACTGCTCTTATATTTCCGTAGCCGCATGGACCGCATGGCTCGGGAATCGGAACAGAATTTCAAACTTATGGCTGCCGAGTCTCTCGACAGAAACGCTCGCACTCTACAGCAAAACAATGCCGACCAACTGACCACCATCCTCACTCCACTCAAAATGCGCATTGAGGATTTCAACCGGGAAATGGCTAAGAGCTACACAGATGCGGCAGCCTCCCGACGCTCCCTTTCCGACCAGATAGAACGTCTCACGCGATTGAATCTTTCCATTGGCGAGGAAGCACGCAATCTCTCCTCAGCGTTGCGCGGCAACAACCGCGTGCAGGGGCAGTGGGGAGAAACCGTGCTGGAATCATTGCTCGAACGCGCCGGACTGAAGAAAGGTATCAACTTCGACACACAGGTAACGCGCGACACCTCGGGGAATTCTTTACGTGATGAAGATGGTCGTCATCTGCGTCCTGACCTGATTATATTCCTTCCAGACAACCGTAATATCATCATTGATGCCAAGACATCCCTTTCCGGCTACCTTGATTTTTGCGAAGCGGTATCGGATCAGGAAGCAAAAGAGGCAATGAAGCGACACATAACCTCCGTCAAGAAACACATTGACGAACTTGCTGCGCGCAACTACCCCAAATCCATAGAAAATGCCGCAGAACAAGTATTGATGTTCATCCCCAATGACGGAGCATTGATTGCAGCCGTTGATACCGACAACTCAATTGTAAATTACGCACTCGATAGGAAGATTGTATTGGTATCTCCCTCGCAGATAATGGGACTGGTAATGCTGGTATCGCAGATATGGCGAAAAGAAGCGCAAGACCGCAATGCGGCAGAGATCGCCCGTTTGGGAGGCTTGCTCTACGATTCAGCCAAAGACTTCCTCACCGACCTACAGAACATCGAGAAAAACCTCAACGCCGCCCATCGCAGCTACGAATCAGCCATCTCCCGCCTCACCTCCGGCTCTCGCAGCTTCCTCTCCCGCGCCGAACGCCTCCGCGACCTCGGCGCCAAAACCTCCCGGCACCCCTAATCCCCCTCCGTTAGAACATTCCCATGAGATTGATCTCTCTATGATTAGAATATTCCCCGGTCTGGCGCAGCCGGTTGAGAGAAGGCACCTTGGTGCCCCGTTAGCCGTCCCCTGTCAAAGATTCTGAATTATAGCCCAATATATAACCTCATATTGTTTTAATTATGATAAACTAATCTTGACTATTTGCTTAACTTTAGAAGATTTTCACTATATTTGCAAATCAAAGTAGTTCAACAATAGCAAATTTGCAGATGTTGTAATGTTATGATAAGTGTTTTTGACCGATATAAAGGAATTCCGATAGGGACAATAATCAAAAGGGATCTCAAAAAAAGAGGGATCTCTCAGATTGCATTGTCTCGATCCATTGGAATCTCATATAAAACACTAAACCGAATCATCAACAATCACCGCGCTATTGAAACCGCATATGCCATAAAGATTGAGCGGATATTGAATTACGAGCCATCTTTTCTTATCAACTTACAGAATTATATCATTCAAAGAGACAAGGATCAAAAATCAATTGTTTTATATGGCACCACTCCCGCAATACGCAAATGTGTATTCTGGGACATTGACATGAATAAACTCGATTGGCGTAAAAACAAGACATTCATCATCAATCGCGTTTCCCAATACGGCAACCCTTCCGAAAAATCCGCCATAAATAAATTCTATGGCTTATAAATCATAATCCATCATGCCATTACATCTAAATACTGTAACACCTGCTCTCAAAAAAATTCTTTATGAATTAATGGATTGCAGATTATTTGACCCATTTAGATTAGTTGGCGGCACCAATCTTTGTTTACGTTTTGGGTATAGATTATCTTCAGATATCGATCTTTTTACTGATGCCGAATACGGAAGTTTGGATTTCAACAAAATTGAAAATTTCCTCCAATCTAAGTTTCCTTTTTATGATTGCAACGACAAGCAAGAAATTGTAGGCATGGGAAGAGCATATTATATTGGATATGATGAAAACAATATAATAAAATTAGATTTAATGTATGAAAATGATCCCTTTCTAAAACCGGAAGAAACGATCGAAGGAATAAGAATGGCAAACGTTGAGGAAATTGCGATTATGAAACTTGATGCCATTTATACAGGAGGAAGAAAAAAAGACTTTTGGGATCTGCATTATCTTCTTTTCGATCTTGGGATGGATCTATCATACTTAATCCAATGCCATTCTGACCGATTCCAGTATACACATGACTATGCTGAGATGATTCAGAATCTACTGAATTTTGACAAAGCCGATAATGAACCCGACCCAATCTGTTTACTTGGAAAATCCTGGGATCTAATAAGAATGGACATAATTGATTCAGTAAATAAATTACCTCCTCCTTAAATGGCAAGTTAAAAACTCAATTCCTTTCCCAGTCTGGCGCAGCCGGTTGAGTGAAGGCACCTTGGTGCCCCGTAAGCCGTCCTTTACTGATGGGAGCAAATCCCCATTCTCATCAAATACTATTCTTTCCGGAATCGAGAAAAGAATCCTTTCTTTGGAGGCTCCATAATTGGGTCGTATTTTATTGCATTCTTAACTATCTGAGCGGTTTCATAATCTACAGCATGAAATATTGCATTCAGATCTGCATTAAAGACCTCCTCTGAAAATGTCAATCCATCGGTATTTGTACCTTTGAAGAAACCCAAGCAGCCATCTTCCCTATCAAGAAACGCGCAAGCCAATGATGACCTAAGATTAAATTCATTTACCGCTATTAACCCTCCTTGAATAGATGTGACAGGAATCCTCGAATCCCGAGGAAATCCGATAATCTGATACATTTCCCTACCTCGAAAAATTCGTATATTCAAATCTATCCCCTCGTTCTTTAAATTAAAACCAGTTCGAAAAGTATCTATTTTATCATTGTTATCCTCTTCGCTCTCTTCAAGACTATATCTCCATTCGTTCTTCTCGAAAAAAGACTTAATCATTAACGTTACGGCATTCATAATTCTCTTATTTTCTAAAATTTAATTGTTTATTATAACCGATCTCTAATATATAAGATTTCATCCTTTAGCCATTTGTATTTTTCATCATTTTCATCTAAATCATTCATCAAGGATTCCATGTATTCTATGTTACATTGATCTACCAACGTATAATACGAACATCCCAAACATATTACGATGAATATAGAAAAACAAATTAAAACGATTCCCCCAAAATAGGTGGCTTCCGATTTCGTATTTGAAGAACCCCATAGTATACAACCAAGAAAAAAGAGAAACAAGTTAAGCATTCCCACAATCCGAAACCTCTTAAGATAAGGAGGACGCAACTTATTAAGTTCCAAACTTGCAATATACTTTTCTCTTTCCTTTTTTAGTTCCAGTTGCCTTTTATCTTCAATTTCCTGTTTTAATTCCCTTTCCTGTCTTTTAAGATCCTCGATTTCTTTCTGCTTCCAATAATCCAGAAGCGCCTGAAAAGTTGGGAAAGTAATATTTAATTCACTTTTCTCATTTATCATAAATGAATACTCTGCCGTACCATCAAGTTGAAAAGCAAGTATATCTTTTGTTTGGGAAAATGTTGGATTAATAAGATATCTCTCATCTCCCATCGTAATAAGAATCTTATTTTCTGTAAGAAGTACATATTTGCCGATTGAAGCTTTCCCATTATGAGCAACTATGACTTGTCCATCCTGCTGAAATATATAAGACTCCTTTATTCCATCATCACGAAGGATCCTCCAAGATTTATCGCACAGCACAGTCTTAACATCCAATACCTTATTGAATTGTCTAACTCTTTCGGATATATTTAATAAATATGTTTTCATCCTACGTAGAATAAAGTGTATTAAGGATTATATTTATTCAGCAAACGGGTATCGTAATATACTAAATTTACAAGCTTATTATCATTGTTAATCCTCCATCAGAAGAATGAACTGAACGAAGACGGATCCAAGGTTTTTCAGGCTCTAAAATTCCACCCCATGAATAATATATATTTAAGGGATCATCGGAATCTCCATCTTCACTATGTCCCGACTTGTAGTATTTATCAATTTCATCAACAATAGAATTTACAGCTGTCATATCATTACGACTTGTGACAAATGTCAGTCCGGGATTAACCCCAAATTTAACACCTGCAAATTCCACAATTGCAAACTTCAACTTGCCATCATTCTCAGAAATACTATCAACTTTCAAGACTCCAGCTTTTGATAAATTATACATGATCGACAAATCATCTCGTTTCGTCATTACACCAAACAGTTCGATTTCCTCATCTCTTGATAATTCCGCCTCAGCATTCTTCATTTCCCCAACTTGATTCGAAGTGGTTTTAGACATAGACATCTTCTTATCCGAAACCTTCTCATCTGAATTCAGAATCCGGTTACAGCTCAGACAAAACAATATGCCGACGCACATAAAAATGATTCGTAAAACCATATCAATTATTAATATTTAGTTACAAATTTATGTATTATTGCTATTTATCGGAATTTACCAATAAGCGGCATCGCAATAAGAGTCTAATATTGTGCAAGGAATGTATACTTGCCAATCGAATATTTTATGCTTTAGGCAAAAATTACCGACTCGTTCTAAATGGATAAGACTTGCAAGTAAATTAGATTTATGGCAGAGTTAAACAATTTATCGAAAAGAATGAAACTTTAATTATAGTCTCCCCTGCCAATAACAAGTTATAATTTTTTGCAAATGATAACTTGTTATTGGATCATTAAATAATTTTTAGTTTCGTGAATCTCAGTTTATCATTACTTTATATTGTTTACCATTGTAGACTACAATATAAACCCCTGACTTAAATTTTGCACCATTATATTTTCCCTCAAATACTTTATAACCATTAAGGTCATATATTGTGACATCGGTATTTAAGTCGGATAATATTAACTCAATTCCTGAAACCTGTAAAACCGAGACCTTACACATTGCGATATAGCCTCCGTCATCAGAGGTAGCTGTAATTATAGATTCACCACTTTTAATTCCATAAACCATCCCTGAGCCAGACACTACTGCCACACTCGGATCAGAACTTGTCCACTTAACGTTCTTATTTGTTGCATTGAAAGGTGTTATTATGGCTTCTAGCTGGATACTATTATCTTCAACGATATTAACCTCTGACATACTTAATGTTATGCCTTCCACCGGTTGTATGACAGTAATCTCACTAAAATCACTTAGATTAGGATTGGAATTTGACATCGCAATAATTTTCACGATACCAGTGGAGATAGCGGCAACTTCTCCATATTCATTAACATTTGCAATATTTGGATTTGATGATTCCCAGGTAACAGATTTATCAGAAGTAAAGGAGGGCGCCATCGTTACCTCCAAATTCACCGAATCACCTACATTTAATTTGACTGTTTTTGGTGAGACTGATATGGAGTCTGCTGTTTTTACAACGGTTACTTTGCAATATGATTTTAAGTTCCCATCATCAGTCGTAGCTGTTATGACAGATATCCCGGGATTTAATGCAGTTATCATACCCGAATCAGACACATGACAAACCTCAGGAGTAGAACTTTCCCATTTAACTTTTTTATTCGATACATCAGCTGGTGAAAATATGCACTGTATTTGCAATGTCGAACCACTTTCAATGGAAACTTCTGCAGGCGTGATTTCAAATCCTATAGGATGCTGAAGTACTTCCATATTGTGATAACCGCATATCCCATTATCACTTGTTGCTGTAATTGTCACCAGTCCTGCTTTCATTGCCGATACAATCCCTTCCGAGTTTATTGAGGCGATTGCATCATTAGAACTTTCCCATTTTACATTATGGTTTATGGCATCCTCCGGAAAGATTTCACTCTCAAGATATGTCGTTTCTCCCGCATAGATAGTATTAACACCTTTTATCTTAACTCGGGACACCTCTACAATAGGCAATATCTCTTGCACATGCTTATTATTTACATCCACGTCCCAAGATAAAACTGTTTTGTATTTGTCAAAAGCACTTTGTGGGACATAGAGTTTATTTACATAGATTAAATCAAAATTTATATTTTCTGGAGATTTAATATTGCAAATAATAACCTTTGCCTTAACACTTGCAGAAAAATAATCAAGTCCATCATGCAAGATAATGGTATCACACTCAAATTTTGTTAATTCCACAGGACTACCTTTATATCTGTTTTGTCCATTGAATATCTTTAACGACTCAGGAAGTGATATTGTTTTTCCATAGAAAGTCATTTTACTATTGTTCCAACTCCCATAAGAACTGGAAAGATAATCAGGAACATCCATGTCTTTGCTTCCTCCTATTTCTTCAATATGACCGGGCCATTTAATATTAGGATTCACGAACTTTGATATACCCGGATCACTATAGTAATTAGTTCTATAAAATTCTCGAAAAGCTCCATTTCTAATAACTTTTAATGATTCCGGAAAAGCATCAATCAGATAATCATCAATATCAAAATAAAGACGAAATGCATTTTCGCTAATTTCTTCCACATTTTCCCCTAATATGATTTTTTTTATATTTGAGCATGCATGATTTCGATATTGGTTTGGATCATTACCATAGGCAGATACGACACATTTGCTGTTTATTTGCAACGTGTCAATATAAGATTGTTCTCCAAGACTTAGCGTAAACTTATCCGATATCGGCATTGAAACTTTGCCTATAGTTTTGTAACCTATTATAGAATTACCACTCTCATCTGTAATGTAGAGGTTATGACTCAACCTCATATACCCATCTGTTGATGTCGACTTGCTTAAATCTAGAACTTTCAGATTTCCCAAAGCTGCAATCTGGTTTATGAAGGTAAAGTCTGTTTTATTGATGTATCCAGAGACAAACAGATCTGTTACTTCTTTTTGTTGAATATAAGGAATCAAACTGGACAATGTGCCTGGTGTTTGACAATCTACTGCTATCTTCACACGATTTTCTGCGTTTACCCATAGAGTCGTCAATAAAAATACAACAAATATCAATTTTTTCATAGTTATCTTATTTAAGATTTGCATTTATATGATCTTTAAGTATAGATAATATAACCGGTGTATCAGACTCAATATTATAAATAAAGTCTTCAAAAATATCACCCATGCGTTTGCATACTATGCTATAGATATCATCCTCATTTAAGATTGATATGATATTTTCAGAAATAAGGAAAAGCCCTTCTGACAAATCCGCTGCGTTTTCTCCCAAAGAATTACGCTTCAATATACAATATGAATTATACAATGATTCAAGATGTTGAATCGTCGCGTCTGCAACTCTTACTTCATCCATAATTATCTGTTCTTGCCGCGGTCATCCCCTCGTTGGCAGTAGATTGGATTATACAAGAAAAGCGTAGGAGTCTGTATCGGTTGTCGTCCTACGGTTTGAGGCTTCTCGCATTGCCCTATCTAAGTTGGACGGCAACGAGAAGCCCTACGCTTGTATATGCAAACTATATTTCCGGTTATATTTCTTCCGAAATACCATACCGAAAACAAGATAATTACATATCCACGGGCATCCATCGTTGCTCAATCCTTGACCTAGATAGAAATTTTGCGAGAATTTCAAACCGTCAAGAATCAGCGCGGATAAACGCTTTTCATTATGTCTGTATCCCACCCTCAACCCCCTCAACTAGGGCTTCAAGCAGTCTGCGTTGCAAAGTTAATACAAAATTCGAGTGTTACAAAAACATTTATAACAAAAAATTACATTACAAAAATTTAGAAATTCATCAAAAGCTTGTCATATTTACTTTTTATGGACTAAGAATAGTATTGTAATATAAACTTAGTTCTGGATCCAGATATAGATTGCAACAAGAGGGAAATTATAGATTCGTCCGACAGTGCAACCGGGATATGGCTCATAATCTCGCGTTAACAACGACACTTTGCCATCGAGAGAGTATAACCTCATTCTAATCTGGGCTCAATCCCCTCAACCGCTTTTATCGGAGGAGTTTCGGGGCGTGGAAGAGGAGGCCGAAGTTGATGCCGATGTTCCAGTTGTGGGCTGGATAGGAGAGGTAGTTGCCGTAGAGAGAGAGGCTGGCGAAGGGGAAGTTGTAGACGGCGGCTACCTCACCGATGAATTCTGCTTTGCGGAACCATCCGTCGTAGCGGGCTCGCTCTCTATCCGGCACAAGATTCCTTATCGGAGAATATACATAGAAATCCCCTCTCAACTGGAATTTACCTACCGGATTCCAAACCGGAATCAGACCCGCCGCCACATAATTGTCGGAGCGGAAGGCTTCATTGAAGTAGTTTTGAGTAGATGGTGTAGGGGCAAATGCTGCTGCATGTATCAAGGTGGCGGTATAATTCTGTCTCAGGTGTTGCAACGTGCCCATGGCATTCGCCATTACACCTAATTTTACCTTGCGGTGCAGAGGGAAGAATTGCTTCCAGTAACCTTCCAAAGCCGCGCGCGGAGCGCCATTATACGATGTGCGCAGAGATTTGTCGCCATGAGGAGTATAGCGCGACGATTCATAACTCAATGTCAGATTGGCTTTCCAGTGATAGCCGGCATTAGGATACATGTTGTCGTTGAGAAGATTGCTTTCCACTCCGGCGCGGAATACTCCCAACTGATATTGTGTCTTATCTTTGGATGTCTGCGAATAGTCAGTCACGTTTGTGGGGTAATACGAATCCGACATATAGCCGTAACCCAAGCTTGCATATCCCTTGGCTCGCATACCGATTGCCCATTCATATGAGGCACGTATGAAGTTATCAACCTCAGTGATGAAGGTTGGTGTGGAATTTTCATAAAACAGCAGCTGCGAGTCGTAGAATTTCTGACGGCTCATAACTCCCTCAACCCTGACGAACGAAGGCACAGAACTGCGGATAGTGAATTTACCGCTTACCATTCCGGCAAGATATGACTGTCCTACCCATCCGCTCACATTGACATCAAGAGAGTTGAAACTTAACGAATGATATCCGAAATCCACATAGAGCATACTGTTGGCAGTGGATGTTATCCATCCTCCGACCCCCAGCGACCATGGGCGCTGAAGCGAAGCTTCGAGAAGGAGTGTGTTGCGATTATTCTTACACATCTCAAGCTGAGGCACAAGATTGCGCAGTGTGCCGTCTGTTACCGCACGATAATAAGAATTCTCTACCCTATCGATTCCTATCGGTTTGCGACCATTACCCTCGAAAAGATATTCCAGATAGCGAGCCTGCTCCCCTTTGGCTCCTGTCACCTCCACTGAATCAAACGTCAGCGCGGGAGTTCGGGAAGCAAAGGTTTCACGACGTGCCGTAACCTCATTCAAAGGCACACGCGCATGAATACGTTTCTTTATGGAATCCACCATCTCCATTCCAGTCTTATAACCGATGTCATAAATGGTCTGGGCTTTGGCAAAATCGAGAACTCCAAAATCGAGCACCGGAACTTGGATCTTAATGCCATTCTTTGCCGGCACGCTATAATCATTGTTCTGGATAATCATATCCTCCAACTGACTATACACATTATTTGGCTGAGGTTTCTTATCGGCTCCCGACACCGACACACCGATAATAAAATCAGGATGAAACGCCGTCTCCATAACATCAACCGGGAAATTATCGTAAATTCCTCCGTCATAAACAAGCACCCCATCCATCTTTATCGGCTTGAACACAAAAGGGAAACTCATCGAGGCGCGCACGGCGTCTCCCAAAGAACCACCATGAAGAACTATCTTGCGTTTGTGATACACATCACTCGTGACGCATCGGAATGGCACAAAAAGTTTATTGAAGTTCCTCTGACATTGCAGGGTATAGGGTCCGTATATCTTCAGAAATTCTATGTTCATCGGAAGCGGACTCACAAGATTTGAGGGTAGAATCTGATTCAGAAAAGCAGTGGTGTCGCGCAGATTGATGTTTGCTGTAAGCCATCGCGGAGTTGGCGAAGGCTGGGTGAGGTAATACTTATGGTCCGGATTGATCACACCAGTGCTCCAATAAATAAAATCGGGAGCGGTAAAAAACTTTATCATCTTCTCGGGTGACCATCCGCAGGAATAGAGACTGCCGACAATTGCACCCATGGATGTTCCTGCTACATAATCAATTGGAATGTCGTTATCCTCCAGAGCCTTGATCACGCCGACATGAGCAATACCTTTCGCACCGCCTCCACTAAGCACCAATCCTACTCGTTCTCTCCCACCGCTACGAACAACACTATCATTGCCTGTTTGAGAAAATGATACGTTACATGCCAATACCGCCAGAAGCATTGACAGGAATACCCTTTTTACCATAACCTTGATGTTAAGATTCTTTAATCACCTTTAAACATTAACAACAAATGGCACCGTATGGTTTCAAGATTTGATGTATGAATCCTTGAATCCGAGGAAATAGAGCACACCGTCTATGCCGATTGTAGAGATGCTCTGCTGTGCCTCCGCCTTCACCTTCGGTTTGGCATGGAAAGCGATACCGAGTCCTGCCTCTGAAAGCATCGGGAGATCATTCGCACCGTCACCTACCGCAATAGTCTGGGCAATATTGATATTCTCTACTTGGGCAAGCAGACGGAGCAGTTCACGCTTGCGCTGTCCGTCAACAATATCTCCTACATAATTCCCCGTAAGTTTACCATCTTCTCCAATCTCCAGTTCGTTGGCATATACATAGTCAAAGCCGAAACGCTGTTTGAGATAGTTACCGAAATATGTGAAACCGCCCGAAAGGATTGCAGTCTTATAGCCCGAGCGCTTCAACACCTCCATCAACCGTTCCACCCCTTCAGTGATAGGCAGTTTTTCCGCAATATCTTTCATTACCGAAACATCAAGACCCTTAAGGAGTTTGACACGCTGAGTAAAGCTCTCCTTGAAATCGATTTCGCCCCGCATGGCAGACTCTGTGATGCGTCTCACTTCCTCACCCACTCCGGCTCGATCGGCAAGTTCATCAATCACCTCTGTGCGTATAAGCGTGGAATCCATATCAAAACAAATCAGACGTCGGCTCCGGCGATACATCGTATCCTCCTGCATCGAGATATCAAAATTAAGTTCTGACGCAAGATGCATGAAATCACTCTGCATTTTCTCCTTGTCCTTGATGTTGCCGCGCACGGAAAACTCCACGCAACCCTTTGCCGCCGGCTGCTCGCGCTCATCGAGCGGCATACGTCCTGTAAGACGCGTTATCGTCTCGATATTAAGTCCCTGCTCCGAAATAATTCCCGAAACAGCCGAGATCTGACGCGCAGTAATCTTGCGTCCCAAGATTGTGACAATATACCGGTTCTTTCCCTGTCGCGACACCCAGCTGTTGTATTCCTCCTCGCTGATGATGTTGAATGAAACCTTAACATTGAGGTCATTTGTCTTGAAAAGCAATTCCTTCAATATTTCCCCGCTGCGTCGGCTATCTGTCTTGAAAAGGATACCTAACGACAACGTGTGATGGATATCCGCCTGACCGATGTCGAGAATATCGGCATCGTGACGTGCAAGAATACCGGTGAGTTCGGCTGTTATACCGCTTTTGTCCGGTCCTGATATATTTATAAGAATAAGTTCTCTATTAGTAGACATAGTTTATAGTTTCTTACTTGTGTTTATGTTTGTTTTTATCCGGTGAAAGTCTGACACCTTGCGAAATAAGAGCTTCAGCCTGACTTCTGGAATCTTTATAATCGTGAGCCGCCGCTTTTGTGAAATATTTCAAAGCTCGTGGAAGATCTTTTGCCACACCTTTTCCGTCTCTGAGCATCACGGCAAACTGATATGCACCTTCATCTTCCCCCCGCTCTGCGGCACGCCAATAATTCTCGGCGGCAATACGCTGATCTGCAAGAACCCCCTTCCCTTCCGCAAACTGCCGGGCTATATTGACCATGGCTTTTGCATGACCATTGGAAGCCGCCTTGCGAAACCAATATGCAGACTCTTTATAATTCTGTCGCGTCCCTATTCCATCACGATAAAGAGTGCCTATGGCATATTGAGCTTCCGTATTCCCCTCTGCCGCAGCCTTGCCATACCATTCCCATGCCTTGCGCAAATCTTTCTCCACTCCGGCTCCGGTCTGATAGCACACTGCCACACACCGCATCCCTTCTCCATCTCCTGCCTCTGCCTCTTTCAGATAAAAGGGGAAATCGGCACCTCTGATTATTTCAACCTTATCTTCCGAATGCATTGCCGGAACGAATCCAAACAATGTCATCACTAATATTATCAATGATCTCTTCATGTCTCTTCGGTATTGAAGTCTCTTATGACTCCTTTACCTATAACAAAACTGCATGCAGTTTTGTCGCATCCGGAGGTAAGAAAGGACGCACGAAACGCGCGTCCTTCCAAGTTTCTGAAATATCTCTTTATCAAGCCTCTGCATCAAGTATGGCAATCTTTTCTTCGATTTGAGCCATATCTTCTTTAAGACGCTTGATCTTATTCTCCATCTCCTTGACCATGGAGTTTCCTGCAGAACTCTTCACATTGAAGAATCCCATATTGTTCTCAATAGTCTTGAGCTCAGCCTTACGAGCCTCATACGCGCGGAGCAACTTATCGCGTTCGCGATCAAGTTTCTGACCGCCTCCCTTAAGTTCGTTCACACGCTCACGGAAATTGGACATTCTCGCCTTGTTCTCACGTGCCTCGTATGCGCCATAAAGGGCATCACATGCCTCGCGATATTCAGCATAAACCTTATCTTTAAGTTTGAAGGGCACAAATCCGATTTTCTGCCATTCAGCCTGAAGCTCTTTCACCTGACCGATAACCTCACGGCGATCGCCATCAAGCGGCAACTCTTTAAGCTTTGCAATGATTGCACGTTTGGCATCAAGATTTGCATTCTCCTCATCGCGCTTGGCAGAATTGAGTTTCTTACGTTCGTCAAAGAAATAGTTGCATGCTGTCTGGAAACGTTGCCAGATTGCATCGCTCTGCTTACGAGGCACACTTCCTATCTTCTTCCATTCTGCCTGGAGTTTCACAATCTCATTGGCTGCCTTGCGGATATCATCGGTTTCCTTGAGGGCTTCCGCCTTCTCGCAAAGAGCGGTCTTCTTCTCAAGATTAGCGTTAAACTCATCCTTGGTCTTCTGGAAATACTCCGTCTTGCCTGAGAAGAAGTCATCACAAGCCTTGCGGAATCTGGTATAAAGGGCAGTATTCGCCTTTTTGGAGGCAAAACCATATTCCTTCCATTTTTTCTGAAGTTCTATCACCTTATCGGTGGCGGCTGTCCATGCATTGAAGGAATTCAAGGTGGAAAGATCTATTGCCTCTATCTCCTCACAGAGCTTGGTCTTGGCTTCCTCATTTGCCTGCTCTGTGGCTTTGCGCTGTTCGAAATATTCTTGGTGACGCTTGTTGATCACTGTCGAAGCCTCCTTGAATTCATCCCAAAGGCTTTCGCGAAGCTCTTTGGCAACCGGACCTATGTTACGCCATTCGTCATGAAGCGACTGCAGAGAACGGAACGCAGCAACAGGATCGCTTTGTTCTTCAAGTTTTTTAGCTTCCTCTACGAGCGCTTTCTTTGCCTCGAGATTCTTCTTGAAATCAAGGTCGCGGAGTTCTTTGTTCATCTTTAGATGATCATAGAACTGTTCCACGACAGTCTGGAAATTCTTCCAGATCTCGGTCTCAGCTGTGGCTGGAATATCCTTGATAGCCTTGAAATCCTGCTGGAGCTGCTGAAACTCCGGGAACTTGACATTCACGTTGTCAATATCTTCGGCAATTGTGCGTATCTGATCAAGAATAGCCTGCTTCTTCTGCAGGTTTTCTTGACGACGAGTCTCTTCTGCAGCGAGATAGTCAGCACGTTTCTCCTTAAATTCGGTATACATTTTCTTGAACTCGATTTCCTCCTCATCAGGCATGGAAGAAAAATCCTTCGGATCATTTCCTGCCTCGACAAAAGCATTCACCTCATCCATTGTCTCGCGGCTGCGGATATTGAAAAACGCCTGCTTGATTGCCGTCACTTCCTTATGGGCATCCATACGGTTTTCCGCCAAGATTGCCCGCATAGCCTCATTGAGTTCGGCTTTGCTCATATTATGGTAATTCACCGGGGTCTCCTCTTCCGCCGCGTCTTCGATGCGGTCGGTAGCCTCAGAGATATCTTCAGCCGGAGATGTTTCTACTGCACACGCTTCAGAGGGAGTGGGGTTGACCTGTTCCTCTGCGGGAACCGTCTTTTCAAGCTCGTTCATATCAATATTGTTATTGTCTTTGCATTACTGCGACCGCTTTACAGCCACAGGCATAATAATATATTCTGCGCTGTCGTTACCGACAACTCAAAAATCAACGCCAAATATACGGATTTTATTTAACTTGACAAAATTATCCTGTATATTTGGCGTATTTTTTCGGAAAATCTATTTTTTATTTTCTCTATTTTTCTACTTTCATGGAGATTATGCGGATATCCTCTTTCGGACGATCTCCACGACCCGTAGCGGAATTCTGGATCTTCTCTACAGTGTCCATACCGCTTATCACCTCGCCAAACACAGTGTAAGTGCCGTCAAGATGCGGAGTGCCCCCAATGTTTTTATAATCATTACGGATATTATCGGGCAGTGGAGCCTCAGGCACAGCCGCCTCTGTCTCCTTGATAAGCTCCATGCGATATGCCTCCTCTGCCTCTTTATTGCCCGAGTTCACTATTTCACGTATTTTTGCCTCATTCTTCTTGCAAAGCTCACGGAAATATGCCTGTCGCTTCTCCATGGTCTGGCGATATGCCAAGCCGTCAAGCTGGTGGTCATCAAATTTCTGACCGGTCACAATATAGAACTGAGAACCGCTGCTTTTGCGTTCGGGGTTCATATTGTCGCCGGTGCGGGCAGCTGCAAGAGCGCCATACTTATGATAATGCATAGGATAAAGGATCTCGGCATCTATCTGATATCCGGGACCTCCACTTCCGAGCATCTTTGTAGAATCGGCGTTTACAGATTCCGGATCACCTGTCTGGACCATAAAATCCTTGATCACGCGATGAAAGAGGACTCCATTGTAATAGCCGTCTTTCACAAGTTTCAAAAAGTTGTCGCGATGTTTTGGCGTATCATCATAAAGTTTAATCTTTATATCGCCCAATGAAGTCTTCACATCCACCACCGGACCGGCAGGGAGTTGCGACGGGTTTTGCGCTGTAGCTGTTGCCATAGCCATAAACATTATCAATGTGTAAATAATCTTTCTCATGTTTATATAACAATTTTTCCGACAAAAGTTTAACCGGAAGAGACGCTTGTCAGAGCGGACCTTCTGAATAAATTCTTTTGTAAATGCGGCGGAAATTGTCATCACTCTCCTTTAGTTCCTCCACTCTTTCAGCATAATCCTGCCCCCAGAGAGCCTCAAGAAGAGAACCTATGTAGCGGCGATCACGATCCTTTTCTATTGCGCCTTCCACAAGAGGTGCAATCCATTGGTCGAAACGTTCGCGATTCACAGCTGCGAGATAACGCGCAGTGCTGCAGAGGAATTGACCTGTAGTGTCGGCATGTCGAAGCTTCATCACCATATCCCCCATCTGAAGGGAATCAGACTCGGCATTATCTACGATATATTCATATATGCGCATCCCTTCATCTTCCGGGATATTTATCTTTTCTTCTACACTCATAAGATATATTTCCTGTGTTCTATACTGCAAAATTACAAATTATTTTTGTAATTTTGCCATATGAATGATTTTATAATTGTGATTGGACGCCAATATGGTGCAGGAGGAAGGAAACTCGGCAAAAGACTCGCTGAGACGCTGAATGTGCCCTATTATGATAAGGAACTGCTGTCGGAAGCTGCCGATGCCCTCGGTTTTTCAAAAGAACTTTTCCTGAAAGCGGATGAGAAAAAGCCCTCAATACTCCGCTCGTTCCTGTCGTTCAACTATGGCTCGCCATCCGCATCATTCAGTTCATACACACTTACCGACGACAATCTTTACCGCGCCCAGAGCGACGTCATAAAATCCATATGCGAAAAAGGGTCATGTGTTATTGTTGGCAGAACGGCAGACTATGTGATGCGTGAACATCCCGGCTTGTTGAGCATATTCGTTCATGCGCCGGAAGAACATCGCGCCAAAGCCATCCTCGAACGCGGCGAAGCGAAATCGATGGAAGAGGCGTTGGAAAAAGCCCGTAAATTTGACCGCTCACGCGAAAGCTACTACAATTATTTCACCAACCGCCACTGGGGCCGCGCCGACAACTACGATCTGACCTTCAATTCCTCCCGCCTATCTACCGAAGCTCTCCTCCCCCTCATCCTCTCCGCTCTCCCCAACCCATAGTCCGTCTCCCGTCCCATCCCCATCTACCCCATCCAGCCCCATTCCGCCCTATATCCCCCCATATCCGCCCCTCAATTTCGCAATCGGTTTAAACCTTTCCCTATGTTAATTCCTTTTAATATAAAACAATTTATATTATGAGGAAAATTATATACGCATTGGCATATCTGATTGCTTTGGTGGCAGGTATATGCTTATTGGTTTTTAACCATCAGGCTGTTGAAGAATCACAGCCCGTGCTTAAATACGTGATGATGGGTGTTGGTATTGTCTTCATCATTCCGGGCTTATTCTTCCTTATTGCATCTTTGCGACCTCACCGCGACGCCAACGGGGTGATCGTAAGTCGTCCTTGGTTTTCCACAGGCACAGCCATCATATCTCTGGTATGGGGAGTGCTCCTGCTGTGCATGCCTTCCGGACTTCTGGGGAACCTCAATATTTCGCTGGGTGTTTCTCTGATTATTGTTTCTTTGGCTCAAATCGTATGGATAGTGAAAGGAAGACGTGTAAACGGAGCTCCGGCATGGCTTTATATCATACCTTTGGCAACCATAGCTGCCGGGGTATGGGTCATGCTCCTGAAAACAGATTATCAGGATCCCGGAAAAGAACATACCATTGGCAGTATAATATCCGGAGCTGCATTCATTCTCTGGGGAATCAATGGGTTCCTGAGTCTGCCGCGTCGTAAGAAAACAGCAGCCGACATCGAAAAAGAGGCGCGTCGCCTCGCCAAGGAACAGGAACGCGCTGCCAAAGAAGAGGCAAAAGAGGCGAAGGCAAGACTCGCCCAGGCAAAAGCCAATACAGAAGCCGCGCGCCAGAGCGAAGAAGCAGCCCGCAAAGCTGCAGAAGAGGCTCAACAAAAATTAAAAACCGAAAATAACGAAGAGCCAAAACAAGAAAACAAATCTGAATCAGACTTATCTCCTGCTGTTTCCGATAATAACCCTTCAGCTGAAAAAACGGAGGATTCAGATACGATTCAGAAAAAGATTTAGCGGATATTTTTAGATACCGGTTAAAATAAGAGTCGCAAGGCTCCGTTATAAGATAAGACAGAAATGTGGTCTGTCGCCGGGCATCTGTTCATCGGATGTCAGGAGGAAAGTCCGGGCAACACAGAGCATCGCGCTTCCTAACGGAAAGCCGGCGGCGACGTCGGGGCGATATGTGACAGAAAATAACCGCCGCGTTTTGCGGTAAGGGTGAAAAGGTGGGGTAAGAGCCCACCGGCTCCGCTGGCGACAGCGGGGGTCCGCACATCCCGCGAGTTGCAAGGCCAAATATACCGGCAGCTAAGGATTGCTCGTCCATTGCCGGGGGGTAGGCTGCTAAAGCCGTCGGGCAACCGGCGCGCTTAGATAAATGACAGACACCCGGGCATTCTCGTCCGGGCACATAACCCGGCTTACATCATCTCTGTCTCTTCATTACAAAGGAGTCTTCGGCAAAACTACCAAAGACTCCTTTTTGTTATATCGATATATTGCTTTTGAGTTGTTTACGAACATGGGATTCATCGATAAAATAAAGGATTTTGTATCAAATGCGGTGATAAAAGTTAAAAATGCTATCGATTACTGCATAACGGGTGTATGGAACGACCCGCGACAAACCATGCGCGTGCGCATCATCCGCACCATCAACCTATCCGTAAATTCTTTTCTCGACCGCGATCTGCAAACGCGTTCTATGTCGCTGACATATTCCACTGTGCTTGCTCTTGTGCCGGCAATCGCGCTGCTTGTGGCTATCGGAAGAGGTTTTGGCTTGCAGGATTATCTCCAGGAAGAACTCTACAATTTTTTTCCATCACAACACACTGCAATTTCGGCTGCTCTCAAATTTGTTGATTCCTATCTCACGGAAGCATCTCAGGGCGTATTTGTCGGCATTGGCATATTATTCCTGTTGTGGACCGTGATATCTCTTCTTTCCAGCATTGAAGATGCATTCAACATGATCTGGGACATCAAGAGACAACGCTCTTTTTATCAGAAAATAACAGATTACATTGCAATCTGTCTTATTATTCCCATTCTCATGATCTGCTCATCGGGTGTCTCGATATTCATGTCTACAACTATACAGGATAACCTCAATCTACCCTTCCTTACCCCGGTTGTAAACGTCATTCTCGAAACCGCTCCAGTTATTTTGTGCTGGGTTGCCTTCTCCCTTTCCTTCCTTCTGATACCGAACACGAAAGTCGATATAAAATATGCCGCCATTTCGGGAGCCATCTGTGCTATTGCCTTCACGATATTACAGCTACTGTTTGTCAATGGTCAGATATATGTATCGAAATACAATGCCATCTATGGTTCGTTCGCATTTCTACCGTTGCTCCTCATATGGCTGCAGCTCTCGTGGTTGTTGTTGCTGTCGGGGTGTGTTCTCACCTATTCTCTTCAGAATGTTTTCACTTTCAACTTCAACGGCAACTCCGATAAACTCTCGCTCGATGGATGGCACTCAATAGCGTTGATTGTGATGAGCGTTGTTGCCCAGCGCTTCATTGCGCGTGAAAAACCGCTGTCACATACCGATATCGCGAGACTCTACAACCTCCCCATAAGAATTGTATCGAGAATTACCGACAAACTGCATGCCGCCGGGTTATTGTACTCCGTCAGAATTAAAGATGGTGAATATGGCGAAGCACCTGCGATAGAATTGCAGGATTTCACAATCTCGGATTTTCTCCGCGCCTATAACTCCGAAGGGCAAATGGATTTCATTCCTGACATTCGCGAAATCTACTCAGGACTTTTCGGCATCATCCTCCCCATCCGCGAGAAATGTTACTCTGAATATTCCCATATTCTCCTCCGCGACCTTCCGATCCCCTCTCCCGACCTCATCCGCCAAACCCTCCTCCACAATCAGCTAAAATAATAAATGCGAAGCACGTTGAGTGAAGACACCTTGGTGTCCCGTATGCCGTCATCCAGAAAACAAAAGCAGGATGCATGAATTGAACATGCATCCTGCTTTTATTTTGAAGGTAAAAATTGGCTACTTCTTAGCTGCGGTCTTTTTTGCTGCTTTCTTGGCGACTGGTTTCTTTTCAGTTGCGGGTTTCTTTGCCGCTGCCTTTTTGGCTGGAGCTTTCTTGGCAGGTTTCTCTTCTACCACTACCAGCTCTTCGCGATTCTCCATGTCTGTGCGCAGAGATGTTACTTCCTTTTTCAGCGATGTGATCTCGTCTGCCTGATTACGGATCGTGAGAAGCAGTGAGTTAAGTTCCTCGTTATCGATTGATTCGGGATACTGTTCTTCTACGCGAACCAGGAAGTCTGCAAGAACATTCATATAATTAGTGAATGCTGCAAACGGCGAGTCATACGGGCTGAAAGCGGCATGTGAAGCACCATCAGCCATGTTCTTTGTGCTCATATAGTAGAAATGGTCACTACTCTGCAGATACTCCCAATCCTGTTTCAAACGGCGGTCATTGCAAAGGCTTACACGCTCTGCCACGGCATAGAGCTTACGCAATGCTTCTCTCTGAAGCTCGTTACCTTTCCATGCAGACACGTCACGCGCCTCATCTATACCTGAAATCGGATAAGGTATGGAAAGTTCATCGACCGGTTTCAGTTTTGCAACAGCCTCGGAAGGTGTGGTAAACTGAATTCCTTTCTCCTTACCGAACATCGGAAGAGCCTTCATGAACTCAAAGATACCGGTACCTGCCGGAAGGAAAGTCCCGAATGTATCCATGCTCATCAGGAGATTCACAACCTGCTCCTCTTCCGGAAGAGATGCTATCCAGTTCACATACTTATCGGCTGTCAACGGATATTCATCCCATTCAGGATTGTTGAAGTTCATGGTGACATCTTCTGCAAGCTTGTCGTTGGTGAGAAGAAGCTTCAGGTTGGGAGCGGTAGCGGCGCGATAAACATAGTTGGGTGACTTCCAGCCCAGGATGTGTTTGGCACCATCTGTGAGAGTGGTCTTGAATCCCATCGATGCCACAAGCATGGCTATGTCATCATCATAGATCAGTTCTGTGTTTGCAAACACTTTCGGTTTCTGTCCGAAAAGGCGGTAGATAAGGTCATCGTGCGCCTTCACCTCACGCATAAACTCCTCTGGATCTTCAAGGGAAGCAAGAGAATGGGAATAGGTGCCCGACAGGAATTCTACACAACCTGTATCAGCAAGCTGACGAAGTTTATCAATACATTCCGGCACATACATCTGAAGCTGCTCGATAGCAATGCCGGAAATACTGATGGAGCATTTAAACTCACCGTTGCTGTTTTTAATCATCTGCAGCAAAGTCTCCGCCATCGGTATGTATGAATTTTGTGCCACTCGGGTGATGATTTCGTCATCTGCAAAATCATCATAATAATAATGATCGTTACCTATGTCAAAAAAACGATAGCGTTTCAGACGATAAGGCTGATGTATCTTGAAATAGAAGCAAACTGACTTCATTTTGAATAATTTTTAATGTGTAATGTATAATGTGTAATTATGTTTGACAGGTAAAAAAACTATCTGCGATTTGCGATAACTTGTTTGTATATGTCGATCACCTTTTTACCTGCCTTCTCCCATGTGATCTGGTGAATTTCCTCGATTCCCTTGTCACGAAGTTCATTATGGAGTGCCGGATATGATACGAGAGCATGCATTGCATCCGCCATTGCGTCAATATCCCAGTAATCAGTCTTGATTACGTTATCGAGAATCTCAGCACATCCGCTCTGCTTCGAAATAATAGAGGGGACACCCATCTCCATGGCTTCAAGCGGGGAGATTCCAAATGGTTCCGATACCGACGGCATTACATAAACATCCGAATCGCGGAACATCTGATATACCTCTTTCCCACGAAGGAAACCTGTGAAATGAAAACGGTCGGCGATATTGCGTTTGGCAGCAAGACGAATCATCGCAGCCTCCATGTCACCACCACCTGCCATAACAAATCTCACATGCTTGTTTTTCTGGAGCACTTTTGCAGCTGCCTCCACGAAATACTCCGGACCCTTCTGCATCGTGATACGTCCAAGGAAAGTTATGACCTTATCCTTCCCTTCGCGACGCTTGAGATTCAACAATTCATCACTCAAAGGTATCACGGCATTGTGTACGGTAGTTACTTTTGACGGATCTATACCATACTTCTCAATGACGGTCTTACGCGTAAGGTTCGACACGGTGATAATATGATCCGCATTGTTCATACCGTCTTTTTCTATCCCGAACACCGTAGGATTCGGCTTTCCGCGCGAACGGTCAAATTCCGAGGCATGCACATGAATCACGAGTGGTTTGCCGGTAACATTCTTGGCATGGATTCCTGCCGGATATGTGAGCCAGTCATGGGAATGGATCACATCGCACGGAATAGTCCTGGCAATTACCCCAGCCACGATGGAATAATTATTGATCTCTTCGAGAATATTGTCGGGATAGCGTCCGGAAAACTCGATGCATCCGAGGTCGTTGAGACGCATGTAATTGAAATCGGCATAAATATGGTCACGAAGGTCGTAATAAAGCTGAGGATTCATCACATTGCCAATGCGGTTCTGAACATAATCCCAGTTCACATCACGCCATGCCACCGGAGTGTTGCAAGCACCAATGATGTTTGCGAAACCTTTCTCTTCATCGCCCCAGGGTTTGGGAATAACGAAGGAGATCTCCATATCGCCATTGGCATGCATACCCTTAGTCAGACCATAGCTTGCTGTTCCCAATCCTCCAAGGATGTGGGGAGGAAACTCCCATCCAAACATTAATGCTTTCATCTGTTATTCACTTTGAGCGGTTAGAAGTTTTGTCATTTGTTTCACAGTCTTGATCGTGCGCAGTATCTCGCCAACATTCTTGGCGGTGCTGACTGCTCCACGACCCGTATACGGCGGATTCCCGTCATACATCTCGGAAAGGGAACCGATGCAGCCCTCCGTCATCTCGTCTTCATAACCGATGAGCATACGCTCGATGAAGGAGAGTCCGGAAAGTCCAAACACTTTAAAATAGGCATCGGCATAAAATCCGAAGAGCCAGGGACGCGCCGGTCCTAAATGCACCGCATACTCACGCTCTGTCGGATTTCCCACATACGTCGGATTGTAGGCGAAACTCTTAGGACTGAGCGAGCGAAGCCCCTTTGGGGTGAGAAGCTCACGGGTGCAGAGGTCAAGCACGCTCTTGCGCTGACGGCGGTCAAGAGGGGAATATTCAAGACCGATTGCAATAGCCAGGTTTGGACGCACCTCAAGATCTGTATAACTGCCGTTGACATAATCATAGAGATAGCCGTAATCATTGAGGAAGGTGTCAATAAACGAACCCTTGATCTTATCTGCGAGTTCGGTGAGTTCTGCAACATATGCCTCTTCCCCTTTCTCATTCTCATAAAGAGATATCAGGAATTTGACAGCGTTATACCATAATGCATTGAACTCAAGAATATATCCGGTTCTGGGAATTATCGGCTTGCCGTTGATTGAAGCTGACAGCCAGGTCACCGGTGAGTTCTGTCCATTGGATGACACAAGCCCGTTATGATTAAGCTTGAGATTGCGTATTCTCTCTCCGCGCACATCTTCTACGAGACGGCGAACTGCTTCACCATAACGTTTGCGGCATTCATTTGAATCGGAATGGCGGCGGAACTGCTGGATTGCCCATATCGTCCACAACGGAATGTCCGGAAGATCGATCTCTCCAATGGTTGGATCTTTCTCACCCTTGTCAATATATTTAAACAATGCCTTAAGGAATGTGTCAAGAATCTCGAAATAATCCTCCTCGTGATTGATAGCGAGCGTACAGCCTGGCAATGCTATCACCTCGTCTCTCGCCCGAACATTATACCATGGATATCCCGCCATTATATATGTTCCGTGTTCGTTCTTGAGATAAAATTGTTTAGCAGAATTTTTCAGACAATTCGAAAAACTTGTTCTACAAGTACGAGTTGTGAGTTCTTCCTTATATGTTTTTTCAAATGTCTTTGGCTTGCATTCGTAAGTTGAAGCAGAGAATATGATGGTTTCCCCTTTCTTAATCGGCAATTCAAAATATCCCGGCACCCATAAATCTTCTTTATAGGGGATTCCTCTCACCTTGTCTTTCGTATATTCTATTCCTTTATACCAATGACCGTCGTTTACCCATTCAACAGGTTTGTTAAACTGCATGAAAAGTTCCGGATATCCTTCATAAAGGCAAGTCGAGATTCCGTTTTCAATTGGTTTTATCTCCTTATTGATGGCTGTATTTTCCACGCAAAGATCATTGGCATTGCGGAATGCAAGAAACGGACGGAAACGTAATGTTGTTGGAGAGTGCGCTTCAACCAGCGTATATTTGATAAGAATCCTGTTCTCATGCGAAATAAACACTTTCTCCTTGGTCATCACCACGCCACCCACGCGAAAGGTCATTACGGGGACATTGTCGCAGTTAAACTCACGGATGTACTTGTGACCATTGGGGCTGAATACATTGTCGCCATACTGATGAAGCCCCAGGTTAAACGAGGCTCCGTGTTGGATTACCGATTCATCAAGCGAAGACAGAAGCACGTGCGCCTTGTCATCCATCTCCGGAATCGGAATCACCAGCAAGCCATGCTGCTTGCGGGTATTGCAACCCACGATGGTAGTACAATGATAAGCCCCCGACTTGTTGGTGCGAAGCATCTCTTTGGGAAGACTCTGCTCCAAGTTGATCATAAGGTTCTTGTCAAATTTAAGATAGCTCATGACATAATTGATTATGCGGGTTATAATTTTCTTTAGTTTCGGTCAATGCCATAGTTATCATCGAAGCCGAGGAGGGTAATGCCAGGGTGATAAATTAGATAGTGCACCGTTGTGTTACAAAGTTACTTCATACTTATAACAATTGCAACCCTTGAGAGTATGTTTAATAATATAATTTCATAACTTGCAACATTTTTTCAATCATTTGCTTCAATATAGCAAGCGGGAGCAAGTTTTACGCTTGCTCCCGCTTGCCATATCGGGAATTAGATAGCTTAAATTCTTTATTATCCTATCACCGCGTTCACGCAGTATTCATAAATGCAAGGCACGATACCTGCGAATATGATACCGGCAACACAGATCCAGAGGGCAATCTTCTCACCGCAGGCACTCTTGAAGCTGTCGATCTTGGCATCGCCCGGTTTGATCCAGATTGCTTTTACAACCAACAGATAGTAGTAGAGTGAGATGATTGTATTGATCAATGCGATCAGCACAAGCATGTAAAGAGCCATTGATCCGGTTGAGGTGACAGCCGTGAAGATAAGTATCTTGCTGAAGAAACCTGCAAACGGAGGAATACCTGCAAGAGAGAACATTGCCAATGTCATCGCAAATGAGAGCCAAGGATTGGTCTTGTGAAGTCCGTCGTAATCATCCATCAGGAGCTTACCACTGTTGTTCTCTATGCTTGATATCACTGCAAAAGCTCCGAGGTTGCTGACGATATACACAAAGATATAAAACATCATTGATGCCAAACCGATGCCGCCTGCCATAACGCCAAGCATTATGTATCCCGCCTGAGAGATTGAGGAGAACGCCATGAAGCGTTTCATGTTCTTCTGACGGATGGCGAAAAGGTTACCTACAGTTATCGTTGCTATGATTACAGCATACATCATCCATTCCCACATGTGATCAAACAGAGGACCAAATGCCTGAACGAAAATCACGAAGAATGCAAACGCAGCTGCTCCTTTGGAAATAACTGAAAGGTAGCTCGTGATTGCTGTGGGAGCGCCCTGATATACATCAGCTGTCCAGAGATGGAAAGGAACAAGCGAAAGCTTGAAACCGATACCTGCAATCATGAATGCAATAGCAGCAATGAGAAGACCGCTGTATTCGCCTGCAATTACATTCTGACGGATATCATCGAAATAAAGCGATCCCCCTGAAAAGGCATACACAAACGAAAGACCCATGAGCAGAATTGCAGAGGAGAAGACTGCTGTCAGAATATATTTCGCAGCAGCCTCGTGACTCTCATAATGCTTCTTATTGAATGCTACAAGAGCGGCGAGAGGCAGCGATGCAGATTCAAGACCTATGATGAAAAGGAGGAAATGGCGCGCGGAAATCATGAGATACATTCCGAAGAGAGTTACGAGAAGAAGCTCGTAGAACTCCCCTTTGCGAATAGCCACCTCATCGCTCTCAACCCATTTTGCAGACTGAAGGAATACGATAAACACTCCGACATTCAGAATAGCCTTCATGGCTTTGCATGCTGAATCATTGACATACATGCCGCTGAACACCTCCATATCGCACGAGGGTAGAATCCAGATGGCTATCGTAGCCAATCCGAAGAGCACCGTAGTGAGTGGAGTGAGGAAGCGCTTGGAGCCATCTCCGGAAAAAGTGTCAAAAAGAAACACCACCAGGAAAAGACCCAGAATTATTAGCTCGGGCAACATTGCCCCAAATTGTGAATAATCCATTGTTATTGTTGTGCTTTACTCTATTTCTAAAAGTTTTGAGATCACATTGCCTGTCAGATAGCATTCTGAAGTGCGTTAATGATCGGGGCAAAACTATGTTGGATTGTCTCGTTGATCCAGTTGGGGAAGAAGCCTATTCCTGCGAGACACACGATAAGTGTAACTGTGGAAAGACGCTCCCACCAGCTTGCATCCGTAAGTTTCAGATGATGCTCATCTTGAACGGGTCCAAGAACAAGCTTACCTACAACACGGAGAATATATACAGCTGTAATCACGATTGAGGTTGTGGCAGCTATCACGAAAATACGATGGAAAAGATCGTTATTTTCGAAGGCACCGAAGAAGATTGTCATCTCGGCTACGAAACCAGACATACCGGGCAGACCAAGCGATGCGAAACCGGCTATCATATAGCAGACACCAAGATAAGGCATTATCTTCATCAAACCTCCCATCTCGCGAATATCGCGGGTATGGGTTCTTCCGTAAATCATACCGATAAGGGCGAAGAATAGTGCAGTCATAAGACCGTGAGAAAGCATCTGCAGGATACCACCGGTCATCGCTGTGGTGTTAAGCATAAGGATTGCAAAAAGCACCATTCCACAGTGTGACACTGATGAATAAGCGTTGATGTATTTAAGGTCTGTCTGAACACATGCGGAGAACGCTCCGTAAACGACACTGATACCCGTGAGGATGATAAAAATCCACGCAAGTTCCTGCGCCGCCTGAGGGCAAAGGAAGATAGCAATACGGAAGCATCCGTATCCACCGAGCTTCATAAGAACACCGGCATGGAGCATCGACACTGCTGTCGGTGCGCAGGCGTGACCGTCAGGACTCCAGGTGTGGAAGGGGAACATCGCACCCAACACACCGAATCCAACAAACGTGAAGCAGAAGAGAAGACGCTGCCAGCTCGGATCGATAGCATTATTATGGGAGATCTCAAGAATGTTCCAGGTGAGCTGTCCACCTTCGGGAGCACTGTGCCAGAAGATTCCAAGAAGACCGAGCATAAGGAAAGCCGAACCACCCATAAGCATGAGCGTAAGCTTCATTGCCGAATACTCCTTGCGTCCCGTGCCCCACACTCCGATAAGCAGATACATCGGGATAAGTGCCACCTCGTAGAACATGAACATCGTGAACATGTCGATTGAGATGAAGAATCCGAACACACCTGTTGACAGGAGACAGAACCAGAGGAAGAAGTTCATCGGCAGCGGATCGATTTTCCAGGAAGCGAATGTGCCGGCAAAAACGATGATTGCAGAAAGAAGCAACATCAACACTGAGATACCGTCAACACCAACTGCGAGATGTATGTTAAGCGGAGCATACCACATCCAGCTACCCGTATAGAGCATTTCGGATGTGTCTCCGGCTGCGCGGAGCGCAAGGAAGTCAACTACAAGCCAGATCGCCATGGCGAGCAAGACTGTAGAACCTGTCACCATCACGGCGCGGATTGCCTTCATATTGCTATTGCCGCAACATGCCAGGCCAGCCATCATGATGACCGGGACTATTACAAACCAGATTAAGATATTTCCAAACATGATTTTATTAATATTTGCAATGCGATATGAAGTTAATTATAACAGGCAGATCCATGTGATTGCCGCCAGAAGAAGAGCGCCGAAGAAATACCACAGCACATATGTCTGCACACTTCCGTTCTGCATACCCTTGATCTTGACTGAGAAGAACTGAGTCATGGCTGCGAGACCGTTCATTGTGCCGTCGATGATATGACGGTCAAACCATGCGATCGCACGGCAAATGCCGTTGAATATGATCTTATGGGTGACAAACATATACATCTCGTCCCAATAGAAACGGCGGTTGGCAGCTTGCCAAAGACCGGGGAATGCCGCTTTCATGCGGGCAGGCTTGTCATTCTTCTTGAGATACAACCAGCCGGCAAATGCGATTGCTATAAGAGCCACCACGATACTTGTGATTGCAACCTGCATCTCGATATGGATATGATAAGGAGCGCGGTTCCAAGTCACAAATTCTCCGAAAGGTATAAAACCTGCAAACACGCTTATCGTTGCGAGTATGATAAGAGGCAAGGACATCTGCCAGGGTGCATCGTGAGGACGGTGCTCTTTATAATGAGGATTCTCTTCCCACCAGAACACTCGGAAATACATGCGGAACATATAGAATGCAGTCAGACCTGCAACCATTGTCATCCATGCGCCCCAGATCCAGTTGTTGGCATACATTGCCGACAGCATCTCGTCTTTCGACCAAAAACCTGAGAATGGGAAAATACCGGCGATGGCAAGACATCCGATAAGGAATGTCCAATGTGTAATCGGCATATATTTGCGCATACCTCCCATCTCGGTATAATTGTTGGAGTGCACGGCATGTATCAGAGCACCTGCTCCCAAGAAGAGAAGTGCCTTGAACATGGCGTGAGTGAACAGATGGAACATTGATGCCATATATCCAAGTCCGTCATGGAGCTCAGGACGAGCCACACCTAATGATACCATCATGAACGCGATCTGCGAGATGGTAGAGAATGCAAGGATACGCTTGATATCAATCTGGCAACATGCCACTACTGCAGCATAGAATGCCGTGATGGCTCCGACTACGGTGATGAATACCAATGAATCGGGAACGATCAGATAGAGCGGGAAGAAACGAGCAACCAGATAAACGCCGGCAACAACCATTGTTGCTGCGTGGATAAGTGCCGAAACTGGTGTCGGACCTTCCATTGCATCGGGAAGCCATATATGGAGAGGCATCATTGCTGATTTACCCATACCTCCCACAAAGATGAGTATCATCGCCCATGTAAGCACAGAACCACCAAGGAACGTAGAACCGACTGTGGAAGCAAGCACATTCGTAGGATTCGAGTTCAACATAAGGAAGTTGAAAGCTGAAGCGCCTCCAAGCGGACCATCTGCCGGAGTCTCTGCTACATAATATGAAAGCACCAGGATACCGATCAACATAAAGAGATCGGCAAAACGGGTAACAATAAATGCTTTCTTGGATGCTGACACTGCCGAAGGAAGTTTATAGAAGAAACCGATCAGCAGATAGGATGAAACACCCACAAGCTCCCAGAAGATATACATCTGGAAAATATTGGTCGCCACTACAAGACCGAGCATTGAGAACGTGAAGAGCGAAAGGAACGCGTAATAACGCTGGAATCCCGGCTCATGCTCCATATAGCCCCAGCTGTAGAGGTGAACCATAAACGAAATTGTTGTGATCACAATGAGCATCATTGCGCTGATCGGATCCAGAAGGAAACCGATGTTCACGACAAGACGTTCAGTGAAAGCAAGCCATGTCACATCGTAGAGCTGCACCTGCTGGCGAATACCGTCTACAATGAATTCCGGATTACCACTGAAGAAATAAGTGAACGCAACTGTGTAAGCCATGACGAGCAATGCGCCATTTGCACAAATACCTAAAACACCGGCAAGTTTGCGCGACATCTTGACACCGCCGATTCCCAAGATAAGGAACATCGTGAACGGCAGAGCCAGAATCAGAATTGGAAGTGTAATGTCCATATCTTAGTATTTCATTTTTTTGACACTATTGATATCCGTGTTGCCCACGGCACGATAGATATTCACGATAATCGCTATTGCAACAGCTGTCTCTGCAGCTGCGATTGCGATGGCGAACAATGTAAACACCATTCCTTCCATCATATCTGGAAAGAGATAACGGTTGAAGACCACGAAATTGAGGTCAGCTGAATTGAGCATAAGCTCCAATGAAATCAGCAGCGCGATCATATTCTTGCGGGTTACGAACCCGTAAACACCGGCGGCAAACATTATGACGCTTGGCACAAGATACCATAACATGCTTAAATCCATATCTGTTTATCTTTTACGGGCAACAACTACGCCTCCAATGATACATGCAAGTAATAAAACACTGATAGCCTCAAAAGGAAGCAGATATTGGAACCGGTCTGTGCCTGTAAAGGCGCGTCCGATGTCATGCATCGTTATCTGGTTTCCTGCGTTGATCGCCTCCATCAGAGAGGCGCCATGAAGCAGAGGCATGTAGAAGAGAGCAAGCAGCAGAAGCACACATCCTGCCACGGAAATCGTAATTCCCAATGCGCGGCGATGCGACTCCAGCGGAGCAGCCATGTCGCCCGGTTTGCGAGTAAGAAGAATCGCAAACACAAACAGCACCATGATGCCCCCGGCGTAGACTGCAATCTGCACGGCTCCCAGGAACTGGTAGCCAAGCTGGAAATAGATCACCGCTGTGCTGATCAGAACGAACAGCAGATAGGTGGCAGCCCGGAGTATTCTGCGCGACGTGACAGCCATCACTGAAAAGACAGCGATACAGATAGCCACCACGAAATACAAAATTATATTTGCTACTGAATCCATTTATTGTGAAATTTATTATTCTTTGGTTATAGAGGCGGCAGCTGCCGGAGCCGATTTGGGAGCGGGAGCTGGATCTGCCGGTTCGGGACGATAATTAAGCTGTTTCACAAGCGCATTGCGAGTGAAAACAGCCTGCTCGAAGTCATTGGAGAATTCCAATGCATCTTGCGGACATGAAGTGACACAAAGCATGCAGAATGTGCAGCTGCCCAGGTCATACATGTATTTGTCAAGTTTACGCTTCTTCTTGCCATCGGGAAGCTCCACCATCTTAGTGGTCAGATTTATTGTGCCGTTCGGACAATTCATCTGGCAGATTCCGCAGGCAATGCAGCGGTGACGCCCTTCGGCATCGTATTTTAGGGTAAGCTCCGCACGGAAACGATCAGCGATCTGCAAAGTTTTCCTATTTTCCGGATACTGCTCCGTGATCTTGGGTGTCACTAACTCTTTTCCGGTAACGCCCATTCCCACAAGCAGACTCTTTACCCCCTGCCCCACTGACGTGAAATATTCTTTTATACTGCCCATGTAGCTTTTAGGTTGGTTCTTTTTTTATGAGATTAATTTAATATCTTTTCTGAATCGGTTATCTCTCCACCTGTCCTCCGAGGATATCAAGAAGTTCGGTGGTGATGCTCTGCTGACGAAGCTTGTTATATTCAAGCTGAAGTTCATCAAAGAGCTTTTTCGCATTGTCGTTTGCACTCTGCATAGCCATCACTCGGGCTGCTTGCTCGGAAGCCCTGTTCTGCACGGTGATTTCCTGCATCGTAGACATTACGAACATTGGCAACACTTCGTTGAATATGCTGTTGGCGTCTGGTTCGAAGATGTAGAGTTTGTTGTCATCTTCTTCGGCAGACTCCTCTGTCAACATCTTTTCTGTCACGGGAAAGAGTTGTTCTGTAGCAAGTTTCTGACGGCTCATCGACTGGAAACCCATATATACAGTCTCAACAAGATCAAGATCTCCGTTAAGGAATGCATCGCGGAGTGTTTTCGTGAATTCAGTCACAATCTCTCCTTGCATCTTGGAATCCACACCTTCGGGAACTTTTACCCCAAGCTGGTCATTCTCAAGATGACGCACAGCCTTTGTCATCTTTTTGCCCACAGGATAAACCTCTACGTAGAGATCATTGCCGTATGCCTGTTTCAGACGGTCGATCTCTATCAAGAGACCCTTGAAGATATTGATGTTGTATGCACCGCAGAGTCCATCGTCTGATCCGTAGACAACTATACCGGCACGCTTCACATCTCTCGTCTCTATCAATGGAGAATTGAAATTCTCACCGGTAGAAAGGATATGTCCCATGATAGACTTTATCTGATCCTTGAAAGGCTTGAGACGACGCAGACTCTGCTCCTCCTTATGCACTTTCGCAGAAGATATCATCTTCATGGCACCGGTGATCTTCTCACTCGATGCGACCGAACCGATGCGTATTTTTAATTCCTTAAGGGTTGCCATTAAATAATTGTTTTAGAAGATTATTTTACAGCGCTCAATGAGTCTGCCACTTCTTTGGCACACTGTGTAAGCTTCTCCGACACGTCGTCGGTAAGTTTGCCTTGACGAAGCTCATCAAGCACTTCCTTCTGGTATTTCATCTGCAACATCTGCAGCAGTTGCTCCTCGAACTCCCCTACCTTATCGATAGGCACGTTCTCAAGAAGACCGTTCACACCGCAGAAGATGACAGCGATCTCATTCTCGACAGGCCATGGATGATACTGTGGCTGGATAAGAAGACGCTGGTTCTTACGACCGGTATCGATAACTTTTGCAGTCACGGGATCGACATCGCCACCGAATTTAGTGAACGATTCCAACTCGCGATACTGAGCCTGTGCGATCTTAAGAGTTCCGGCAACTTTCTTCATAGCCTTCACCTGTGCATTACCACCCACACGCGACACTGAAATACCTACATTGATGGCAGGTCTGATACCTTGATTGAAAAGACCTGTTTCAAGGAATATCTGTCCGTCGGTAATGGAAATTACGTTGGTCGGGATATATGCGGAAACGTCACCTGCCTGTGTCTCGATAATTGGGAGAGCTGTGAGTGAACCGCCACCCTTCACCATTGGCTTCATAACCTCGGGAAGGTCATTCATATTCTCCACAACTTTCTGGTCGCCGATAATCTTAGCAGCGCGTTCCAGAAGACGAGAGTGAAGATAGAAGATATCGCCGGGATAAGCCTCACGACCCGAAGGACGCTTGAGAATAAGGGAAATCTCGCGATAAGCCACAGCTTGCTTTGAAAGGTCATCATAAACAATCAGGGCATCACGTCCCGAATCACGGAAATATTCACCGATTGCCACGCCGGCAAACGGTGCATAATAACGCATTGATGCGGAATCGGAAGCATTTGCAGCAACAACTACGGTATAAGGCATCGCTCCGTATTTCGTAAGCGTGTTCACGATAGAAGCCACAGTTGAAGCTTTCTGACCGATTGCCACATAAATACAATATACAGGCTTACCAGCCTCATAATTCGACTTCTGATTGATGATTGTATCTATGGCGATTGCTGTCTTACCTACCTGACGGTCACCGATGATAAGCTCACGCTGTCCGCGACCGATAGGAATCATGGAGTCAACAGCCTTGATACCTGTCTGAAGCGGCTGAACCACCGGCTGACGGAAAATAACGCCCGGCGCCTTACGCTCCATGGGAAGCGGTATGAGCTTACCCTCGATCGGTCCTTTGCCGTCGATTGGTTCACCAAGCATGTTGATGACACGCCCGAGAAGCCCTTCTCCCACATGGATAGACGCAATCTCTCCCGTGCGCCTTACAGACATGTTCTCGGTTATTGAATTCACTTTGTCGAGAAGCACGACACCGACATTGCTCTCTTCAAGGTTGAGCGCAACGCCTTTCGCACCATTCTCGAACTCCACAAGCTCATTACTTCTCACATTCTCGAGTCCATAGACATGTGCCACGCCATCGCCGACGCTGAGCACCGTTCCTACTTCTTCAAATTTGACTTTCGAATTGATGTTTTCGAGCTCTTGTTTTAAAACATCTGATATTTCGCTGGGATTGAGCATCTTCTTTAATTGCTACTTAAGAGATTTTGACGTAATTGTTCAAGTTCGCCACTCACGGAGGCATCCATTCTTGTTGAATCCACATCTATCACGAATCCACCGATCAAATCTGGATCCACTTCCGAAGAGTATTCAAATTTCGTATCCTTGAATGAATTCTCAACCACCGCGCGCAGCTTCTTCATCTCCGCTTCGGGAAGTTCCACAGCGGTAATGATTCTAACTTGCGAGATTTTATTTTCCTTGCGGTAGATATCGCGGTAAGCGAGCGCCATAAGGTAGGCAAATTCCTCCCTCTTATGGTCGAGGATGAGCTTTACAAACCGGCGGTAGTCGTTTCCGGGCTTCTCGCCCGCTGCGCTCAGCAGCACTTTTTCCTTGTCGGCAGCATCCACAAATGGATTTGACAAAACTTTATCCAGCTCGGGGTTGCTGCGAAAAGAATCCACAACACGCTTCATCTCCTCGTAAACCTCGCCGGTGGTGTTGCTTTCCAGGGCAAATTTATATAGTGCCTTGGCATAGCGGTGGGGTATAAGTCCGGAAACCATCTACTTTCAGTTTTTCTCTATTTCGTCCAATAATTTGTTGACAAGCTCAGTCTGTGCCTTATCGCTCTTCATCTGGGTTCTTACCATCTTCTCAGCGATATCGATTGAGAATTTGCCAACTTCATTTCTAAATTGCAGTTCCGCCTCTTTGCGTGCCTGCTCGATGGCGGCTTTCGCAGCTTCCATTTCCTTCCGGGCTGCATCGGCTGCCTCATTCTTGGCTTGCTCGATGATCTCGGTTTTCATGCGCGCTGCGTCGCGCAACATCTCTGCCTGACGCGCCTGGGCTTCTACGACATATTTCTTTGCCTCTTCACGGGCATTGTCGAGCTGCTCTTTGGCTTGCTTTGCGTCTTCCACGCCCTGGTCGATAGTGGCTGCACGGGAATCCATCATCTTGATGATAACCGGCCAACCCCATTTTGCCAACACAAGGAAAAGCAGGATGAACGCTACGAACATCCAGAATACCAAGCCAAAATCGGGCGTGAATAATTCCATTATTGCCTATTTATTTGATGAACAATGCCAAAGCGGATACAATCACAGCGAAAAGGGCTACACCCTCGATAAGTGCCGCGATCACGATCATATTGCTTCGGATATCACCTGCTGCCTCAGGCTGACGGGCGATAGCTTCCATTGCGGAAGAACCGATCTTACCGATACCGATACCGGCGCCGATTGCTGCCAATGCTGCTCCAAGAGCTGCTCCGAGTCCTGCGATAGGCTGCAGGGAAAGTTCTGCTAAAATAGTTGATAACATAATTCAGATTTTTTAAATTGTTATTTAATGTTTATTATTTTCATTGTTTTATCCATCCTCCCAACATCAGGCATCCATCTCGTTCGCCAGTTTCTTCATCGCTGATTTCTCTTCAGCTATCTCCTGCCGGTCTCTGCGCTCAAGCTGAGGATATGTCTCATCCTCCTTAGCCTCGTGCTCATGCTCTTTCACCACTGCCATTGAAATGAACAAGGCAGAGAGTAGCGTAAACACATATGCCTGGATGAAGCTTACAAGAACATCAAGCAGAAGCATGAAAATTGAGAAAAGAACTGACACTACTGTTGCGCCTCCGGCTACACCGGTGCCAAACGCCGCAAAAATAAATATCAGCAGAGTGAGTGTGATGACGATTATATGACCGCCCATCATATTGGCAAAAAGACGCACACATAGTGCAGCAGGTTTTGTGAAAATACCGAAAACCTCAATCACCTGCATGATAGGCAGCGGAAATTTCAAGAACAAAGGCACATCTGGCCAGAAAATCTCTTTCCAATAATGTTTCGTTCCGAAAATATTTGTCACGACAAACGTCATGAATGCGAGAACAAGAGTAACGGCAATATTGCCCGTCAGGTTTGCACCACCGGGGAAAATCACGATTAGTCCCACAAGGTTCATCGTCAGAATGAAGAAGAAACAAGTGAGAAGATATGGCGCAAACTTCTTTGTGTTCTCCCCCAGGGTGCTTTTGATGGTGTCATAATATACAAATGAAACCAGCATCTCAAAGAAGCCCATACCTTTTCTGGGAGCGCGCAGACCTCTGCGACGGTAATATCTCACGAGACCCATCACCATTGCAGTGACGAGAAGAGCGGATATGAAGAGAGCCGCCACATTCTTGGTTATCGACAGATCAAGCGGACGATATTCACGATAATATGTGCCATCCTCCTCTATGATGTATTCTGCCACTTTCCCGTTGTCGTTGGCAATCTCCTCTTTGGCTTTCTGAGTCTCTTCAGCATTCAGTGGAAAGAGCTCTACGACTTTATCTTTATGCGACCCCTCATGCGCGAGCATAAAACGATAGGTTTTACCATCTTTCTCTATCGTTTTCATAACTGGCACAAGATGCTTCTTGATTTTGCCGGTCTCCTTGTTTTCCGTAACCTCAATCTCAGTCAGATCTCCGGAAGAGAAACAGAACCATTTGCCATCTTCAGCCTTTACTATGACAGGAAGAGGGATTCGATAAACGTGGGCAAAGGGAACTTCCCAGCCATATCCGTCGCCAAGATGTTCGAAAATAATCTCCTTGACGTCAAGATTCTCATTCTCATTATGGTCATCGTTGCCTGATGCCGACATAGAGAAAGGGAATGCGGCGAGGAAAGCCAGCAGCATTGCCAATATGGATATTCTTTTCGACATACTCTCTGTTATTGGTGTTAATAGACGCATACTGAAATCACATTATTATTGACATCGGCGATTCCACCTTCAATGCTCAGCGATTTTTCATCTCCATCGGGAGTTGTGTATCTCACATTGCCTTTAACAAGCACGGATATCAATGCGGCATGATTCTTCAAGACCGTGAATGAACCCAACATTCCGGGTAATGTTACGGATACTGCCTCCCCTTTGAATGTCACTTCGTGAGCCGATATGATTTCAAGTGTCATCTATTACTGTAATTTAAAATTAAAGATTTTTTTGATGTCTCAGAAGTTTACTTAACCTCTTCCAACATCTTCTTACCCTTGGCAATTGCCTCATCGATCGTGCCGACATTCAGGAATGCCTGTTCCGGAAGATTGTCGAGTTCGCCGGAAAGAATCATCTTGAATCCGCGGATAGTTTCTGAAAGCGGAACCATCACACCTGGGAGACCGGTAAACTGCTCTGCCACGAAGAACGGCTGGGAAAGATAACGCTGCGCCCTGCGCGCACGTGCCACAACAAGCTTATCTTCATCGCTAAGTTCGTCAACACCAAGAATCGCGATGATATCCTGCAATTCGTTGTATTTCTGAAGAAGCTGCTTCACAGCCTGCGCTACGTTATAGTGCTCTTCGCCGATGATATTCGGGTCAAGGATTCGGGATGTAGAATCAAGCGGGTCTACTGCCGGATAGATACCAAGCTCGGCAATCTTACGGTTAAGCACCGTGGTTGCGTCCAAGAAGCTGAAGGTTGTTGCCGGAGCCGGGTCAGTCAAGTCGTCGGCAGGCACATAAATAGCCTGAACGGATGTGATACTACCCTGCTTGGTTGATGTGATTCGCTCCTGAAGGGCACCCATCTCAGAAGAAAGAGTTGGCTGATAACCCACAGCTGAAGGCATACGTCCAAGAAGAGCTGACACCTCAGAACCAGCCTGAGTGAAACGGAAGATATTGTCGATAAAGAGAAGCACCTCTTTGCCGCCGCCATCATTGTCGCGGAACTGCTCGGCTACCGTAAGACCTGAAAGCGCAACACGGAGACGTGCACCCGGCGGCTCATTCATCTGACCGAACACGAGTGTACACTGGGAATTCTTAAGCGATTCTGAATCTACATCAGAGAGATTCCACTCCCCTTTCTCCATTCCCTCTTCGAATTTCTTGCCATATTTGATGACACCACTCTCGATCATCTCACGTAGAAGGTCATTACCCTCGCGGGTACGCTCTCCAACTCCGGTAAATACCGAGAAACCATCGTGTCCTTTGGCAATATTGTTGATGAGCTCCTGGATAAGCACAGTCTTACCCACACCGGCACCACCGAACAAACCGATCTTACCACCTTTTGAATAAGGCTCGAGAAGGTCGATCACCTTAATACCGGTGAAAAGAATCTCCTGAGAAATGGCAAGATCCTCGAATGCCGGAGCCGGCTGATGGATGTCGCGCAGATTGTCGCGATTCAATTCGCCAAGCATATCGATAGGTTCACCGATTACGTTGAGAAGACGACCCTTTACCTGATTTCCCGTGGGCACGGCAATTGAACGGTCAAGGTTCAACACCTTCACACCGCGGCGAACACCATCGGTGCTCTCCATAGCCACACATCTGACGGTATCTTCGCCGATATGCTGCTCAACCTCGAGGATAAGTTCCTCGCCATTGTCGCGCTCCACCTTCAATGCGGTGTAAATCGGGGGGATATTCTCTTTACCACCCTCAAACGAGACGTCTATCACAGGTCCGATCACCTGGGTCACTGTGCCGTAATTTGCGCTCATATTAATTTTCTGTTGTTTCTATGGCTCGCTCCCCGGAAGAAGCGAGCCTATTTTTATTTTCTTTTAATTCAAATTAGAAATGCCACCCCAATGCCACAAACACTGCCATCAGAATGAGATTGGCAAGCGAGAAAGGCATAAGATATTTCCACTCAAACGCAAGCATCTGGTCGATACGCACACGCGGGAAGGTCCACTTAAACCAGATAATCACAAAAGAGATGAAGAAAGCCTTGGCAAGGAACCATACTATGGACGGAATGTAATTCATAATATTGTTGAATGCCTCCCAGCCCGGTATATGCAGAGGCATCCAGCCCCCAAGGAACATCAGAGTTGCAATTCCGGATACGATAAAGAGGTTAAGGTATTCGGCAAGGTAGAAGAAACCGAAATGAATACCGGAATACTCCGTATGATAACCGGCGGTAAGCTCATGTTCTGCCTCAGGAAGGTCGAAGGGACCACGGTTGGTCTCGGCGGTTGCTGCAATCACATAGATTATGAATGCAATGATCGCCGGGATATGTCCGCGGAAAAGGAACCATGCACTCTCCTGCTCTGCTACGAGCTCTGAAATATTCATCGTGCCTGCGAACACACAGATTGTCATCAGCGAGATTCCGAGAGAAAGCTCATAACTGATCATCTGCGCGCCGCTTCGCATCGCACCGATAAGTGTGTACTTATTATTGGATGCCCAACCGGCGAGAAGAATACCTAAAACGCCGACAGATGAAACAGCGAGTATGAAGAAAATACCGATATTCCAGTCGATTATCTGGAGTCCGTTTCCCCAGGGCAAGCACGCAAGCATCGTGACAGAAGATGTGATCACGATATAAGGAGCAAGCTTGAAGAGGAATCTGTCAGTGCCCTTAAGGCAGATAAGCTCTTTGATAAGAATCTTGAACATATCGGCAAACACCTGGAGCAAACCCCACTTTCCGACACGCATCGGACCGAGACGGCATTGGAACCAGGCGCAAAGCTTACGCTCGTAAAGAATATAGAAAAGAGCTAACACGATATATGTGGCAAGCACCAAAACCGCTATGATCACACATTCAATCAAGACCGCAGCCCACTCAGGCATGCCTGTGCCGAGAAGCAGACTGTTGAATGCAGATGTCCATTTTCCGAAATCAAACATATTGATTATTCTCTTATTTGGATTATACGCTTATTGTATTTGTCTAATTCAATTCATTTTCGGATCCCCCGGCATCAGCGGTCGATATCCGGGATCACAAAGTCAAGGGCGGCGCCGATTGTAATCAAGTCTGCGATCATATATCCCGAACATGTGAGATCCATTACACCTACAAGGTTGAAACACGGACTCTGGAAGTGAACGCGATAAGGATTCTTTTCTCCGGTTGATTCGATATACACTCCGAATGTTCCGCGGCTTGCCTCAACCTGCTGATACCAGCGGCCTGCAGGAAGCTTGATGATCTTCGGAACCTGCGCACGAATGTCACCCTCGGGAATACGGTCAACAAGCTGTTCGAGGATTCGGCAGCTCTGCTCGATCTCTTTCATGCGGACCATGTAGCGAGAGTATGAATCACAACCGTCGAGCAATACCTCATCAAACTCAACATCCGCATATGCAGCGTATGGATGTTTCTTGCGGCAGTCGCAGCTCCAGTTGGATCCACGTCCGCTCGGACCGGTTATCGCATAATTGATTGCATCCTCTTTGCTGAGCATACCTACACCCTTAAGACGATTCTTGGCGATAAGGTTGCCGGAGAATACTTTATGGTATTCTTTAAGACGCTCAGGCATAATCTCGATGAGGTGCTTGACGTCTTTTACGAAATCAGGATGAAGATCAGCAATCACACCGCCGATAACGTTATAGTTCATCGACATGCGGGCGCCACATGTTTTCTCGAAAATATCAAGAACCATCTCGCGCTCACGGAAACCATAGAAGAATGCGGTTGTTGCGCCAAGGTCCATGGCTGTGCAGCCGAATGAAAGGAGGTGAGAGCTTATACGCATAAGCTCATCCATCATCGTACGGATCACCTGTGCCCTCTTGGGAATCTCAAGACCCATGGCTTTCTCTATGCATGCACAGAGACAATGACGGTTCTGATGAGCCGACATATAATCCATTCGGTCGGTGAAATGAAGAATCTGGGGATATGTCATTCCCTCGGTCAGCTTTTCGATTCCCCTGTGGATATAACCTGAAACCACATCCACTTTCTTCACGATCTCTCCGTCAAGAGAAGCGCGGAAACGCATCACACCGTGAGTAGAGGGATGCTGAGGACCGATATTCACTACATATTCATCTTCATTAAACACTTTGCGGGGCTCCTCTTTGATCTTACCGTCGGCATCCTCCACAAAAACACGCGAATCGTCCTCGTTTTTCTCATCCTCGAGACGGATGGGATTCAATTCGGGATTCGCGTCATAATCTTTACGTAGTGGGTGACCCACCCAATCATTGCGAAGGAAGAAGCGTCGCATGTCGGGATGGTTGATAAACTTGATGCCAAACATGTCGTAAACTTCACGTTCCTGGAAATTAGCAACTTTCCAAAGATCGCTCACGCTGTGGATATAAGCATCGTCTCTGTTTTCAGCTTCCACTTTTACAGCCACCATTCCCCAGTTATGGGAGGTGGAGGTAAGATAATATACAACTCCGATTGTCTCTTTCCAATCCATACCTACTACGGCTGAAAGAACATCGAAATCGAGATCTTTATTCTCCTTGAGGCTTTTCGCCAACGGATACCACTTCTTTTCGGGAACATTCACCAAAAGGCACCCCCCCTCTTCAAAGGTAGCGTCCGGACAAATCTTACCGATAATTTCTTTTATATCGCTCATGGTTAAAGTCAATGCGTCTAAATACTTTTTCAATGTATTATCCGATCTCACCCCTCTCCTCGGGATGCTCGGCGAAAAATTCCTCTATCTTCTCCTTACGGTTTGTGCCACCGAAGAATTTCTGCACTTTGATCTTGCGCTGAAGCTGCATCAGACCATAGAACATTGCCTCCGGACGTGGAGGACATCCCGGGATATATACATCAACCGGGAGAATCTGGTCAACACCGGGAACCACACAATATGAATTCTTGAACGGACCACCGGAAACCGCGCAGCCACCGCAGGCAATCACATACTTAGGCTCGGCAAGCTGCTCGTATAGACGACGCATCACAGGAGCCATGCGGTGAACTATCGTTCCCTGCACCATAACATAATCCGCCTGGCGGGGAGAGTTACGTGCAACCTCGAATCCGAAACGAGCCATATCATAACGGGCTGCGCCAAGACTCATGAACTCGATCGCACAGCAGCTTGTACCGAAACACAGTGGCCACAATGAATTGGAGATACCCCAGTTGATAAGTTCATCAAATTTCCCGACAACCACGTTGGCGCCGGTTGCGTTGAGTTCGTCTACAAGTTTATCGATATACTCGTTGTCCTTGAAGTCCTCACGCGTCATGCTTTTAATCTTGTCTACTCCCATTTCAATGCTCCTTTCTTCCAGGCATAGGCCAGACCCATAATCAGCACAAACATAAAAATAGCGATGCAGAGAAGACCCTGAGGACCAAGTCCGCGCATTACAACCGACCACGGCCAGAGGAACACAGTCTCAACATCGAAAATAAGAAACAGGATTGCAAAAATATAATATCCTGCCTTAAACTGAATCATTGATTCTCCCCGAGTAGGAATACCACACTCATATGGTTCAGATTTTTTAACTGAAAAAGATCTCGGAGAAATCAGTTTGGCTATAAGGAGCGCCGCAAACACGAGTCCGATACCCGTGAGAACTGCCGTCACCGACAACGCGCCATTGCCTATCTCCAGCAATAGATTCATATCTGCTTATAGTTTAATATGTTAGTCTAAAATCCGGTTTTAAAATCACAAGTTTTGCCCTTCTGGAGGGGTAAACTTATCTGCAAAGGTACTAATTTTTCTCTATCCGACAAACCATTTTTTGCGCAAAACCTTAAAAAATGTGAAATATTCCGAAATGGCACAAATGAAAACCGAAATATCCAGATGGTGGTATTGATAAAAAAATGCGCTTCCTCAAAGGAAACGCATTTTAATCAATATCATCATGTTTTTTACTCCTTACCTACCTTGGTAATCCAATTACCCGAGAACTGTCCATTATTCTTGCCGGCTATTTTGTAAAGAATCGATGCGGATGTCAGTTCTCCCATAATATCGCAACTGAAGTTGTCAAAAGTATACTCGGGATTGGAAGTTGCCGTGCCATTCTCGTAAACCTTGGCAACAATATCCGATCCATTAACATGAATACCTGATGCATTAAACGAAACAGGAAGTTTTTCGAGAACCATATTATTTACTGTCTGATTAACTTCCTCTGAAAGTTTCACATTATAAAGCACAACAGTTGCTGTCTTTTCTTTAATATTAAGGATTACACGATACATCATGTCCTTATTGATGAAACTCTTCTGCACACCATCCTTGTCGGCATAAGAAGCTGTTGTCTCACCACGGAATGTCATGTCAGACCAGAACGTACGCACGCGATAGGCACCAATATTGTAATGCATAATCGAATACCTGTAATCAGAAGGATAGGAAACAGCGGGGGCACCTTGCACCTGAGGAGGCATATATGCCATGGGGGTCAGCTGACATTCAAGGTCGGTTATATTCTCCTGAGTTGAGGTTGTTCCAGCCTGAAGCTTTTCAACGTTAATGATCTGGTAATAATTGTTTTCAAATTGATACATGCCTGTGGTGAATGGCATCGTGCCGGTCACAAACGAAATGTTGCCGGTGCCCATAGGCAACTCAGTGCCCATTGTCGTAGTGCCTGCCACCATATCGAAATTAAATCTGTAAACAGACCCGGCAACCACTGGTTCTCCACCATCAAGAGTATTTGTAATCATGTTATAAGCAGTCACCGGCAACGTAAGCGTAGAAACGCTATCATTATTTTTGCAAGAAGCAAGCGTCATGAGCGCAGCCGCAGTTGCCACAAAAAGTAATTTTTTCATTCTTATTCTCAATTAGTTGTAAATTTATTGATTTAAGTTTCGCAAGCTTCAACTTAAAGTTTAAGAGTTTATAAGTTTAAAAGTTTATCTGGTTTGACTCGATTAGCCGTAAGTTCCAGCTAATATAGCAATAACAATATAACGCCCCTGCTCCTCCCTTATTATATCTTTTCACATTTATTCACTAACCCGACCTCCTGTCAGTTCACAATACCCTGCGTTATCTGCCAAGCCAAACCAATCAAAAAGATTTTTCCCAAAACATTAAAACCATTAAAAAACATTTTCATCATAGATGGAAGTGTATTTGATCTCCAACCACTTTCAACCACACAACAACCACTTTTTATCAAAGTCGTGAGGGTTTATCCGCATCCAATGTGGTTGTTGTATGGTTGAAAGTGGTTGGAACTTTAACTTCAATATTCCGCTTGCGAAAGTTGAATAAGTAAATATTGAGGAGCTTCTCAATAATTTTTTGAAAAAATTTTCGGGCAATTAAACTTTTTTCGAACAGCGATGTTTTATAGGTATAAAGAAAATCGTTTCATGATGTTAGGTTAGTTCGAAAAAGTATTATGGAAAACACTTGAATGCGGCTGGTTGCGAAACCGGCCGCATTCGCGTTGTATAATATTCTAAATTATTGATCAGATCACTTGATCACCTGAATATGTTTATCGTCTTTTGCTTGGAATTTGAGTCCCATAGTGGTCTCAAGAACAAATTCAACTTCTTTCAAATTATCTTTTACGAGAGACCCGGTGAACGTTATGTCCGGCACAGATTTGTCAAGAATAAATTCAAGTCCATAATACAAACACAATTGTTCAATAACCTCTGCAATTGGTGAAGAATTAAAATACATAATATTTCCTCCAGCCGAAATCTTCTTTGCAGACTTTACATCTAATATCTTTATTTCTCCATCAGAATTATCTACCACAGCTGTTTCTCCAGGACACATTTTAAGTTTATTACCGGTTGATAAAGATTGTAACTCTATCGACCCGGATATAAGATGAATCTCGGAATGTGTTTTGTCTTGTCGTGACATTAGCGAGAATTCTGTGCCTAATACCCTAATTTCAAAACCTGACGTACTTAAAATAAAAGGTGAATCCGTTTTTTTGGCAATATTGAAAATTCCTTCTCCCGAATAAGATATCTTTCGTGAACTTGCATTAAAAGCTCCAAGGGTATAAGTGAGTGTCGACTTTGGACCTAAATTCACACGCGAACCATCAGGTAGTGCAGCATCAACCCATTCACCGGCAGAAGTGGATATATCAATCTCATTTGCCAGAATATCTTCACATTTATCTAATTCTACGCGTGTAGATACCCATAAAGCTGTGACGCATGCAAGCATTGGCAACATTACTGCGGCTGCCCATCCAAGAACACGATACCAGCGATCCTTTCCGGCTTCATGTCTTATCTCTCTGTCCAACTGTTCTCGCAAATCATCGATTTCAGTTTCCGAGAATTCATGAGACATTTCAGCCATATTAAGTTGCTCATCCAACATTTTATCCGACATAGAGTCTATCTCTTTCCGCATAGCCTCGTATTCCTCCTTATTGAAGTGCCCATTCTTGAATCTTTCAACGATATTATCCATAAGTCTCTGTTAATTCATTTGGGTTATCAAAATAAATCTGAATATAATTTAGACTTGATCCTATCAAGTTCACTCCTCAGGTACTTAAGAGCCAAAGACAACTCATTGGCGACCGTTCTTTCTTTTATATTCATTTTTTTAGCAATTTCTTTATTAGTCAGCTCTTCGAATCTGGAAAGGATTATTATTCTCTGGTATTTTTCCGGAAGACCTTCGAGAGCTTTACGAAATATCTTTAAGAAATCATTATATTCCAATGGTCGGTCATCCGTTGTTACAAGATCGTTCTGAAAATTTGCATAATCCTCGAATATAGGAGATTTAAGATGCTTCCTAAAATAATCTATTCTTCGTCGATAAGCTAACGAAAATAAGAGAACCTTAAAACCTTTATCTAACTGCAATCTTTCTCTACTCTTCCATAAATCAAGAAATATATCGTGCACAATTTCTTCAGCATCTTCCTTATTACGGGTTGCTTGCGATACATATCCCAGCAATTTGGAAGCATACATCTTGTATATTGTGTCGAATGCCTTGACTGATCCTTTTTTTAAGGAGGCAGCCAAACTTTGCTCTATTTCTTTATTCCTATCGGTATCCATAAACCTTTGCGAGGGCACAAAATTACAATAAAAATCTTTATTGACCTCGCAATATTCAAGAAAGTTAATTTATGTTATAAAACATGTTTTTTCTTCGTGATTCTCCTTCATAATTTACGATTACATCAATATATAGTATAAATCTAATCGCATTAATTTAAACTAACCTAAAAATGAACTTCTTAAAAGTTAAATTACTATTTCTCACCTTATTGTGCATCATGCCCTGTCTATCCATGAAAGCTCAAGACAAGGACCTGATAACGGTGCGGATAGAAAACAACACTTTGAAACAAGTGTTTGAAAAAATTGAGAAACAGTCCTCTTATGTTTTCTCATATAGTGATGAAATTCTCCCTCGGCAGAAACGCGTTTCTGTGAACTTACAGAATGTTCCGGTCTCCAAAGTATTGGATCAAGCTTTAGCAGGAACAAATCTATCTTATCAGATTATTTCCTCAAAATCTATAATAATCAAGGAGAAGGATAAAGAAACCAACCCTAAAGATTCCAAGACAAGTCTTAAGGGTAAGGTTGTCGATTCTTCGGGAGAACCTATGATTGGAGTGACGGTACTTGTAAAAGGAACCACCATCGGAGCCTCTACCGACCTGGATGGCAATTATTTATTAAATAACGTTCCTAAAAATGCTACCATACAATTCTCATATGTGGGTTGCCTACCTAAAGAAATCAAAGCATCCAATCATCAGGCACTTTCGTTAGTGGAACTAAGTGATGACACACAACTGCTTTCAGAAGTGGTTGTGGTAGGTTATGGAACTCAGAAACGCGCCAACCTAACAGGAGCGGTTTCAACTATCACGGCAGACGACGTGAACAATCGTCCAGTAGCATCTGCCGCGGGTGCTCTACAGGGTGCAGATCCATCAGTGAATCTTGCATTCAGCACAGGAAGTCTTGATTCTGATTATTCCATTGACATACGTGGTGTGGCTTCCATAAATGGAGGCACTCCCCTGGTCTTATGCGATGGTATGGAAGTGAGTCTTAATCAAATCAATCCTAATGATATTGAATCCATATCCATACTTAAAGATGCTTCAGCTTCAGCAATATACGGTGCAAAGGCATCTTCAGGTGTTATCCTGATAACCACAAAAAGCGGTAAAAATTCTGATGGCAAAGTCAATGTCAGCTATAATGGTCGCATGGGATGGAGACAAAACACAACATCCACAGATTTTATTCACACAGGATATGACCATGTAAATATTGTCAATCAGTTTTATGAAGTGTATCAAGGTAAAAAAATGTGGGGCTATTCAGACGATGAAATGCAAATGCTTCTGGATCGCCGCAATGATGAAACCGAAAATCCCGATCGCCCGTGGGCAATACGCGACGATAAGGGGAAATTGAGATTTTATGCTAACTTCGACTGGTATGATTATTTTTACCGCAAGACGCGCCCCGAAACTGAGCACAATATTTCAGTGACCGGAGGTAATGAAAAACTTAATTATTTCGTGAGTGGACGTTTTCTGTCACAAGATGGTATTTTTAAAATCTATAAAGACAACTATAAAAACTATTCATTCAGAACGAAACTCAATGCAAAACTCTATTCGTTCGTAAAATATTCCGCCAACGTCAATTTTAACGTGACTGATTATAAATATGGCGGCTATTATGACGAACAAATGACTATCCACAGTCTGCAATCCAATGTAAATTCTGCTGTTATGCCTTATACTCCGGAGGGAGCCATCGTCCAATATGTAAACACAATGACAGGAGCCAATTCTCCATTAGGAGCCGGGCATGCCGGCTTCCTGACTGCTAATGAGTCGCATAACAAACGTGGCAACCGAGATCTGGTGATTACCAACCAACTCGATTTCGATATTACGAAAGATCTTGTTCTGACAGCATCATACGCCTATCGTTTCCGGAATAGAATTGTCAACCGTCGAAGCAACACTTTTACCTATGAAGATAAAAACGGTAAAATGCAGACATTTAAATCAGGCTCAATCTATGACTATTACCAGGAACTTCATCAGAATATTAATCGTCATAGTGTTAATGTTTTCGCCACATATAGTCATGAATGGAGAGAGGCTCATAATTTCAAGGCGGTAGCCGGCATACAATATGAGGATCACCGCCTTTCAGAATTGAGTGCAAAAGAAAATGACCTTCTGAGCAAAGACTTGAGTTCATTTAGTGTGGCTACCGGTGAGTCAACACTGACTCAGGATATTGCCGCGTACCGCACACTCGGTTATTTTGCACGTGTCAATTATGATTACAAAGGGAAGTATCTCGTTGAAGTAAGCGGACGTTTCGACGGCACCTCTCGTTTCGCAGAGAAAGATAGATGGGGCTTCTTCCCTTCTGCAAGCTTGGGATGGCGAATGAGCGACGAAAGTTTCTGGGAAAAGATTTCAAATATTTGGACTAACTCGAAATTAAGATTCTCCGTAGGTAGTTTAGGTAATCAACAAGTGGCGACTTATGCTTATTTTGATGAAATATCCACAGACAACATCATGAGTTCATACACTTTTGATGGACTCAACAGAGCCAACTATGCGAAAGTATCTGATCCTATTTCATCAGCACTAACATGGGAAACAGTCACAACCTGGAACTGGGGTCTTGATCTTGGCTTTTTCAACAACCGACTGACCGCTACCGCAGACATATTTATCCGCGATACCAAGAACATGCTCACAGAATCTCTGACTTTGCCTTCTGTATATGGAGCAAAAACGCCAAAAGAAAATTGCGCGGATTTGCGTACAAATGGATGGGAATTATATGTAAGATGGAATGATACTTTTGATCTCGGAGGAAGACCGTTCAGTTATGGAGTCTCAGCATCTATTGGAGATTATAAATCAAAAATCACGAAATATAACAACCCTGACCGCCTGATATCAAGTTACTATGAAGGTATGACCCTCGGTGAAATCTGGGGATATCGTGTAGCAGGACTTTTCGCCACTGATGAAGATGCGGCGGCATATCAAGCGCGTATCAATGACAAAGCCGTTAACCAAAGAGTATACAATTGCAAAAAAGACAACCGGCTCATGGCTGGCGACGTAGAATTCATTGATATTGATAATAACGGTTCCATTGATGAGGGTTCAGGCACAGTTGATTCTCCGGGTGATAAATGTATTATCGGAAATAAGCTACCTCGTTATAATTATTCTTTCAGGATTGATGGCAATTATGCCGGTTTCGACCTCTCGGTATTCTTCCAAGGAGTCGGCAAACAAGACTGGTATCCTACAAACTATGCATATGATTTCTGGGGTCCCTATTCTTTCCCCTCCTTGTCATTTATACATTCCGGATTTATGGACAATGTCTGGAACGAAAATAATACAGACGCATATTTCCCAAGACCCAGAGGATATGAATCATATTCCAGTGGTGCTTTAGGAGAAGCAAATGACAGATATATCCAGAACGCATCTTATTTGCGTTTGAAGAATCTCACCATAGGGTATACCATCCCTCTTAAATCAACAAAAGTATTCAAAAATATACGAGTTTACTTAACTGGTGAAAATCTTTTCTACTGGTCTCCAATGAAAAAATATTGCAAGACTGTAGATCCTGAATTGACCAATACAAGTTCCACTTACAACAGCGGCTCGGGAGTTGGTTACGGTTATTCCCGATCTTATTCTTTCGGAGTTGATCTTCAATTTTAAGAAACTGTTTAAGAGTATATTCATAAAAATCAAATAAAACTTAATTCATGAAACTTAAATCTAAACATATAATAGGATTCTTGACTGTTGCAGTTCTTTCAAGTTGTGATCTTACGAGGACACCGGAAGACACTTTGAGTCCGGAAGCTTATTTTGAGAATGGTGGCCAGCTTGAACTCTGGACAAATGGGTTTTACTCACAACTCGACAATGCAGAGACTGTCGTTGGTACTAATGCAGACGACAATATTGATCAAACCCTTGGAGATCTATTGATGGGACAACGCTCGGCAGCTGATGAAAGTGGTTGGACATGGACCAAACTGCGTGATATAAATTATTTTTTACAGAATACGGACAAATGTACCGACCCTGAGGCAAAGAAAAAATATGAAGGTGTGGCATACTGGCATCGCGCGTATTTTTATTTTGTAAAGGTGCGCAGATATGGAGATGTGCCATGGTATGATCAAATAATAGGGAGCAAAGATGAAGAACTGCTCTACAAAGCTCGAGACTCACGCGAAGTCGTAATGACCCACATCATGGAGGATCTTGACAGAGCCATCGATATGCTTCCCACAGGTAAAGATGCTGTCCATGTAACAAAATGGAGTGCACTTGCCTTAAAATCCCGTGTCGCGCTTTTTGAAGGTACTTTCAGGAAATATCATGGTCTGGAAGACGCAGATAAATACCTAAAGCTTGCAGCCTCGGCAGCCGAAGAATTCATAACCAAAAGTGGTTATAAGCTTTATTCTGACGGTGCTACACCCTATCGCGACTTATTCAATAGTTTGTCGGCAAAAACAGAAGAGATAGTCCTATCCCGCACATACAGTTCCACCGCAAATGTGATGCATGGTGTTCCCTTTAATATAGTTAATGAGCGCCAGGGATTCACAAAAAGATATATGAATCATTACCTTATGAAAGACGGGTCTTATTTTTCATCTGTTCCGAACTATCAGACATTGATTTTTACTCAAGAAACTGCCGACCGTGATCCTCGCATGTACCAAACAGTTCTGTGCCCAGGTTATGTTAAAGTAGGAGAATCGACGGTAACACCCAATTCGCTCAATTCTCTTACCGGTTATCAACCAATAAAATTCATAGGTTCAGCTGAATATGACGGAGCCAACAAAGCATATACAGACTTCCCTCTTTTCCGTGCGGCAGAAGTATATCTGAATTTTGCGGAAGCCAAAGCCGAACTCGGCACATTAACTCAGGCAGATCTTGACAAGTCTATAAATAAAATCCGAGATCGCATAAAGATGCCTCATATGGAATTAACGTACGCCAATTCCAATCCAGATCCCCTTATGATTGAATACTATCCCAATGTTACCAAAAACGCCAATACAGGTGTTATTCTCGAAATTCGGCGTGAACGGACGATAGAACTTTGTATGGAAGGATTTAGAATATGGGACATTATCCGTTGGAAGGAAGGTCAGCAACTCACAAAACCATTTTATGGATGCTACTTTCCCAACGCAGGAGAATATGATATGGATAATGATGGAGTCAATGATCTACTACTATACACTTCTTCCACCGGATCATTTAAAGGGACTGCGAAAAAACTTGGAAGTGACGTAACGCTTACAAATAATGAGTCGGGATATATTCATGCCTTGAAATCTATTCCGGTTGAATGGATAGAAGAGCGCGATTATCTCTGGCCTATACCGGCAAGCGAAAGAGTGCTTTCAAAAGGAATATTGACTCAGAACCCAGGATGGACTGACAGCACCAATTTTTGATAAGTAAGTAACAGTACAAACAAATGCTAAAAGTTATAATTACATATATCCTTGGCATAATGTGTATATTGGGAGCGTATTCGCAAACGCGAGTTGACACGCTCCTCAATATACTCAATGACGGAGGAACGACCCGACACGTGATGGTTTTCGCACATCGTGGAGATTGGAGGAACGCGCCGGCTGAAAATTCATTGGAAGCGTATAGGAATTGCATTCGCGAAGGAATTGACGGTATAGAAGTTGACTTACAGATGACATCTGACAGTGTATTGGTTATTATGCATGACGAGACACTGGACCGCACTACAACCGGACACGGACTTGTCAGTGACTACACCAAGGCACAATTGGATTCCCTATGGTTGCTGAGTCCTATAGGAGTTGTAACCAGACTTAAAATACCGACTTTCGAAGAAGTGCTTGAGCTTGCCAAAGACAATATCCTCATTCAGGTTGACAAATGGAAGCCGTTTGCTCCCCTCGTGGCTCAAGCCATTAAGAAACATCAATGTGGACATCAGGTCATAATACGAACTACCGACCCATATGATAAATTCAAACGATTGTATGGCAATCTCTTTGAAGATGTAATAGTAATGCCGGTATTAGTGTGTCGAAATAATGGAGATAACAACAAGCTTGATGATTTCATGACAAAATATTCATCTCCTGCAATAAGCGTCACATTTACCTCTACTGATTTTGATGTGCTGAACAGATTGGATGAAATAAAACAAAAAAAATATCGTCTTTGGCTAAACTCCCTGTGGGGATCATTCAATGCCAATCACGACGATGAAGGTGCCATGCATGATCCAGATCAAAATTATGGATGGCTCTTGGGAAAAGGGGCAAACATCATTTTTAGTGACAATCCGGTGTATTTAAAAAATTACCTTGCTAAAAAAGGTTATCGTATATTTTAAATATAGAAGTGATTTATGAAAATTTTAATATTCTTTCTATCTTTCCTCATATCTGCAGGTCAATTATATTCCCAAAACAGGGCAGAAATCATACGTAATAAACTCCTTTCGGGCGATAAGTCATCAGTAATCGTTGCATCCCATCGCGGAGATTGGCGTAACTTTCCGGAAAACTCTCTGGAAGCCATTGACAATGCCATTGCAATGGGGGTAGATATTGTAGAACTTGATGTTCATATGACCAAGGACAGTGTATTGATTTTGATGCATGACCCAAAACTTGACCGCACTACAACAGGCAAGGGAAACATATCTGAATCTACAATGGACTACATCAGCACCCTTAAACTTAAGAACGGTTGTAACATCCGCACGATTCATAATGTACCCACTCTCGAAGAAGCTTTGCTACATGCAAAAGGAAAAATAATGTTAAACCTTGACAAGGCTGACCGCTACTTTGACATGGTATATGAACTCATGCAAAAAACGGGAACAACCAAACAAATTATAATGAAAGGCAATGACACAGCCGAGCAAGTTAAGGCAAAGTTCGGAGATTATCTCAAAGACGTGATATACATGCCGATAGTAAATCTTGACAAACCCAATGCAGAAGAACAGATTGAAATGTTCATTTCCGATATGAAACCTGTGGCATTCGAGTTATTATATAAGCATGATTCCAATCCACTACCCTTAAAGTTAAAAAATTCACTCGATGGGCGTACTCTTATATGGTACAATACCCTTTGGGACACCATGGCTGGTGGTCACGACGATGACATGTCCTTAAAAAATCCCGATGCAGGATATGGATATCTGATAAACAATATAGGTGCTACAATTATACAAACCGACAGGCCCGCGTATCTTATAGAATATTTAAAGTCGAAAGGACTCCATGACTGATTTAAATATGTTTAAACGTATAATTGATTTTTTCAGAATATCAGCACCTGATGCTTCTTTTGGAGATCGCTCTGAAAAAACATTCAGACGTATCCGGATGGCAACATTCATTTCCGCAACTTGTGGATATGCTTTGTATTATGTATGCCGTCTAAGCATGAATATTGTACGCAAACCTATTGTAGACGAAGGTTTATTTAATGAAACCCAACTCGGAATAATCGGATCTTGTCTATTTTTCGTTTACGCCGTCGGAAAACTTGCAAATGGCTTTCTGGCAGACAGGTGTAATGTTCGAAGATTTATGTCGGCTGGTTTATTGCTCACAGCACTGGTTAATCTGATTCTGGGTTTCTCTAATATGTTTATCGTTTTCGCTGTTCTCTGGGGGTTGAACGGATGGTTCCAATCAATGGGAGCTCCCGCCGGAGTGGTCTCTTTAAACCGTTGGTATTCCTCTAAAGACAGGGGCACATATTATGGTTTCTGGAGTGCGTCACATAATCTGGGAGAAGCTATTACTTTCATCACAATCGCATTGCTCGTGACCGGCATGGGATGGAGATATGGCATGATTGGAGCCGGACTGATAGGCCTTATTGGATTCATGATGTTATTGCTTTTTATGAAAGATACTCCACAAAGTCAAGGTTTTTTAATCAATAAAGGAGAAGAAGAAATTTCACATAATTCAAAAAAGCAAGACCAGGATTTCAATGAAGCCCAGATGGCGGTATTGAAGAATCCGGCAATATGGGTATTAGCTCTGGCAAGTGCCTTCATGTATATCAGCAGATATGCCGTTAACAGCTGGGGAGTTTTTTATCTTGAAGCTCAAAAAGGATATTCCACTCTTGATGCCAGCTTTATAATATCTGTCAGCTCCGTATGTGGAATCATAGGCACTGTCTTTTCCGGATGGTTGTCCGATAAATTTTTCAAGGGAAGCAGAAATGTTCCTGCACTAATTTTCGGACTTGTCAATACGTTAGCTCTGTGTCTATTTCTCCTCGTGCCTGGAAAGGTTTTCGTTGTTGATTTCATTGCCATGGTATTGTTTGGTCTTGGTATTGGAGTCTTGATATGTTTCTTAGGAGGACTGATGGCGGTTGACATTGCCCCGAGGGCAGCTGCTGGCGCCGCATTGGGAGTTGTAGGCATTGCAAGTTACTTGGGTGCCGGATTGCAGGATATAATGAACGGCATCCTGATTCAGGGCAATAAAACTATCATAAACGGAGTGGAGACATATGACTTTACATATGTAAGCTGGTTTTGGATCGGAGCAGCCCTTTTATCAACGCTCCTTACATTATTGGTTTGGAACGCAAAACGTAATGACAACTGATTGTTTAATAAGGTAAAGAATCTTGTTTAGGGAACTTTTCAGGGATGAAAGGTTCCCTTAATTTTCTTGCAATGATGTTCTATGCTATTACATAAATGCTGCTGGCTTTTCAACCAGCAGCATTCAAGTTGTCTAAAGGTGTTTAGAAGTCTAACGGGTCAAAATCCGTATCGTTTATCCATTTCGCCGGAACTTTTTCTCCAGCATGAGTACGATTCCAATACATCCGAGACTTGCACATATTCGGATATTTGTCAAAAATATCACCTTTGCCAAACATTCTCGGATCTCCTTGCTTCTTCAATCGGTCCGTCATCTCTTTTTCAAGATCATCTACAACCTCTTGATATTCCGGCAGGCCATAAAGGTTTGTCATGCATAACGCATCTTTACTTATGTCATAAAGCTCTCCCTCTCCCCTTTTCCCCATGGAGAGATCCCAGTAAAATTTTGTATCGGGATTATGACGTGATTTGATTATCTCTGTCTTTGTCGGGCTGCCGTCTATATTCATATAGCCGGTTTCGGGATTTCCCGCTGGCCAACGCGAAGGTTCATAGTTATGGATATAGAGATAGTTTCCTTTTAGGATAGACCTCATGGGATAACCCTGATCATCCGGGCGCCCCACATCATGTCGTTCTTTACCCATCATGACTACACTCCGATCGATCGAGTCATCATGTTGGTCAGTGATTATATCCATAAAGCTTTTACCCTCTATTGGCTGCATTCCGTTCTGCTCTCCATCAACTCCCGCAACTTCCAAAAGCGTTGGAGCAAAATCGATGACACTGATAAAATCATTATTCCGTCTGCCCGGATTCTTCAAACCATTACCCCACATCACAGCCATCGGAATATGATTGGAGAAATAATAATCCTGACCTTTGACGCGAGGGAACGGCATTCCATGGTCGGACGTTACAATAACGATAGTATTGTCAAGTTCTCCGATTGAGTCCAGTTGGGCAAGTATCTTGCCGAGGTGATTATCGAAATGTTCAATTTCCACGGCATAGTCAAGCATGTCGGTACGCACGGTCTCATTGTCGGGCCAATATGCAGGCACAGAATCTATATCTGCCGGCTGCTTGCCGTAACGCGCAGAAGATGCATATTCATAACCGCGATGTGGCTCCCTTGCTCCATACCAGAAACAGAAAGGTTTTGACGGATCTCTTTCTGCAAGGAATTCTCCGAAATTCGCTGAATAATCAATGGGCGATATTGAATTTGTTGGAGGTGTGAACCTGCGTTTGTTGTAAGCCTTGCCGGTAAGTTTGCGTTCCTTTCCGTCTGCTGTCTTTGCAATTCCCGGACCCCAGCCTTTGCCTGTGTAACCTGTGACATACCCGTTTTTCTTAAGCACTTCTGGAAACGATACAAACTTCAAAGGGAAATTACACCAATGATTTGCAGCCTCCTCCAGTTGCCAGGAGTTACGTCCGGTAATCATACACGCACGTGACGGCGCAGATTTGGAATTGCATGTAAAGACATTATCAAAAAGAATACCTCGATGAGCGACACTATCGAAATTAGGCGTGCTCACCCATCGATGACCATAGGCGCTGAAATGACCGGCATCATCAGCTACACAAAACAATATGTTGGGTCGCTTCCCGGATCTTAGTTCAGCAGAGGAACAACGATTGCGTTCTGCACTCCAAACAGCTGAAGATGAAAAAACTGAAGCCACAGCAAAGCATGCGATGCCAGGCTTGAAAATTGAACATGAAATAAAGGTGTTCATGGCAACTAACAGTAATTAAAATGATGTCAATTTTTTTTAGAAGCTGTGTTGAAGTTGTTTAATTTGCCGACAAATTTAATCAAACTTTTCAAAATTTATTTAATAAATTTAAAGAGTTTAATAAAATTGTTACGGCTTGTCTCCCGACAAGCCGTAACTAAACCTTAAAAAATCTAATCCTATGAAAAAACTTCATCAAACATATTGCCTTTACAATATTTTGATGTCGCAAAGCTAACACATATTTTTAATATTACCAAATAATGTGCAAACGATTTAATCATTTTTTAGAAAATTTTTTCAATTTCATTAGCATATTTTATTTTTGAGGGATCATATATTCAGAGGAGCATCATAAAAATCATCCTCTGAATATAATACCGATAAATCTAAAAACAACATAACATCGTGAAACTCTTTAGTTTTTTTGTAACTTCGAGCTTAATCATAAGCTCTTTAACATTGCAGGAAGCATCTGCCAAAACAAAAGTTGTGGCACATCGTGGCTTCTGGAACACCGAAAATTCCGCACAAAACACCCTCGCTTCTTTTGCCAAAGCCGATTCAATCGGATGTTTCGGATCTGAAATTGACGTATGGCTAACCACCGACGACCACCTTATTGTCAACCATGACAAAAATTTCCAAGGACTTTTTATGGAGACCGCCCCATTCGAGCAGATACGTTCCATTTCGCTTCCCAATGGAGAAAAGATCCCAACTCTCGATGAGTATCTCGCTGAAGTCCGCAAACATCCCTCCACCCGTCTGGTGCTCGAAATGAAATCACTCACCGATTATTCCCGTGAAGACGTTGCCGCATCTAAAATTTCAGAACTTTTACGCAAACACGGCGTGCTCGACCGCACAGATATAATTGTCTTCTCCCTCAATGCGGCAATGACATTTAAAAAGATATTTCCTACGGGTGTAAAAATATTTTATCTTGACGGAGATCTCTCCCCTAAAAAGATTAAGAAACTGGGGCTTTCCGGTATAGACTATTCGGTAAAGGTACTGAAAAATCATCCTGAATGGGTTGAACAAGCACATAAGCAAGGAATCGAAGTAAATGTATGGACAGCCAACACTGAAGAAGATATGAAATATTTTATCGACCTCGGTGTGGATTACATCACTACTGACCATCCTGATCAACTCATCAAACTCCTTTCAGAATACAAGTCTTCTAAGGATAAAAAAGATAAAAAGGTAAAGAAAGTAAGTAAAAAGTAAGAAACTGTTTAAATTTATTTTCGAGGAAGTTTGAGAGTTATTTTTGAGCTGATTCCGCGAGTTGAGAAAGGAGAAACCTGTCGGTTTCGACTGCCGAAACTTGGCGGAAGCAGCCCAAAAGAACCCCAAAATTCCCGAAAGAGTCTCTATAATAAATTTTTCGTAATAAATTTAAACAGTTTCTAAGATTCAATGCTTAATGATTCTAAAGTTAGTGTTATAAGGTAGCTTATGAAAAATATCGCTATTACACCGTTTGTAGTTCTGTCGGGTTTGCTTTTCGGCAGCAGTTCCTGCAGCCACACAACTCCTCCTGATATAATGGAAATTCCTTCAAATGAAGAGACTCCTGAAAAACCGGGCGAGTCAGCCGGAGAGCAAACCGACGGAGCGACAATAATCGGTAAAGTTACAACACCGGAAGGGACACCAATAGCCGACATAGTCGTGTCCGATGGAATAAAGGTGACACTGACTGATAAAAATGGCGAATACCGTATCATTTCCGATAAATCTTGCGATTGCGTCTTCGTTTCTTTGCCAGGGAATTATACCGCAGAATTAAACAATAACCTGCCACAATTCTATCAAACTCTCACTCTTCCTCCGAAGCAAGCAGAGATCCACAATTTCAAACTCTACCCTGCCGATAATTATTCATCCACAATAATAATTCATGCCGACCAGCATCTTGCGAACAGGACTGAAGATCTCAAGCAGTTCAATTCGAAAGTGCTTCCGGATATAAACGGTTTTATCGCCAACGAAAAGGTATCCGGCAGAAATGTATATTCGATTTCATTGGGTGATTCAAGCTGGGATCAGTTCTGGAAATCAAATTCCTTCGATCTGACAGACGCGGTGAAATGCCTTCAAAATATAAATTCTCCTATCTTTCATTCCATCGGCAATCACGACAACAATCCTTATATTGCTGACGATTGGAAATCCTCTGCTATTTTCAGAATGAACGTCGCTCCTTCTTACTATTCATTTAATATTGGAGAAGTGCACTTTGTAATTCTTGATAATGTAATATACAACAATCCGGGAGCCACTGCCTCGGAGATGGGCGAAAGGTCTTATGATCGTGCCCTGACCGAAAATCAACTCGAATGGCTCAAGGCTGACCTTTCAACAATCTCCGATAAAACTTCTCCGTTAGTAATTTGCGCACACGTCCCTTTTTATGCCGAGCCCTCCCTGTCCGGACAAAATATCACCACGAAAAGGAACATGCTCAATACTGATAAGCTGGAAGAAATCATTTCCTCTTTCACAAACGTAACTCTCTTCTCCGGTCATTATCACCGCAACTTCACTGTTGAGTCTCCATATCTTCAAGGAGTGACGGAACACAATGTAGCATCGCTCTCAGGATCATTATGGTGGACCGGCAAAAGCGGCTATGCCGGCAATCATCTCTGCACCGACGGCACACCCGGAGGTTACGGCGTTCTTAGGCTTGACGGTAAGAAACTCAATTATTCTTACAAATGTATTGGATTCGATGAGAACTATCAGTTTAGGGTATATGACCTGAATAAGGTCAGGATAGATGAATCATGCGTATCTGGAAATACCCAATATAAAAAACTGGTAAAGGATTACGCCGATATATATTATCAGGTAAGCAACAATAATGAGGTTCTTGTCAATCTTTTCTCATGGCAGCCAGGATGGAAAATTGAAATTGAAGAAGAGGGTGTTCCGTTATATACGAGCCGCGTGCGCACAAAAGATCCTCTCCATATCCTGTCTTACGAATGCCAGAGACTCAGTCATAATGCTGTGCCGACAGCTACATCCACATTCTCGACTCAATATTCCACACATTTTTTCAAAGCCAGAGCTTCGAAACCCGACACACGGGTGACAGTAAAAGTAACTGACAATTTCGGAAAAATCTATATACAAACCATTGACCGACCAAAAAATTTTTCAGTAAAAATGAACTAACCTGAAATTCCACTATGAACAAGGACTACGAAAAGATATTGGATTTCATATACAACCATCCTTCCGTTCCGGACGATATCCGCGTTACCATACGCCAATGGATGCTGGATCATCAGGACGACCCGGAACTGTCATCCTCTATGCTTGCCCTATGGGACAGAGAGTTTGGGAAAGATTGCGATACTTTCAATCCCGCAGCATTGACCAGACTGCTCAATGATATTTCATTGAATAACGGTTCATCCACTAAGATCGGAAGATTCCGCATTCTTCGCATTATAAAATATGCAGCGGTTGTAATTGCAATGTGTCTCTCGGCAATTGTAACGTATATTGCAGCCGGATCAAGTGAAGAGAACAAGACAATTCTCATCACGGCAAAAGGATCTACCGGTGAATTCACACTTCCCGACGGCACCAATGTACAGCTCAACTCCGACACGAAACTGACTTATAATTCAGAATCGTTTTTAGCGGATGGGAAACGTCGCGTAAGTGTGGAAGGCGAGGCTTTTTTTGATGTGACAAAAGATGCAGAGCATCCTTTTGTAGTAAAGCTCACAGAGATGGAAGTTGAAGTTCTGGGAACATCTTTCGATGTCCGCAACTACTCTTTCTCTTCAAAAGAAGAAGTGGTGCTGCTCACAGGAAAGGTAAAAGTGGAAGGCAAAGACATAAAAGAACCAGTAACAATACATCCCGACCAAAGACTTGTATTCAACCGCTCGAACGGAGACTGCAATGTTGAGGAAACAGCTGCAATAAACTACTGCAGATGGATAGAACCTCGCCTCAAACTTGAGAACGAGCCGTTGGGAGACCTGCTGATCACCCTTAGCAGGAAATACAGCGTAGAACTGGATATCGCCGGAAATGTTGATCTCGACAAACGTGTTTCCCTCACTCTCCATAATGATGATCTCGAAGATCTGATGCCTGTATTGTCTTATCTGACCGACATCAATTATCGAATAGAAGACAACACTTTATATATCAACTAATTAAATACTTTAAATAACTAACCTTAATTTCACAGAATGATTCATCAATTGAAAACCCTATGCAGGCTTATCCCTGTATTGATTCTTCTTTTGGCTGGAACCTCTCACGCTCTTGCGCAAAAAGAAGCAATCTCGCTTGATGCCCGGAACATTACGGTAAGGGAACTTCTCAATGTCATCGAGAAGAAAAGCAGTTACACGTTCGCATACGCGGATGCGGATCTGCCACTCGAACGTCGTGTCACTATCAAGGCGGTAAACAAACCGATTTCTTCCATCCTACGCGAAGCTCTGCCGGGAACTTCCGTAAAAGTGCAAAACAAAAAAATCCTGCTTGCACGCGCCTCTGCTCCCGAACAGAAAAAGGAGCAAAAAAAGCAGCCTGAAGCACCGGCAGAGGGAAAGAAACCGGGAAACGGCTGGAACCTGACCGGCACGGTGGTCGATGAGAAGGGTGAACCTCTCATCGGCGCCACCGTGATGGTCAAGGGCACTAATTTAGGAGCTTCCACAGATGCCGATGGAAAATTTATCATACGTGTTGCTTCAGCGCATCCCGTTGTTGTAGCCCGCTATGTCGGTTACAATCCCGCAGAAATGACAGCCACCAAAGGGAAAAATCTAAAAATCGCACTTAAGTCTTCCTCAACAAACCTTAACGAAGTCGTAGTTACGGCGTTGGGCATCACCCGAGAACAGAAATCTTTAGGTTATGCAGTCACAAAGGTCGAAGGAGAGGATCTCAACAACACTGTTTCTGGAAACTGGCTCAATGCCCTTGACGGCAAAGTTGCCGGACTTAGTGCCACCGGTGCCGGCAGCGGACCCGCAGGCTCAATGCGCATAGTGCTCCGTGGCGATCAATCGCTCAACTATGGCAGCAACGAAGCCCTTTTCGTCGTTGATGGTGTGCCCATCAACTCGGGCGATGCCGGCACAGGATCCGGTGGAACATATTCCAATGCCGACAGCCCGGTTGACTTTGGTAACGCGGCTTCGGAAATCAACCCTGAAGATGTGGAAAGCGTATCCGTTCTGAAAGGTCCTGCAGCCACTGCTCTTTATGGATCACGCGCTGCCAACGGTGCAATTGTCATAACTACAAAATCCGGTAAAAAGACAAAAGGCATTGGTGTGACAGTCAACTCTTCAGTCACGTTCGAGCGCGCCGGCTATTTCCCCGATTTCCAGAAAGAATACGGACCTGGCAACGACAACGGATTCACAAAATTCGGTTTCTGGCAATTCAGCAAGACTGAGGCTCCAGAAGGTTTTGACAGCTCAGCCTATGGATCGAGATACTCATTCGGTGAAAAATACGATCCCAATAAACTTCGTAATCAGTACAATTCCTATAACTGGGAGACCGGAGAATATACGATGACACCTTTCGTATATCAAGACGACTGGTATTCAGGCATATTCCGCACAGGTACAACCTTCAAAAATTCTGTTACCGTTACATCAAATAACGGGAAAGGCACCAACTCCCGAGTGTCAGTCACGGATACTCGCAATAACTGGATTATGCCAAACACCGGATACGCAAACACATCGGTATCCTTCTCGTTCACTACAAAAATGAACAAGTGGATAAAGTTTCAGGCAAAAGCCAACTATCTCCACAAGACTTCCGACAACATGCCAATCTCCGGTTACTCAACTTCCGCACCTACATATTATATCCTTTGGGGCACAACCAACAACAGCATGCAGCTTTATAAGGATGAATATTTTAACGGACGAGCCACTAAGGAGAATTATGAATCCAATCGTTATGATGGTAAATCAATGGTAAACCGTCTCGGCAATTCCGAACCTGGCAATCCATATCAGCAGCTTTACGAAGCAACGAATGCGATCAACAAAGACCGCGTATATGGAAACATTCTTTTGCAAATCACCTTCCCTGTAAAAGGACTGTCACTCGACCTGAGAGCCGGCACTGACTTCATGACAGATTTCCGTCAGCAGAAAAAGCCATTTCGCACGCCCGGATATAAATCCGGTTTCTATCGCGAACAGAATAACCGCGACATCGAAACCAACCTTGATTTCATGCTTAAATACGTAAACAATGACCTGTTTAACCAACGTCTCGGATTGAATGCAGCATTTGGCGGCAACAACATGACGCGTGGTGTATGGCGCAACTCGATTACACTAAGCAAACTTGGTGAAGAGGGCGTTTATAACTCTACCAACCTTCCAACCGGAGAGAATCCTCGCGAGTATAACTGGAGAAGCCGTAAAGTTGTAAATAGTTTCTATGGATTCCTGAATGCAAGCTGGGATGATACATACTTCCTCGACATAACCGCCCGTAATGACTGGTCGTCAGCCTTAGGACGCGATAATTGGTCATTCTTCTATCCTTCCGTTTCTGCAAGCGTGCTGCTTGATCAGATCTTGAAATTCCGCGACAAGGCACCATGGGTAAATATGCTGAAAGTTCGTGGCTCATGGGCGAACGTCGGTAATGATACATCTCCATATACTCTTGTGGATTCCTACAGCGCCTCAACAGTATACCCCGGAAGTTACGGGCTCCCTTCAAGCCGGGCAAACTATTTTATAAAACCTGAAAATGTTGAAAGCTGGGAAGTAGGTATAGAGACTAAATTATTCATGAACCGACTTGGTTTCGATATCGCTTACTATGATTCACGCACAACAAATCAGATTATCAGTGCTGTAACAGACCCCATCATCGGTTCGTCAACTAAGAAAATGAACTGTGGTGAAATTCGTAACCGAGGGGTAGAAATCGCTCTTCATGGAGTGCCTGTAAGGACACGTGACTTCACATGGTCGATCGATGTGAACTGGAGTCGTAACTGGAATAAACTCGTCAGTCTTGAAGATGGATGGGATCCTCGCGTACCCTATGAGTCGGCAGCAGGTATAGTCGGCAACTATGCCAACATCTATTCTTATCTTGGTCAGGAGATGTTCTGGCTATATGGTCGCGGTTATCAGCGGGCTCCCGAAGGCGCGACATATGTCGATGCAAACGGAAACACCGTTAGTTGCGCCGGCATGAAGCTTGTAGATGCAAAAAACGGATATCCTCTTATTGATGAAGCGCCTGAACGAAACTTAGGTAAAATCAATCCTACATGGCGTGGCGGATTTGCAATGAATTTCAGATATAAGGATTTCACCCTCGGCATGAATTTTACTGCTCAAATGGGTGGTCATGCATACTCAGTGACACACGCTATCCTTGCATATCAGGGTAAACTTACCAACTCTTTGCCCGGAAGGAATGACGGTCTTGTGGTTCAAGGTGTAAATGCCATCACTAATGCTGACGGAACCATCACATATCAACCCAACACAACTGTCACAGAGAGTATAAATTCTTATTATAATCTGATATTCAAACGCGACAACGCTGAGGAAAATATTTTCAAGACCGACTTCCTCAAACTTAAGGAAGTTCGCCTTGACTATAACCTTCCTGCAAGGATCTGCAGGAAAACGAAAGTTATTCAAGGTCTTTCAGTAGGAGTATATGCCACCAACCTCTTCTGCATTACTCCTTTCCCTCTCTATGATCCGGAAGCGGGTGCAATGGTGGGTACCAACGTCTATAACGGTATCGAAGCAGGAGCACTTCCTATGACACGCACATATGGTATGAACTTAAAAATATCATTCTAATCATGAATCCTAAATCAAGAATATATATCGCATCGGCAGTCATGCTCGCCGCAGGCGTGTTTGCCGGATGCACTCATGACTTCGAAGAGACAAACACAGACCCCAACAAAATGCTTGTTGGCGATCTCCAACCCTATGGAATGTTTGAGAACCTCTTCTACACTACAGCAAAAAACAATACTTACTATGCCTACTATTGGTGTAACGAACTTGTTCAGTTCACTGCGTGCACTCCGATGACTGCCCAAGAAAGGCATCGCTATAAAATTTCCGACAACCACTTTACATCCATATGGAGCAATTATGCTACCAAGGCAGGCAATGCAGTGCATATGTATAAACTCGCTGAGAAATTCAATGACGACGCATGCAAAGCAGTGGCATTGACATTGAAAGTGTATCTCCTCTCAAACCTGACTGACATTTTCGGAGATATACCCTACAGTCAGGCTTATAAAGGTGAAGAAGGAATCGACCATCCTGTTTTCGACAGTCAGAAATCTGTTTACGAACAAATGTTCGCCGAACTTGAACAGGCAAATGAACTTTATGCCGGCAAACCTACATTTGAGAAACCTACAATGGACCTTATGTATAACGGCGACATGAAGCTATGGAGAAAATTCAATAATTCCATATATCTCCGCCTGTTGTGTCGTGTCAGTGGACGTTCTGAAATGAATGTAGGTGCAAAAATGCAGGAGATGCTTGATAATCCCTCGCAATACCCTCTGATTTCATCAAATGCAGAAAATGCGACAGTTAAGAACACAGGTATCGATCCATATTACAATCAATTCCGTCCGATTGAGATAGACAAAAGCAAGTTCACAAGCAATTCCTATCTTATAACTGAGCAATTCCTCAAAATGACTTTGAATACAGAGGAGAATGAGCAGGATCCGCGTCTTACAACATGGGCAACCAAGCGCTCCGGTGTAGACGACTGGAAAGGCACAATCAGCGGTTGTCCTGCCGAAGATGCAGGAACAGCAGGTAAAGATGCCTCTCACCTGAATTACGAAGTGCTTGTACGCGACGATGCTCATGCGTTCCTCATGGACTATTCCGAAGTTCAGTTTATTTTGGCTGAGGCGGCTCTTAAGGGTCTGATTAATGGAGGTGAGGATGCTGCCAGAACATATTGTGAAAATGCAGTAACCGCCTCGTGCCAGAAATGGGCTCAATACGAAGAATTCTCTAAAGTAAAAGCTCCGATCAATGATGAGACAATAAGTAAATTCCTTGGAGGAAAACTTGCGGGATGGGACAACAACGACAATAAGGAAAAACTTATCGCCGAACAGAAATTCCTTTCACTTTTCTGGGTGGGTATGGAGGCATACCATGAAATCAGACGCACAGGATGGCCCCTGCTGACAATTGGAGATGGAACTTATTACAATAATTATCAGTTCCCGCAGCGCATGGCATATTGCACATCTACAACAGGTACTAATCCTGACAACGTGGCTGCGGCTCTTGCCAGGATGAATGGCGACAACACGATGAAAACCGCAGTGTGGTGGAGCATAAAGGCAATTACAGGTAATTTTCCGGTAGCTAATCCAAGATAATAACATGAAGACAAAATATTTATCAATAATTTCAGCAATATCGCTCGCAATCGCAGGGATAAGCCTTAGTGGTTGCGACAAAGAAGATGAACCGCAGACGGGCGATCTTTACTTCAACATTGAGAATATGGACAATCTTGTCCTTCCTCAGGAAGGGGTGGATGTAACCACATTCTCAAAAGGGAAAAAGTTTATAGTGCGTTCCAATGGGAACTGGCAATTTGTCCCGGAAGATGAGACAGAAATGTCTTGGGCAAAAGTATTTCCCATGGAGGGTGATGCCGACGGCATGATAAGAATATACAGCGAAGAGAATCTCTCGCCTGTACAACGTGTGGCACGATACAAAGTATTCCTCAACGGAGTCGAACAGCCTCAGATGCTCACTTTCAGTCAGGAGGGATGTGAGCCATTCCTGAAGCTCTCTACCGCGCTTGTCACCCTTAAGCGCGCCGGTGGAGAAGTCTCGATCACTGTTGATGCAAACCTCGACTGGGAATGCTCGGTTGAAGGCGCGGATGCCTCTCGCTTCACCGCAACTGCTGTTTCTTCGCAGGAAATCCAGGTCAGCACCGACCGGATAAATGATACAGGCGATGATATTACCGCCACTCTTGTGGTAAAAGGCAAAGGGGAATTTTCCGACATAACACAGCTCGTGGCTATTGAACAACTTTATGCCACTTTCTTCGATGATTTCAGCTGGCTGCCCAATCCTAAAGCCGGTATTCTGGGCTGGAACGCACATGGTTCCGAGTTAGGTATGTCAAGCTGGACAGATGAACAGATAGCTCATGGATGGACCTCGATCTCCACTTGGTTCTATTATCGCGACAAATTTGTGAAATTCGGCAAAGGCGGCTATGGCGGCGATGCCTGCTCTCCTGCCGTTCCCGAACTCGGAAGCAACACAAATGCCACCATTTCGTGGTCAGCACTCGGATACGGAACTTCAAAGAATGTAAAAGAAGACCACAACATGTTCTATGTCGCAATTCTCGGTCCTGGCAAGATCATTGGATGCAGTTCTCAGGGTGAAATGGGATATACGACCGGATATCGCGATGACAATGGTAAGAATGTCACTCTCGATGCCGTCAAATTCACTTTCGATGATAACGCATGGATGATTCCGGCTCTCGACTCTACAGCCACTGTAATCTGGCAGACTCCTTCAGCTCAGTTCTCGATCAATGTGCAGGGCATGGACGGAACATCACGCGTGGTCTTCGTTGCAGGTCCCGGCACCCTTGAAAACCTCTATCAGGAACCGAACGGCAAACAGTCGCGTATGTTTATGGATAACTTCAAAATTGTTGAAAACTGATTATATAGGAATCACAGGTCTCCGGAATAATTCCCGGAGACCTAAAACCAATTCTTTAAACACATTAATACTATTTATCATGAAGAAAAAATTTTTACTCTTTTCCTTTTTGCTCGCATGTGTAGGCAGCGGCGCAAAGGCTGATGAAGTCACTTTTGACTTCTCTACTCCGGCTGATCTCGGAAAGTTTACGTATGCTCCACTTTCTATTTCAGAGTTGATAAAATCAACTTATCTCAACAATAAAGGAGTTGAAAAAGACAGATGCTATATTTCGAATGGCAGCAGCTACGTTCTCATCCTTGAAGGCGAAACCATCTCAAAGGATGGAGTAACACTGTTTCTTGACAATCCAGAGAAAGTGACAAATTATCCGCGCTATTTTTTCGGCCCGATTGATAAATTTCCTGAGACAGATCCGAAAGCAGAGGACTTCTATAGTGACATCAGATGGTATACCAAAGAGACTCTTCAGATTTCTGTAGACGAAACCAAAAAGATTGACAAGGTCGTTCTCTGCGCTGCTTACGAGGGACTAAAAAACCGCGATAACAGCGAGACAATCATTCAGACCGAAGGTGGGGTACAAACATTCTCCGATGATAAAACCCTCAACACCTGGGTTGCTGATCAGGGAACACAGGTTTCTGAAATTCTCTATAAAGCTATAGGTTCTTCTACCCAGATGGCTTATACAATCACAGTCACTTATTCTGACAAAGAGAATGGTTCAGGCATTTCATCTGTAAATTCAAACGATGACAATGCTCCGGTTGAATATTACGACCTCACAGGCGTGCGCTGCAATCCCGACAACCTCACTCCCGGAATCTACGTGATGCGCAAAGGAGCATCCGTAAAAAAAGTTTCCATTAAATAAAATATAAGAAGTTGTTTAATTTTAGTCCACAAAGTCGGTTGGAATTTAAAAATTTCAGCTAACTTTGTGGATTGCTATATTATTTCACAAATGAACACACGATTCCTTTTATCTCTTCTTTCTATTGCTTTCGGCTTCACCTCCCTGGTAAATGCCGAAGAAATCCAGATAGGAGAAAAACAATATAAAGCAGAACGTCTTATCGAGCGTAAGATTGGTCCCGGCACGACATACATCCGTCTCCGGCTACCTGACTACCCGCTGAATGTTAATCTCGTAACTGTAGATCTCAACAACCCGTATAACCGTATCGAAACAACGATCGCAAATGAATCGGCAAAGGGGACGGAAAGTCTCGTAACCGCAGCGCGTCGTCAGGATAGCGATGCTCATCATCCTCTTGCGGCAGCCAATGCCAATTTCTGGGTGGTTGGATCGCAGAAAGAATATCCCCTCTATGCCGGAATCACACGTAATGCAAGTGTCCGGAACGGTAAGATGGTGACTGAATCCAACAAAAACAAAGAGAAATGGGATGGCGGCACGGAACGAACCGGTGTTGTAACTGTCTCCTACGACAAAACATTGAATATTGATTACTGCACCCCAACCCTTTGCTTCAGAGATGCTTCCTCCAGCAAAGAGAAAAACATACAGACATGCAACAAGGGATTCCAAGCCAAAGCATATGCCATGTATAACAGCTTCTATGGTCGCGACCGCGAATTCATGCCTTATGCTGAAGTCAAGGATGCCAATGGAAATAAGAAATTTCAACTCAAGGAAGATGTAACGGATGGCATAGAAGTATATCTCACAATGGACGAAGGTGAGAAATGGACTGGTGGTGATGATATCAAATTTACTGTCAAGGAAGTTAAAAAGAATACTAATGCCCGTGGCAAACTGGGAGACTATGATCTTGCCATTGTCTCTTTCGGAGGTGCCAATCAAACCCTTAAAGAAGGTGACCCTGTTATATTGAAATACTACTGGACTTTTGATGGGAACATTACTCCTGTAGTTGAACAGGCGATCGGCGGCAACGCAATGGTTATGAGACATGGCGAGCTAACCGACCATAATTACAATGAGGATTACAACAGCATGGTTTATTCCCGCACTGCTTATGGATGCTCGGAAGATGGCAAAACTCTCTACATGTTGGTTATCGATAAATCCACAGATCCGGTCTATGGCAAATCCGCCGGTTGCTCAACAGCTGTCATGTGCGAGATTGCACGCCACTTCGGATGCTACAACATGTCGAACTTCGATGCCGGTGGCTCCGCAGAACTCATGGTTGACTTCGCGATTGTGAATAAAACTACGGAATCAACACCCCGCAACGTCGCCAACGGCTGGATGGTCTTCTCCATCGCTCCGGAAGGAGACAAAACGCTTGCATCAATAGAATTTGACCATCCTGTCATAAGCCTGTCTGCCGGTGAATCTTTTACTCCGGTTATACTCGGTTATAACCAATATGGTGAGCTTATTAATAATAACGTAACAGACTTTGTTCTATCCTGCGATCCGGGAATTGGTAAATGCAACGGAAAAGCTTTCACTGCCGGGAAAGTCCCAGCTTCAGGATTACTGACTGCTACCGTCAACGGCATATCAGTCAGCAAAGCAGTGGATGTTGCAGGAGGTTCCGGAGTAGAGGAAATCCCGCTTGACATAAAGTCGGAGGTCGTAGAGTATTATAATATTTCAGGGGTAAGATGTGTTAAACCTGAGACCCCGGGAATCTACATCCGTCGCGCAGGGAACAAGGTGGAAAAGATTATTATCAACTAATCAACAATATTAATTATGAACAAGCTTATTCCGCTGCTTATCATCGCAGCCTTCTGTCTCCCCACATGGGGTGTGAGTACCAAGAACCTGAAATACGTTGATGCGTCTACGCTGACAATGGTAAACAAACCTCAGAAAGATGGTCCCCGTTTGCGCAGAATAGACACGGACAAATATCCTGATCTCACTTCGCGTGTGCGCCATTATCTTAACATGCCTACCGGCATGGCTGTAAAGTTTCGGACAAACAGTCCGGTGATCCGCGCCAAATGGACAACACTCGACACTCTTCGCCACACCAATATGGCATCAATTTCGGAAAAAGGATTGGATCTTTACATCAAAAAAGATGGTAAATGGCTGTGGGCAGGATTCGGAAATCCGAAATTCAGAGGAACAAAACACGAATCCACGATGATAAATGACATGGACACAACCATGAAGGAATGCCTTGTTTATCTTCCAACCTTCATGCAGCTTAATTCTCTCGAAATCGGAGTTACTCCAGACTCAAAGATTGAATCTTGTGGAGAGATTAAGCGTGCTCCGGTAGTGGCAATGGGATCAAGCTACACACATGGTTCGGGCACATCACGCGCCGGAATGGCTTGGCCTGCCCAGCTTTCTCGACTATTAGGAGTTGACATTGCCAACTATGGTACAAGTGGACAGCAGAAAATGGAACAGTTTTTTGCCGACATAATTTGTGACACAGACGCCGACATGTTTATCTTCGATTGCTTTTCGAATCCTTCACCCGAGGAAATCCATGATCGCTTTGTGCCATTTGTAAAGAAAATACGCACAAAGCATCCGAAAACTCCACTTGTGTTCCTTGAAACAGTAGACAGGGAATGGAAAAACTTTGATTTGAAAAAACGTAAGTTTGAAAATGACAAGGAACAAGCGGCACGTGAAGAAATCGCAAAAGTCATGAAAAATGATCCCAATATCTACTTTTTCGAACCCGGCTTATATACCGGTAGTGATCATGAGACAAGCGTAGATGGCACACATCCCGGCGACATGGGATACCAACGTGCGGCAATTAACATTGCTGAAAAAATAAACGCAACACCGGCACTCAAAAAAATAATAGATGCTGCAAAAACAGCTAAATGCTGCAAATAACATCTCAATATTCATAACTCTCGGACTGCCGCTGATATAAATTTTCAGTGGCAGTCTTGTTTATTGTACTTTGAAAATGCCACGTATATTTAGAGGCTGTTTAGAAATTGAGGGAGTCGAGGGTGGTGAAGATGAGCATGGCTTCGGTGAGACGGCGCAGCTCTGCAAGAGCCTGGCTGATGTAATACTGCACGGTTTTCTGGCTTACGCCTAAATGCTCTGCAATCTCGGCATAGGTCTTGTGCTCATAACGGCTCATACGGAATGCCACACGTTGCGGCTCAGGCATATTCGAGATCATCAGGTCTATCATCTCAAGAAGATCGGAGGTAGTCACAACTTTCTCTCCGTCGTAATAATTCTCATTTCCGTCATTTCCAACTTCCGACTCATATTCAGAAACAACCTGCTGATGCCTGAATTCCTTGAAGATCGCATTGCGGGTCATCTGAAAGAGATAAGCCTTAAGCGATTCGATATCTTTCAGACTCTCACGATTCTCCCATAAGGAACAAAAAATATTGTGAGTGATATCATCAACATCCTCACGCACACGGATAAATCGATATGCGAAATTGCTCACTGATGGAGCATAACGCATATAGAGAATGCCAAGAGCGCCGGTGTCTCCCCCGCGCATTCTTTCTATTAATTCATTATCCGAAACTTCACTCATATGAGACTATGCAAGCAGCTTTTATTATTCAACTTTCGCAAGCAGAAAGTTGAAGTTTATAAGTTTAATGCGCAATGTGCAGTTTATGAGTTTATTTTTTGCCACTAAATAGATGATATTCAAATAGAAGTCGCATCTGATAAACTATTAAACTTCTAAACTTTTAAACTTTAAGTTGAAGCTTGCGAGACTTAAGTTAATTATATAACAAATTTAGCAACATTTAGTCAATTTCGCAAATTTTTGTAATTTTGTATTCTCTAATCCTGCAACCAAATTTTTGAATTTTCATTACCGACTATGTCGACATTCACAATACATACTCTCGGGTGTGGCTCTGCCAAACCGACTCTTAGACACCAGCCCTCCTCCACAGTGGTAGACTATCGCGGCAACCTCTTTATGATAGACTGCGGGGAGGGAGCACAGCAGGCGTTTCAGCGTCATCACCTCAAATTCTCGCGCCTCGGACATATTTTTCTGACTCACCTCCACGGTGATCACGTTCTTGGATTGCCGGGATTGATATCGTCTTTAGGTTTAGGTGGTGCCGGGGGTAAGATTGTGATACATACTTTTGCTGATGGCAAGAAAATTCTCAGCAAAATTTTCGATTTCTTCGCAAGAGAATTGCCGTTTGAAGTGGAATTCAATGTCATAAAACCTGTGGAGGCGGTTATCCTTGACACTCCTTCTCTCACTGTCCGCACTATTCCCTTGAACCATAGGATACCCACCGTAGGATTCGTCTTCGAAGAGAAAGAAAAACCGAGACACATACGCCGTGACATGATCGACTTCCATGGCGTTCCCTTTTCGATGATCAACCGTATCAAAGCGGGGGAAGATTTCATCAAACCTGACGGAACCGTGATACCGAACATCATGCTTACCACCGATCCCACTCCTCCCCTCTCTTATGCCCATATCAGCGACACGGCATATATCCCCGACATTGCGGCGAAGATTGGTCCGGTAGATCTGCTTTTTCATGAGACAACCTATCTTGACTGCCATCTGGCGGAAGCCGCTCAACGTGGACATTCCACCGCTCGCCAGGCGGCAACCGTGGCTCGCGATGCCGGTGCAAAAGCCCTCCTTACGGGTCATTACTCCTCGCGCTATAAAAACGACGAGGGCTTCCGTGAAGAAGCCCTCGAGATCTTTCCTAATATCATCCTCAACCGAGAAGGATTAATCACACCCTTGGATTAATTAGGAATTAGAAATTAGAAATGAGGAATTCACAACCTCAACTCCGAATCCTCCTTATAATTCCTAAATCCTAACTCCTAATTCCTAATTATTAAACCTTTTCCCGCTGAATGCGCGGAAATTACGGGAGCATATTGCGACTGCGCCGAGGCGATGCCAAGCGAATAGGATCCTTCCCGGTCTACATAGCAGTCGTAGCTTATCACATGAGTTCCTTTCCCGAGGAAGGGAATAAACAGGTTGGTAGAATTATCGCGTACTTCACGATACATCCACACCCCATCACTCTGAGCATAACCGGAAATCTGGTCTGTCGGCTCAAGACATGCAGAGCGAGCATCCATTACAGCTACATATTCAAGATCACGATCACATGTAATCGACAATGTGACGCGAACTTTGTCACCGACCTTCAGATTTCCTGCAGAAGCAGTGGTGCCGTTCTCATCATTACTAATGACATAGATATTTTTCTCAATCGAGAGTTCTGCAACCTTCGCACTCTTCACATCCTTGATAGGAGCAATATACTGTGAAATAAGACCTCCCCATGCCGGTCCGACACCAGTTCTATGGATAGTAAGATTGCCTTTCCCATTGGCATTTACATTCACTGTCACGCTTCCCGTAAGAGCCGCAAAACGATCTATGTTCACTCTTTCCCCATCAATCATTATTTCAGCCGGCGAAGAAGGAACGGTCCATTTCGTTCCGGAAGCAAGAATGGCATGGATCACCTCTGCAGTTTCACGATCATCACCCCAGTTCTCTGTCTGTTTGGTGATGAGCAGCCACTGGCGAAGCTTATCCACATTCTCACTCTTTGGCTCGATCTCGGAATAAGCCTCAAGCACCTGAGCTGTGGTGATGAGTTTGTTCCAGCCACCGAAAGATGATGAAAGATTGTCAAACCACATACCTTTCTCCTGCGATACCGACGCATATTGTCTGAGGGATTCAAGGATGGTTCTCGACTCCATATTGAAGCCTTTTCTGCCAAGCAATGTCGCAGCTGTCGCCTTCTCATAAATACCCATGCGTTTCCAGCCGTCTTTTACTGCTGCAAGACCCTTTTTCTCCATAGATGCAAAAGATGCGGAAGGAGTAATATCTTTGAAATTCGACCGCACATAGAGGTAATTAAGCATTGACTCATACGGGAACTTGGATCCTTTGTATTCTTTCAGATCCTTAACCCAGCATGCATCGGCATATTTCACGGCTTTCTTCGCCATTGCCTCTCCTTCGGCAGGGAGATAACCCATATCGCGGAGCATTGCAAGATGCAGCAACACCCGCGACGTGATGAATTCCGAAGACTCCATCCCCGCGCACCAACTCCAGCCGCCATCAGCATTCTGAAGTTTCGCCATCTCTTTTAAGGTTGATGCAATGATCTCCTTGCTCCTTGCTGAATCAGCATATTTCACGAGTCCCTGCATTCTCAGAGTCTCTGAGGCAGCTGAGCGAACCCACGGAGTGTTATTGAGAGCCACATTCTTCAGATCCTGATTCTTCTCGAGATTAGAGACAAGAGTTGAGTCCACACTGTTTGCGGGATCGGCAAAAATCTTTATAGCCTCAACAATCTCGGGATAATCTTTTGCAAGACCTGCACCGATCGCATTCCCGTAAAGGGAGTAGACCTGCGAAAGTATATTAGATGATTTCGGTTCCGATATGTCAGGTAATGCGGTGACAACATCCCAGATTGGATTGTCATTGTATTGCAGTGTCACTTTTGCACCCTTACCAAACGACGGGATCTTCATTGAGAAATCATTCTGTCCGGGAGCAATATAGAATGGTTTGGATTCTATAACGGGCGTGCTGCTCGGATAAACCGGTATCACAGTCTGCTCACCATCTGCAAAATCACCACCATAGGCATACACGCGGATACCTATATAATTGATATCGCCCGGCACACTGAAATTGGTAGATATTTTGGTAGAGCCGGCAGGTTCTACATTCTCCTTGGCAGATGCAAATGTCTTTATCACATTTCCTGAAGCGGGATCAAATATTTCAATCTTTCCATAAAGAGCCATCTCTTCGGTAGAATTATTATAAAGCATAGCTGCCACCGACACCTCATCACCCGTGCGCACGAATCGTGGTGCGTTCATCTGCGCCATAACAGGCTTGGAGGCAACAGCATCCATAACGCTGACTCCGCCCTTCATATCTTCAGTATAGCCCATTATCTGAAACTGCCAGGTGCCGTTGAACTGCGGCACGGTAAAGTCAACCACAGCATCGCCATTGGCATCAGTAATCATTTCGGGCATGAAGAACGCCAAAGGACAATCCACCTGGCGCATAACCGGTTCAGGCTGTCTTTCAAGTGCTCCGCTACCCATTGCTGACTCCTGTGCTACGGCTCCAGTAAACATGGGAGCCTGCTCTACAGAATAGAAAACCTCATTTTCAGATACCGCGCCATCGGCATCCTCAAGTTTTACCTCGTCGGTAACCGCCCGGCTTGTCAACACTAAACTATTCAATGATTCCTTAGACTTGGCACCTCTTATGCGAAGATTGCGAAGCATCCCTTCCGCACCATAAAGCTGCAGCCCATACATATCCCATGATGGATAATCAAACCTCGTTATGCCACCATAAACTACTTTCGACAATGGCAAGCGCCAGTTACCGCCGTGGTTCGTATAACCCCACTGGAAGTTTCCTTTGATGCCATATCCCATATTACCGGCGGGATTGAATGTCCACTGGAACGGCATCAGGGCATTCAGGGCTTTGTTACTCATCACAGCCGCTACCGGAATGCCGCCAAGTGCCGCATTATCGAGAGTGAAATTAAATTTCCAACTCTCTCGCGCACCGGGAGCGATACGGTCGCGGAATGTCTGGGTCTTGATCTTTATATTTTCTGTCTGCACCTGTGGAATCACAGTCACTGTCGTCATGTTCTGCTCGAAATCATGAGTTCCCCCAAAAGTGACTTCCACGCGATTATTATCAGGCGGCACAGGCACCGAAATCTCTGTCATTCCAGCATTCACACGCAGCCAACGGCGATCGATTACCTTATCGCAATCCGCAATCTGCACGAAGATCCAGCTGTCGGAATATGAACTTCCCACCTTTATCTTAACATCCTTTGCATCCTTCGAAGCCACAATCGTCCATAATGGAGTGGTATATGGCGGAATCTTATCATCCCGACGATATACAGTCACTGTAGAAAAAGCCGGTTGAGAATATTTTTCATCCTTGAAATTGCTGTCAAGAGAGAATTTGATTTTGTATCTTCCCGATTTCAGAGAGGCAGCGTCAAAGCGGAATACCGGTGATTCAAATTCTCCTGTTTTCACAACATTTCCCTCATTCTCATATTCACTGATTCTATAATAAACGGTGCGTTTAACCGGATTGCCAACAATATCCATTACTCTTACGGCATAATCTTTTTCACCCGCAGAAGCCGCTATCTTTGAAGGAATCGTAGCGCTGATTGAATAAGCCTCACCGAGAGAGAACCACGTTGCAGGAGCCTCCTGCGTCTCACCCGACTGACTTGTAACGGAAATATTCAGCTCATATCCGCCAAATGCGTATTTGGTATCCCGCAAGCCCTCTGTAGGTAACTCTATGATGAAGGAACCATCGGCAGCAGTCGTAGTCTCACCTCCGTAATTGGCATTTATGTTGGAGTTGAGCCAACGCAAAGATATATACCTTACATCGTACTTAACTACTGCACCAGCCACCGGCATACCGGAATAAGTCGAGGCTTTACCTTTTATCTTAACTACATCCCCGATCTTATAATTATCTTCCGTGCCATCAGTTGTGACAAAGAATGTAGGCGATTTGTAATCGGCAACCTCCACTGCGGTCGAAGCATATTCACGCGAGTCTCCGCTCTCGTTCATCATTCTTACGACATAATTTCCTAAAAGACCGCTTTGTGGAATTGTAAATTTCCCTTTTACCCTGCCGAATGAATCCGAGACAAGATGTAACGTATCAACCGCCTGATAATTAGCATCACACAAAAGTATACGAACCTTAGCATCAGAGAGTTGCTGCATCCGGCGATCTTTCGCAGTATAGACAATACCCATAAACCCGAGCGTATCTCCGGGACGGTAAATGGAAAGATCGGTTAGAATCTTACCATTTATCTGCTGCTCCGAGACGTTGCCACCATATCCCCAGCTCCATAAATTCCCGGCAAGACGGTCTGTTCCTTTACTTATAATAAAATCATAAGAGCCGTTGGGCACAATCACAAAGCCCTCATCGCCCGAAACCCGTTCAATCTTCTGTTTGTTACCTCTTGAGGTGAATACTACTTTTGCACCGCTGACAGGTTTCTGATTACGTCCGTCAACAACATAAAGTCTGTCACTCTCTTTCGCAACTTGGTCGGAACTGCGGAAATATGCGAGCCTGGAAACTGTGAAAGAAGACACCGACATTTTTGGAGCTGTGCCGGTAATGACGCCCGAAAGCTTTGCCGTAGCTGACGGCACAAGCACATAAACACCGCTCTGCAAAGCCGGAAGTTCAACTTCGGTCTCGCATTTCACCGGTTTCTCGCCTGTGAAACTTACAGGAATCACCCCAACTACATTTCCAATTCCATTCACTGCGTTCAAACGTATATCCTTGTTTATATATGAATCCGGCAATTTCACCACAAGGAGGTTGAAATTAAACACGTTCGAAGCCGACACTTTTATCTTCCCCTTTTCTGCCGGATAGATGCGTCCTGACGTAGAAACAGAGATATCCTCAGCTCCCAGCACAGTGAGTCGGTTTTTCAAAGCCTGTGCATTGTCGCATTGAGGGAATTTCTTAAGATATGATTCAATAAGCTGATAACGTTTCTTCAGCGCAAGATTGCTCTTTTCAAGCTGTTGTTGCGGCGAAAGGGAATCAAAGTTATCCTCTGCCAATTCATCCTCCTCGATAAAGTCTGCTCCGGCGAGAATGAAGGCAGCGCAATAAGGGGTGTCTATGTAACGCTTCACACATTCCGAGGCATAATCGTTTCTGTCGCGCCAGGGCATGCGTTCATATTTATAATAGCTTAAGGCCGCAGCGATCTGTGTGTCTCCCCGTTGCTGATGCCATGCTATGCAGCTGTCGGTTATATCGGCAAGAAGAGTCGAAGCGGATCTCTCCGACTTTTTGTTGCCGGCTGCGCCTCCATAGCCAAACGGAATAATTGAAGCTCCATCATTGTTTGAAAAACGCTTGAGTAAATCGCCGGTCTTGATGGTCATGAAATCATACACACTCATGCCCATCTTCTCGGCATCCTTACCGTTTTCAATAAGCGGTGATATTGTCGACAATGGAGTTGAGCGTGCAGCCTCTACATCCCTGAATGCATCGGAAACCAACGATGTTACCTTTGCCGCAAAAATATCGCGGCTCCATTCCATCACATTCTCCGGAACCGGAGTCAAAGGGTGCGATCTGTTATTGAAAACCCATGGTGTGGTCTCATAAATTGAGGAATACAACTGAGCCTCAAGCATCATAGCCAACTGCGAATATGGAGCCTTAAGTTTCCCCGCCAGGTCGGAAAAGAGTGTGATACCCTCTTTATAATTGTCTTGTGAAATAAGATTACGAGAAACCACAAGCTGTATGGCAGCTTTCAGTGCCATGACATCGTTACCGGATGCCTGTGCCTCCTTGAGAGCAACATCCGCATTATTTCCTACAGTTTCAGGAAACGCGAAATCCGGAGTCTTGAACGTATTCGCCACTGCCTTTGTCTCTTTTTTGGTTATACCTGTCACAGTTTTCCTTTTCGCAGCTCCTGCGTCTGATGCAAAGAGCATAATCGTGATTAAAAACAATAAGGTCGACATATGGCCGACCTTACTAAGTGTATTTTTATTCATCATACGCAACTATTTGCTATCTATTTTTCTTCTTATGCCTCATCTCACTCATTTTCTTCCGAAACTTCTCCTCCGCTGCTTTCATCTTAAAGATCTGCTTGCTGCTGAGAAAAGTAGAGAACTTTGCATCATACTTCTTTTCGATAGCCGCATCCTTCTCCTTGGCCTCGGTGATGGCTCGGCTAACGGATGCATAATCCTCTTCAGTAGCATTAGACTCTTTATTTATTTTACGCTCAAGTTTGCGGGTTTGTTCAAAGATCTTCATTCTTTCATCGCACATCTGATCATAAACCTCCGCAAATTGCTTTTGCTTGTCTTCTTGAAGATCTATCTCCTGAGCAATGAATTTGATTTTAAATTCTCTGAATTCTTTCCGCATCTCCTCGCGACTTTTCTTCCCTTTGCCTTGTGCACACACTGTGCCAACGCCGAGAATCACCGCAAGAATTATCAATAATATCTTCCTGTTCATATCATTCTTCTGTTAGACTCATGTCTGCATATTCCGATTCAAGCTTATAACCGAAATCTCTTTCAAAGTCTTCTATTGAATCATAATCCTTTATCACCTCTGTTTCAAGTTCAATATCAGACATTGTTGTTTCCGTCAATAAATAAGCATCCGCAAATTCCGGCTCCGACATTGCCATCGCAATATGCTCTGGTGGATTATCAAGACTTAAAGTTACATTCCCGGAAGCATTGTAGAAAACTTTCATCATAAGCCAGATACCGGCAAACATCGCTGCGAGATAGACGTATGGCTTTATTCGCTGCCATGCTGTCATCTCAACGTGTCTGGGAGTTCCCGGATAAGGAGGAAGCTTGGCATCGATCTCCCTATAGACCGATTCGAAATACCCCTCGGGAACCTTCCAGCTTCCCTCGCGACCATATTTCTTGATTAACTTCTCTTCCTGATTATTCATATTTTCAATTTTCAATGTATCTTTATGACAAGTGACATGCCACAAGGTTTAATAAGTAAGTAATAAAAATTAACCGATATATGTAAATAATGGAATATTGCACTATAAAACTTGTTCTTTTTGACTGTTTTTACCTTGTAATTCAGTCGCATATGTCTATATGCTCCATCATTACGCGGCAAAAACATCTTAAAAATAACAGCGTTTTATATGTGCATTAATTTTTTTACTTACTTACAAAATTAAAAAATTTATTACTATTTTTTCTGACTTTTCTAAACTTTTTCTGAACTTTTTACAATCAAAGATGTTCTATAGATATAAAGAAAATCGTTTCATGATGTTAGGTTAGTTTGAAAAAGTATTATGGAAAACACTTGAATGCGGCTGGTTGCGAAACCGGCCGCATTCGCGTTAAGACAACAATGCCGTGAGCTTCTTCACAGCATGGTGGTAGGAGGCTTTCAATGCACCCACAGAAGTGCCAAGAATTTCTGATATCTGCTCGTATTTCATGTCATCATAATAACGCATGTTAAACACAAGTCTTTGCTTTTCAGGCAACGTGGCGATAGCTTTCTGAAAATCTTTCTGCAATTGATCGCCATCGAAATATTCATCACTCTCAATATTGGCAAGAAGGAATGAATCGTCACCATCTTCCGTCAGGTTATTACGCTGACGCTCCTTATTGAGAAAATTGATGGTTTCGTTTACAGCGATTTTATAAAGCCAGGTAGAAAGTTTGGCATCTCCACGGAAATTTTGAAGATTTGTCCAGGCTTTCAGAAAACAATTCTGTAACAAATCATTGGCATCTTCATGACTCGATACCATCTTACGTATCTGCCAATAGACTTGCTCACCATATGTGCACATGAGCGTGTCGAAGGCCTTCTGAGCGGTTTTCGGATTCTGAAGATCTTCGACAAGCTGTTTTTCGTCTATGGGCACTGTGTAAGCCATATGGTATATGCTAATACGTGAACAAAATTAAATAAAAAAAAAGAGAGAAGCAAAAACTTCCCTCTTTCTTAGCATTTCTTAAGATTTAGAAACTATTTAGATTATTCTCCGCGATTCTCTTTATTGAAGATATGTCTTAGACGAGAAAATATTCTCTGAGAAGTTGACTTTGTAGGAACAATGTTCGGGGCATCCTTCAGACTTTCAATCGCAGCCTTCTCGGTGTCGCTGAGTTGTTCAGGAACATAGACCATCACATTCACAAGCAAGTCTCCCTTCACGCTACTGTTCATTTTGGGCAAACCTTTTCCACGAAGACGAAGCACCTTACCGGGTTGCGTTCCGGGGGCAATCTTAAGTCGGGCTTTCCCTTCGATTGTCGGGACTTCAGCTGTGCCTCCGAGGGCAGCAGTCGGGAAATCAAGCATGAGATTATATATCAGATCATTTCCTTCACGAATAAGTTCCGGATCTTTCTCCTCTTGAATCACTATGAGTAAATCACCGTTTACCCCACCATGCCTGGGTGCGTTGCCCTGACCGCGAATAGTGAGCACCATATCGTTCTCGACACCTGCCGGGATATGGAAGCTGACAATCTCCTCTTTCTTCTCAACTCCCTCGCCATGGCAATGAGGGCACTTCTCGGTAATGATTTTACCCTCACCATTACATTCAGGACATACGGAATGGCTTTCCATAGGTCCCATGATGGTCTGCTGAACTGTTGAGATATAGCCGCTGCCATGACACCGAGGACACGTCCCAAACGCCGTGCCGTCTTTAGCACCCGTACCCTTGCAGGCAGGATCTGCTACAAGTTTCGGAATCTTGAGCTTCTTGTCGACACCGTTCATTATATCCTTAAGCGTAACCTTCACAGTGATACGCAGGTCTGTGCCTTTGTTAACATGCTGGCGAGGACGACCACCTGTTGCGCCGCCAAAACCGCTGCCACCGAAACGGCCACCGAAAATATCTCCAAACTGAGCGAAGATATCCTCCATGCTGAAGCCGCCGCCGAAGCCGCCGCCAAAGCCGCCATAACCTCCGGCACCGCCGCCAAATCCCTGCGGACCCATGGAATGACCGAACTGGTCATACCGCGCCCGTTTGTCGGCATCACTGAGCACATCATAAGCCTCAGCCGCCTCCTTGAATTTCTCCTCAGCTTCCTTGTCTCCGGGATTCCGGTCCGGGTGATACTGAATCGCCTTCTTGCGGTATGCCTTCTTTATTTCTTCTGCCGTGGCGTTCTTTGCAACGCCAAGCACTTCATAATAATCTCTCTTTTCAGCCATGATGCTTTACATTACTGTCCAACAACCACCTTGGCGTGGCGAAGAACCTTATCATTGATAGTATAGCCTTTTTCCACAGTATCAAGGATCTTACCCTTCATCGCCTCATCGGGCACTGGCACTGCAGAAATAGCCTCATGTTTGTCAGCGTCAAATTCGCGATCCTCAGGATCCATCTCCTTCACGCCGTTTTGTTCCATATATTTCTTAAGCTTCTTATAGATAAGCTCCATCCCCTCCTTGATAGAAGAGGCTTCATCCGAATTTTCGGAGGCCTTGATGGCTCGCTCAAAATCATCAACAATCGGAAGTAAACCTTTGAATGCGGATTCAGCCGCATTCTTGATCAACTCTGATTTCTCCTTGAGAGTGCGCTTACGGAAATTATCGAATTCCGCCATCAGGAAAAGATACTCTTTTTTCTCTTTCTCAACCTCGGCTTTTAGCTTCTCATTCTCCTCAGCAAGAGAATCAATGCCTTCGGCAACTTCCTGTTCTGCCTCCTCATTGTCGGCAGGAGTCGAATTTACATCTTCAAGTATCACTGCATCCTCCGGCATCTCCTCCGGATTCGTAATCTTATCCTCAGAGTTAATATTCTTATCATTCATATTGTTATCCTTTCTATCGTGATATCTTTTATGATATTTTCTATTATTCTTTCCCATATACCCTCAAATAATAAGCCAAAATTTGTTAAAACCGATAATACCCATCCCCATTTCGCCCTATACAGCCCTATACCTCCCCATTTCACCCCATTTCACCCCATCTCGCCCCATTTCGCCCCATTTACCCTTCTAACAAATAAATCCCCTCGTTAGTTCCGTCTTTAACAAATTGAGCCCTCGCATTCTCTGCATTGGCAAGATTCGCGAAAATACCATATATCGAGCTCCCGCTTCCGCTCATCGAAGCATAAACAGCTCCCCGTCTCAACAATTGCTGCTTGATTTCTTCCAGTTCAGGATATTTTGGAAAAATAGAATCCTCAAAATCATTCTTAACCATCCCTTGCCAGTTTTGAATTGGGATTTCTGCAAGCCGGCGCAAATCAATTCCACCCTTTCGGGGAACAATCCCCGCGAATGCCTCTTTTGTTGAGACAAACACTCTCGGCTTCACAATCAGAAACCAATATCCCGAAAGGTCAAGGGGAATATCCGTGAGCTTCTCCCCCACTCCCTCTCCATACATCGGACGATTATAAACAAAGAAAGGACAATCCGCACCGAGCCTCAATGCCATCGCAGCCATCTCTTCATCCGTCATTCTGCTTTCTTCATCAAGCAAAGAATTCAGAGTGGTAATTGTAAATGTTGCATCAGCACTACCTCCTCCCATTCCTGCCCCGTCGGGGAGATGCTTGTCAAGACATATCCTTAATCCGTTTGAACCTATGCAACGTAGGAGATTAGTCTCTTTAGCCTTCCAAAACAGATGCGCAGCTCGGCATACAAGATTCTTTTCTAAGGGGCAATCAACTTTTCTTCCGGTAAACTCAAACTCCACCCCGTCACATGCTGTGGGAATTATTTCGAGAATATCACAAAAGGAATCCGGATTCCCCGGCGTCCCCGCATATAACCCAACCGGATAAAACACGGTTTGCAGATCATGATAACCGTCTTCACGCCGTCTCACAATCTGCAAACCTATATTTATCTTTGCATTTACAAACCTTATCATAATATTCTAAGCCATCTCCATCCATACACCTCTTTGGAGTGTCGTTTTATATACCTTCCAAGCGGTTCGGATTCCTCCACAACTTTTCCGTCTCTTTCGGAGGCATGGATAAAATGAAGACCATCGTCACGTCTTACTACATATCCCATTTCCCACACATCTCTGTCGGGCTCCGGCGTCAGAAGCATGATCAGGTCACCATCCTGAATATCCGGATTGACCTGCTTCCAGTCACTGCTTTCACGTTTCATATGTGGGATCTTAAATGTGCGGTAACCAAACTCCACCATTCTCTGCCTTTCATAAGTGGCAGAATCCTTAAGTGCAGCAAATTCACCCCGGTGACGACATACCCAGTCGAGAGATTTCGTCTTGAAGTGTTCGGAATAATCCTCGGTCAGCTCTTTAACATTTCCTCGAGAGCGGTTATCGACAATCCAGTCACCGCCATACATCATGCGCGTCGGAAAACCATTTGCCTCTCCTCTGCGAAAGGTAAGTTTCTCAAGCATGATCTCAAGATCCTTCGGGCGAGAGTATCCCGGGGAAGTTGCAGTCTTTGCAAGAGCGGCTACCATATTCACAAATGCGAAATCATCGAATCCGTCAAGTCGTATTTCCGCTACACCGATAGAATCCTCTTTGCTTATTGGCACATATGCCACACCCTTAAGTTTCTCAGCAATCGGACCGCAGATCTTGGCGGGATCGCCACCAGGATTATAGAACTCCCTGATTATTTCCATAGCCTTTGCCGTGTCGGCTTCGCAGTGAAATCTCTGTGCTTCCGCCGAAAACCCGGTCGCTACAACAGACACCCCTAATAATATGTGTTTAATTACTTTAACTATATTCACTTCCTGTACATTTTATCTGTTACCCCAATCTTCCCCTCTTCTCCCCTGTTACCTGTTACCTATTACCTTTCCCCTTCTTAATTATCAGTATCCCAGCTCCTGTCCTTTCCTTACAGCGGGAATACCCTCTTTCATCCATTTAGGCATCGGATCACCTTTGAGGTAATGATCAAAGAACTGCTGCAGACGAATGGTGATGTCTTTCCGATTCTTACGGGCACGGATGTTGTGAGCTTCCCCGTTATATTGCAACATCCACACCGGTTTCTGCAGACGCCGAAGGGCCATGAACATCTCGATTCCTTGATACCATGGCACTGCACCATCCTGATCGTTATGCATTATCAACAAGGGAGTGTTCACCCTGTTGGCATGGAAAAGAGGCGAATTCTGGATATAGAGTTCCGGTGCCTCCCAAAGATTCCTGCCTATACGGCTCTGTCCCTGCTCATACTGAGCCTGACGCGAATCTCCCGATTCCCAACGGATACCTCCGAACGCGGAAGTCATGTTGGCTACAGGAGCCCCGGACCCGGCGCATGCAAACATGTTTGTGCGCGTCACAAGATAAGCAGTCTGATACCCGCCCCAGCTTTGTCCGTCTATACCGATACGATCCTTGTCAATCCAGGGATAGCGGCGACACATCTCCTCTGCTCCGGAGCATACGTAATTATAGCAGCTCTCTCCGGGGATGCCGGGAGTGTAGTGGATATCCGGAACGAATATGACATATCCGCGACTAACATAGAATGGATAGTTCACCCAACTCCATGAAGGTTCCATTGTATAATGACGATAAAGGTCTTCACTTCCTGTCTCGTAGAATACGCAAAGCATCGGATATTTCTTGTTCGGATCAAGATCTTCCGGCACATAAAGCACGCCTTCCGATTCCTTGCCATCATAAGCTCTCCATTTCACGAGCTGAGCTGTGCCCCAGTTATAATCCTTCATCTGCGGATTAGCATCTGTCAGACGACGTGCCTTTGCGAAATCATTGCTCGTGCAAAGCCAGATATCAGGAGATTCCGAGAAATTGGCACGTTGCCAAGTATATACGTTTTTGTCAAGAGCCTTCCGCACCTGTGTGTAGGCATGTCCGTCAAGCACAGCCACCGCAGGTTTCTGCGACTTACCATATGTTGTAGTCGCCAATCCGTTGTATTTATCCGTAAAGTCAAACACATCCAGAAGCATCTGGCTTCCTCGCTTAACAAACCGCTCTTCCGGATCGGTCTGTTTATAGCGGAAACGGATGTTGCGCTTTCTACCTTCACCGGCAGTGATGCATTCCGGTTTCTTCACTCCTTTGGGATCAAGTGCCCATATATCAAATTTATCGTAAATCAAGAATGCATCATCATTCTCAGCCCAGCAGGCTCCTCCCCATGCCTCCGCGGGCATCGGATGGTCATCCTCATCATTCCAGACAAGCTCGGGCATATTCGCTGTTATGTTCACAGTGTCGCCAGTTGAAATATTATATGAATAATAGTTCTTATTATCAAACCATACCACATATTTATCATCGGGCGAAAGCATAGCCTCACCTGCCGGAACTTTCCCCAGTTTTCTGCGTTCTCCTGTCTTAACGTTTACAACAGCAATATCAACGGGAGCAAAATAATTCCACTGACCTTCAACCGCATTTTCTGTCGGATCTTTCACAAGTGCCCAGTCGCCATCCCATCTGTTGGGAACCGAGACACGAGCCAACGCAGATGAGTCAACAAGACGCTGGCTCATGTCCGAAAGATCAATGACAACAGGATATGTCTTTTCTTTGGCTGATTTCACGTTCTTTAATTCCTGAGGAGGAGTCATCGGGGCATCCCAACGCCATATATCAAGCGCGGGATTCTCAAAATCAACTATTGTGGTGTCGTCTGGTGCGATTATCGGTGCAACCCCTGAAATCAGTCTTTGACCACTGTGAGAGAACTCCGGTTTAGTATATTGGTTAGGAAGAAGCGTATCACCTTTTGACGTTACAAAAAGGCTCTTGATCTCAACAGGTGTTTTCATAGTGTCATCAAGTCGCGACCAATATAGTGAAGTGCGTTTTGTTCCGCTCTTGGAACTGTCGTTGCTTGCAACATATGCCAGCTGTTTCCCTTCGTGATCAAAGACAGGAGTGCCGTAAAATTTCTTCTCTCTGTCGAGAATTACATATGATGTGTCGGGTAAAGAAATCAGACCGATGCCATTGGCTGACAGTGAATCTTTAGCATTCTTTTTAGTACTCAAGGCAAGACGTAACCCGTTTCTGTCGAAAGTATAGGTGTCAACCCATTTGGTTACCTTCTGCACTCCGCTCGGTAGATGGCGTACCACCAATGGCTTGGCGGCATCTTTATCCTTCGTCAGCTTTTGGGAAAGATAGGTGGTGTCGCATGAGGAATAAGCCACCCAGTCGCCACCTTTTTTCCCTATTTTATAAGATAGCACATTTCCGATCTTTTCTACCTTCATGGTGGAAAGATTCACTATCGCAAGAGAATCCTGTGGGAGATCAAGATCTTTCTTTTTATCGATTTTCGCTTTGCGAGTCTTGGCATATTCGGCTTTCACAAGAGCGAGACCCCACTTCCCGTCAGCAGTAAAGGAAGCCTGATAGCCACGCGCTATCTCCACTTTCTTTCCCGTGCGCGTATTGTAAAAGAACAACACTCCGTCACCCTCCTGAGGATCCACGGAATATGCCGCCCATTCTCCGTTATTGCTAATGCCCGTGTTTTTCACCCCTTTCCAATTATCGAAAGAAGTATGATCCAACACTTTCTTTGCTCCGACAGCACTCCCCGCCATCAGCGCAGCCGCTATCATCAAAGCGATATGTCTTTTCTTCATCTCTTATTGTCTTTACCTTTTCCCTATTACCTTTACCTTTTTTCCTATAATTTACTCAAAACGTGTCCCATTCTCTCCTTCTTGGTATGCATATATCTTGAGTTATACTCATTAGGGGCAACCTCCAAAGGAACATTCTCAGTGATTTCAAGACCATATCCCTCAAGCCCGACTCTCTTCATAGGATTGTTGGTCATCAGACGCATCTTTTTTATGCCGAGCGCATGAAGTATATTTGCTCCAACACCATAATCACGTTCGTCAGCCTTATGTCCGAGATGCAGATTGGCATCAACAGTGTCAAGACCATTTTCCTGAAGTTTATAGGCACGTATCTTATCCATCAGTCCAATGCCGCGACCTTCCTGGTTAAGATATATCACAGCTCCCCTTCCCTCTTTCTCTATCATCTGCATTGCGAGATGAAGCTGTTCTCCACATTCACAACGTTTTGATGCAAAAATATCGCCGGTCATGCAAGATGAATGCACTCTTACAAGCACCGGCTCGCCATCGCTCACATCTCCCTTGATAAGGGCAACATGCTCAAGCCCGTTGTCTTTCTGACGGAAAGGTATCAGACGGAAATCACCGTAAGCTGTCGGCATTTTTACCTCTTCACCCTGCTCCACGAGAGAATCATTCTGGAGACGGTAAGCCACCAGGTCACGAATACTGATAAGCTTTATACCCCATTCGTCGGCACGTTTGCGAAGTTCGGGAAGACGAGCCATGGACCCGTCGTCACTCATTATCTCCATCAAAGCCGCAACTGGTTGAAGCCCTGCCAGACGAGCGAGATCGACACCAGCCTCGGTATGTCCGGTGCGTTGGAGAACACCCCTGTCCTGTGCATAGAGAGGATTGATATGACCCGGCCGACCGAATGTTTCAGGCATGGAAGCAGGATCTGCAAGTGCTCTGATAGTAGCGCAACGATCATCGATAGAAACTCCCGTGCTGCAACCCTCGAGTTTATCTACTGTAACTGTAAACGGAGTGCCGAGCATCGACGTGTTATCTTCAACCTGAGGAGCAAGATCAAGTTCCTTGCAGCGAGCTAATGTCATTGGCGCACAAAGTACTCCTCGCGCGTTCTTAAGCATGAAGTTCACATCCTCAGGTGTAATCTTTTCAGCTGCGATTATCAGATCGCCCTCATTCTCACGATCCTCATCATCAACCACCATTACAAACTTACCCTCTCGGAAATCCTCTATTGCATCTTCAATCCTATCCAGTTTTATATTTTCCATAATTAATGTGGCTCGAATTTATTTGTGTTCAAATATTGAAAAATTCACGCTTCCGTACACTAAATGGCGACTAAAACCAGGCAGTGACGAAAAATCGTGATTTTTGTTGTGCTCCACAACAACGATTGTCCCCTCTTTCAGCATCCCGGAATTAAGGATGAGACCGGGAATCTCCGCAAAGCGAGGATGATCATATGGCGGATCCGCAAATATTATATCATATTTCTCTTTAGCTCTTTCAATAAAGCGAAACACATCGCCTTTGATGAGTTTCAGCGATGTGTCATCAAGTTTCTCCTTAACAGAACGGATAAAAGCAGCCTGTGTCGGAGCCTGTTCAACAGCCGTTACCTGTGTGCAACCACGCGACACAAATTCCCAGCTTATGGCACCCGTACCGGCAAAAAGATCAAGAGCGGTCATCCCTTCGAAATCTGTCATATTCTCCAGCACATTGAAAAGATTCTCACGCGCGAAATCGGTAGTTGGACGCGCCGTAATATTTTTTGGCACGTCAAAACGTCTTCTTCCGTATTTTCCTCTGATTATTCTCATCTTGAAAGTGCAATTGCAGCTGTTATGGGCATCTCGGTTTTCGAAACGGCTGACGGCATCATCGTGAGCATAACATAAGAAATCTGCTCACGCAATGTCTTGACCAACGACTGCTTCACATCTCGCTCTCCCGACAGCGACACCTGTGTGTTCTTCGGATCAAGCCCATAGACATCCATAATATTGAAGATATGGTAAGCAATATCCATTTTATCATGCCATCTTTGCGTAGAAGAAAGAAGCATCCTGCGGTCGTCAAGAACCACAAAATCCACCTCTCCTTCACGAATGTCAGCATATATGCGCGGCATCTCGCTGCCTCGGCTAATAAATCTGCGTGCAAGAACTGACAGATGACACGACACTCTGGCTCCCGAAAGCGTGCGGCGCATAAATGCCGCCAGCCCGGGGGTTAAGGTATAAAGACAACTCATTCCACTGAACGTGTCGCAGAATATATCACCCTCTTCTGCTTTGTAAACTTTATTATAAAGGTCTGCCTGCTCCTCATAATCCACTGCCCGTTCCTCCGGAACCCACATTGCCCGAGGAGAGCAGATCACTATCTCCGTAGAGAAATCATCAAGAAGCTGAGGATGATCATATACTGCTGTCTCTATGTTATGAAGCAGAGAAGTTTCGTCTCTTTGCCACTGCTCTTCAAAAAGAATAGCAACAGGTTCCAAAGGATTCTCAATATTCTTCAGATAAGCAGACATACCCACCTCAGAGATATAGATGACAAGTCGCCATTCGGCTGTGTCATCTATCCTCACACCTCTATATGTCGTTATATTCTCATCCATAAATTCTAATTCAGTCCATTTCTCCCGCTATCGGCTGCTCCATTCCGGTCTTGACTTCTTCGGCTGTAAGACCCTGACCGAACAAGAACATCAGTTTTGTGATTGCAGCCTCGGAAGTCAGGTCATGTCCGGATATCACGCCAGCCCGATTAAGTGCAGTTCCTGTCTGATAGCGTGTGGGATTCACCATTCCGTTATCGCATTGAGAAACATTGACAATAACCACCCCGCGATCCACAGCTTCCTTCACGGCATCAATAAACCATCCCGTTGTCGGACCATTCCCCGCACCGAATGTTTTCATCACAACCCCTTTCAGACCTGGCGCTGACAACTGATGACGCACCACTTTCTCCGTTATCCCCGGAAAAAGATCCAGGTACATCACATTTGTGTCAAGCCCATATTGCGCTATCAGAGGCACATCTCCAATCGTTCTCCATAGAGCTTCTTTCCTATAGCTAATGCCGAGACCGATCTTTGCAAGGCGAGGATAATTCGAACTCTTGAATGCATTGAAATTGTCAGAGCTATGCTTAGTAGAGCGGTTACCTCTCCAGAGGTAATTCTCGAAAAGGATAGCAACCTCCTGCACCATCGGCGAGCCATCCACATCCCTTGCAGCTGCAACCTGCAAAGCAGTTATAAGATTTTCCTCACCATCCGTGCGAACTTCACCTATAGGTAACTGACTTCCCGTGATCACTACCGGTTTACGCAAATTCTGGAGCATAAAACTCAGTGCTGATGCTGTATAAGCCATAGTGTCAGTTCCGTGAAGAACTACGAAACCATCAAAAAGATTGTAATTGTCATCTATCACCTTAGCAATCTCCACCCAATGGTCCGGTGTCATTGTAGAGGAATCCAAAGGAGTCTCAAACTGGAAATTTTCAATATCATAGTCCAGCATCTTGATTTTAGGCACATTATCAATCAAATGGTCAAAATCAAACGGTTCAAGCGCACCTGTTTCAGCACTCTCGATCATACCAATCGTGCCCCCGGTATAAATAATCAGGATATGCGGGCGTCTCGCATCTGCATTAGATAAGGCTCCACTCATAGGCTATAAATGATTTTTATCAACCTTTAATAAATTTTGAAGTTGTCAGAAACAACTTCTTAAACTGCAAATATAGCAAATCCCCGTTACATAAGCAAAAAAAATCTCACGCAGTTAAACCGCGTGAGATTTAAATTTCCGTTATATGGATATTTTTAGATATCTAAGTTGACTATCCGGGTCCACTCCAATCTATGTAATATCCAGATTATCCTTGGAAGCTATGCTTATTTGCGAACGAGCACCTTAGTTGCCTTATTGCCCTGAACCTTGATATAAAGACCATTCTCAGGTTCAGCCACTTTCACACCCTGAAGGTTATAGTAAACAGCCTCACCTGCAGCCTCAGTCTCAATCTCAGCAACACCAGAAGAAGCAGTCTCTTTCACTACCATGTTCTTAATTTCCCAAGTACCGGCAACCTGAGCAGTCGAAACATAGCGATAGCCTATCTGAATTTTCTTACCTGCGTATGATTTAAGATCAAATTTGCCGTCAATCCAATCCCAAGAGAATTTTGCGGGAGCAGGAATTTCAGCAAGTTCACTCCATGACGAAGCGCCTTCTTCCTTAACCATTACGTAGGCATATCCTTTAAAGTCAGCAACATTAATCAAATTATTATTTAGCTTGTACTGATTTAAAGCGTAAGCAAATGTCAACTCTGGTGCGGTAGCGTTAGTTAAATCAATGACAGGTGACTCAGCAATTACATCGGCAGCATGAACTCCATTTTTAAATGCAGATCCCTTCATATATTTGTATTGTGAAGACCATGTCCATACAAATGTAAGACCATCAGGACAAGAAGCGTCATTGAAATTCCAACCTGTAGCATTATCTACAAGTCCATCATAATAATTTTCAGAAGGAGTTGGATCTACAGGGTCTACGGGATCTGGATTTTCGGGCACATCCCCTGTATCAGATGTAATATCCAAAGAAATAATTCTGACCTGAGGATTATCATTTCCAACCTTGTTTGATGGCATAGTGAAAGTCACCGATTTTACTGTCTCTGTATTAACCCAAGTAAGGGTCTTTTTAGTAGCATCAACAGTGAATCCTCCGACAGATGCTGAAACCATATTTGTTTCGTTTACTGCTGTTATTTTATCAGCAGTAATAACTACTTTCCCAAAACCGGACTCAGAAGAAATAGTCATTGTATTCTGCTTATATAATCTAACAGAATTCTGAGTACCTTCAGAAGTAGACATCGGATAATAATAAGCAGGTTGATTGCTAGCACCAGTATTACCCCCGTTGCTAAATGTCACCACATAATCTCCGAGCTTAAACGAATTCAATGGCTGATAATGTTTACCAGCATTACCGGACTCTTCTACTAAAGTTCCCTCAATTACAGTGGCATCATTTACATTCAAAGCCTCGGCATGAAGTGAGGATGCACCGAGAGCCATAACGGCTAAAGATAGTAAAAACTTTTTCATAAGCTAATAAATATTTAATTATTAATACAATAACCATATACTGTTAAGATGACAATGTCATCTTAACAAACAGGAGTACTCCTGCCGTGATATCGTTTACAAAATTAATATAAATTTCGCTAATGATATAATAAAAACACGAAATTAATATGAACAATTTATTACAACTGCATTCCCGAATTCTTCCTTTTCCCTCTCTCCCCCTTCGTCTGCAGCCGGTTGAGTGAAAGCACCTTGGTGCCCCGTATGCCGTCGCGCGAGGGCAGCCACCCTCATGGGCGTCAACGCGGGCAGACAGCGCCGATGCCCAGGTAGCATGTATGCAAAAAAGAAGCCCCAGGTCTCCCCTGAGGCTTCAGTAAGGCGGCGATTACCTACTCTCCCGCTTTCGCAGTACCAT
>CAJUDL010000004.1 GCA_910585285.1 uncultured Muribaculaceae bacterium
ATGTGACTGATGAGAAAGCGGGAAAGCATCCAAAAGATTCAAAATTTAAATAAGCACTGCATTTACTTATTATAAACTAATTTTCAATACTTACTTATGATAAAAGAATCATTTCGCAGGATAGCTTTCGGTTTTCTGCCGTTTATATTGTTTGCGGCGTGCTCCGACAAGCATGACGACAATGAGCCGGAGTATGAACCGGATGCAATAAAACTGGTATCTACAGATTTGACTGCGCCTCCGGAAGGAGGTCACATGCAGATTGCGTTTACGTGTAATGGAGACTGGACTCTTCAGACATCATCAGATGTGAAATACAACAATGGCATGTTTTCCAGGACTTCCGGCACCAAAGAAGAATCAGTAGTGGATTTCACGGCATTGCCAAATACGGGTAGTCAAACTAAAGTGACCGCATTCACATTGACATGTGGCAGAACAAGTGTGGCTGTGGAGATCAAGCATCCTCCAATGGAATATGAACTGACAGGAGAGGAGGCTATAAAACAAATGCTGTTGAAGCTGTATAAGGATACGGATGGCGACAATTGGCGATTCAAGGTGAAATGGAGTGCTGACCTTCCTTTGTCGCAATGGGGGAGTGCGGTTAAGTACAATAACGGTGAACTGGAACTGTATCTTAACGAAAACAATCTATGTGGCGAGATTGACCTGTCGGGATGCACTGCCTTAAAGACATTGCGTGTGTCTAAAAGCCAACTTACACGGCTAAATCTTTCCGGTTGCACGCGTCTGGAGACAGTTGATGCCACCTCCAATCAGTTGGAAGAGGTGAAAGTGGATGGTTGCCATTCGCTCAGAAGACTTATGTGCAGCTATAATCCGCCACTTAGCCATATTGATGTTGCCGGGCATTACAGCATGGAGGAGCTGAGGGTATCAGACTGCAACCTGTCGGCGATCGATTTAACGGATTGCATTTCATTGCAGACCATAATGGTTGCCAATAATCATCTTACCGAACTGCATGTGCCCGAACGTGCCAATCTCAGGGATTTGTTTTGCTATTCAAATAAAATAGAGTCACTTGACGTTTCCGATTCTCCTTGGTTGTATCTGATGAATTGTGGTGACAATGTTCTTACAAGTCTTGATGTGCGGGGATGCGTGCGCCTGATTAGGTTGTATTGTTACGAAAATCTGCTACCTGCAATTGATTTGACCGATCAGCGAGATGTGCTCTTTGAATTTTATTGTTACACAAACAGGCTGACGCAACTTGATATTGCCGGATTTAGAGCCTTGTCGACTCTTCATTGCTCGGACAACGACCTTAGGCAGCTCGACGTGTCAGGTTGTAAATCCCTGTCATCTCTTTATGCATCATATAATTATTTGGAGACATTAAAAGCTTCGGATGAAATGTCGTTTGTAACGCTTGATCTTACGCGTAACCGCATGTCGCAAATTCCCTTGGAGCGGTGTCATTACGGAGCAAAGGTGTATTGCATGGGTAATCCTGTGTGTAGCGAAATTCCGGAAAATGCTGATACATTTGAAACGTTTGAACATGATGCCCGTTATGAATATGGCTTGGGAGGCATATACACCGATCGCGGCTACGGATGGTGGTATCCCGGTGAACCACAATCCGGCAAACACCACCGCTAATCTAAAGTGGTTGTTGTGTGGTTGAATTTGGTTGGAACTTTGAACCTTTGGTTTTGATGGTAGGTTTTATCTATAAGGAGGATTAATTATGTGAGATGGGGAGGTAATGGGATAGGGAATAGTAATTTGCCTAAAACTATACGCTAATGAGACTTGACGGGAGAAGAAGCAGCTCGAATGTGGACGACCGGCGCGGACGGCGCACCGGGCTGGTGGCTGGTGCCGGTGGAATCGGTGGATTGATTATCACCGCTTTGATTATATGGATTTCCGGTGGTAATCCGTTGTCTGTGCTGAATAACGCAGGTTCGATCACCGGCAATCAGGTGGCTCAGAATTATGTTCCTTCTGAACAGGAAGAGAAATATGCCGAGTTTGCCAAGGTGATCCTTGCTGGTACGGAAGATGTCTGGACTGAAGAATTTCGGAAGATTGGAAGAACCTACGAACCGCCCAAGATGGTGCTTTTTACGGGATCGGTAAACTCTGCCTGCGGTAATGCAACGTCGGCTGTTGGTCCTTTCTATTGCTCTGCCGACAAGACTCTCTATATCGACCTCTCTTTCTTCGAACAGATGGAGAAGCAGATGGGTGCAGGAGGTGATTTCGCTTTTGCCTATGTGATAGCTCATGAAGTGGGGCATCATGTGCAGAATCTTCTTGGCACTCTTGACCAGGCGCATCAGGAGATGGCTCGTCTTCCGGAAGCTGAGTCCAACAAATTGAGTGTGCGCACTGAGTTGCAAGCCGACTACTATGCCGGTGTGTGGGCATATCACGACAACCGGCTTTTCAATAGTCTCGAACCCGGTGATATTGAAGAGGGGTTGAATGCCGCCTCCAAGATAGGGGATGACTATCTCCAGAAGCAGGCGCAGGGATATGCCGTGCCTGAAACCTTTAACCACGGACGTTCCGACCAGCGCGTGCGCTGGCTTGAACTCGGCGCCCGTACCGGCGACCTGACCCGCGGCGACACCTTCTCCCCCTCCTACAATTCACTATAAATAGTCCGATAAAATAGATAGTCACGACAACTAAAATAAATTGTCACGACAACCCTCGAAGTGGGTAATTAGTTATAACCCCATATCGATTAAGCACATATGCCATAGTGCTTAATCGGTGTGGGGTAACACAATCGCGTCACTGCGGTCTCGAAGAGATCGATTAATAGATTTTATCCGGAGACTACTCGACATCTACTAAGCCGTTTGACGCTAGGAGGTCTGACCCCACACCGGCCGGTTCGTTTCCTGCGGAAACTCCCGGTCGATGCGGGGTTATAATTATATGCCCTCTTCAAGGGCTGATGCGATATTTCGCCGAATGGCTCGGTGACTTAGCAGGAGCTAAAGGATGTACTTTTTTAACAATAGAACAATAGGACAATAGCTAATTCTTCGAATTTAAAGGAGTTGCATATGATGGCTTAAAAGCTAATGTTACTAATGTTCTAATGTTAGAAAAAAGGAGGTTCTGGTGTTAGAGTGGTTGTGACATTTCGCCTGATGGCTCGGTGACTTAGCAGGAGCTAAAGGATGTACTTTTTTAACAATAGAACAATAGGACAATAGCTAATTCTTCGAATTTAAAGGAGTTGCATATGATGGCTTAAAAGCTAATGTTACTAATGTTCTAATGTTAGAAAAAAGGAGGTTCTGGTGTTAGAGTGGTTGTGACATTTCGCCGAATGGCTCGGCGCCTTCGCAGGAGCTAAATGATGTACTTTTTTAACAATAGGACAATAGGACAATAGCCAATTCTCCGAATTTAAAGGAGTTGCATACAATGGCTTAAAAGCTAATGTTACTAATGTTCTAATGTTAGAAAAAAAGGAGGTTCTGATGTTCGAGTGGTTGTGACATTTCGCCTGATGGCTCGGCACCTTCGCAGGAGCGAAGCGACCTTCGGAGAATTCGAGTCAAACTTTGCCCTTCGCGTCTTGGTGCCCAAATATTGAGCTGATTCAGGTTGTTGATGAGTGTCAATTTTGTCCGTGGCAGCAGGGTGTGATGAAACAAATGTTGTTGGAAACACTTTATCGAGGATAAAGAACGCAATTGATTTCGATTGGAACTGGAAACGCGAATTCTGGATAACCCAAAGAGAAGAAAGATAATGAGCTGTGATATTATAATTCACAAGTCCTTAATTCTTATCGGACTGGATACGTTTCAGATCTCGGTCAAGTTCCTTGATACATTCAAGTTGGGTTAGCTGCTTTTGTTCTTCCAGATAAAGCGCATATTCTTTTTCGGCTTTTGCAACTGCAAGCTCATGACGGATTTTTCCTGCAGTTTCAAGTATGTTATGTCCATTCATCTGGAGGATAAGACGTAGCTTGTCAATCCAGTCTCTCATATACATCTTGCGATGATTGAGAGCTTGCGTTTCGGCAAAGGCAAGATATTGTTCGACTATGAGTTTGAGATTCTGCAATTCCGTTTCATTAAGATAGTTCTTTCCTGTGGCGATGTCACATTTCCTCACCTTGCCCGGTTTGGAAGTAGACTTTAACCCCATGTTTGGCAGACAATGGTTGGCGCGGTAATATATGAGCTGTGCTGCTGTCTGACCACTTACCGCCCAAAGAAGTTTGTTCTGGACTTCTTTAAAGAACCTGTCGGTCAATTCGGATTTAGGGTCATAGTCGTAGCTTGTCTTATAGATGTCCTTGATTTGCTGGTAAAAAATCTTTTCCTCAATTCTAATCTCACGAATACGTTCAAGCAATTCTTTGAAATAATTCATAGAGCTGCCGCTTTTAAAACGTTCGTCGTTAAGCGCAAAACCCTTGACTATGTAGTCGCGGAGACGTTGTGTCGCCCAAATGCGGAATTGCGTGCCCTGCACCGACTTCACACGATAGCCAACCGAGATTATCACATCAAGGCTATAGTATTTCACGGGCTTGTCGGAATTTGCAATTTGCAAAAAATGCAAATTGCTTTCCTCTATCAATTCTCCTTCTTGAAATACATTGCTGATATGTCGAGAGATAACACTAATATCGCGTTGAAACAACTCCGACATTTGGGATTGGGTAAGCCATACGGTTTCCTCTGCAAAGAGAACATCAATCTTTATGACGCCGTCCTTGGACTTATATATTGCAATCTCGTCATTCATAACTTTACAAAAACATCGGTCTCGGTTTCAGTTTGCAATAATGTGACGCTCTGCGAACCTAATTCCGAAGCGGAGTTTGTACCTTCTTGTGAGAGCGTCACCAATCACAATGCAAATATATAAAAAATATTCGGCAAAGGAAACAAATGATTAGGTATAGGTGAAAACACTTAATTAATTGATTGCATATAGATGAGTTAAAAGATTGCTTATCAATCGCTGAATGAGTACATCCAAAATCGTGATCATATCGCTGCGACAATTTAGAGAGAGTTTGCTTTTATGGATATCCAGCATCGTGGATTTCCCTTATGCCAGTGGTATCCGCGTTCCATCCGTCCCTATCAGCGTTACACCTGAAACACCGCAAGGTGTGAAGAAATTCGCGATGCTGTAAATTCTTAATAAAATCCGCTTATAAATACATGATGCGAACATTTCGCCGGAAGGCTCGGCGCCTTCGCAGGAGCGAAGCGACCTTCGGTGAATTCGAATCAAACTTTGCCTCTTCGCGCCTTGGCGTCTAAATATTGAGTCGACTCGATGAAGCAAATGTTGTTGAATCCACTAAACTACAACTAAATAAAAATGAATTAGGATTTGTGGGAATGAAATTGATTTTATAAATTTGCGGTTGCATACCTTCTGCGGAAGCCGGCAAGGGTTCTGAGGGAGGGTAGGCAGACATATTGAAAAGTGTTTATCGACACTTATTCTTGACCATATGAAACTTCGCAAACTTCAAGGGAATCAAGAATAGGAGGGCGATAGATGCCCGTGGATATGATATTGTCATGTCCGAGGTTTGGCGCGTGAGCGCCGAGCCTTTGGCGTCATATCATACTTGCGTGTGGGCTTCTGCGTTCTCATTCTGTTCCCAAGGCATTGCGAAGGCCTCATATGGCAGAATGAGAGAAGGTACAGGCTCATACGCTTTTCTTTTTTTCTAACCTAACGCCAAAGCGGTGAGTCCGGAGGCATGGTCTAAAATTTATGTAATGATGAAAAATAAATCTTCGTGCAGGAAAGGAGGTAGCAGTAGATTGATTCCTATTCAAATTTTAATTGCTCTTGTGATTATTTTAGTCTCCCTATTCGGAGAATTGATCAACAACGTATTTATTGAAACTTTATTGATAGCTGGTTTGAGTATAGTTCAAATCTATATATCACATATTGGGAACAAAAAACTACTTGAGGATGCAAAGAGCTATACGAATGATGCAATGTCATGGGAGGAACTTTGATTTTATTGTCGTTTCAGCATGAACAATTTAAAAACCAGATTCCATCAAACTGTGTTGTTGCATTTCTTTCAATAGACTTAAGAAAGTTATAACGCAACTGAAGAAACAAAAATCAGGTAAAAGTAAAACAACCAAATAAAACAATTAAGACAATATGAAAACAATCAGATTAAAACTCTTAACGCTGATGTCGGTTATCGGAATGATATTGCCTATCGCATCACAAGCATACGACTTCTCTTCCGATGGAATATATTATAATATTCTTTCGGAAGAGGATAGGACTGTGGAGGTAACTGGATATGAATATGATCGGTATAGCGGAAATATTTCAATACCTCCAAAAGTTATTTATTCATCCAAAAGTTATTCTGTGACTACGATAGAGAAGGAAGCATTCTATCAAAGTTATATAAACAGTGTGGTTATCCCCGGCTCAGTGACTACGATAGGGGAGAGTGCATTCCAATCTTGTACCAGTTTAAAGAGCGTGGATATCCCCAACTCAGTAACAAGGATAGAGCAGTGGGCATTCTGTAATTGTACCAGTTTAAAGAGTGTGGTTATCCCCAACTCAGTAACAACGATACGTATTAGGGCATTCTATAATTGTTCCGGTCTGACGAGTGTGGATATTCCCAGCTCAGTGACAACGATAGAGAAGGAGGCATTCTCTATGTGTACCGGTCTGACGAGTGTGGATATTCCCAGCTCAGTGACAACGATAGAGCAGTGGGCATTCTCTATGTGTACCGGTCTGACGAGTGTGGTTATCCCCAACTCAGTGACAACGATAGAGAAGAATGCATTCTTTAATTGTAGCGGTCTTTCAGTAATAAATGTTCACCAAGACAATCCGGTATACATATCTTTAGATGGCATACTATATTCAAAAAAAAATGGAGTTGCGACAACTTTGGAAGTGTGTCCTGCCGGAAAAAAAGGAATAATTAAAATTCCCAGCTCTGTGACTACGATAGGGAGCGATGCATTCAGTCATTGTACCGGTCTGACGAGTGTGGATATCCCCAACTCAGTAACAACGATAGGGCATGACGCATTCAGTTATTGTACCGGTCTGACGAGTGTTGATATCCCCAACTCAGTGACAACGATAGGGCTTTCTGCATTCTCTGGTTGTACCGGTCTAAAGAGTGTGGATATTCCCAGCTCGGTGACCGAGATAGGGGGTTATGCATTCGATGGTGTAAACAATCTTGAGAAAATTTATTGTCATTGGGAAGAACCAGTAAAATCTAGTAATATTTTTGAGGATGAAGTGCTTAAAAATGCTACATTATATGTGCCAATTGGCACTAAAGTTAATTATGAAAAAGTGGATCCGTGGCGAAATTTTTGGAATATTGAGGAAGGAGATTATGAAGCAACGTCGGGTATAAATGATATTGTACATTCATCCGAAGCCGACATTGTAGAAGTAAATCGGTATGATGTCAGCGGAAAACCTGTTTCCAAGGACTATAAAGGGATGGTGATTATTCGCTATTCTGACGGTTCTATAAGGAAACAAATTGTTAAATAATGAAGCAATGAATAATGAATAATGAATCCATGATGGATAGGGCAAAGATGGTTGTTCTCGATCTTTGTGCTGAAAAGGTGTCCGACATAGAGAAATTCAATAATCCTACATATGTCGCAATCTCAGATAAAAATGTTGTATCTGAATCTACGATGCCTTATATTTTGGAAGAAGCGGAGATTGCAATAATTCTCTTACCGTTTGAGTATAAAGTGTTGACTAATACAGATATATCTCAATACGTGGTTTTCATAGATGAAAATCAATTGCCTAACGACAGGATAAGTCAAGGTGGCTGGACATTAAAATTCGATGAACCAAAGACTTCAACTTATCGAACATATTATCGTAAGGCCATAATATCCAATGGCGAAATTGAATTAATACTTCCTGTCAAAACTCCAATTTGTATTGATGATATAGAAAGAATATGGAAAATCTTTATCAAAGCAGAGGGTATTAATGATATAAAAGGAATTGAATTATTGGCAGAATTATACACAGAAATGAAAGGATGCCCTTATTCATATAATACAACATGCAGAAGAATTAAATAAATACAATTAATCAATAACACATATTAAAATGAAAGCAATTCAACTTATTTGCGCGGCTATGATTTGCTGCGCATTGGCAGCAGGATTCAGTTCCTGTAGCAAGGATGATGACGGTCCGAATGGACCCGCTGTGAAAATGCAGTTGGAGGGTATTACCATTACAGAAGGTAGCTCTACAACAACTCTCTCAAATTTCGTGTATGACAATCAAGGAAGACTCACGTCTTACGATGTCAACGATAACGGAGACAAGGAGACGGTAAGTTATACTTATAATTCTTCTTATATAGAAAAGACGGTTGGAAATCGTTATACTGTTACCTATCGTCTTAATAATGGCATTATAACGTCTGCCGATGATGATACATATGAATATTCAAATGGGAATATAGTCAAATGGTATATGGCTCCAATGGCAAATGTGTTTTATACATGGGAGGCAGGAAATCCAATCAAAGAAACTATTCGCAACAATTCAGCAGACGAGAATATTACAAGTTTTGGATATTCCGATCTGCCATGTTATATAGGAAACTATCAAACTCTATTTGATGAGTATTCTTCAGTTCATGTTGAATTTATAGGTGATAGCTATTGGGATCCATTCTTGCAGCAGCAGGGATACTTTGGCAATCTTCCGAAAAATCTGGTCACTTCAGGTAAAGCACCAAGAAGTGCTTGGCAGTTGAGCTATGAAGTCAATGCCAATGGCTATCCAACAAAGATAACCGGCAAGGATGAGAATGGCACAGCAGTTATGACGCTGACATGGCGATAAAAATAGAATTATTAGGTAGAAACGGAGGGGCTATGCTTTCTCCGTTTTTTCGTTTATTTGCTTTCTCCGAATTTAAAGGAGTTATATCTGATGCCTTAAAAGCTAATGTTACTAATGTTCTAATGTTAGAAAAAAAAGAGGATGTTGCAGATTTTTAACAATAGGACAATAGAACAATAGGACAATAGAACATTAGTCAATTCTCCGAATTAAAAGGAGTTGTCTCTGATGCCTTAAGCTAATGTTACTAATGTTCTAATGTTAGAAAAAAGGAGAGGTTGCAGATTTTTAACAATAGAACAATAGGACAATAGAACATTAGTCAATTCTCCGAATTAAAAGGAGTTGTCTCTGATGCCTTAAGCTAATGTTACTAATGTTCTAATGTTAGAAAAAAGGAGGTCGCAGATTTTTAACCATAGAACAATAGGACAATAGAACAATAGTCAATTCTCCGAATTTAAAATAGTTGTCTCTGATGTCTTAAAAGCTAATGTTACTAATGTTCTAATGTTAGAAAAAAGGAGGTTGCAGATTTTTAACAATAGAACAATAGTACAATAGAACAATAGTCAATTCTCCGAATTTAAAGGGGTTATACCTGATGCCTTAAAAGCTAATGTTACTAATGTTCTAATGTTAGAAAAAAGTAGGTCGCAGATTTTTAACAATAGAACAATAGTACAATAGAACAATAGTCAATTCTCCGAATTTAAAGGAGTTATATCTGATGCCTTAAAAGCTAATGTTACTAATGTTCTAATGTTAGAAAAAAAGGAGGTTCTGATGTTCGAGTGGTTGTGACATTTCGCCTGATGGCTCGGCGACTTCGCAGGAGCTAAAGGATGTACTTTTTTAACAATAGAACAATAGGACAATAGCCAATTCTTCGAATTTAAAGGAGTTGCATACAATGGCTTAAAAGCTAATGTTACTAATGTTCTAATGTTAGAAAAAAAGGAGGTTCTGATGTTCGAGTGGTTGTGACATTTCGCCTGATGGCTCGGCACCTTCGCAGGAGCGAAGCGACCTTCGGAGAATTCGAGTCAAACTTCGTCCCTTCGCGCCTAAATATTGAGCTGATTCAGGTTGTTGAGGCGTGTCAATTTTGTCTGTCGCAGTAGGATTTGATGAAATAAAGATTCCTAAACCGGTCTTTTTCAGTGATTTTTTTTGATCTTTTCTTTCGAAAAATTTGCAGGAATGAAATAAAAGCACTATCTTTGCATCGACAGTTTCCACCACGCCTCTTTTCAATGCGTACCAGGGTGGAACTTTTGCTTTTTATACACTTATGGATTATACAAAACAACCATTGGATTATCCCCAGCTTCTTCAAATGCTGAAAAACCGGGGACTAATCATTAGTGATGATAATGATGCTTCTGAACATTTAAAAATCATGAGCTATTTTCGTTTGGCGAATTACCTACGTCCGATGGAACAAGATAAGTCTACTCATGAGTTCAAACCGAACAGCCATTTCGACAATGCCGTCAATCTGTATTACTTTGACAAGAAACTGAGAGCTTTGCTGTTTACGGCTATACAAAGTTTTGAGATAGCTCTTCGCTCAAAACTCATTCATCATTTCTCAATGAGATATGGCTCTTTCTGGATAATGGACAGGAGTTTGTTTACTGATAAGAAAATTTTTACCGACTGCTCTATTCGTGTCCAGCAGGAAGTTTCCCGTTCAAAGGAGGATTTCATCCAGGAGCATTTTGACAAATACTCCACTCCGATAATTCCGCCTGTTTGGAAGACCTTGGAAGTAGTTTCTTTCGGTACATTGTCACGCATCTTTTGCAATTTGTCAGATAAAGGGATAAAAAAGAGAATCGCACGCGAGTTCAACCTACCGCAGCATAAGCTACTGGAAAGTTGGTGTAAATGTGCAGTTACTCTCCGCAATAATCTTGCTCATCATTCGAGAACATGGAATAGAGCATACCCAATCCAGCCACAGTTGCCGCAATCTCTAAATGGGGATTGGATAAATCCTGTTGGGGTTGCCAATAACCGGTTATATGCCCAGCTTTGTTGTCTTGCATATTTACAGGACGCAACTCATCCCGGAAATGACTTCAAACAACAGTTGAAATCGCTATTGCAGGCTCATCCTAATGTTGATGTTACAGCAATGGGCTTTCCACCGGATTGGAGGAACGAGCCACTTTGGAAATAATGCCATGCCATATATAACATATGCTAAAACTATAGCATATGCCCCAAACAGTTTACATTACCGATTCGGGCTCTGTGTCTCCGTCAGGTCGTTTACGACCCTCAGTGCCTGATATTTTAGCATTATTTTGTATCTAAACCTCTGGTCCTCTGCGTCTCTGTGTTATGATTTTGTGGCTAACCTCGAAGAGATCGATTAATAGGTTTTATCCGGAGACTACTCGATATCTCCTATGCCGTTCGACGCGAAGAGGTCTGTCCCCACACCGACCGGTTCGTTTCCTGCGGAAACTTCCGGTCGATGCGGGGTTATAATTATATGCCCTTCAAGGGCAGATGCGATATTTCGCCGAATGGCTCGGTGACTTAGCAGGAGCTAAAGGATGTACTTTTTTAACAATAGAACAATAGGACAATAGCTAATTCTTCGAATTTAAAGGAGTTGCATATGATGGCTTAAAAGCTAATGTTACTAATGTTCTAATGTTAGAAAAAAGGAGGTTCTGGTGTTTGAGTGGTTGTGACATTTCGCCGGAAGGCTCGGCGCCTTCGCAGGAGCGAAGCGACCTTGGGAAAATTCGGATCAAACTTCGCTCCTTCGCGCCTTGGCGTCTAAATATTAAGTCTTCTTTGCATTATCGGGGGAATGGTCGATAAGGGATAGTGGCTTATGCGACCCGGGTTATCGGCGGATGGTTGTAAATTCCATAATTTATGACTAATTTTGTGTTTGAATTTGTTTTAAGCAATTTCTTTGACATAGATGAAGAATATAAGGAATTTCTGTATAATAGCTCATATAGACCATGGCAAGTCGACTTTGGCTGACCGTCTTCTCGAACGCACGAACACTGTGACGGGGAAGGATATGGAAGCTCAGGTGCTTGACGACATGGATCTCGAGCGTGAACGAGGAATAACAATCAAGAGCCATGCAATCCAGATGGATTATGAGCTCAATGGCGAGAAATATACCCTGAATCTTATTGACACTCCGGGACACGTCGACTTCTCTTATGAGGTGTCACGTTCTATCGCTGCCTGTGAGGGTGCCCTACTGATTGTGGATGCCTCGCAGGGTATTCAGGCGCAGACGATTTCCAATCTATACATGGCTATCGACAATGATCTGGAGATAATTCCCGTGATCAACAAGTGTGACCTGGACAGCGCCAAACCGGAGGAGGTGGAAGATCAGATAGTGGATCTGTTAGGTTGCGATTCCGAGGAGATTATTCGCGCCAGCGGCAAGACCGGTATGGGTGTGGATGAAATCCTGCAAGCTATTGTTGAGAGAGTGCCCGCACCGAAAGGAGATCCGGAGGCACCGCTACAAGCTCTTATTTTCGATTCCGTGTTTAATCCTTTCCGCGGCATTATCGCCTATTACAAGATTGTGAACGGCACAATCCGCACAGACGATTTCGTGAAGTTCGTATCTACCGGCAAGGAATATCATGCCGACGAGATCGGTGTGCTGAAACTTGATATGGCTCCCCGTAAAGAGCTGTCGGCAGGTAATGTCGGCTACATCATCTCCGGTATAAAAAGTTCGAAGGAGGTGAAGGTCGGTGACACCATCACGCACGTGAACCGTCCCTGCGACAAGGCGATAGCCGGTTTCGAGGAGGTGAAACCGATGGTCTTCGCCGGTGTTTATCCTATCGAAACAGAGGATTTCGAGAATCTTCGTGCCTCGCTTGAGAAATTGCAGCTCAATGATGCTTCTCTGACATTCCAGCCGGAATCGTCGGCAGCGTTAGGTTTCGGTTTCCGTTGCGGCTTCCTTGGTCTGCTGCACATGGAGATTGTGCAGGAGCGTCTCGGAAGAGAGTTTGACATGGATGTCATCACCACCGTGCCCAACGTTTCCTATCTCGTTTACGACAAAAAGGGAAACAAGACAGAGGTGCATAACCCGTCAGGACTCCCGGAGGCAACACTTATCGATCATATCGAAGAGCCGTATATCCGCGCCACTATCATCACGCAAGCCGATTTCATCGGTCCGATAATGACGCTGTGTCTCGGCAAACGCGGAGAACTCGTGAAACAGGAATATATATCGGGCAACCGTATGGAGCTGACTTTCGATATGCCGCTTGGCGAGATCGTGATAGATTTCTACGACAAGCTGAAATCCATCTCCAAAGGTTATGCATCATTCGATTATCATATCCACGATTATAGGGAATCCAAACTTGTGAAACTGGATATCCTTCTCAACGGAGAGAGCGTGGATGCGCTTTCCACGCTGACGCATGAGGCGAATGCAGTGAGATTCGGTCGCCGCATGTGTGAGAAGCTTAAGGAACTGATCCCTCGCCAGCAGTTTGACATCGCAATTCAGGCAGCAATCGGTGCCAAGATCATAGCTCGCGAAACGATCAAGGCTGTGCGTAAGGATGTGACTGCGAAGTGTTACGGCGGTGACATTTCCCGTAAACGCAAACTACTTGAGAAGCAGAAAGCCGGTAAAAAGCGAATGAAGCAGATCGGTTCTGTAGAGGTGCCTCAGAAAGCTTTCCTCGCAGTTTTGAAACTTGATTAATAAAAACAGTCAAATAATTGTTATAGCTATAAAGACTCTAGCAGTCTTTATAGCTATAATTTAATGTAAACACGATTATGAATATTGGTGATAAATTCCCTGATGTACTCGGCGTTGACGCCGAAGGTAAAGAAGTTAAATTGTCGGATTATCCCGGCAAGCGTTTTATAATCTACTTTTATCCGAAAGACAACACCCCCGGTTGCACTGCCGAGGCTTGCAATTTCCGTGATAATTATTCTATCTTCGAGAAGATGGGATATCAGATTATCGGAGTGAGCAAAGATTCTCCCGAGAGTCATAATAAATTTGCAGCCAAGTTTGCATTGCGCTTTCCCCTCGTTGCTGATACAGAGCATGCGCTCTGCGAATTGGCGGGAGTTTGGCAAAAGAAAAAGATGGCAGGAAGAGAATATATGGGCATCGTGCGCACCACTTTCGTGACAGATGAGAATGGTGTGGTGACCGATGTGATAGAGAAAGTTAAGACCAAAGAGGCTTCCGAACAGCTCTTCTCCATCCTCGACAATCGTTTCAACCCGAATCCAGCGTAAATAATGTTAAATTTTAAATGTTAAATGTTTAATTATTTGAGATATAAAACATTTCACATTTTACATTTCACATTTCACATTTCACATTATTTATTGTCCATTAAACCTTACACAACGTGGCTTCTGTATTTTTTACTGCGCAAAAGACCATAAAGAATTATGCTAACGGTGGCAATGTGCTTATCTTTGCCACTGTCATGGCATTGCTTGTGGTGAATCTCCCTTTCACGAGACCTATCTATGAGTCGATATGGCTCAATGAGGTCGAACTGAGGGTGGGGGATTTCAATCTTTTCAGCCATCACGGACAGCCGATGTCCATTATGGCATTCATCAACGATGCTCTGATGGCTCTGTTCTTTTTCTCCGTGGGATTGGAGATCAAGCGCGAAGTGTTGGTCGGAGAGTTGTCGTCATTCCGCAACGCATTGCTGCCGATTGTGGCGGCTATCGGCGGAATGTGCGTTCCGGTGCTGATATATTATCTTATGGCTAAAGGCACTCCCTATGCCGGCGGTGCTGCAATTCCGATGGCTACCGACATCGCATTCTCTTTGGGTGTGCTTGCCATGCTCGGCAATCGTGTGCCCATCGGTCTGAAGGTCTTCCTGACCACCTTGGCTGTGGTTGACGACATCGGTGGTATTCTTGTTATTGCCATATTCTATAGCACGCATATCGACTATATGCTCCTGCTTTATGCCGCAGCATGTCTGTTGCTCCTTTTCTTGGGAGGGAAAGCCGGTATTCAGTCAAAGATGTTCTATGTATTCTTGGGAGCGTTCGTATGGTTCTGCTTCCTGAATGCGGGAATACATCCCACGATTGCCGGAGTGTTGGTTGCATTCTGTGTGCCAGCCAAACCGGTTTTCGCTCCCAAGAAATACATTCAGACCATCCGAAAGAACATATCCTTCTTCGCTCATGAAAATGACGAGAACCTTAATTCCCGCACCATCCTGAGCAAAGAGCAGATGAATCAGCTGAAAGAGATAGAGTCAGCATCAGATAAGGTTATTTCGCCTCTTCAGGATATGGAAGACACCCTCCATCCGTTGGTGAACTATATCATAGTGCCTCTGTTCGCTTTTGCGAATGCAGGGATATTCTTCGGTGACATGGAGATCAGCCAGCTCTTCCATGGCATAGCTCCGGCTATCATCGTGAGTCTTATTGGGGGTAAGTTTTTAGGGATATTCCTCTTTGCGGCGGCATGTATTCTTCTGAAGTGGGCACCTATGCCAGAAGGCACCAATTGGGGAAGTCTTGCATCTGTGTCGCTCCTCGGTGGAATCGGTTTTACGGTGTCGCTATTTATAGCCACTCTTTCTTTCGGTGCCGGCGATCCGATATCCTCGCAATTGCTTAACGATTCCAAACTCGGCATCCTTGTCGGTTCGCTACTTGCCGGTATTCTCGGATGGGTAGCTCTTCATTTCACATTACCGAAGAAAGCCGATGCTGAAGCGGGTGATTGAGTCATCGTCCGTGCGGAGTTTAAATGAACAGTTGTGTTTCCGCAACACGTCAGATACAAGAGTCAGGCCGAGTCCTCGTCCTGACTTTTTTGTTGAATAGAACGGACTGAAAAGGTGAGAAGCCGTCTCTGCCGAGATCGGTTCTCCGTCGTTGGCTATGGTCAGATGCACGCCCGAATCATCTTTCTCTGTAACGATCCGGATATGCCCGGCTACACCGTTCCGGTTTTCATTGGCTATCCTTTCAAGAATGCCCTCAACAGCATTCTTGACGATATTCACGATTGCCTGCTGGAGAAGTGTCATGTCCGCATTGATAATTTTTCTATCTTTTTCACCGGAAGGGATTGCATTCTCATTGTTGAAAGAAATCTCAACCGATTCAGGAGCCATCAGGCGCAGGAACGGAAGCATTTTTGTAATCTCATTGTCGATGTTGACGCGTGAGAACACAGGTTCGGGAATGCGGGCAAGATCTGCGAAAGAATCAATGAAACCACACATCATCTCGCATCGCTCGCGGCAGCTTTCGATAGTGTCGCAAAGATCGCTGTCCTCACTCGTTTCATCCGCAAGTGTCTCCAATATAGACTGAACGCTTCCCATCGTGTTGTTGACCTCGTGAGAAATCATGCGTATCACTTTTTCGTAGGCTTCCTTCTCGGCGATGCGAAGTTCATCTGTAAGACTTTCCACAAGATAGAAATGACGTCGGAATCCCTCCTGAATAAACCAGAGGTGATATAACTTGAACATACGCGATTCATCCTGTCTTATGACCTTGTTCTCCCCAGGCTGAAGGGAGAGGAGGGACTTAACCATTGTTGTGTCAACCTCCTTGAGTGGCTTCCCCGTAATTATATCCTTTCCTGCAATTTCGGAAATTTTTAGGAAAGCATCATTCACCATTGTCACTTTCCCTTCGAGATTGAGGAGTATAATCCCCATTGGAGAGGCATCGATGAGTAGACGCAGAAAGGTGTCTTGTTCGCGAAGACGCAGCCGCTCGTTTTTCAAGCGTGTGATAAGATCATTGAAAAGAGCCACTATCTTGTCGGCTCCAGGTTCATGAACCTTTACCAGACGGTTGTTGAAATCCTGCGCAGCTAAAAGTTCCAGACCTCTTCGGGCAGCTGTGACGGATTTCACGACACTGTGATAGAGGAGCACGCACATAATAAGAGAAGTTCCGCCAATCCCGACGATATACCATCTTGCGCTTTCCCCTCCGGTTGCAAACGCTAAAACCGAGAGGACCATAATCAGGATTACTAAAAAGCTTAAAAGATATTTTGGTTTCATGATCAATTATATCGCATGCTTATTGGTTGCTGCGGGATTGTATTAGCTGTCTGCGCCAAGCCCGTGCTTTTCGATTTTGCGGTAAAGGGATTGGCGTGTGATGCCAAGAGCTGTGGCAACTTTTGAAAGATTGCCGTCATATTTCTGTAATGCTTCCGTTATCGCTGTTTTCTCAAGATCCTCGAGGGTCGCACCGGAAACAGAGGCGGGAATTGTTGCCTGCTCTTCTCCTAAAAACTCAAAATCCGATTTTTCGATTCTGTTACCGACACACATCAGCACTGCCCGCTCAACCATATTCTTAAGCTGACGCACATTCCCAGGATAGGGTAGGCGCACAAGATAATTCATAGCCTCGGAAGATATTTCCGGTTGCGGGATATTATGAGAGGATGCCGCAGACTCAATGAAATGGCGGACAAGGAGTGGAATGTCATCGCGTCGTTCGCGTAGTGGAGGAATACGCAGTGTAATGAGGTTGATCCTATAGAAAAGATCTTCGCGGAAGGTATGTTCCTTCACCATTCGTGTCAGATCCGCGTTCGTGGCACAGATAGCCCGGATATCCGTTTTTCGTGCGCGGTTTTCTCCAAGACGTTCGAATGTGTGCTGTTGCAGCACGCGAAGTAGTTTCACCTGACAATCCTGACTGAGATCGCCTATTTCATCAAGGAATATAGTGCCTTTGTCTGCCATTTCAAAACGTCCCTTGCGTTCACTTACCGCTCCCGTAAACGCCCCCTTGGAATGTCCGAACATCTCGCTTTCAAACAATGATGTGGAGATGCCCCCAAGATTCACCATTACGAAAGGAGCATCCTTGCGGAGACTGTTTCTGTGTATGGCATTTGCTATGAGTTCTTTTCCGGTGCCGTTTTCACCGAGGATAAGAACCGGAGCATTCGTGCGTGCGATTCGTTCTACGGTTTTCATCAAGTCCTCAATTTGAGGATTCTTACCGATAAAGCCGCATCGGTCGAAATTTGAGGAATCCTCGTTTGGTTTATCAGGTTCTGAAGAAAGACTTATGGCGGTTTCAATCCTCTGCAACAGCAGCAGATTGTTCCAGGGTTTGGTTATGAAGTCAAAAGCTCCATATCTCATCCCCTCCACTGCAAGTTCGATACTTCCCCAGGCGGTGATGAGTATTACGGGTGTTTCAGGCTGGAATATTTTTGTCTGACGCAAAAGATGTATGCCCTCTTCTCCGGTGGTGGAAAGGGAATAGTTCATATCCATGATCACAAGTTGAAACTTGCGTTCGCGCAGAAAGGATAGCGCCTCTTGCGGGTTCTCCGCCTGAAGGGTCTCGTAACCTTTGCGCTTGAGGATAAGTGCAAGAGATTGCCTTATGGCTTTGTCATCATCTACAATTAAAATCATTGTGTTGCGAAGTTAGTATTTTTTTCGGATTCGGCAAAAGGAGAGGGAGCCGGAATGGAGAGAAAAGAGGCGGAATAGGGCGATGTGGGGAGAAATGGGGCTGGGGTTAGAGGGAACGGATGTCTCTCTCGAAATCTGCATCGATTCCTGATTGAGCGGAGAAATCCCAGAGGGTCAGGCTCCGGATCTGGTAATAGTAATTCCAGAAGAGGTAGAGCTCGTTGATGAATTCCCGGCGTGCCTCATCCTTGCTTGTTCGGGAGTCGTTGAGGTCAAGGGTGGATATTTTTCCGATCATGAATGTCTCGACATTGGCGGCATATCGTCGTGCTGCTATCTCGTCGGCGCGCCGGCTTATCTCGAGTTGTCGCATCTGATTGCGGTAACGCTCCACAAGGATGAATATATTCTGTGCGAAATCAGCGCGTTCCTGTCGCAACCGGCTTTCAGTAACCTTTCGGTTGCTTTCCGCCACCTTTACTTTACCCTTGCGGCGTCCCCAATCGAGAATCGGTATCTCAAAACCAATTTCCACTACCTGATTGTCTTTGAGCGTGGAGTAGGCTCCTCCGAAACGTCGGTCTGTGCCTGTGTAACCTATCTGGGCAAACAGCGAGATCTGACGCATATTCCCTTTTGCCTTTGCCACTTCATAATCCGCTTCGAGTTGGCGGCGGCGGATATTGGCGGCGAGCTTGTTGCGCTCGAGTGCTTTCTGAAGAGCATCTTCATAAGTGATATCCGCACGGGGAACTTCTGCCGGTGCGATTGGTATGATGTCGGTGTTTTCATTCAGGTCGAGGAGTGTGCGAAGCTGAAACATGCAGCTTTTGCGGGAGCTTTCGCAGTCTGTCAACTCTGATTCGGCGTTAAGCAGATTCAGTTCCATCTGCAACAGATCATTGCCGCTGATGCGTCCCATCTCACGTTTCTCTTTCGCAACGTCGTAAAGTTTGCGTGCATTTTCGAGATTCTGCAATGCTATGAGTCTGTTTTCATCTGCCATGAGCAACTGAAAATAGTATGCGATCGCCTTAACAGCCACATCTTCAGATGCACTTAGGTATGCCGCTTTTGCTTCGGTATATCTTACCGGTTCTATGCGTCGGTTCCATTTGATATTGTTCACGCCGAATATCGGTTGCGAAAGAGTGAGGGCAACGGGTATCGACATGAAGCGGTTGTATTTCTCTCCGTCAAGCTGCCGGAAGAAATCAAGTGAGGTGTTGAGCGAGATCTTACCGCCCGTGAACCAGATGTTCTGACTCAGCGATACCTCTCCATTCATTTGAAGATAATTGTTTCGCACGAAACTATAGCTTCCGGTATCGTTCATATAGGGAGAATACTGACGATGGTATGCCGGTATTGTGGCGGAGAAATTAACTTCCGGTAAAAGTTCCGCGCGATAGGAGCGGTATTCCCAGTAAGATGTCTTGAGTTCGTCGAGAGCCACCGCCGCATCCACGCTGCTTACACGCGCTCTTGAGATCGCCTCTTCAAGAGTGAGATGCAGCTCTTCAGCCTCCGCGCCCGATAAGGGCACGGAGACGAAAAGAGCGGTGTATAAGAAAAATTGTTTCAGCTTCATATTTGATTACCCTTTTTAGAGCTATCGTGTTGGATTACTCCTCTTTTAGAGCTATTGCAGGTTCGATTTTCATTGCTTTCCGGGCAGGGAAGGCAATTCCTGCTATTATCATCAGAACCATGATGAAAATGGAGAATATAAGAGCTACTACCGCAGCGGTATAGTACGTATCATCTTCAATAAGATTGAAATAACGGTTTATCACCCATTCGAGTGCGATTGCCGGGATTATGGATATTGACAGCAGGAGCAAACCTTCGCCGATAGTTCTGCGGAAGATGTCGCCTGATGTGGCTCCACAAGTCTTGCGGAGAGCTATTTCTCCTGATCGCTGCCTGATACGGAACCAGAATGTGCCAAGTAATCCGAGGAAAATTATCACTAAAAGGAAGACAATTCCGGCGGTCCAAAGACGCACCTGATTCTCGGTGTAATTATGACTTAGCTTTTTGGCGGTTGCCATATCTGTAAGTTCTGTCAGATAGACATTCCGTAATCTGCGCATGTCGGCAGAAGAGTTGAATTCCTCCTCAAATTTCTTTCCCATACCGGGCTTGACTCGTAATCCGATTTCCCTGCTGTTGTTTATCTTATTGTTGTCGTTCTCATCGAGAGCCATGAAAATGGTGCCATATTTCACTTCATATTCATTACGTTTCACGGATTCTATTACGCCTCCTATTCGTTTGGGGTTGACCGTATCCATGAACATTACGGTGCCGCCAACGAGATCCTTGACATCATCAAGACCTGAGAGGGCATATACCTCACCATTGGAAACCAGTATCTCCCCCCTCCGTAAGATCTCTTCGATTTTCTCCACCGATAATCCCTCCCGGCTTTTTAGCCGGAGCACACGTGCGATTTCCGGACTGCCCATACGTAGGTTGCCATGATAAATTACGGAATCTCCCTTGCCCTGCACTTTGAGCTCGTTACCCGAGAAGGAGGATTGATAGGGGAGAGCATTGCATGATAACGCAGCTACCTCAACGTAAGGTGATTTGCGTATTCTCGCAAGCAACATGCGAATGTCGTTAATATTGTTGTTTTCTGTCTCCTCCCCCATATCCACATATTCCGGACTTTCAGAGTCGAGTGTCTTAATAGCGATCTTATACACATCTTCGCTGTCAAACCCTTTCTCTTCAAATTTAGGTCGAAGTGCGATATATAAGGTAAGTGCCAGAACCCATACAGCCACTGATACAACCATCAGCTCTATTACGAGCCAGAGATTGTCGCGCCATTCATTCTTTATCTGAGTTAAAAGATTTCTATTCATGATTTAAATAATTTAAGTTTCGCAAGCTTCAACTTAAAGTTTAAGAGTTTATAAGTTTAAAAGTTTATCAGATGCGAATATGACTGAGTTCTCATTTATTCGCAGCAATCAAATAAACTTATAAACTACGCAGTAATTAAACTTATAAACTTCAACTTTTCACTTGTGAAAGTTGAATTAATCATTTTTACCGGAGATTGCTTCGGCTGGGTTTATGCGGGACGCGCGCCATGCCGGCATCCCGGTGCTTATAAGGTTAAGAATCAGGCAGAGAAGCAGGGCAATGCCGAATGTTTTAAAGTTCAGCATCATTCTGAACGTAGGGTTGGCACCCAGTATATCTCCTTCTCCGAAAGTTCCGCCATATGATATGAAAAGATTGGAGAAGAATGCAACAAAAATGATGCATAGGATGAGTCCGATGACTCCTCCGATAAGTGTGAGCACTAAGTTCTCACTCAGAAATCTGTTGAGAATGCCCCATTTTGTTGCTCCATATGCTCGGCGCACGCCAATTTCAGCTACGCGCCGACGCAGACGGCTGCGTGTCATGCTGCTGAGATTGATTGCCGGCAGCAGAAGAAGAACAAAATATACTGCATATCTCATTCTGCGTGGACTTTCGATATCCGGGTCTGTGTTGGATCCATATTCCACTCCGAGAGCCTCGGCTGTATATGGCGACTGATGATAGAAGGCTTCCTTTCCCTCTTTCTTTAATGTGGAATTGAGGGTTGCATAACGGCTTATCACCTGATCGCGGATATCCTTATCGGTTACACCCTCTTCCATAAGCATATAGACCTGAGTATTGCCTCCAAAACCTTCCAGCCATAAATCATCTTCACTTTCCGATGCATAAGGCAGATAGATGTTTGCGTAACTTTCCTGCAACAAGGGACTCGTGTTGGCTGTCACACCCTGTACCACATATGGGATATGATTTATTTTTATCTCATTTCCCACCACATCGGTGTTGCCAAAGAGCTTCTTGGCGGATGATTCGGAAAGAATCACTCTTTTCAGTCGCGAATCAATCACATCTTTGTCAAATGGTTTGCCGGATATGAATTTGAAATCGAATATCTCCCAAAACACATTATCTACATTTTTTATCAACATGCTGACACAATCGCCATCTTTTACCGACACATCGCGGTTTTCCGGCCAGTCACCTGCATAACTTATTTTTTCAATCCCCTTGAGGTTACCATAAAGTTTTTGAGCTGTGGAATTGGACATTCCTCCCGATCCGCCATAGTCACCCATTGAAATATGTATATTCTGACCTGCCAGCAAACGAGGACGGTTACTTTCAGGAGCTACCGCCACGGTTGATAACGACGAGGTCATAAACACAGCCATTATGAGGAAAATCGCGAACGCAGTGCCGAGGATGGAGGTGATTGTCACCATCGGCTGATGGTGCAATTCATACCAAATCTGTTTTATATAGTTATTCATGATGTCTGTGCTTTATTCGATTCTGCGACCATCGAGGAAATGAACGATACGGTCGGTTTGACGAGCCTGTTCTTCATTGTGGGTAACCATGACTATTGTGCGTCCGTCTTCTTTGTTGAGCTGATGCAGGAGTTCCATCACTTCTGCTCCCATCTTGGAGTCGAGATTGCCGGTAGGCTCATCTGCAAGTATGATTTCCGGCTCACCGATTATTGCGCGTGCTATAGCCACTCTCTGACATTGTCCTCCCGAAAGCTGCGAAGGGAAATGACGCTTGCGGTGTGACAAACCTAAGCGTTCAAGAACTTTGTCAATCTTTTCCTTCCTTGCGCGGGCTCCTATGTCTTTCCGATAGAGGAGTGGTAGCGCAACATTGTCGGCAACATTGAGCGAGGGGATGAGATGAAAACTTTGAAACACGAATCCGATATTGGCATTACGGAAATGGGAGAGAGCGTTGTCGCCCATATCTAAGGTCTCTTTCCCCATGATTTCCACTTTCCCTTTATTGGCTTTGTCAAGTAGACCGATGATGTTGAGCAACGTTGATTTGCCACATCCCGAGGGACCCATAATACTTACGAATTCCCCTTTGTCGATTTGCAGATTCACATTCTCGAGAGCAACAGTCTCGATTTCCTTGGTGCGATATACTTTTTCCACACCTTCAAGATTGATAATTGACATAAGTTATTATTTTAAATTGATTTTTTTGCGGTTGTTATATTCGCTGAGGTCATTTTTTACGACCTTTTCACCGGGTCGCAACCCCGATTGCACTTCTACATAATCAAAATTGCCGTCTCCGAGCATAACCTCGCGTCGTTCAAGGGTGCCCTCTCCGTTATCAACAAACAGGATATATTGCCCTGGACCGTGATAATAAGAGCCATTGGGCATTCTCACCACCCCCTCCTTGATGTCGTAGAGCACATTGATTTCAGCTCTCACACCGGAGCGTAACCGCTCATCGCTGTCATTGTCGAGCAGCACTGTGAATGATACAACTCCATTATTGGATTGGGGTGTGATTGTTCCGATTCTTCCGGTGAGAGTTTTCTTCCCGACCCGGACGTTTACTTCCGACCCGAGCGATAGTTTGTCGACATTCGATTCCGGCATCTGCGCCAGGATTTTGAAATGGTTGAGATCGGAGAGGACCGCTAATTTCTCTCCGGCAGAAATGCTTGTTCCCAATGAAGAATTGAGATATGTGATTGTCGCATCGGCGGGAGCTTTTATGCGGGCGTCATCAAGTGTACGCTTCTTCTCGGCAAGGTTCTTTGCCGTTATTCCTTCTTCGAGTTCTTTGGTCTTGCGGGCGGCGGCGTGACTGAGCTGTTCATTGTGCAGCTGCTTGCGCATCTGGTCAAGTTCAAGCACGGCGGTTTGGTAGGCGAGTTCTGCCTCACGCACTCTGTCGCCTGTTCCGCTGCCGATGCTGTCGAGGCGTCGCTCGTTGGCGGTCTCCGTTTTCAATCGTGCCACTGACATTTCCTTGGCTTTGATCTGCATTTCAAGATTCGTCAGATATGTGCGGCTGTCGAGGATTGTCTGCTCCGTATCGTAACGTTTCATCATGCGCTGGTCGGCAAGATTCTGAAGTTCCGTTTCCTCGCTGGCAAGATCGAGCTTCATAAGCGATTCTCCCTTCTTCACATTGTCGCCTTCATGACAATATATTTCCATAATTCTGGTGGCAACCGGAGAGGTGATGATCAACTCATAAGCCGGCACAACTTTTCCCGAGGCATCAGCAGATGTCTCAACGGTTCCTTTATCCACAGTGATGAAGTCCAGGCTTTCCCTTTTCATTGAAGGAGCCATAAAGGAAATGGATAATATTATTCCTGCAAAAATGACAACGAGCGGAATAGCTACCGCCATTATCTTTTTTATTTTGCGTTTTTTCTGTTCTTTCGGTGAAATCTCTCGATCCATAATTCAATTGGTTAATTCCGCTTGAAAAGTTACATTATGCGTGCCAAAATTATAATTAATTGGTAATTAAAATCATAGTTGTTTTTACATGTGTCCGAAATCGGACACTCCCGTCTAATCCGTACATCTGAATCACACGAAAGTATTTGTAAATATCTTTTTATCTTTTAATTTTGCAGACTCAACAGAAAAGATTTAATGAAAAGAGTTGTAATCATTTTTCTCAGCATAGTATGGGCATTATCGGTGAATGCCTCGAAAATGGATTCCTTGCAGCGGAGGGTGGGAATGGAGGTGTCGCCGGCATATGTCATACCGACCAATTCTTCACTCAAAGGGGATAATTTATATGGCGACAAAGTGCATTGTTCGTTTGCCGGGTCGTTGCGAGGAGATTTCAGTTTTAATCCTAATTCATGTGAAGGACGATTGTATCAAGGACTTTATCAAGGTATCGGGGTTGATTTGCGCACTTTTTTTCGGCATCGGTTTCTTGGTGAGCCGGTATCTTTGTATGTATATCAAGGTGCTCCTTTCAAACATTTCAGTAACCGTCTATGGCTTGGCTATGAATGGCGTTTCGGAGCTGCAATGGGATGGGGCGACAGGACCGGTGACCTTGGACTTGGTTATACGAACGGGGCGATTTCTACAAGAGTTACGGCACATATGAGCGCGGGCATTAAACTTCATTATGCTTTGGCTCTTCATTGGCATTTAAGTCTTGGTGTGGACGTGACGCATTTTTCCAATGGCAACACCTCTTTCCCTAATTCCGGTATTAATACCGCCGGTATCTCAATCGGCGCAGCCTACGTAATAAATCCTCAACCTAAAGCAGAAGATCCCGGCGATGCGATGAAAGAGGAGGCTGACAAGGGAAGATGGATGTGGGATGTGATGGCATATGGCGCATGGCGTAAGCGACATGTGGTGATAGAAGGAACAGAGATGCTCATCAGAGGGAACTATGCCGTTGCCGGACTCCAGTTTACCCCGATGCGCAAGATCAATCGGTGGTTCTCAACAGGAGTGGCATTGGATATGAAATATGACAGGAGCTCGGGATTGGTTCCTTATTGGAAGGGAGGCTATTATATGGAAGCTGAGTTTGACAAGCCACCTTTCGGCAAGCAATTGAGTGTGGGACTGGCTGCAATGGCTGAGTTCACGATGCCTATTTTTTCAGTTAGTGCTGGAATAGGGTATAATTTGCTTAATCCAAAAGAAGAAAAACGTTTCTTTCAGATGCTTGCAGTTAAAGCATTTCTGACAAGAAACGTTTATCTAAATGTAGGCTATCGCCTTGGTGATTTCAAAGATCCTCAGAACCTAATGCTCGGAATTGGACTTAGAATACCGGCATCTGCCAGATGAAACCGACTGAGAGCTGGTTGGTGGTATAGTCTTCTACACCGAATGCTTTGGCTCGGTCGGAGTATTTGTAATTTCTTCCTACGTATGTTGCGAAGAAGTGAAGATTACGGTCCTTGAAAGGATAGTATTCAATACCTCCGATATAACCCCATGCTGTGCGGTAGCGACCTTTCTCAACTGTGATGTCGGGAGCTCCCGCTTGTTGTGTGGTTTTGTAGACACCTTCGTTTTCAGCCATGAATTTGGCGAAAATATTCCAAGCCGGGTGGAAGCGATAGTTGAGATGGAGCACGAAAGACATTATGTCTGTCTTTGCAGTCTTATAACCACTGGTTGCCTGCCAGTCGCCATTCTGCACGATGCTTGAGATGATACCTTTGCGGTCAACACCCTCGCGAGTATACATCCAGTCGAAATATGCCTGAACCTTATCCGAGATGTTGAAATCATTACCGAGTGCGAAATACCACATATGTTCACCTTTGGTCTCATTCATGAATGATGCAGACCAGCGGGTCTTGTAGACATCTGCAAAATTACCGTTCCAGTTAAGCGTATATACCATAGGAATCTTGGCTTTCTGATAGTTGCCATACATCTCTCTTGAGCTGTCGTTATATGCGTTTAGCACCTGGAATTGCAACTGCTGTTTCGGAGTGAAGTTGTATGCGATATTCACACCGCTCATGAAGTTGCTCATATAGTCTACCATATCGGAATACTGATAGATCTCGATAGGGTTGAGGTCAAATTCGATACCACCGTAAGATGCGCATTGCTTACCGAGGAAGAACGACCATTTTTTCAAGTTGATGCCGATTCCGGCAATGTCGATGCTATTGAGCAGGTTGTCGCGATAACCATTGGGGCTGTCGCCCTTGTTGAGACGCTGACGATAGCGATAGCTCAGCCAATCATTGATATTTCCCTTGGCTTCGATGCGGAGCTGATTCATCTTGAATTTGGCTTCGTTGAAATCTGAGCCGGTCCAATCGAAATTCAGAGAACCATGCATGTTGAGATAAAGGTTGAATTTATCTGTCTTTTTCTCAACTTTCGCGATTGTCTCAATCAATCCTTCCTCATTATCAGTGCGGAAATCGTTGATGCGTTCCTGCTGGGCAATTCCCGGAAGCGCGCAGAATGCAAATGCTGCGCCTGTTAACAATATGGATGCGTGTTTCATTATATTTCAGATTTAAGTTATTGAAAATGTCCGCAGGGTTTCCAAGGTCATTGTGAACCCTGCGGATAACTATTCATGCATTAATATTCTCCAATACTTTTCGAATTAATATTCTTCGAAATATTTCTGGATCTGCTGCCAGTCGTTGGTGCGTGTAAGGGCAAGCATCAGAAGCACGCGTGCTTTCTGGGGATTGAGTTCCCATGATGCCACAAACTGATATTTTTCATCGTCAACCTCATCGTAAAGAGTTGTCGGACCGGTAGGAACGCGGCTTGAACGAACCACAATGATGCCGAGTTTACGGGCTTCCAGAAGTTTTGGGAAAACATTCTTATGGTAGTTGCCATTGCCGAGACCAGCATGAACCACTCCCTGATACCCGTTGGTGAGGAATGGGTTCATAACATCTGCATCAACATTGGAGTAGGAGTAAACGATACCGACTTTGGGAAGGCTTGTAAGATTGGTGACATCAAACACGGATTGAGTTGTATGTTTGGCAAGAGTTTTCATGTTCCAGTAAGGTTTGCTGTTGTAGACATACCCGAGAGGACCGGAATCGGGAGCCTGGAAAGTCTGAACGCTAACGGTGTTCATCTTCTGGGTGCCGTGTGCACCAAGGATAAGACCGTTCATTACAATCATTACTCCGCGATCTTTTGAGGTAGGATCAGCTGCCACTACAACAGAGTTGTAAAGGTTGAGAGGACCGTCGGCACTCATTGCCGTTGAGGGGCGCATGGCTCCGGTGAGCACTACCGGTTTGTCGCTCTTGACGGTAAGATTCAGGAAATATGCTGTTTCCTCCATAGTGTCGGTTCCGTGAGTGATCACGATGCCGTCTACATTATCCTGGGCGAGCAGTTCATTGATTCGTTTGGCAAGAGTTAGCCATACCTGATCGTTCATATCCTGTGAACCGATATTCACTATCTGTTCACCTGTTACGTTTGCTACATCTTTCATCTGTGGAACCGCATCAATCAGCGACTGGATTGCAACCTGACCGGCTGTATAACCGGAAGCTGTTGCTGATTTACCTGTCCCGGCGATTGTTCCGCCAGTGGCGAGAATATAGACATTCGGTTTCTGCTGAGCAAATGCCGTAGCCACAGATGTCAGCAACATGACTGCCAAAAGGCCGAAATTTTTCAACTTCTTCATAAGTGTAATATTTATGGTTATTAATAATTTCTTTTACTTTATTATATGTATATTTCTAAAGCCTAAAGCCTAAAACCTAAAGCCTCAATACACCTGTATCAGCAACAACCCTGTCGACACTGCCGCGATTGTCGCAACCAACCCCGGCATCATGAATGAGTGATTGAGGATATATTTGCCGATGCGCGTTGTTCCTGTGCGGTCGAAGTTTATTGCCGCCACGATTGTCGGATAATTTGGAATAAAGAAATATCCGTTGACTGCGGGGAAGAGGGCTATGAGCATCCAGGGATTCATTCCGAGTGCGATGCCGAGGGGCATGATTGCCCTGACTGTGGCAGCCTGGCTGTAAAGCAGAATAGACATAACGAAGAGTGCTATTCCGAATAGCCAGGGCCATTGAGTAACGAAACCTTTCACTCCCTCTGTGATTACGGTGATGTTTCCATTGATGAATGTGTCACCCATCCATGCGATACCGAAGATGGCTATCACTGCCTGCATACCGGCGATAAACACACTTCCCTGGGTGGGAGATATTCCATTAATGCGACAAGTAAGAAGGATTATCGCACAAGTGGAGAGCATCAGTATCTCGATAATTGCTGGCATATCTACCGGGGTGCCGTTGAACGATGGACGCATTGCGGGAATAGATCCGAAGAGGACAATGAGAAGGGTGGCAAGAAGGAAAAGACAAACTGAAAGCTTTGCTTTCCAAGGATTTTTTATCTCATTGAACTTTAGACTGTTTTCTTTGATCATTCCTTGCTCGACACGGCGGAGATATTCCGGATCTTCCATAAGTTCCTTGCCCACACGTTTTGAGAGGAAAGCTCCAATCAATACACCTACGAGCGTGGCTGGAATTGTCACTTTCAATATATCGAAAAGCGTTATGTCAAATCCTGTGAGAAGTCCCAACAACGCTACTGTTGCAGCAGAGATAGGACTGGCGGTGATTGCCTGTTGTGAAGCAATAACGGCAATTCCTAATGGTCTTTCGGGTCGGATCTTGGTTTCGCGAGCAACCTCTGCAATGACTGGCAAAACTGAATAAGCCACATGCCCCGTTCCTGCAACAAATGAAAACAGATAAGTAACCAGCGGGCTGATGATGGTGACCTGAGACGGATTCTTTCTCAGGAGTTTTTCTGCCAGTTTCACAAGGTAGTCAAGACCGCCGGCTGCCTGCATGGCAGCTGCTGCCGAGATCACGGCGGCGATCATCAACATAACATCAATGGGGGGAGAGGTTGGCTGCAGACCGAAGACGAATACCAAAATCGCCATTCCAACACCGCCCATGACGCCGAGACCTATGCCTCCGAGGCGCGCACCGACGATTATCGCTGCCAATACGAAAAGTAACTGTAATGTTAGCATAAGCTGAATTATGTTTTCATGATAAAATCTAAAGAATAGGGAACGCTGTTCGCTTCAGTTGCAATGTTGGATGTGTCATTGCTTAGTTGGAGTAGAGCGATGTATTCATTTATTTAAACTGAAAATAACGTAAAAGGTTTTAAGTGATTTTAATGTTTGATAACATTTTTAATAAGCATAAGGAATTTTTGCAGAATTTAAACATCCAGTAAAACCATTGGCTTTATCCTATTGTTTAGAAATTATAATTTATCCCCGGCATCTCTCCATTTATCGGCGTTGTTGAAACGTTCTGAAAACACTTTGAAAAACACAAAAAACATCAGATATGAATTGGTTTATACAAACTATGAGAGACAATCCCTCCATTGCGATATTCCTTACATTGGGAATCGGCTTTCTGGTGGGAAAATTAAAGTATAAGACATTCTCTCTTGGCACGGTTACTTCTGTGCTTCTTGTCGGTGTCCTTGTCGGTCAGCTTGACATTCCTATTTCAGGACCGGTGAAATCAGTATTTTTCCTTTTGTTTCTGTTTGCAATCGGTTATAGTGTCGGACCTGAATTCTTTCGAGCGTTGAAAGGGTCAGGCATAAAGCAGGTGCTTTTTGCAGTGGTGATGTGTGTACTGTGTTTCGTTGTCACATGGGGTGTCGCTCTTCTTTTCCACTATAATGTTGGAGAGGCATTAGGTCTCTTTGCCGGTGCGCAGACGATTTCGGCTGTTATCGGAGTGGGGCAGGATGCCATCAGCAACATGAGCGCGTCGGCGGCAGATAAAACGGCGTGGAGCGATATAATACCCGTATGTTATGCCGTGACGTACATATTCGGCACAATCGGTTCTGCCTGGATTCTGGGATCACTGGGACCGGCGATGTTAGGTGGCGTCAAGAAGGTGCGTAAAGAGACAGCCGATCTTGAGGCATCGATGAATAGCAGCGATCTCAATGACGATCCTGCTTATATTAATGCCTTGCGTCCGGTTGTTTATCGTGCCTATAAGGTTGATGGAGATTTTTTTACATCCTCCCATACCGTGGCTGAAATAGAGAAACATATCACAGATCTTGGCAGACGTGCATTTGTGGAGCGTCTCAGGATCGGAGACAAGATAATAGATGATCCCACACCGGATGTGGTCGTGAATAAAGGTGACGAAGTCGTGCTAAGCGGACGCCGTGAAACTCTCGTGCTTGATGAGAGTTGGCTTGGTGAAGAAGTTTCAGATGCTCAGTTGCTTACATTCCCGATAGAGAAAGTGCCGGTAATGGTTGCCAAGAAAACTCTTGATGGTAAGACAATTGATGATTTGCGTCGTATGCCTGAAATGAACGGAGTTCTCATATCTTCCCTCGTTTCTTCGAATGGCGCTGCGTTACCGGTTTTCGCTAAGACAGAATTGCACCGTGGTTATGTTCTTACTATTCAAGGAATGCCCAATGAGGTGAAAAGAGCAGCTTCGGTGATCGGTTATGTTGACAGACCTACTACCCAGACTGATATGGTATTTGTTGGTCTCGGGATTTTTATCGGAACTTTGATTGGCGCCATAACTATTCACCTTGGTGGAATCCCGGTAAGTCTTTCAACAAGTGGAGGTGCTTTAATCGCAGGTCTTGTGCTCGGTTGGCTTCGCTCTAAGCATCCTACATTCGGACGCATTCCGAGTTCCTCTCTCTGGATTCTCAATAACCTTGGCTTGAACATGTTTATCGCGGTGATAGGTATTCAGTCCGGTCCGACGTTTGTGCAGGGAATTCAACAGGTTGGGTGGATGCTGTTTGTTGCCGGTATAATTGCCACGACAGTGCCTTTGCTTTTAGGAATATGGATAGGTGATAAATGGTTTAAATTCCCGGCGGCAATCAATTTAGGGTGTAATGCCGGAGCCCGAGTCACAACAGCGTCATTGGGAGCCATACAGGATTCTCTTGGCTCAACATTGCCGGCAATGGGCTATACGGTGACTTATGCAATCGGCAATACGTTGTTGATTCTGATGGGGGTAATAATGGGGCTTATAATGTAATAAATATTGATAATTTGATATTATGAAAACAGAAAAAGAAATCAGAGATTATGAGAAAGCTCTTGAGAGTATGAGCCCGTTCGAGATCAAAAATACTCTTATAGAGATGGCTCAGAAAGAGGCTAAGGCTTCTACCAATACATATCTGAATGCCGGCCGCGGAAATCCGAACTGGATTGCTACTGCTCCGCGAGAGGCGTTCTTCCTGCTCGGTCAATGGGCACTGGAGACTTGCCGCAACGAGATGTATTTCAAACCCGGAGTGGCAGGTATGCCACCCTGCAAGTGTATTGGCGACAGCTTAAAACTGTTTCTCAAAGATAATTCAGCGAGACATGGCGCACATCTCCTTCTGAATGCAGTGGAATATGCGGATAAAACGCTTGGCATATCCGCCGATGATCTTGCGTATGAATGGGCGGATGGAATTATAGGTGATCATTATCCAACACCAGTGCGTATGCTTGAAAACTCAGAGAAGATAGTGAAGGCTTATCTTGCGCAGGAAATGGGTGACAAGGCACCAGATTTCGGTAAGGAGTATGATCTGTTTGCAACAGAGGGTGGCACCGCCGCTATGTGCTATATCTTCGATTCCTTACAGGCTAACCATCTCCTGAACAAGGGGGATTCCATAGCACTTATGACTCCTATCTTCACTCCTTATATAGAAATCCCCCAACTTGACAGATATAGTTTTTATGTGATGAACATATATGCTGACTCTGTTGATAAGGATGGTTATCACACATGGCAGTATCCAAAGGCTGAAATGGATAAGCTTCGAGACCCAAGAATGAAACTTGTGTTTCTCGTGAATCCTTCGAATCCGCCAAGTTATCGTCTAAGTCAGGAGTGTATGGACTATCTTGTGGATATTGTGAAGAATGACAATCCAAATCTGATGATCGTCACGGATGATGTTTATGGCACATTTGCAAAGGATTTCAAGAGCCTGATGTATATTCTTCCGCAAAACACTCTTTGTGTTTATTCATTCTCCAAATATTTCGGTGCAACAGGTTGGCGTCTTGCTGTGATTGCCGCTGCAAAGGAGAATATATTCGATAAATTGATCGCTGCGGAATCTAAAGAAGATCTCGATGACCTCAATAAACGTTACGGATCGTTGTCGCTTCATCCAGATAAGATTAAGTTTATTGATAGAATGGTTGCCGACAGCCGGTCTGTTGCTTTGAACCATACCGCTGGTCTCTCTACTCCTCAGCAGATTCAGATGTCTCTTTTCGCCGTGATGTGTCTGCTCGATACAAAGGATGTATATAAGCAGAGGATGCAGTGTATGATAGAGGACCGTCTGGAGGCTTTATGGAAAGGTACCGGTTTCAAACTTGTTGAAGATCCCCTTAGGGTCGGATATTATAGTGAGATCGATATAATGCTCTGGGGACGCAAGATCTACGGTGATGATTTCTGCACTTGGCTTCAGGCAAATTTCGAGCCTCTTGATATAGTATTGCGTCTTGCGAAATGCACATCAGTTGTGCTTCTGAACGGCAGTGGCTTCGATGGTCCGAGTTGGTCGGTGCGTGCATCGCTCGCTAATCTTGATGAAAGCGCATACTTGAAGATTGGTTCATCTCTGCGTTCAATCCTTGATGGATATTATGAAGAATATAAAGCGGCAAAGAAATGATGAAACGCTGCCGAAAAACATTGTTTTTCGATGAATATACGCTATGTTGATTGAAATCTCCCTACTTTTTTGATAAATATTCATAAGAGGAGGGAGATTTCTTTGTTAAAACGTTTCTATATTAGAAATAATTAATTACATTTGTGGATTAATAGTACCTTAAATAACCATAAAAGCATAATTAAAATGGAAAGCATATCAAAGAAGGGCTTTCGCGAGGAGTCAGACCTCCTTGGTGCTCGCGAAGTTCCCGAGTCAGTTCTTTACGGAGTTCAGACTCTGAGAGGTATCGAAAATTTTGAAATCAGCAAGTTCCATCTGATGGATTATCCTTTGTTTATCAAAGGACTCGCTATTACGAAATGGGGCGCAGTTGTCGCTAATCATGAACTTGGGCTAATAAGCGATGCTCAGTATGATGCTATAGTGCAGGTATGCAAGGAATTGATCGATGGTAAGCATCACGAGCAATTTCCGGTTGATATGATTCAGGGAGGTGCCGGAACAACCACCAATATGAATATCAACGAGGTCATCGCTAATCGTGCCCTTGAGATCTTAGGACATCAGAGAGGTGAATACCAGTATTGTTCGCCTAATGATATCGTGAATTGCGCGCAGTCTACCAACGACGCTTATCCTACGGCAATCCATCTCGGAATGTATTTCACTCACCTCAAGTTTGTGAAACATTACAAAGTGCTCATTGAATCCCTGAGGAAGAAGAGCGAGGAGTTCAAGCATATCGTCAAGATCGGTCGTACGCAGTGGGAAGATGCCGTTCCTATGACCTTGGGTCAGACTTTTAGCGGATTCGCATCTATTCTTGAAGACGAAATCCAGCATCTTGACGAGGCTGCAGCTGATTTCCTTACTGTCAACATGGGAGCAACAGCAATCGGTACCGGCATTACAGCAGAACCGGGTTATGCAGAAAAATGTGTTGCCGCCCTTTCCAAGATAACCGGTTGGGATATCAAGCTCGCCAAGGATCTTGTAGGTGCGACATCCGACACATCCTGTCTTGTTGGCTATGCTGCCGCTCTTAAGCGCGTTGCAGTGAAGGTGAACAAGATCTGCAATGACCTTCGTATCCTTGCCAGCGGTCCGCGTTGCGGTTTCGGTGAGATCAATCTGCCGCCAATGCAGCCGGGTTCTTCCATTATGCCGGGTAAGGTTAATCCTGTGATTCCGGAGGTCATGAACCAGATCTGCTATAAGGTTATGGGTAATGAGGTTTGCGTAACTATGGCGGGAGATGCTGCCCAGATGGAGCTGAATGCCATGGAACCCGTGATGGCACAATGCGATTTTGAATCGGTTGACTTGATGATCAATGGTTTCGAGACATTGCGTATCCGTTGCATCGAAGGCATTACAGCCAATGAAGAACATTGCCGCACCCAGACACGCAACAGTATCAGTATCGTCACGGCATTGAATCCTGTGATAGGATATAAGAATTCAACAAAGATAGCCAAAGAGGCTTTGGCAACAGGCAAGAGTGTTTACGATCTCGTGCTTGAACACGATATCCTCGACAAGAAGGATCTTGACACGATTCTCGCTCCCGAGAACATGATCAAGCCTGTGAAACTCGACATCAAACCCAAGCGTCATCTCTAATCCAACCACTAACTGAAAGACGACAGGCGAGAAACCATCCGGTTTCCCGCCTGTTTTTCTTTATAAGCACTTCCGGATGGTGATTGATAAAGATTGATAAAGATATGAATAAATTTTTGGTGTTAGAGAAAAATGTATTAACTTTGCGGGCGAAAGCGGTTGGCGGAATGCCATCAAAAGGGAACCGGGTGCGAATCCCGGACAGTCCCGCTGCGGTGAGTCTCTATGAAGACTTCGGCAAAAATCTCTGAGAGCCTGCAAGTTTATCACGCAATGCTCTGCCACTGATCTCCGGATTGGGAAGGCGTGCCGATAGTTGAGACGAGTCCGAAGACCTGCCGTTTTGAAGAGCCGGAGCAGCTTTGCTGTCTAAGTCTCTTTATATGTTAACCACTCTTTCGAGGAAAAGAGAACATATGAAATCGAATAGAAAGTCAAGGAAATTAGTCAAAGCAGCAGTTGTTGTAGCATTTGCCGAGGTGTTAGGTTTCACCCCGGCATTCGGCATATCTTCAACTCCCGCAGATACCGTAGGTAAGGATCTGCAGGAGTTTGAAGTTGTGTCAGAGCGTGTGCGCAAGGAGGTGACGAGCACTGCGCCACTTTTCAACCTCACCAACGAGAGGATGAAGACGATGGGCATTACCGACATTTCCGATGCTTTGCACAGATTGCCGGGTATCAACATCCGCGACTATGGTGGCGCAGGTGGTATGAAGACTGTGTCAGTGCGTGGTTTCGGCACAACCCATACCGGTGTTATCTACGACGGTATCGTTCTCAGCGACTGTCAGAGCGGCAAGATCGATCTGTCGCGATATTCTCTCGACAATGTGGGGAGTCTCTCGCTCATTGTCGGCGATAACAGCGATATCTTTGTTCCGGCTAAAGCTTCGGCTTCTGCGGCATCGATCATCATATCTACAATGTCCGTGCCGGGTCCGCAGGATTCCTTATGGCATCTCACCGGACAGATGAGATTCGGCTCTTTCGGCACATACAATCCCTACGTAAAGATAGGAAAAAGCATAACACCTAAGTTTTCATTCTCGGCAATCGGGGAATACACTCATGCCAGGAATGATTATCCATTCACGCTGAAGAACGGAATATTGGTGACGCGCGAGCGTCGCAACAACAGCATGATGAATTCCGCCCACGGCGAAATTAACACGCGTTGGAGAATCACACCGGCATCCACACTCGATGCGAAAGTCTATTACTATGACAACAATCGCGAGTTGCCCGGACCGGTGATTCTTTACAATCCTATTTGCCACGAGAAGTTGCGCGACCGCAACTTCTTCGGACAACTGACTTACAAGAACTTATCGCTATCGAAATTCTCGTTCCAGGGACTTGCAAAATTCAACTGGGATGCGTCATTGTATCATGATGAGGATGGTAAATATCCCGGTGGTGTCCTCGATGAAGATTACTATCAACGCGAAGTTTATGTATCGGCATCGGCACTTTATGTGCCCACCGACAAGCTTGCGTTCAATTACTCCGCTGATTATTTCTACAACAATCTGACCACAAATCAGATGGAGGTTGTAGGTCCTTGGCGTCATTCCGTGTTGCAGTCGTTCACCGGAAAATTCCAGAACAGCTGGCTGCTTGCCACCGCCCGTCTTCTCTGGTCGATCTACGATAACGGAGTTAAAGAGGGTATAAGCTCGAAAGATGAGAATAAGTTGTCACCCTCACTGAGTGTGTCTGTGCAACCGATGCGCAACCGCCTCTTTTTTATCAGGGCTTCATACAAGAATATCTTCCGTATGCCTACATTCAATGAGACCTATTATTTCCGTATGGGTAGCACCTCATTGAAACCGGAAGATACCGATCAGTTTAATCTCGGATTGACATGGCAATATAATTCAGTCGGTTGGCTGAATGCGCTTGTACTGACGGGCGATGTATATTATAATAATGTGAAAGACAAGATTGTGGCATTGCCAACGAATATGTTCATATGGACGATGACAAATATGGACAAGGCGAGAGCATTCGGAGCAGATGTCACTGCAAGTGCAACGTTTAATATTGCCAAGAGGCAGAATCTGGTGTTTGCCGGTAACTATAGCTGGCAGCGAGTGCAACCGCGCACATCTCCGACTGACCCGGACTATAACAAGCAGGTGGCATACACTCCGATTCATTCAGGAGCTGCATCTCTTAGCTGGGAGAATCCTTGGGTAGATGTTGTTGTTCACACTACCGGTGCGAGCGACCGTTACGGGACAAGTTCCAATCTCCCGATAACAAGAATCAAAGGATACATGGAGATGGGGGCAGCGTTGATTCGATCTTTCAAGATAAAACGGAATACAATTGACCTTCGTTTCGACATGACAAATATCCTGGATACACAATACGAGATTGTAGGTAATTATCCGATGCCCGGGCGTGCCTGGAAATTCACAGTGACTTATAAATATAATTAAAATTAATAAATCTAATAACAAATAAAACATAGGAAATGAAGAAATTTGCATTAATGCTTTTTGCAGCATTCATGGCTGCCGGTTTCACTGCCTGCAGCGATGATGACAACAAAGGTGAAGCAACAGAAACCGTCAGCGGTTTCTACACTATTAACGGAGGTAATATGTCAGGTAAAATTCCGGCATCAATTACTGCATACGACTATGCTACCGGAACTGCTACTAAAGCTCTTGAAGACGCATTCTTCGCAGCAAATGACATTGCACTTGGAGATGGTGCTCAACAGGCTCTAATCTATAACGATAAGATGTACATTGTTATGTATCGTTCGAATCTTATTTGGGTTGTAGAACCGACAACTCTCAAGATAATCACATCTATCAAACCTGATGGTGACGCTAAGAGTCCCCGAGCTATCACTGCGAAGGATGGCAAACTTTACTGCTCTATGTATACCGGTTATGTTGTCCGTATTGATGCCAAGACTGATGAGATTGATGGTACACTTAAGGTTGGTCCCAATCCTGATGGCGTTGCTCTTGCAGGGAATAAGTTGGTTGTTGCCAATACAGACGGACAGAATTCTAAAAATAAATATGCCAATAATGGTATTTCTGTAATTGATCTGGCTACATTTACTCAAACTGAAATCAAGAATACTAAATTCGTCGGGAATCATCCGACGGAAGCTGTTTCAAATGGAACTGATGCGTTTGTGATAATGCAAGGTTCCTATACAGCACCGGATAAGGATGACTATATCGCTCCTATAATAGTTAAAGTTACTGGGACTTCCGAAGATGATATAACTAAAGTTTGTGAAGGCTCATTGGCATGTGTTGTTGGTGATAAACTTTATGTCGCAATGGCACCTTTTGGCTTGGCTGCTGACAAAATAACGTACAAGATTTATGATGTCAATACATTTGCTGAAAGGGGTAATATGCTAACCCAGGTTAAAGGACAAGACTCAGAAATAGAGTCTCCCAATGGCGTGTTTGTGAATCCTGCAAACGGAGATATTATAGTATTGTCTTATTATTATGACTCTGCTTCAAACAAAGCTTTCACGAAAGAGCCATGCTATGCTAACATCTACGATGCGGCAGGTAACTTCAAGAAGAGAATTGAGTGTGGTGTTGGTGCTCGCGCCGTTACATTCATCCATGAGAAAATAGCTAAATGATAGTGGAATATAGATTGGAGGGAAAAAGGAAGATGCGAATCTTTCTTACCCTATTGACAGTCGTGGCTTTCCTTGCTTCCTGCAGGGGAAGCCACGCCTCATCTTCCGCGGAAGAGGAAAACAAGATTGTACCTCTCAAATATGCGGAGAATCTTACCATAAAAGAGTTCCCGGATTATACAGAGGTGACAGTGAGAAATCCGTGGGATACATTGAAGACTTTGCAGAAGTATATCCTTGTGGAGCGCGACAGCGCGATGCCAAAGAATCTTCCGCAAGGAACGTTGGTAAAGATTCCGGTGACGAACGCTGTGGTGTATTCGACTGTTCACAACAGTCTTATCTCTGAACTCGGAGCGATGGATGCCATTGGAGGAATCTGCAATTCAAAGTATGTCAACGGCGAGGAACTGAAAGTGCGTCTCGCATCGGGTAAGATCGTGGATTGCGGTGTCAGCCTTAGTCCCGACCTGGAGAAGATTATCAAACTGAATCCTCAGGTGATAATGCTTTCACCGTTTGAGAACAATGACAAGTATGCGAAGGTAGGGGAGCTTGGAATTCCTATTATTGAATGTGCTGATTATATGGAGACTTCCGCTCTCGGACGCGCGGAATGGGTGCGTTTTTACGGACTCCTTTTCGGAAAACAGGATGTTGCCGATAAGATGTTTGCCGCCACCGAAAGTAATTATCTTAAGTTAAAGGAAATGGCTACGGGTCTCGCTATGAAACCGAAAGTTATTATCGACCAGCGTTATGGTCAGGTATGGAATGTGCCTGGAGGAGTATCTACTATGGGACGCCTCATAGAGGATGCCGGTGGTATCAATCCTTTTGCTTCCTACAAACAGAGTGGGAGTGTACCATTGGCGCCGGAGAAAGTGCTTGCAGAAGCTCATGATGCGGATATCTGGTTTGTGAGATACAATCAGGAGAAAGAGAAGTCGATGAAGGAACTGGGCAATGATGCGCCTGTCAACTCGCAGTTCAAGGCATACAAGGAGGGCCGCGTTTATGGCTGCAACACCCGCTATGTCGATTTCTACGAAGAGACACCGTTTCATCCCGACCGCCTCCTCGAAGACATGATCTCTGCCATGCATCCCGAACTCAGCAACCACGCCACTCACCACTACTACCACCGTATGCAATGATTAATAATTAATAGTTAATGGTTAATAATTAATAATTGAGGCGGTGGGGAAGAAAAGTATTATATTTGCATATTGAATATTGCTGGAAAGATATGAAGTTTGTGATTCTATGTGTGTCACTGGTGTTGTTGTTCTTCGCGAATCTGTTTGTGGGTTCGGTGGAGATACCTCCACAGCAGGTGATCGACATACTTTTCAATAATGGCGATCCGGATGGTCCGCTGCGATTTATCGTGGTGGGTAGCCGTTTGCCGCAGGCAATTACGGCTGCCCTTGCCGGCGCTGCCTTGACAGTGTCGGGTCTGATGCTTCAGACTGCTTTCCGTAACCCTCTCGCCGGACCTTCCATTCTCGGTATAACGTCGGGATCAAGTCTCGGCGTAGCGTTCGTAATCCTTTTTCTCGGAGGTTCAGTATCTGCCGCCGGTTACTCATGGGGTGGTTATGCCGCAATACTAATCGGTTCTTTCGTGGGAAGTATCGCCATCATGGGTCTTCTTCTTCTTTTCTCGATGTGGCTGAAGAATGACCTGATGTTGTTGATTGCCGGTATAATGGTAGGTTATCTCACATCTTCGGTGATCACTCTTCTCAATTATCTTTCCACAGCCGAAGGCGTGCATGGTTACGCCATGTGGGGAATGGGAAATTTCAACGGTGTGGCTCTCGGTCAGATCCCGATGTTTTCGATTGCCATAGGTGCCGGACTTTTGCTCTCAATTCTGATGGTGAAGCCGCTTAACATAATCCTCCTTGGTGAAAATTATGCGTTGAATCTCGGTATACGCATGCAGTGGGTACGTAATATGCTGCTCATCACCACCGGTCTGCTGACATCGGTTGTGACGGCATTCTGCGGACCTATATCATTTATCGGTCTTGCGGTGCCACACGTTGTGAGGATGATTTTCCGCGTTTCCGACCATCGGATAATAATTCCGGGGTGTATTCTAACTGGTGGAGTGATAGGTCTTATATGCAATCTGTTGTGCATCTTGCCGGAAAATATCGTGTTGCCGTTGAACGGTGTTACCCCCTTGATAGGCGTCCCGGTGATCATGTATGTTATCTTTAAAGAGAGATTTAAGAAAAGATGAAGCATACGGAGACTATAAAGGTTGAAAACCTCACTACGGGTTATAGAAATTCGAAAGGAGAGAAGTGTGTGACCAACTCGTTGTGTGCCTCCCTTTATTTCGGAGAGTTGACATGTCTTTTAGGACCGAACGGTGCCGGAAAATCCACGTTGCTGCGGACACTCGCGGGTTTTCAGAAACCGTTGTCGGGAAGCATCACGGTTTCTGGAAAGCCATTGTCGGATTACAGCGGACGAGAGCTTGCCCGCACAATCAGTGTGGTTCTTACGGAGAAACCTCTGTTGGAGAATATGGATGTCGAGACACTTGTGGGTCTTGGTCGGGCACCATACACAGGGTTCTGGGGACGATTCACACCTGCAGACCGAGAAGCGATCGACCGCGCTATTGACTTGGCAGGTATAGAGCCGTTGCGACATCGGATGGTGCAGAGTCTCAGTGACGGGGAGCGTCAGAAAACAATGATCGCGAAGGCTTTCGCGCAGGAGACCCCTGTAATATTTCTTGACGAACCGACAGCATTCCTTGATTATCCGAGCAAGGTTGAGATAATGCTTCTGCTGTATTCGCTGGCGCATAAAATGAACAAGACAATATTTATGTCTACACATGATCTTGACATGGCGATGCAACTTTCCGACTGCATATGGCTTATGGATAAAAAGCTTGGGGTCAGAACGGGCACACATGCCGAGCTGACGGAATCTGGAGACATCGAGCAATATTTCTTGCGACCCGGAATTAAATTCGATAAAAAGGATGGTCTTTTCAAAATTGATCTTGCGATTAAGAAACAAGCTATAGACAACGAGACCGAATTATGAAAAAGAAATCAGGCTTTGTAATAGCAGCCGTTTCTTCAGGGAGCGGTAAGACGACAGTGACGAATGGTCTGTTGCGTGCATTTGTGCGAAAGGGACTGCATGTGGCTCCTTTCAAGACAGGTCCTGATTTTATTGATACGCAGTTCCACCGTATTGCTGCAGGCTGCGACTCAATCAACCTTGATGTCTTTATGTTGGACGAGGATCATGTCAGATACCTTTTCGACAAATATGCGTCAGGCGGCGATGTGGCGGTAATAGAGGGAGTGATGGGGTTGTTCGACGGTTATGACTGTCGCCAAGGAAGCGCGGCGCATATCGCAGAACTTACCGACATGCCGGTGGTTCTCGTAATCAATGCCGCTTCATCAGCCTACTCTTTGGCAGCGGTGCTTTCCGGTTTTAAGAATTTTGATAAGCGAATAAAGATCGCCGGGGTAATATTCAATAATGTGGCATCTGAAAATCATCTCCGTCTCCTTAAGACTGCTGCTGAAGATGCAGCAGTAACGTTCCTGGGATACTTGAAGAGGAATCCGAAGATGACAGTGCCATCGCGACATTTAGGACTGTCGTTAGGTGATGACGACATGATTGAACATTTTGTCGATTGCGCTGCGGACGCGGTGGAGGAAGGCATAGATATCGATTTGTTATTACACCTTACGAAGATAGATAAAGTTGCAAAAAACGTAGACACGTTGCCGGCGGATGAACGGAATGAAGGCGCGGGTTCTTTCCGCAAGATTGCAGTGGCATATGATGAAGCATTCAACTTTGTCTATCCGGAGAATCTCAGGGCGTTGGGTGAGAACCCACGTTTTGGAGGAGAGATAATTAAATTTTCTCCACTGCGCGATGCGCGGATGCCGGATGCTGATTTCCTTTATCTCCCCGGTGGTTATCCGGAACTCTATGCCGAGAGGCTTGCTGCGAATGCCACAATGAGAGAATCCATCAAGGATTATATTGATCGCGGAGGATATGCTTTTGCCGAGTGTGGAGGTATGTTGTATCTTAGCGAAGAAATTGACGGTTATGAAATGTGCGGGTTGCTTCCCGTGAAGGCAACAATGACGAATGCCCGTCTGCATTTGGGTTATAGAACTGTAAAAACAAAAAACTTTACAATCCGCGGGCATGAATTTCATTATTCTTCCGTTATTGAGGATGAGACGCGGATAAAGGAATATCTATATCCGGCGAGGCAATTTGATGTAAGAGGTAATGAGGTCGATACTCCTGTTTACCGCTATAAAAATGCTATTTCCGGGTATACTCATATGTATTGGGGAAATAACGATGTCGATATAAACGGATTTTATGAGGATTTATACACGCAGAGGTGATTCCGGAACGACCGGAATACATGGAGGCATGAGGGTGCCGAAAACTGATGCCCGCATTGAAGCCAACGGCACGATAGATGAACTGAACAGTATCATCGGGATAGTCAGAAGTTTTATTGATGATGGCGAGAAGGATGATATACTTCGTGAGATTCAGATGAACCTGATGACAACGATGAGTATTGTCGCCACTCCATCTGAATTGCGTGACATAAATCCTCGTCGGTTGCCTGCTGACGCTGTGGAATCTTTAGAGATGAAACTTGATGCCATTACGGAGAAGGGTTGTATGAGCCAGGAGTTTGTACTTCCGGGTGGATGTAAGGCTGCGGCATTCCTTCATCAGGCACGCACGGTTTGCCGACGTGCCGAACGACAGTTATGGCGCTTGAATGAACAGGATAAGGTGGATGAGGATGTGATGAGATATGTTAACCGTCTCTCTGATCTGTTCTTCGCAATGGCTCGGGAGGTCAATTGCGACGAGGGGGTGGATAATGAGAGATGGAAACGATTCGGGAAAGCCGGTTTATTGGAATGACAATGAAAAAACTAAAACCCATAATGCTCGGAGGCACGGGCAGCGATGTCGGCAAAAGTGTGTTGGTGGCAGGGCTGTGCCGCATATTTCTACAAGACGGATATCAGCCGGCTCCTTTCAAGGCGCAGAATATGGCGCTGAATTCATATGTTACCCCCGACGGACTTGAGATCGGGCGCGCACAGGCTGTGCAGGCTGAGGCAGCGGGAGTGGAATGCATGGCGGAGATGAATCCGGTGCTTCTTAAACCATCAGGCAACAGAACTTCGCAGGTGGTACTCAATGGCGTGCCTGTCGGCAACAAGGATGCTTACGATTATTTCAAGAAAGAAAACAAGGAACCGCTGCGGAAGGAAGTGCAAGCGGCTTTCGACAGATTGAGCGCAAAATACAATCCTATCGTGATGGAGGGAGCCGGCAGTATTGCTGAGTTGAATCTCCGCGACACAGATATTGTGAATATGTCGATGGCAAGTTATGCGGATGCTACCGTGATACTCGTTGCGGATATCGACCGTGGCGGTGTTTTCGCTTCAGCTTATGGGTCGATCATGCTTCAAAGCGAAGAAGACAGACGCCTTATAAAGGGGATTATTGTGAATAAGTTTCGCGGTGATGAGAAACTTTTTGAAACAGGTCGCAAACTGATGGAGGATATTTGCGGTGTGCCTGTAATCGGAGTTGTGCCTTATCTCGATGATATTCATATCGAGGAGGAGGATTCTGTGTCGCTGATGAAGAAATCCACTACACATACGGAAGATAATAAGATAAATGTGGCTGTGGTGGCTACTCCGCATCTTTCGAATTTTACTGATTTCGACACTATATCGCGTGATTCGCGGGTTCACCTTTATTTCACTTCCGATCCCGAGGAATTGAAGTCGGCTGATGTGATTATTCTCCCCGGGAGCAAGAACACTATTTCGGATTTGCGTGCTATCCGTGAGAATGGTTGCGCGCAGGGGGTTATAGAAGCTTCACGTTGCGGACGCACGGTGATGGGGATTTGCGGCGGTTACCAAATGATGGGTGAGGAAGTCGACGATCTGGATGGGGTAGAGGGAGAGATAACTTCAGAGCAGGGATTGGGATTGCTTCCTGCGAGAACAGTGCTCAAGGGGTGCAAAACCGTAAGACGTGTGGAATTTACCATGAACGGATGTGATGATGGCGGAAATGTTATCAATGAGGGTTACGAAATTCATATGGGCGAGACCGTAGTATCTCCCTCGGCACAATCTTTGGTAACTAAGATTGATGGTGAAAAAGATGGATGTCTTATCGGCGACAGGATTATGGGAAGCTACATACATGGTATTCTTGATAATCCCGGAGTTATTGATTTATTGCTCAAACCTCACGCAGAAAAGAAAGGGTTGCCTTTGAAAGGGAATGTGGAACCTTATCACAAATATAAGGAAAGGCAGTATGATGCCCTTGCTGAGAGATTGAGAGGATGTCTCGACATTGATTTTTTATATAAAATAATGCGAGAGGATAGTAAAGGAGGGGAGGAAGAATGATCGAAGGGCATGGAGATGATCTCTATCGGTTTGGAGACAAGGTAAAATATAATTTCAGCACGAATATAATCTCCGGTGTGGATCACACGGGATTGATACGTCATCTGCAGTCGGTAATGACTAAAATCGGCAGCTATCCCGAGCCGGCACCTTTTTCTCTTGAGAGAAAGATAGCCGACAAAATAGGTGTGGATGCCGCAAACGTGGTTGTGACCAATGGCGCTACAGATGCAATGTATCGTATCGCGCATATATTCGAAAGATGTAAATCGGCAATAAGGGTTCCGACATTCCGGGAGTATCAGGATGCTTGTCGCTCCTTTCAGCACGACATCCTTTTTGTAAAGGATATTAATGAGATATCGGATGATACAGATCTCATTTGGTTGTGCAATCCAAATAATCCCACGGGAGAGGTATTGGGTAAATCTTTAATACTTGATCTGGCGAACAGTCAGAAATCGTATAAAGACTCATGGATAGTCGTTGATCAGGCATATGCTGACTATACTTTGGAAAAAGTTCTGACTCCACTGGAAGCGGTTAATGCCGGTAACATAGTGCTGATGAGTTCGCTGACCAAGCGGTATGCCGTGCCTGGCTTGAGGATAGGTTATATTGTAGCGGATGAGAAGATTGCTGATACCATACGAGCAAAGGGGATGCCTTGGGCGGTAAATACGCTTGCCATTGAGGCAGGAAGGTATCTACTTGACAAGGATGAGGACTATGTGATAGATGCCGGAGGGTTGCATTCGGAAGCGTTACGCATAACCGATGCATTGCGAGATATGGGTATTGTATGCACTCGGACAGACTGTAATTTCATATTATGCCGCCTGCCGGATGGTAAGGCTTCAGATCTTAAATCTTGGCTTGTGGAGAATCATGGCATACTGATAAGGGATGCGTCAAATTTTGAGAGCCTTGATGAAAGATATTTCCGTGTGGCTGCACAGAATAAAGCGCAGAATGATTTATTGATAAATGCAATTAAGGAATGGATCAGTTGAGTAGTCATTGGATGGAATATATAATAGCGGTGTCACCGTTGTTGCTTGGTTGGATACTTGACCGTATTTTGGGTGATCCAAGCTGGCTTCTTCATCCTGTGGTTGGTTATGGAAAAATAATATCTTTTTTCGAACATCGGTTGAATATCGGTGAAGGTAGAAAGGTGAAAGGCGCAGTGATGGCGATATTCCTTGTCCTTTTTGTGTTCATGATAGTATGGTTTGTGCTTCTGCTTTTGTCTCCTTTCCCCTTGGTCAAGATTTTTGTTGAAACGGTCGGTGTTTTCTATTGCCTTGCTGGCACGACGCTTTCGCAAGAGGTGAAGATGGTTTTTAAAGCATGTGGAGAAGGACTCGCCGTTGCAAGAAAGCAGATTGCACGAATAGTTGGTCGCGACACGGGATCGCTTGACGAACAGGAGATCAAGACGGCAGCCCTGGAAACTCTTGCCGAGAATCTCAGTGATGGCGTTATTGCTCCGATGTTCTGGTATTTGCTGCTTGGTTTGCCGGGAATGATGGCATACAAGATGGTGAATACGCTCGATTCGATGATTGGATATAAAAACGAAAGATATAAGGATTTCGGTTGCTTTGCAGCGAAGATGGATGATGTTGCCAATTATATTCCGGCGCGTCTCACCTCATTTCTGATGATTCTTTCCGCCGGACGGATGTCACTTTTCAGATTTGTGAAAAAATATGGACGTTGCCATGCCAGTCCTAATTCAGGTTGGCCCGAGGCAGCCTTGGCAGGAATCCTTGACTGCCGCTTCGGGGGCACACATGATTACTTCGGGGAGGCTGTCTATAAACCCTACATCGGCTCCAATCCCAAGTTACTGACAGACTCTGATCTCCACATCTCCCTGAGCGTTTGCCTTCGCGCCGAACTCCTTATGCTGCTCCTCTGCCTTCTCCTCCGCGGCTATATCCTACTTTAATAAGATGGATTACATTATAGAATTGCAGCGATCTTGCGAATATTAGCGATACGTTTCATAAATGATGGATCGTGCTGGATTTTTCCTTTGTTGTAGGCAGATTGAAGATTCATCCAGAAATCAGCGTCGATATCTAATGCTGCTTCAATCATCATTGCATATTCGATAGTGAAATCGCGCTTACCGTTTATCAATTCGTTTAGTAAAGAAACTTTAACGCCTATTTCATTTGCCAACTTTGTTTGAGTGATACCTCTACACTCCAACTCCTCTCTGAGTATTTCACCCGGATGGGTAGGCTCAAAGGGTATGAGATTATTGGCAATCATTTTTTTGTCAACACCTGGAAGAGTAATCATATCAGTCGTAATGGTTTGAGAGTTCAACAATATTGCAAATGGTTATCATTGGTTTTTCTCTGTCAGCATCAAGTGTAAATTCGATACGGTATTTGTTATTGACACGAATAGAATAACGCCCCGTCTTATCTCCTGTCAATGCTTCAAAGTTTAATGAATTAAACTTGTATAATGTTTCTGGAGATGGCGCAGCCATTAACATTTCGATGCGCTTTTGATAGCGATTCACAATGTCCGGTTGAAAGCGATGCTTTTTGTCGGATGTGCGTCCTGTTTCAAAGAGTTCGCGCAAGTATGTTTGTTCAAATATGACGACCATATGCTATTATTACGCTGCAAAGTTACTAATTGTTTTTTAATTTTCACAAATTTGTGAAAGGAGAATGTGGTAAAAAGGAAGTTAAATCGAAAAAATTTGTTTAAATTTGTAATCTTAATTAAGAGTTATAACTAATGAGCAATTTACTGGAAGCTAACGGTATTGTGAAGAACTATACCGGGCACAAGGCACTGGATGATGTGACTGTCCATGTGCCTGAAGGTAGTGTCTACGGTCTGTTGGGACCAAACGGCGCAGGAAAAACTACCCTGATACGTATAATCAACCATATTACCGCTCCCGATGCCGGAGAAGTGATATTTGATGGAAAACCGCTTACTGCTGACGATGTAAAATACATAGGTTACCTGCCGGAAGAGAGAGGTCTCTATAAAAAGATGAAGGTTGGGGAGCAGGCTGTCTTCTTTGCGCGTCTTAAAGGTCTGAGCAAACATGACGCGGAGGTGCGCCTCCGGGAATGGTTCCAGCGTCTTGAAATAGATAATTGGTGGAACAAGAAAGTGGAGGAACTCTCAAAGGGTATGGCACAGAAAGTGCAGTTTATAATCACTGTGCTACACCAGCCGAAACTCTTGATTTTCGATGAACCCTTTTCCGGTTTTGATCCTATAAATGCAAACATCCTGAAGCGCGAGATATTGAGATTGCGTGATGAAGGGGCTACCGTGATTTTCTCTACTCACAACATGAACAGCGTTGAGGAGCTGTGTGATCATATCACTCTGATAAACAAATCGCACAATATTCTGACGGGTAACGTGGAGGAATTGCGGCGATCTTTCGGTGGCAACAGATTCCGTATCACTTTTGAAGGAGATCGAGCACCCTTGACAGAGGCTATAACTCCGTTAGTATCGTATATCGGTGAGGATGAGGAGGAGAATAAGTCGGTAGGACAGTCGTTGATCGTAGAGCTTGCCGATAAGGGAGCAAGACGCGAACTCATAGACAAGGCGAACAAGTCTACCGAGCTTCTTGGCTTTGAGCCTCTTCTTCCGTCAATCAACAATATATTCATTAATGCCGTGCGTAATTCTACGGAGTCTGCATCCGAAATTCATCCGCCGGTTTTCAAAAACTTATAAAAATGCAACTTTCTTTAATTATACAGAGAGAATATCTCGAGCGGGTGCGCCGCAAGAGTTTTATTATAACCACAGTTCTCATGCCTATTATAATGATAGGTATGATGGTGTTCCCTGCCTTAATTGCAATATGGTCGGGACCGGAGAAGAAAACTATAGCCGTGGTGGATCCTGCCGGAATTATTGGTCAGGGGTTGCCTTCGGAAGGGGAGCTGTCTTTCCAAGCGGTGGATATGTCGGTAGAAGAGGCTAAAGCCGATGACAAATTTGACGGAGTACTCGTGATTGGAGAAAACCTGATCAATGATGACACAGACGCATCGCTCTTTACACGTGAGGCTGTAAGTATGAATACCGAGCAGTCGATTTCAGGAGAATTGTCACGCATTGTAGAGCAGAAAAGACTCGCGCAATATGATATTGCCGATCTCGACCAGATAATTGCCGCGGTGCAGGCAAACGTGAGGATGCAGACATTCACGATGGGTGACGACGGTGAGAAAGAGACTTCCTCAATGGCTTCGTATCTTATCGGCATGGTGATGATGATGGTTCTCTATATGTTCATTCTCATGTATGGTCAGATGGTAATGACCTCCATCATTGAAGAGAAAGCCAATCGAGTTCTCGAAGTAGTGGTATCTTCCGTAAAGCCGTTTACTCTGATGATGGGCAAGATTCTCGGTATCGGATTTGTAGCTTTGACGCAGATTGTGATATGGGCTTTCCTGCTACTCGCTTTCACCATGTGGGGCTTGCCTGCTATTCTGAGCTACGCCTCCAATATGGATGCCGACACACTTTCGCTTATTCTCGGTATCGGTAATCCTGCTTATATCATGAAACTGTTTGGATGCATGACCCTCTTCCTGATCGGGGGGTATCTCTTCTATTCCTCCATCTACGCAGCGATTGGAAGTTCTGTCGACAACATCCAGGATGCGAGTCAGCTTACATCTTTCGCCGTGATGCCGATTATTATCGGTCTACTCATTGCCATTACAGTAGTGAATGATCCAACATCTCAGTTGGCATTCTGGTCATCAATGATACCGTTTACATCTCCAATGGTTATGATGGCTCGTATGCCATTCGGAGTGCCGGGGTGGGAGCTTGCCGTATCAGCTGTGGTTCTCTTCCTCTCTGTGTTATTCATGATATGGCTCAGCGCAAAAATCTATCGTGTAGGAATCTTCATGTATGGCAAGAAACCGAACATAAAGGAGCTGATAAAATGGGCTAAATACAAATAACCTGAATGCTTTTACAAAGTTCCGACAAATATTAACGGTCGTTTCCGGGACATAGTGGAGATATAGACAGCGGCAATCTCGTCATATTGAACTGAGATTGCCGCCGTTATGTTAATATCTTTCTACATTATTCATAATTTTCAAATCATAAACTTTCCAGCAGTTCTATCATTTTATAGATGGTAGTAGAGGGGTTGTCATATGTCTGCAATACCTTGGCTCTTGCCGTTGCTTTTGATGTCTTTTCGGTCAGTTGCTGTTTCTCACTTAATGCCAAAGTCCCTTTTGTGTAATGTTTAAGATGTCTTTTCAGTTTCTTGATGCAAGCGTTTTGGGTTAGCTCGGCATGACACTCCTCGAAGTGTATTAAATACTACAACTCAATACATGGATTCGAGACGAGCAATACCGCATCTGGGATATTTTGTAGATGTTTAAGCATTCCGCTCACATCAAGGTCAAACATCAGAAATGTTTTATCATTTTTTGTTGCAACGTATTCTCGTTTACAATTCTCTATATACCCAACGGATATGTTGGAATCGCTCTTTCTTGGGATAATCTGAATAGGCACACGGTATTGCGAACGAAGGTGACTGATATAAGTAACTTCTGACTCCCCTTCACAGAAAACAAAGAAGTTGGGCTTCATTGTTTTGCCTTTGGATTTTCTTATTTGTCGTCCCATCTCAGTTCCTATTTTATAAAACTATCAGCCTGTTCGTCAATATACGGGATGGCATCAAAACGACCTTGTAGATATGCTTTTTCTGCATCTAACCCATCGCGGAAATCTTTATAATCAAACAATGAATACAAATCCGAGGTTCCATCGTCCCGTTTGTTGACAAAATATATCTGATCCTTGCGTAGCTTGTTAGTATTAAGCAGGTATGTATTATGCGTAGTGAATATTAACTGTGCTGATTCACTTTTATTGAACAAACCTATGATATACTCTACCAGTTTTATGTGCAGCTGCGTCTCGATTTCGTCTATCAACAAGATTTTATTATTCTTGACGATGTCAAGAATCGTTAGCATCATATTGAATAAACGCTGTGTTCCATCAGATTCTTCTGCAAAAAAGTTGAAAGGAACATCCGGATTATTCTTATGGTAGGTCGTAATGACCAATTGTGGTTTCTGAATATCTTCTACCGACAATATTTGATTGTCGGTAGGGTCAATCACGGCAGTCGAAAATACTTTATTCTCATGCCTGCTGTCGATTTTGACAATATCGCTATCGGCAATTCGAAGCACGTTAAGGAACTGCTCTTTGTTTTCATTCAACAAGCGCTCGACAGAGAATGAATTATATCCGAAATAATTCAGAATAAAACGTTCATTGAAATACCGAAAAACATCTTTTGCAACATCTCGGTCCATCTGACTGGCACGCGATACAAAAAGCGTTTTTTTAGAAGTATTGGCAGCAACGTCCATTGGACGGCGAATTACCGATCTGAATTCATAGATGTCCTTCTTGTCTGGACCCTTTGTCTCATCACGAGAAAAAACCAGAGACCTACGACCATTCGGATAATAATACAGTGCTTCTTTCAGTATCTCAACTTTATTGAGTTCAAAAGAATATTCATATTCGATACCTTCAATAAGGAAGCGAATGAAGAATGTACTTGGCTTTCCAATGCCTCCAAATTTGAATGGAGTAAAGGCAAATATCGTATTCTCGTTGTAATTGTGAGATGAGAAGATCATTCCTACACAAGCGCGAATAGCCTTTATTATGCTACTCTTCCCTGATGCATTTGCACCGTAAATGGCTACAGTTTTAAGCAAACGCTCATCACCGCATATAAATGTATTTTCTTCAAGCTCTTTTGCCTTTTTGGTCTGTATGTTTGCTGCCTGCATATCCAGTACCACCTCATCTTTAATTGAGAAGAAGTTGCTCAAACGAATTTCAAGTATCATTTCATCCTTCAAATTTGTAATTCTTTTGCAAATATAACAAATTAAATGACAAAATCATAATTCAGACAACTTTTTATGGATTAAAGATGGTATATATGCTGTATTATATCCGGTTAATATATTGTGAGTTCAAGGAGGTCGCCGTAGGAGGGTTGGGAGGAGAAGAGGCGGTCGAGGGGTACGAGATTAAGGATAAGCATGGTATTCATCATGATTCCTGCATGGGTGAAGACAAGGATGTTCTCTTTGCCGGATTTTTTCATGTCTTCCAGAAAGGATCTGACACGCAGATGCTGGTCGTGAAAGGATTCGCCGCCGGGAGGCGTGACGTGCAGCCAGTCGTCGAACCATTCCTGTAATCTCGGGTCTTTTATATCGTCATATCGTTGCATCTCCCATTCTCCGAAATTCATCTCTAAAAGTCTGTCATCAGGAATGGCTTCATTATAGCCACAAGCCTCTGCCAGCAGCCTGCATCGACTTAACGGACTACGATATACGGCATCAAACGGCTTGCCGTTTGATTTTATTGCAGCCCGAATAGATTCGCTGACTTTCGCGGCTTCTTCGGGGAAGGTCGGTTTTAATGACACATCGGTGCGACCATAGCATATACCGGGTTCAACATCAACAGCAGTATGCCGGATAAAGGTTATCTTCATAATTTATAATATCAATGTTCGGGTGATGATGGCGGCTGAGAAATAGAATGAGAGCTCACAGAGAAGCGCTGTCGCGCCGCAGCAGTCGCCTGTGTATCCTTTTATTTTATAGCGCAGATAAAGAATCATCAATGCGGCTATGAGCAAAGGAAGGGGCAACGCAAGCCAGTAGGGGATAGGGAGGAATATTGAAGGAAGCACCCCTGCAATGAAGCATATGGCAAATGCCGACACAGACATGCGATCGTATATGAGCTTGTTTTTAGCTTCTTCCTGTTTGCGTGCGTAAGGGAGTGTGTTGATAAGGAATGACCCGCAGAATTTGCTCCAGGGATCTGCAGCAAAAACGATAAGTGGAGCAATCTCTGTCGGGAGGGATGCCACGCAGGAAACAAGCATCAGAAAATAAAAAATTAATCCGAGTACGCCGTAAGAACCAATACGTGAATCCTTCATGATCTCAAGAATACGTTCGCGGGAAGTACCTCCGCCTGTGCCGTCAATGAAGTCGGCGAGACCATCCTCATGTAATCCTCCTGTTAGAAGAAGGCGGCAGGCAAATGCCGTGACAACAGCCGCGAAAGGGGGGAGCACATTAAGTGCTCCCCATAGAACCAATGCCGTTATTCCTCCCGTAATCCATCCAGCCACAGGCCATAGATCCACAACCCGTTTATAATTTTCCGCCGGTATTTCCGTGATTCTCCACACCGGAATCCTCGTGAAGAATCCTATCGCCGCAAAGAGTTTTTTCATCATATTCATACACAAAAGTACAAATAATTATTTTCAATAACATCATTCCTATATAAAAACTGAAGGAGCTTCAAATAAAAAGAGAGTACTATTAAATATTTCAAAAGTCAGTTGATCAGCAAAATAAAAATCGGAATATGTTAAAAATATAATTTTGTGTTTTTAAACATATTTTAACTATAGTACAAAAAGCCTTTGTTGATGTATTAGGTTTCAAACAACACTAACAAACCTAACCATATGAGCAAAGTTAACGCATTACTACGCCAATTGTCGCTCTTAATGTTTTTTCTGATTGTTTCTGTTGCGATAAACGCGCAGACAACATCAAAGGTGACACTTGATGTCAGAAACGAGCCTTTGGAAAAAGTCTTAAAGAGTATTGAGAAACAAACTCAGTATCGATTTTCGTATAAGGATTTTCTTGTTGGAAAAATCAAATCCGTATCTGTGAAGTGTGAAAATGCACCTATTCTCAAAGCGCTTGACATGGCACTTAAAGGAACGTCTCTGACCTACGATGTTGTATCTGAAAAATCTATAGTCATTCTTGAAAAGAAGTTGCCGGCTTCCAAGAAAACGGATTCAAGTAAAAATGGAAAAATAAAGGGTCGGGTTCTTGATCAGAATGGGGAGCCGGTGATTGGTGCAAGTGTGATGGTTAAAGATTCAAAGCGCGGTACAGTCACCGACATTGATGGATATTTTACTATTGATGCCGATAAGGGGCAAGCTCTTAGCATCACATCTGTCGGTTATGACAGGAAAACAGTTAAGATAGGGAATGCGTCCGCACTTAATATTACGCTTGCCGAGAATGAGAATATGCTCGATGAGATGGTCGTGATTGGTTACGGCTCTACAGAGAGGAAGCGTGTGACTACGGCAATCACATCCATAAAAGGTGAGGATATGCCGAAGGGAGTTGGTGGCGCTACAATTGCAACTGCATTGAGAAATCGTGTAAACGGTCTTACTATCAGTGGAAATAGTGGTCCTACATCTTCCAATGATTTCCAGATTCGAGGTGTGGCATCGGTTAATGCGTCAATGGGCCCTCTTATTATAGTGGATGGTGTCCCTACCAATTCGCTCCGTTCAGTAGACCAAAATGATATTGAATCAATTGAAATTCTGAAAGATGCTTCAGCCGGTGCCATTTATGGTACCCGTGCTGCAGGCGGTGTTATACTTGTTACGACAAAGAAACCGGAAGCCGGAAAAACTAAAATTTCCTATAATGTAGAGTTTTCGACAGATGTTCACACAAAAAAACTGCATCTTCTTTCTCCAGAGGAATTTGTGGCAGAGGAACTGGGACCTGATTATGGTTTTAAAGAGGATTGGTACAGCCATTCGCTTAATAGCAGTCCATTCTCACACAAGCATACTCTGACGATTTCAGGAGGTAATGGTAATGCAAATGTATATTCCTCCTTGCAATATGCAGATGAGGAAGGTCCTATCGTTGCTGATCGCCGCAAGGTGTATGCTGCAAGGGTAAACAGTGACTTCAAGGCATTCGATAAGAAACTTGAGATATTCACAAGGCTTACAGTGCGTCAGCAGGATTCCGACTGGCGATCCTCTACAGGTCTTGTGACCAGGGCTGCCCAGATGAATCCTACCATTCCGATGATGGATCCGGAAGATCCGACTAAGTGGAACAATACTGAATACGGTATAGATTATGGTTCTACTTCCAATACCAACCCAATTGCATATGATATAGGCCAGCGTAAATATAACTATAAGGAGCAATGGGCGATTGCCAGCGGAACATTGAAATATAATATTATCAAGGGTCTTTCAGTACAGGCAACCGCGAGTGTCAACTATACAACAGACAAATATTATTATTGGTATGACGTTGATCATGCCTGGAGTCTCAATAATGGTCGTCGGGGTAAAGCATACCATTCATTCGGCAATACCCTGAAGACTTCATATGAGGCATATGCAAATTACAATAATACTTTCGGTATGCATCATATTGACGCTGTGGCAGGATGGTCGTTTGATACAAACAGTGGTGACAGTTTTTCCGCATACAATGAAGATTTTACCATTGAGGGTGTGGAAGGCTGGAACCTTGGAGAAGGTCTCGGTATAGTGAATAAAGAGAAACCGGCAGGTCAGGTATCGTCACATAAGGATTCACGGCAGAGGCTGATGTCTTTCTTCGGACGTGCCAACTACTCATTTGATGATAAATATCTTCTAAGTCTCAGTATCCGTCGAGAAGGTTCTTCCAAGTTCGGTCCCAAACACCGCTGGGGTACATTCTGGGCGATATCGTCAGGATGGCGTATAAACAAGGAAAAGTTCATGCAAGATGTAGACTGGGTTGATGACCTCAAGATTCGTATCGCCTATGGTGTAACCGGTAATAACGGAATACCAAGTGCCATATACACGCCCACATATACCGATAGATTCCGCTGGCCGTTCAATGGCACATGGCAGACCACATACGGTTACTGGTGTAATACCAACGAGAGTATCGGATGGGAGGAGAAGAAAGAGTTTAACGTAGGTTTCGATTTCTCACTCTTCAACAATCGCCTGTGGGGAAGTTTCGACTATTATCGCAGAAGAGTAGACAAATTGATTTTTGAGGTTCGTTGCTCAGTTCCTCCACAGGTAGACCCGACTATGTATGATAACATAGGTGTTCTTGAGAACAATGGATGGGAAGCTGAAGTAGGCGGTACAATCCTCAATACGGGAGGTTTCAAATGGAACGCTACGTTACGCGCATTCCATAATGGAACCCGTATCAAAGAATTGAGTGATTATACGCAGTATCTCGAATCAGGAGCATTCCATATAGACAAAGGATCCAATATTGGTCAGTTCTGGGTGTTCAAGAATGCCGGTCTTAATGAGGACGGTAAATGGATGATCTATACTAAGGATGGAGAAAAAGTTGTTGCCGAGGGTAACACCATACGTGAGAACCGCTATTTTACCGGGAATGCGCTTCCGAAAGTGCAGATGTCATTGGATCAGACGCTTACTTATCGGAACTTTGATCTTGGTGTACAGTTACACGCATGGCTCGATCGCGATGTCTATAGCGCATTCAATCAGGATTTCGGTACATACAACTACGATCATCATAATATCGATCGCGACTACTACATGAAGCATAAGGATATACGCGACAATATTTCTCCCTATATAGATTATTTTATTCAGGATGCTTCGTTCCTCAAGATTGATCTCATCACATTCGGTTATACACTTCCGATGAAACGCTACACGAAATATATTGACAGTATGCGATTCTACATGACGGTTCGGGATGTGGCAACATTCACTAAGTTTACCGGTTGGGATCCGGAGGTAAGTGTCAACGGGTTATATCCAGGATATGAAAGCAGGTCGTCACTCTATCCCTTGACAGCCCATTTCACATTCGGTTTCCAGATTAATTTCTGAAATTATAAGATTACATGTATCTAAAAAGTCCAGAAAGATGAAGACAATAAACAAGATATTGACTGTCGCGGTGGGAGCTGTAACAATGCTCGCCTCTTGCGATATGAACGATAAATATTATTCTGATGCCACGCCAGATACGTTCATCACGTCAGAGGCAAACGTAACTGCACTCGTGGGCAGAACGTTCGCGCAGTGGAGCTATTATTTCCTTTGGACACACTGGCAGTATCAGGAATCCTGCACTGATGAGTTTACTACCCCTGTGAGACTAAGATCGGGCATTGACACATGGTATGATAGCGGTAAATGGATACGTATTAACGATCACAACTGGATTCCGGATGAAGGCTGGATTGAAGACTTGTATCTGAATACGATGAATGTAATGTCCCGTTGTCTTCAAGTGCGTGATGACTTAAAGAAGGTCACTCCTGAGCAATGCGGCCTGACAAGAGCGGAACTTGATGACTATATCAATCAGATGAGTGGTTTTGAGGCATATATGTATCTTCAGGCATTCGATATGTGGGGTGGTCTTCCTCTTTATGACAGCACCAAGGATCCCCTCAAGCCCAGAGCTACAGCAAAAGAGACGTATAAGTTTATTGAGGATCATCTTCTTGAAAGCCTGAAATATCTTAAACCTAAAGAAACTATAGGCAAGACAGAAGAGGGATACTTCTCCCAGGGCGCTGCAGCAATGGCTCTTGGTCAGCTATATCTGAATGCTGAGGCGTATATCGGTGAAGACCATTATGCAGAAGCAGAGAAGGTTTTCCAGGATATAATCGACGGCAAGTATGGGGTCTATGACCTCGACAAAACGTGGAACGGACCTTTCGGATGGGAAGGCGCCAATTCACCAGAGACAATGCTCTATTGTCCGTCTCTTAATGGTACGGGATGTGAATGCGACTGGCATTTCCGACGCTTCTATCCTCGAAATGCACTTTACATCATCGGTTATAATGACCTTCTTTACTGGTGTATAAACGGTCATTGCCTTACACCATCGCGCCGTCAGGACGGAGAACTATATTCCGTTACAAATCCAGAAATCAAACTTGGTTCTCCATATGAGAGCTATGATGACGGAGACCATCGTAAGAAATGCTACAGCTATCAAGGCGAAGGGAAATATGATGGTATGTTCATGGTAGGTGAAATCGAAGGTATGAAACCTTATGATGGCTACTGGAAAGGCGGTAAAGTGAAAGGACATAAGAACTGTATTCTTCTCGACCAGATTTACGATCATGAGCAGTGTTGGAAAGACAAAGGCAATCCTATGGATTATCCTTCAGATATACAGCATTCAAATGAATGTAGCGGTGTTCGCCTTGTCAAGGTGCCATTCCCTCAGGAGGAAGCCCTCACATGGAATGTAGGTCTTAACATCATCAGACTGGCAGAGGCATATTATTCACTTGCTGAATGCAAGTTTCACAGAGGCGACAAAGCCGGAGCCGCAGAACTTATCAACAAAGTTCGCGCACGCAACTTCGACGGATCGGATCCGAATCCTGTGACTGCCGGAAATCTCGATAAATACCGTCTGGCAAAAGAATGGATGATAGAATTCATAGGAGAAGGACGCCGACGCACAGATCTAATTCGCTGGGGAATGTTCACCACAGAGAAATGGTGGAGTCATGAGCCGAGCAACGAGAGTTTCCGCAACCGTTTCCCGCTTCCTGACTCGGCTTTGGGAGGAAACCCGTTACTGAAACAGAATCCCGGATATGGATCTGAAAATGTCCTTGCACCGGATGAGATCTAAGATTCTTTTGTGTTAACGTAAAAATCGCCGCTCCCTGACAGTGACGGCGGCAAAAAACATACAAATAAAAATAAATCGTTTAGCTATTTACGTTCGGGGGGCAGTCACTGTTAAAAAGCGGTTGCCCCCTTTTTTATGATCATCAAAGACACAATAATATGAAGATCGTCACTACTTTTTTGAAAATCATGATGCTGTGCTCCCTAATGGTTTCTCTTCCGTGTTTCGGACAACAAAAGATTTCACATCGCGACCGTATGAGTTTGGAGATTCTTAAGGAGGAACTCCAGACCGATAGACATACGCGGAGCGAGGAATCGAAATTTATGACAGTCCTTGTAAAAGTGACTTCCGGCACAACAGAGAAAGATCTGACCGCTTTGGGCTCGACCGTGACAGCGGCTATCGGTGACATATTTGTGGTTGAGACATCTCTTGACAATATAGATGTTTTACTTAATTCCGAAAAGGTGATTTCTGCACAGTTTGACCATAGCGACAAGCCGGATATGTATTATGCCCGTATGGAGAAAAACTCCAATATCAACACAGTGCATTCAGATCTTCGCAAGGATCTCGGACATACGTATATGGGAGAGGGTGTGATATGTGGTGTTTTCGACATTGGTTTTGATGTTAACCATATAGATTTTTATGACAATGAAGACAGAAGCCGGACGAGAGTCAAGAAACTGATCCAATTCACCGGAAGCTCATCAACACCGACGCTTGATACCGAGGATGTTGAGAGAATCAAGGCGTATACCACTGATAAAAAAGATGCAAAACACGGCACTCACGTGCTCGGCATCATGGCTGGGGGCTACAGAGGTCCCGGCAGGTGGGATGATGCAGATTTCGGTTCTGACTCGGTCAAGTATGGTCTTGTAAGTGCATCAGCTGTTGGTCATGCAAATCCCGATGGCACCAAGCCCGTTCCATATTACGGAGTGGCTCCGAAAGCAGATATTGCGATATGCGGGAATGCCTCGGGTCTATATGGCGGTGCGCAGCTGACTGCTGCAACGAGAATAATAGAATATGCTGAAAAACAAGGGAAGCCATGTGTGATCAATTATTCTCTTGGATCGCAATGGGGACCGAGGGATGGCAGTGCTCTCGATGACCAGGCGCTCTCGGAGCTTGCCAAGAAAGCCATTATCTGTAAATCCGCAGGAAACGATGGAAGAATGGAGGACTATTTCAGCGAGACACTCACAGACGAGCGGAATTCGATTGCAACTGCACTTATCTTCAAGAGTATCGGGGATAATACTGGCGAACTTGAATTCTGGCTCAATGATAGCAGAAGTGTTGAGATAGAGATTTTCGCTATAGGCACTGCCAATGGTGAAACAAAGGAATTCCCCCTTCTCTCTATTCCAGGACCGACTTTGACTCCCATGGGAAACCCTATGACGAAAAGATATGTCTCAGCGGATTTAGCAGCTGATTTCAAAACCATATTTTCGGGAAGAATCGGGGTTTCTGCCGGTGTTGAGAAACAAAATAATCGCTATTGCATCGAGTTTATGTTTGACAATGGGTTCCAGATGCATGGATTTACTGTGGATGGTGTCAGGTGGACTCGGACCCAGATTGGGATTCGTCTGAAGGGTGAGAGCGGGCAGCGTATCGATGGCAACTGTTGCGGAAATTATGTGAAATTCCAGGATAAGGAGGGTTATGTGAAGCCTTCTCCTTGTTTAAGCATTGCCAACGGATCTTGTGCGAAGAATATTATCGCAGTCGGTAGTTATAGTAATCGAACGGCAATCCGTTATCTCGACAACCATATATGGCGTGAGACAAGTTCTGATAAAGGGTGTGGCGATATCGCCCCGTCTTCAGGTTATGGCATATTGTACGATGGGCGCAGCCTTCCGCAGGTCGCAACGCCGGGAGTGAATATTGTGTCTGCAAGCAGTCGTTTCTGTGATCCGGATGTCGATGCTGTTGCTGTTGGCGAGTATAATGGAGAGAACTATTATTTCTGCGAGATGAGCGGCACTTCGATGTCTTGTCCTCTTTTTGCTGGCATATGCGCGTTATGGCTGGAAGCCGATCCCTCACTTGATTACGATGGGATAATGGATGTACTTGAGCATACTGCCCGACAGGATACATATACGGAAGCAAAGCCCGTGCGTTTCGGTTATGGTAAGGCTGACGCATATGAGGGTCTTAAATATGTTCTTGCGAAAAAAGACTCAGGAGTTTCAACACCATTATCCATAGATACTGATAAATTTATGGTAACGAAAATCGCTCCTGACACGTGGGAGGTAACTGTTGGACTGGGAGAGAACTTCTCTGTAGATCTCGTGTCTCTTTCCGGTATTGTGGCAAAAAGAGTTTCCGGACAGGATACTGTTTCGATTTCAACTGCAGGATGCGAAAAAGGTGTGTATGCTCTCAGGGTGCAAAACGGCAAGTTCGTGAAATCATATAAAATAATCATTTGACAATTAATTAATATGATAAGACAAAGTATCATCAGTGCGTCCTTGATGTTTGTTTCAGCATCCTTGGCGTGGGCGGAACCAATAAATCCATTACCCGCATGGAGTGAGGGGGAGATGGAATTCCATATGATATGCACCGGGAGGGGAGAGTCTCTTTTCCTGATAATGCCCGATGGCACATCAGCCCTTATTGATGCCGGCGACTGGAATGACGCATGGGATGAAATAACACCTGCAATGCCTGATAGTCGTTTCCGTTCCGGAGAATATATCAAACGCTATATCCTCAAAGTTAATCCTAATGCCGACAAGGTGGATTATCTTATGGTTAGCCATTTTCATAATGACCATACAGGAGATACAACCATAGGAGGTCTCCCAAAAACAAAGGATAAAGATCCGAATTATGTTATCTGCGGCATCATGGAGGTAGGGCAGGATATAAAATTCGGTAAAGAATTTGACAGGGGGTATCCGTTGTATGATTATCCTGTGCCAATCAAAGATCCGGATGTTGATAATCTTCGGGCATTCCTGTGTAATCAGGCGCGTGATAACGGACTTGTGCAGGAAGAATTTACAGTTGGCAAACTGAATCAGATGAAGATGACTCATAATCCTTCAGCTTACACCTCATTCTCTATAAGAAATCTTGCAAAAAATGGAGAAATCTGGACAGGGACAGGAGAGAATACAATCAAATGGTATGATCTCAATAAGAAGAACAAGAGTGGAGGACAGAACGAAAATACAAAGAGTCTTGCCCTAAGGATAGAGTATGGTCCGTTTGCTTTATTCACAGGAGGAGATCTCACAGGAGGAGTGCTCGATGCGAAAGGGAATCGGGTGAATCTTGAAGACATTACGGGTAAGGTATGTGGCCCGGTTGATATCGCAAAACTGAATCATCATGGTTATCGCGGTTCCACATCTGCCGAATATGTCAAGAGTGTCGATGCCAGACATTATCTGGATCCCGCATGGGACTACTGGCACATTCAGCCCTCTGTTATGAAAAATATCTATGAAGGTGGACAATATACTGGATATCCCATGGTCTTCTCTACTCATGTGTTTTACAATCATCGTAAGGAATTTGGCAAGGAACCTTGGTTCCGGGTGGTTAATCCCGAATATGGGCATGTGATTGTGAAAGTATCGAAAGGAGGCGAAAGTTATCGAATATTTATTGTCGATGCCACTGATGAGGAGATGAATGTGATTAAAGAATTCGGTCCGTTCAAATCAGGAACGCACCATAAGAAATGAGAAGCTGTTTATAAGTAATAAAATTAACCGATATCAATGAATAAGAGCTTTAAAGTAAGTGCGGTTGCAGCATTGTGTATGTCCGGCTGTATAATGGCACATGGAACCGTTACAGATGGTGTCATCTATAAAGACAATCATGTTCGCTTCACGGTTGTGACTGATGGTCTTGTCAGGATGGAGTATGCTCCTGATGGAAAGTTTATTGATGCAAGAAGTTTCGTTGCATATAACCGCAGTTATCCCGAAACGGGTGCGAAGATGTCTGAAACCAAGGATGAGGTAATCATTGTCACACCGAAGATGACTCTGAATTATAAGAAAGGAAAGAAGCCCTTTTCAAAAGATAATCTCAGGATTGTTTCAGGCAAGGGGATGAAACCGTTTGAATGGATGCCGGGGCAGCAGCAGAAAGAGAATCTGATGGGCACAACACGCACCCTTGACCGTTGGAATGGTCCTGATTATCTTTATAAGAATGATAACGGGAAGTGGGTGGAAGATCCTCAGACGCTTGAAACCGGTCTGCTTGCCCGCGACGGATGGACACTGATCGATGACAGCGGTAAGTATTTGCTCGACAATGATTCGGAAATACCTTGGGTCAAGGAGCGGAAAAGTAAGAGGGGAGCACAAGACTGGTATTTTCTTGCCTATGGAGAGGACTATAAGGGTGCGCTCAAGGATTTCACAGTGCTATCAGGTAAGATTCCCCTTCCTCCGCGTTACGCATTCGGATACTGGTGGTCGCGGTGGTGGGGATATTCCGAGCATGAACTCAAACAACTGGTCAATAATTTCGAATCTTACGGCATACCTTTGGAGGTACTCGTAATAGATATGGATTGGCATTATACCGATGAAGCTCATGGTGGTTGGACCGGCTGGACATGGAACCGCAGACTATTTCCTGAACCGGAAAAATTTCTGAATTATCTTCGAGACAAGAACCTTAAGGTCACGTTGAACCTTCACCCGGCAAGCGGTGTCCGCCGTTTCGAGGCATCATATCCGGAAATAGCAAAGGATAATGGAATTGATCCTAAGAGCGGCAAGGACATACCATGGGTTTCGTCAAACCGTACATTCGTGAAAAGTGTCTTCGATCATATTCTTGACCCTATGCGCAAAGAGGGTGTAAGCTTCTGGTGGCTCGACTGGCAGCAGGACCTTTATGATTCGAAGCTTGATTCTCTCAGCAACACTTGGTGGATAAACCATACATTTTTCAATAAGATGAAAAATGAGAATGACGGGCGTCCTATGATATTCCATCGTTGGGGAGGACTGGGTAACCATCGTTATCAGATCGGTTTTTCCGGCGACAGTTATTCTACATGGAAAACTTTGGCTTATATGCCATATTTCACAGCTACTGCTGCAAATGTAGGTTACGGTTACTGGTGTCATGATCTTGGCGGCTTCTATATGGCTCCCGGCGACACGGCGATTGATCCGGAGCTCTATTCCAGGTCGTTCCAGTTTGGTGTTTACAGCCCGATGATGCGTAACCATTCCACCAAAAACGCTCAGCTCAACAAAGAGCCATGGAATTTTGACCGCGCCACAATGGACAATATCCGGGCTGCCATAAAAAGGAGATACCGCATAACGCCTTACATCTATGCTATGGCACGTAAGGCTTATGATACAGGTGTTTCGCTTTGTCGTCCGATGTATTATGATTGGCCCGGAGAGGAAAACGCATACCGGTTCAAGGGACAATATATGTTCGGAGACAATATCCTTGTCTCTCCGATTGCAAGTGCGGCGGTCGATGGTTATTCGACAGTGAAAGTATGGCTTCCCGATGGAACCTGGTATGAGGAGGCGACCGGAACACTTCTTGAAGGGGGAAAGGTCTATACAAGGAAATTCGCGATGGATGAGTATCCTGTGTATGTGAAAGCCGGATCAATACTGCCGTATCACGGCGGAAATGTTAGCAATCTGAGAAGCAATGCCGCTCCTTATTGCCTGACTGTTTATCCAGGTAATGGCAAAAATTCATTCAATATCTATGAAGATTATGGTGATGATGATAATTATTCGAATGAATATGCTTTCACTAAAGTAGAATCAGATAAAGATGACCAATATCTTATTGTCAAGATTGATCCGAGACAGGGAAACTATAAGGATATGCCCGCTAAGCGCGACTATGAAGTGAAGGTGCTTGCAACACTCAGACCTGATAAGGTTATGGTAGATGGCAAGGAGACCGCCTTTACATATCATCCTTCGGATCTGTCTGTCTCTGTCGCCATGCCGGGATTGGATCTCAGCAAAGGACATACTGTAAAATTTGACTTTGCACAAAAATCAGAGGTTGCAGACGGCACCATAGGAGCAATGAAGCGTTTTGTGGCAGCATTCGGCGGCATCAAGGAACTGTATCCTCGTCTTGAAGTCAATGAAGAGTTTGGACCAATGAGTGTCATTTATGAAGCCATCGAGTACGCTCCGGAGAGGAATCGTGAGCTTATCGATAGTTTCCGTGCTAAATTCAATGACATTGAGGAAGTGGTAAAACGTCAACCGATGTCTGACAAAGCAAGAGATAAATTCCTTCGTGATGCTGGCAAGGGAAAAGTAGCAAAAGCTGTTTCCGATGCTAAGGCAGGTAAGGAAGCCAGACTCAATCTTGGCACATATAATTTGCGTTATTATGCCGAATCCGATTCTTTGAGGGGAGAACATTGGCAGACACGCAGCAAAGTCATGGCAGATCTTGTACGTTTTCATAATTTTGATCTCTTTGGCACCCAGGAAGGATTGAAGTTCCAACTTGAAGACATGAAGAGCAACCTTCCCGGATATGAATATATTGGAGTTGGGCGAGATGATGGCAAGTCATCGGGCGAGCATGCAGCCATTTTCTATCGTACAGATCTATTTGATTTGCTTGATCATGGTGATTTCTGGCTTTCTGAAACTCCAGACAAACCCGGCAAAGGATGGGATGCCGTCTGTTACCGTATCTGCACCTGGGGCAAATTCCGTCATAAGACAAGTGGAAAAGAGTTTATCATGTTTAATGTGCATATGGATCATGTGGGAAAGAAGGCAAGAGTCGAGAGCGCAAAACTTATAATGAAGAAAGCTAAGGAGATTGGTGATGACATTCCAATGTTTCTTACTGGTGATTTTAATGTGGATCAGACGAGCGATTGTTATAAGTTCATTTCCGAGTCAGGTGTGCTCAAAGACACTCATGACATAGCGGATGTGCTCTATGAGAAGAATGGCACTTGGAATGACTGGAATCCTAATGGGTTCTGCAATAGTCGCATCGATCATATCTTTGTAAGCCCCTCGGTAAAGGTAACCCGTTATGGTATACTGACTGACTCGTATAGAACATCGCCTGAAAGTATCCAAAATAAAGACAATGGATCCGGTTATGATTGTGAGGTCCTGGAATATAAGAGTCATCTTCCTTCCGATCATTTCCCGATACTTACAACGGTGATAATTTGACAGCCCTCCTGTTTTGCGCATATGCGTTAAGTTCCGGGAAAGTATGGCGCAAGATATTTGGTCAGTATATATTTATAATATAAATTTGTGACAAATTTTCTTGGGTCTATGCAATCTAAAAAAGATTATGAGAAAAATCTGATAGTCGGTTTACGGGATGGCAGTAAAGATGCCTTTATGGCACTTTATGACATGTACGGTAATCGACTCTCAGGTTATTGTCTACGGCATGTAGGTTGCAGCGAGGATGCTGAGGATATTGTTCAGGATGTTTTCCTGAATTTATGGAAAACAAGGGCTGAACTGATGGATGTAGAAACTATTAAACCGTTCTTGTTTGCCTCGGCGCGCAATCGCATCATAAATCATTGGAAAGAAAGGACAAACAGTGCTCTTTATGCTGATTATGTCGGCATAATGAGTGATAAATCTACTGCTCCAGGAATTGAATCCATGGAGTATAGGGAGTTTGAGCGTAAGGTCTTATCGGAAATAGATAAACTTTCACCGACTCAGAAAAAAGTTGTGATGTTGTCGCGCTTCGAAAACCTGGATGTAAGAGAGATCTCAGAAAAACTCGGATTGAGCGTTCAGACAGTTAAGAATGCTTTGTCGCAGGGTCTTAAGGCATTGCGTAAAGTTCTGCTTATGATTTGTTTCCTCCTATACTCTTAAATAAAAGAATTTGCAATGACGATAAAAGAACTGATAGTAAAATTTAGGACTAATAGCCTTACTGTTGATGAGCTGGAGGAAATGCGCCGCCAGTTGAATGTGCTCTCGTTGCAGGAAATTGAGAGTGCTATGAAAGAACTTGCAGAAGAAGAAAAGATAGAATCTCAGGAAGTTTCGGAGGAACTTATTGCCAGCGTGCGTGAGAAACTATCATCTGAAATCGACCGAATTTGCAAGTCGCAGTCGGAATTGGAGGAGTGTTATACCGAGCGACATGTAACACGCCGCTTCAGGTGGAGATGGTTTGCTGTAGCGGCTGCCTCGATTGTTGCAGTAATTGCTGTCGGAGTGTCTGTATATTTTTCAAAGAGTGCGGAAACATTGCTCGCATCCACAGGTTATACGGAAATAAGGACTCAGTTTGGAGAAAAGTCTTGTGTGATACTGCCCGATGGTACAGAAGTGCGTTTGCAGGGGAGAAGCAACTTGCGTTATCCGTCGGATATGGCGGTAGGAGAGCGAAAAATTGAGTTCAGTGGCGAAGCATATTTTAAGGTTGCAAAGAGTGGCGACCGCAACTTCTCAATTGTTGCCGATAGCATGGTTATCAATGTTAAAGGCACCGAATTCAATGTGTATGCCCGACCAGATGTAGACTATAATGAAGTGATACTTGATGAGGGGGAAGTTGATCTCTCAGCCTCCAATACAAATTATAAGATCAGTCTGCATGCTGGAGAGTCTGTAGTATTCGATAAGAAAAGCGGGCTGTTTGACATTATGAGTTTCAAGGCGAATCCCGCATTGCGTCGCAGAGTCTACGGGGTGACATATCAGAATGTATCTGCAGATTCATTGATAAGGGCATTGGAGAGGACTTTTGAAGTTAAAATCAGTAGTGAGATCCGAAATTCAATCAATTCCCCGTTTACAGGCACGCTTCCGGATGACGATCTTAATGAAACCTTGACGATTCTAAGTAAAATCTATGGATTCAATGTGCCGTATATTCCGGAGACAATGGGTAGGAAGTGAGAAGTAAAAGTAAGAGGCAAGATGTGATAAGTGGAGATGTAAAAAGAAGAGGGACCGCCATTCATGGAAATGACGGTCTCTCAAGGTATTTAAGAATGTGTTTATTTTACAATTAACTTTTTCGTTGCTTTCTTGCCGTTTTGATTTACGCTGACAACGTAAACGCCGGGGGCTGCGCCTGTATAGCTCCAGGTGTAAGAGCCTTCAACAGCAGCTTCATTAACTTTGATACCTGTAACATTGTAAATGTTTACCTCTGCTATACCTTCGGCAACATTTACCGTTACAACTTTTGCAGCGTTATCTACGTTTACGGAGATACCATTGTTTGCTAAAACATCAGCAACATCGGATGAAGCAGTGATTTCAGTTTTGGGATCACCGAGAGTGGCAACTTCTTCCATGGAGAGATCTCTGTCAAAGAACATCGCCTTTGAGCAATAGATAGGAGAATCTTCGCCGTCCTCGTCTGCAAAAAAGAGAAGACCCTCTTTTTCAAGTGCGAAGCGACCACCAATATTCGAAACATTACCGGATGTGCCGTCTTCGATGCATTTGCCGTTTACATAGAGTGCATATAATCCATCGGGCTGATGGAATGTAGCTCCCACGCGATACCATGTGTCAACTTCTGCTGTCCAATCAGAGTTGTATCTCTGAAGGAATCCGCTACCTAATTTACCAGAACCGTTTATACAGAGTTTTGCATCTGTGCTATTTCCGGGATTCGTTTGTAACAGACAGTAGTATGTGCCAAGTTTAGAAACCTTGATGTCCCAGAATACTGAATATGTTCCGACATAGGGATTCTCAGGATCCTGAGGGTTGGTAAAACCGGGAAGGTCACTGATGTCAAGATGAATGTAAGCTCCATCGGGAACAAGGACATATCCGTCGGTGGCAGTTACGCCTTTCCCGTCGTTAAAGAAAGTGATAGGATCTGCCTCCCATTCGATGCCGTCTTTGTCAACACCAGTATTGACGAATGTCACGTCTTTGCCGATGGTTGCTTTTGTAACTGTTGCTTCAGAGTTGAAGTCAACCATGATGTACGGGGTGGGTTGTGTTACTGCTGCGGAGGCGAACAATGTGGTAGCTCCGAGAAACGCAAGTGGAAAATACTTTTTCATGCGAATTGCTATTAGATAGTTAATAAATAATTGTTACAGCGTAAGGCACAACCACAGAGGCATGCCTTACATGCCTTTTGAAATTACGTTTATTAATCTATCGTTTAGCTACCTGTTCGTTGGATATTACAAAAGTATAAAATAAATTCGTATTTACCAAAATATTCCGCATTATTTGCGGAATATTTTAGATACATAGACAATATATTTTATATAGTGTTGATATATAGATGCTTGCGGGTGTGAAAGCGGATGCTTTAAAGCATTAATTTTATTTCAAATCAATGTTTTTGCCTGAAAAATCGTTGATCAGTTTTTTATTCGCCTTGCGGATGCGATCTTCGTCAACTTTCATCAGTTTGCGGTCGTAGGTAAGCAATCCGTTTACCTCAATCTCCACATCCGTGGTCTGGGTATAAACCGCGCCGGTATAGGCGATTTTTGCGAGATTGCCGAGGATATCGATATATTCGATATACTTGTCGGTTACTTCTTTCGGAGATTTAAACTGGATATAGCCCCAGTTGCGATCGGGTTTCCAAAGATGTCCTTCTGCCGCATATCCTATGCCTCCATATTCTCCGATAACGTTTGCCTTGTCATCGCTAAGGAGATAAATGCGTGGTTGCGGGTAATTATGAACGTCGAGGATGTCTCCGCAATCATAGAAGAAATTGCCGCCGCTTGCAGGATTCGCAAGACGCGAAGGATCCATCTCTTTAGTCCATTTGGCAATATTCTTGGTGTCATATTGTCCCCAGCCTTCGTTGAACGGTACCCAGACAGCAATAGAGGGATGGTTATGAAGATTCGTCATAATCTCTTGCCATTCCTTGCGATATTCTCTTTCGCTTTCTTCGGAACGTTTGAATTCCTTGCTCTTGTAATAATTATGGTTTTCCCATTTTGTGTTCTTGTCTCCGCTCGGCATATCCTGCCAAACAAGTATGCCGTTGCGGTCGCAATATTCATACCATAATTCCGGCTCAACCTTGATATGTTTACGGATCATATTGAATCCTAAATCCTTGGTCTTGTCAATGTCATATACCATCGCGTCATACGAAGGGGGAGTATAAAGACCGTCTGGCCACCATCCTTGATCCAATGGTCCGAAGTGGAAGATAGGTTGATCGTTGAGCGTGAACCTGATTACACCCTCTTTATCGCGTTTCATTCCGATTTTTCGCATGGCGGCGTATGAGCCGACAGAATCAACAGTCTTGCCGTCTTTCAGTAGACTCACTTTAAGATCGTATATGAACGGATTTTCTGTCGACCATAATTTAACGTCTTGGGGCATCATCACCTCTACCGGCTGATTCGCGATTCCACGCGCTTCAGCCACTTTCTTCCCTTTATCGAAAACTTCCACAAGCAGTATGCCGTCGGATGAGGTTGAGCCGGCAACTATAAGTCTGTTGCTGTCGACATCAGGCGTAATCTTAAGTTTTTGGATATTGGTTTCCGGCACAGGCTCGAGCCACACGGTCTGCCATATTCCGGTGACCGGAGTGTACCAGATCCCTTTAGGTTCCGAGACCTGTTTGCCTCTCGGCTGAGTGCCCTTATCGGTTGGATCATAGACTCTGACAGTAACCACATTCTCTCCGCTTTTAAGAGCGTCGGATATTTCCAGAGAGAAAGGTGAGTATGCACCCTCATGACCTCCGACATAAATATCGTTTATCCATACATCCGCTTTCCAGTCGACACCCCCGAAATTTAGGTTCACATCCCCTTCTGTCCATGAAGATGGCACCGTAAAACTTTTGCGATACCACAATTCGTTTTTGTCTCCAACGGTTTTCTCTACTCCTGATAATTGAGATTCCACAGGGAACGGCACAAGAATTTTTCCGTCGTATTTTTTAGGAGCAGCCTCTCCCTTGGGACGTATTGCATAATCCCATTCTCCGTTAAGGTTCTGCCAATCGTTGCGGGTCATGGAAGGTCTTGGATATTGCTTCCACACATTATCCGCAGTCACCTGTTCTCCCCACTTAGTCGTGAGGTGCGGTTTCACACTCTTCTCCGCAGCAGTTGCGGTCGTTGTTGCAACGGCAGCCACTCCCGTAGCCGCCAGCAAAGTCAAGGATGTCAATAAGAATTTCATTTCACGTTATATTTAGAAGTATTTGGTGACGCCGACCGACTGGAAGTTATCCATTTCGTTGATCATGCGCACGGCGGAGTCGATGATGGGGTAGGCGCAGACGGCGCCGCTTCCTTCGCCGAGACGAAGGTCGAGGTGGAGAATAGGATCGGCATTCAATGCCTGAAGCATAAGCTTGTGTCCTGATTCATCTCCCTGATGTCCGAAGATTGCGTAATCAAGCACTGCGGGGTTAAGTTTGGAGGCGGCAAGTATGCAGGCTGTCATTATAAAGCCGTCAACAATTATTATCATCCCTAACTCTGCGGCACGGAGCATACCGCCAACTGCCATTACCATCTCGTAACCGCCGAACCAGGCAATGTAGCTTTCTGGAGATTCGTCACCGGAGTAATTTTCCCAAGCACGTGTGAGCACATCGAGTTTATGACTGATGCCCGGTTTGTCAAGTCCTGCACCAGCTCCTATGCAATCCGCCAAGGGAATGCCTGTGAACGCATGCATCCACATTGAGGAGGAAGAGGTGTTGCCACTGCCCATTTCTCCGAAACTTACGATGTTGCAACCGTCTGCATAGACCTTGTCTACGACTCCGGCTCCGCGCTCTATCGCAAGATCGCATTCTTCAGGAGTCATCGCCGGTTCATGAAGATAGTTACGTGTCGATTTTCGTATTTTGCAGTCGATGATGCCTCTTCCCTCAGGAATATCGTAGTCAACGCCTGCGTCTACCAACACGAGCTTGAAGCCGTGTTGATTGCAAAGGAAGTTGATGCCGGCTCCTCCGTGGGAGAAATGGGAAAGCTGTTGCCATGTTACTTCCTTGGGTGATACTGTCACACCTTCTTCTATGATTCCATGATCGGCAGCAAAGAGGATATTATGCGGCTTCAACAATTTCGGACTCAGAGTCTGCTGGATTAAACCGATGCGGGCAGCGAGCTTTTCAAGTTTGCCAAGGGAGCCTTTGGGTTTTGTAAGGAAATCTATTTTTGTGAGGAGGTCTTTTTCAATCTCTTTTGAGGGAGTTTTGATTGCGAAACTTTTCATATTTATGGGGTTAAATGGGGTTAAATGGGGTGGAATGGGGATTTATGGGGATGGGGAGGGAGGACTACTTTATTTTTAGGGGGATGCCTGCAACGGTGAGGTAGACTTCATCGGCGTGGGCGGCAATGTGCTGGTTGAACCAGCCCTGGATATCGGTGAATTTGCGTGTCATGGCATTCGGGGAAACCCCACCTGATCCAATCTCGTTGGAGACGAATATGTATACTGCATCATGACTTGTAAATTTGTTGAATTCATCTTTGAGGATGTTTAGAGAGTCCGCCACGTCTTCTCCGTTGCTGAAGAAAACATTGGTCACCCACATTGTCACGCAGTCTATCAAGACTGTTTTGCCGGTCATGTCATGACGGCTGAGGTTGATATCTTCTTCAATCGTCGACCAGTTGGAACCGCGTCTCAGCTGATGGATGCGCACGCGTTCGCGAAATTCATCATCGATCACGTGGGCTGTGGCGAGGTATACCGGGGTCTCGGAGTTTTCGAGAGCGAGTTTCTCGGAAAACTCACTTTTGCCGGAACGTTGTCCTCCTGTGACGAGTATTATTTTCTTTTTCATGTCAGACATATATTTCGTCGGGTGCGGACAAAGACCCCCCTGCAACAGACTTTTCATCGAAATGTGTTACGGAGTCGGCTTCGATGCCCGGATAATATAGTAAAAATGGAGGTGCGGAGGAGGAATGACATCCGGATTCGCAGAGAGAGGGATGGTCGGACATCACCGCAATGGAAAACGGAACGGGGCTGTGTCGCAACTTATCGAGCAATGGCATAACTATATGTTTGTCGATATTTTCGATAGCACTTGTTTTGGATATGGGGTCGCATTCATGAGAAGCCGTATCGCATGCCTCAATATGCAGGACGGAGACATCATGACTGTCTATTGCTGACAACAGTGCTTCCCCCTTTGCCCTGAAATCAGTGTCGCAACGTCCCGTGGCATTGGCAGGTTCGATCCATTTCATATCAAGGGCTGTCGCGATACCTTTAAGTAGCGGAACATGACCGATCATTACTGTTCGTGCCGGATGAGAACCATCTATTGCATGACGTTTGCCAAATGCTTCATATGTTTTCGGAGTGTCTGCACTCCAGAATGATATAAGTGCGGTGTCGACCGGAAGTGCTTCTTTGCATGTTGAGATGCATATGCCTGTTCGCAAGTAGAGTGGATGAAACGAGATACGGGGGTAAAGCGGGGCTATTTCATCCAACCTGCTTTCCTGTCCTTTAAGTATATATCTCATTATCGTATCTTCCGAAGAAACCCCGATTCCGAGACCCATGGCTTCAAGTGGACCACGTCCAGAAGGAAGTTCGTTTGGAAGATAGCCGAGGATTGTCAGTATCGCAGTCTCGCTGCCGGGATAATGTCCGGGTGGTACGGTCTTTACGAGTCCGCAACGACCCATTAACGCCAGCCGGTCCATTGCGGGAGTAAATGCCGCTTCCATCGGAGTCTTTCCTCCCAGCGACTTTACCGGCTCATCAGCCATTCCATCACAAATCACCAGCACGTTTTTCATATCGCTAATATAGGTCTTTTGCGTTATATGGCTGCCCAGGCTTCAAAAGCTTCCCTGCGACCGGCATTCACTTTATCGGGGTAGTGTGCATCTGAATTGAAGACGATAGGCACTCCTGCCGCCTTTAGCTTCGACCACCACCTCAATGCCGGGAAATAGCGTTTTTTATCAGCGAGGGATTTAGTGTTTATTTCCACTATCACTTTGGCTGTCTGCGCATGGCTGATCACATCGTCGACAAGCGCCTCATACCATCCTTGGTTTTCAAGTTCCGGATCTGCCAATGCCGCATTGCCGGCTATTTTGTCAAAGTGCCCGAGAATTTCAAAACCACCGCGTTCAAGCATTCTTATCACATGTTCGAAATATTTTTCCGTCACATAACGTAGGTCGCCATGATAGCCGTCCTTGAGATATTCTGCAAATCTTTCAAATTTTCCATCGCAATCGAGCCATACCCCTTCCTGGTTCGGTACGAAATGCACTGACGCCAGACGATAGTCGAGCGGGAGATTCTGGAAATAATCGATATGTGGTCCGAAATCGGGACTCATATAGTCTATTTCGAGCGATGTCAGTATCTTCATCTTCCCGTCGTAAACATCCTTGAGTCGCGAAGCCTCGGCAAGATATGCATCCATATCCTCAAATTTCATGTTGCAGGGTTCGGATTGGGATAGAGGAGAATGTGGGGAAAATCCCCAGATATCGAAACCTTCGGCAGCCGCTGCCTCTGCCATTTCTGCCATTGAAGCGCGACCGTCGCAAAACTGAGTGTGTGAATGAAAATTGTATTTGTCGGTGTTTTTGATTAGTTCGATGATGTCTTCTGTTGTCATGATTCAGCAACTTGATTAGGTATTGGAAGTTTCCGGGGCGTGAGACGCAGGAAGCGGACAAACAGCATAAGCAGGAGGGCGGAGGTGCCAAGACCGATGGCGAGTGCCCATTCGTAAGCGATGCTGATTCCCCAGAGATTGTCGGTTATCGCCCCAAAACCTTCGGGGGCAAAGAAGATATATGTCACAGTCACGGCTGTCATGAAAAGAGCCGGGATAAGTGTGATTAAATATAGTTTATGCTCTTTTGCGAGATAGACGGTAACTGCCCAAAGTGTGAATACCGCAAGCACCTGATTACACCATGCGAAATATCTCCACAATGCTTCGTAGGGAAGTAGCATGATGACGAAGCATACCGCAAATATGGGTAGCGATATCATCAGTCGCTTCACAATCTTGCGTTGTTTCACTCCCATGAAATCCGCTGCTATCAATCTTGCAGAGCGAAGTGCGGTATCGCCCGAAGTGATGGGAGCCGCTATGACTCCAAGTACGGCAAGAATGCCTCCGACAGTGCCGAGCCAAGATTTCGATACACTGTTCACGAGTATTGCAGGACTGCCGTTTCCAAGGAAATTCTGCAGACCGTCATATCCACCGGTGAAAGCAATGGCAGCCGCTGCCCATATCAAAGCCACAATGCCTTCAGTCACCATCGCGCCGTAAAAGACCGGACGCGCGTGTTTCTCGTTTTTGAGACAGCGTGCCATCATCGGTGATTGTGTTGCATGAAAACCCGATATGGCGCCACATGCAATAGAAACGAACATCATCGGGAAAATCGGACTTGCCTCGGGATTCGGTTTGTGGTTATAGAATTCACTCCAGATTTCAGGCATGGCTGAAGAATGAGCATAAAGGGCAACCAATATACCTACAGCCATAAACAGCAACGCAAATCCGAAGAGGGGATAGAGTTTGCCAATGAGTTTATCAATAGGAAGGAGAGTTGCAAGCATGTAGTACGCGAAAATCACTACGATCCAGAACATGCGGTCAAGACTTTCAGGGGTAAGCATTGCCAACAGATCTGCGGGGTTATATACAAACACTGCACCCACAAGGATCATAAGCAACAGTGAGAATATACGCATTGTGTTTTTTATCCCCGTTCCTAACTGATTCCCCACTATTTCAGGAAGCGAAGCGCCGTCATTCCTCAATGATAGCATGCCGGAGAGATAATCGTGAACTGCTCCGGCAAAGATTGTGCCGAAAACAATCCAAAGAAACGCGGCAGGACCGAACATAACGCCCATGATCGCTCCGAATATGGGTCCGAGTCCGGCGATGTTGAGAAACTGGATAAGGAATACCTTCCACGTGGGCAGTTCAACGAAGTCAACACCATCGGCATGGCGTGTTACGGGAGTTGGACGCGACGCGTCCTGACCGAATACACGGGATACGAATTTGCCATAAGTGAAGTAACCGGCGATGAGGATGATGAGGGCGATGGAAAACGAAAGCATATTCTTTTCTTTATATGTGGCGGAATGGGGCTTGATGGGGAGGTATGGGGATGGGAGAGGGTGGGATCTCTATCGGGCGTTTTGCTCTGCGCGGTAGACCTCGCTGCGGAGACGGCGGAGGGCTTCGCGGTCTTTTTCGGTTTCTGATTCAAGCGAGCGAATCTGCGCTTTCATCGAACTGCCTTTGTTGATCGCAAATTTATGACGGAGGTCGGAGAGACGGCTCAGTTTCTGATTGAAGGCTTTCTCGGCTGCCAGATATTTTTTCATCATTGTCTTGCCTCCGGAAGTCTGGAAATCGTCGAGAGTAGTGTATATTATTCCTCCCTTCATCGGGAAAATGAAATCCACCTGTTTTTTTACCTGCCCGGGAGTGATTGCCTGAATGTCTTCGAGTAGGGGAGTGTAATCTTCATCACCCCAAGTTGATTTGTAATCTCTAATAAAAGCAAGATCCGGAATGTTCTCTGTTTCTTCCGAATTATAGTTTTTGCGTAGGTCATTCACCTTAAAGAGATACACTGTGAGGTTATCACCGAGTTGGTTGCGGTCAGTTGCCCACCATCCCACGCCATTCAGTTCGTCAATGGCGAGTAGATAATCATCGTAGGGTGAATTATATGGCATGCCGATGTTTTGCGGCTGGAGATACTCCCCGTCGGCAGCGTCACGTGTTGCAACAAAGATGTCATAGCCTCCAAGTGATTCCTCATTATCGGATGCATAATAGAGGGTAACCCCGTCAGACATCATGAAGGGATATATCGCATTTCCACCATTATTGAGGATATCCGGAGTTTCTGTCGGTTCGTGCCAGGATCCATCTGTCAGTCTGATTGACTCCACAATGCGGAATATACCAGTGGAATCAGGTTGAGCCCACATCTTGAAATCGTTTCCTTCGTTCGTGAAGACATAGTCGGCATCAGTCTGCTCGAAAGGTATTGCCTCCGCATTGCCAAGAGATCCGGCAGAGAATGGAAGTTTGTAAGCCTTGAAAAATTCCTCTTTTGGAACGGAGATGCTGTCAAGAATCACTAATTGTTCCACTCTTTCAAGGAAATTTTCGGCTTTCATCAGCTCTCTTTCCTGCTCCTCAAGCTGGGGCGGTATTTTCTTCTTAGCTTTTTTTCTGGCGGCGGCATAATGTTTTGCGGCTTCCTCAAAGTCATAATTCAGAAATGCCTCTCGCCCCGCTTCCAAAGACTCCTCGACTGTCGGTGTTTTTGCGGGGCTCACAGCTGCTACCGAAATGATAGCGATTGATATGTAATTAAGAAAATTCATAATGGCAAAATTAGTTAAATTATTTGAGATTGGCAATAGGTTCTTTAATAGGTTCGCGTGCACATATGAAAGAAAAGTGAGCACTTTTAAGAATTTTTTATTAACTTTGTGGCGAAATGTGGAAATAAGAATAATCAACAAACTAAAGATATATCAAATTATGAGTTTGAACATCATTGTATTGGCCAAGCAGGTGCCCGACACCCGCAATGTCGGCAAGGATGCGATGAAGGAAGACGGCACAATCAACCGCGCCGCGCTTCCCGCGATCTTCAATCCTGAAGATCTCAACGCCCTCGAGCAGGCCCTTAAGTTGAAAGAGATGTATCCCGGCACTACAGTGACCTTGCTTACAATGGGTCCGGCGCGCGCTGCGGAGGTTATCCGCGAAGGTCTCTATCGTGGCGCAGACCGCGGTATTGTGCTTTCTGACCGCGCATTTGCCGGTGCCGATACCCTCGCCACTTCATATGCTCTTAATGCAGCAGTGCGCAAGATCGGTAATTATGACCTTATCATCGGTGGCCGTCAGGCTATTGATGGCGACACGGCTCAGGTGGGTCCTCAGATTGCTGAGAAACTGAAAATACCTCAGGTGACATATGCCGAGGAGATCGTAGAGGTTAAAGATGGTAAGGTTATCGTGAAGCGTCGTCTTGAAGGTGGCGTGGAAACTGTCAAGGCTCCCCTTCCCGTCGTTATTACCGTGAACGGCTCTGCCGACGAATGTCGTCCTCGCAATGCCCGCAACGTGCAGAAATATAAATATGCGGCAGTTCCTTCTGAGGTTGCCAACGATGAAGAGAAGAAAGCATTCATCGCAGCCCGTCCTTATCTCGAAATCGGAGAATGGACAGCAGCTACCGTTGAGGCAGACCTGGCACAATGCGGTCTTGCCGGCAGCCCGACAAAGGTGAAAGGAATCGAGAATGTGGTATTCACCGCCAAGGATGCGCGTCGCATCGAGAATAACGATGAGGAGCTCGAAGGTCTCATCAAGGAATTAATCGCTAACCACACTATCGGCTAAACATTATGGCAACAGACAAGAATAATTTGATCGTATATTGCGAATATGAGGACGGCAAGATTGCAGATGTAAGTCTTGAGCTTCTCACAAAAGGTCGCACACTTGCCGACAAGCTCGGAATCAAGCTCGAAGCCGTAGTGGCAGGTGACAATCTCAAAGATATCGAGAAGCAGATTTTCCCTTATGGCGTGGATCGCGTTTATAAGGTGCAGGATCATCGTCTCTATCCTTATACTTCTCTTCCTCACAGCTCTATCCTTATCAATCTTTTCAAGGAGATTGAGCCCCGCATCGCATTCATGGGTGCAACGGCAATCGGTCGTGACCTCGGTCCGCGTGTGTCTTCTGCACTTCACAGCGGTCTTACCGCCGACTGTACTGCTCTTGAGATCGGCGATCACAAGGATGCCAAGACTGGAACGGAATACAAGGATCTTCTCCTTCAGATTCGTCCTGCATTCGGTGGTAACATTGTTGCGACTATCGTCAATCCCGAGTGCCGTCCGCAGATGGCAACCGTGCGTGAGGGTGTGATGAAGAAAGAGGTTAAGGATTCCAACTATGTAGGTGAGGTTGTTGATCTCGATGTAAACAAATACACATCTCCTGAAGATTATGTGGTTGAGGTTATCGACCGCCATATAGAGAAATCCAAAGTCAATCTCAAAGGTGCTCCCGTAGTGGTTGCCGGCGGATATGGCGTTGGAAGCAAAGAGAATTTCGATCTTCTCACCAGGCTAGCAGATGTGCTTGGCGGTGAAGTGGGTGCCAGCCGTGCTGCCGTTGACGCAGGATGGGTTGACCATGATCGTCAGATCGGTCAGACCGGTGTCACCGTGCGTCCGAAGCTGTATATCGCCTGCGGTATTTCCGGTCAGATCCAGCACATCGCCGGTATGCAGGACAGCTCGATCATCATTTCCATCAACTCGGATCCCGATGCTCCGATCAATACGATCGCCGATTATGTGATCACCGGTAAGATGGAGGATGTCGTTCCCAAATTAATCAAGTATTACAAAAAGAATTCCAAGTAAACAAGATGGCTAATTTCTATATAGATAACGAAGCTCTGAAACTTCACCTGAATCATCCGATGATGAAGAAGATCGTGGAGCTCAAAGAGAGAAACTTCGCCGATGCCGATAAATTCGACTACGCTCCTCAGAACTTCGAGGACGCAATGGACAGCTATGACCGCGTGCTTGATATCGTGGGTGAGATCTGCGGCGACATTATCGCTGAAAATGCAGAGGATGTAGACCACAATGGTCCCCGCGTGGAGAATAGCCGCGTGATTTATGCCGACGGCACAAAGAAAAATCTCGACGCTTGCCGCAAGGCAGGTCTTATGGGTATGTCGATGCCCCGCCGTCTGGGTGGTCTCAACTTCCCGATCACTCCCTATATTATGGCAGCCGACATGGTGAGCCGTGCCGATGCCGGATTCGAGAACCTCTGGGGTCTTCAGGACTGCGCCGAAACCATCTATGAGTTTGCCGACGAAGCCCAAAAAGAGAAATATATTCCCCGCGTATGTGCGGGCGAGACAATGTCGATGGACCTCACCGAGCCTGATGCTGGTTCCGACCTTCAGTCTGTCATGCTCAAAGCTTCTCAGAAAGAAGACGGATCTTGGGTGCTCAATGGTGTGAAGCGTTTCATCACAAACGGTGATAGCGATATCCATTTGGTGCTTGCGCGTAGCGAAGAGGGCACAAAAGATGGTCGCGGTTTGTCAATGTTCATCTATGACAAGAGAAATGGAGGTGTGAACGTTCGCCGCATCGAGAACAAGATGGGTATCAAGGGTAGCCCGACTTGTGAGCTTGTTTACAAGGATGCTCCCTGTGAGCTCGTAGGTAGCCGCAAGCTTGGTCTTATCAAATATGTGATGGCTCTTATGAATGGTGCCCGTCTCGGCATCGCCGCACAGAGTGTTGGTATCAGCGAGCATGCTTACCGCGAGGCATTGCAGTATGCCAAGGAGCGTAAGCAGTTTGGCAAGGCAATCATAGAGTTCCCCGCTGTTGCAGAGATTCTTTCTCTGATGAAGGCAAAACTCGATGCAAGCCGCACACTCCTTTATGCTTGTTCTCGTTTTGTGGACATGTATAAGATCTATGATGATATCGCCAAAGAACGCAAGCTTGATGTTGAAGAGAAGAAAGAGGCTAAGTTCTACAGCCGTCTTGCAGATGCTTTCACACCCCTTGCAAAGGGTATGACATCTGAGTTCTGCAACCAGAACGCTTACGACTGCATCCAGATTCACGGTGGTTCCGGTTTCATGAAGGACTATGCTTGCGAGCAGATCTATCGTGACGCTCGTATCACCTCCATCTACGAGGGTACAACCCAGCTTCAGGTTGTGGCAGCTATTCGCCACGTCACCACCGGCACATATCTTGATTGGATCAAGAGTGAGGCGGAGAAGCAGGTTGTAGCAGAAGATGAGAATGTAAAAGCAACGCTCAACTTCATGACTCAGCAGTATGCTGATGCTGTAGAAGCAGTCAACGGTGTTGACGATCCCAAATTCCATGATTTCATGGCACGTCGTCTTGTAGAGATGGCAGGTTATATCGTGATGGGTTATCTGATGCTTGACGACACCCAGCGTGACGCATCCTTCCGCAAGTCGCTCCACGTTTTTGTTAACTACGGCAAAGCAGAAGTTGCAAAGCACGCCGACTTCATCGGCAACTTCCGTCCCGAAGAAATCAAGGATTATTTGTATAATTAAAGAAAAAGTGTTAACTTTGCGGCGGTTTTCGTGCAAGGAGATGCCTTGCAGGGAAACCGCCGTAAATATTTTATTACAAATCAATCATTTACAAAACGTATGAATAACTACGAAACCGTTTTCATTTTAACTCCCGTTTTGTCTGACGATCAGATGAAGGAAGCGGTAGAAAAATTCAAAGACGTTCTCAAAGCCAATAACGCCGAGATCGTTAATGAAGAGCTGTGGGGTCTGCGCAAGCTTGCATATCCCATCCAGAAGAAATCCACCGGCTTCTATGTGCTGGTAGAGTTCAAGGGTGAGCCCACTATCGTAAAGAAACTCGAGACCGCTTTCCGTCGTGACGAGCGCGTGCTTCGCTTCCTTACATTCCGTCTTGACAAATACGCTGTTGAGTACGCAGAGAAGCGTCGTAACCTGAGAGCAAACAAAGCAAGTGAGAAACCCGCCGAGGCTGAGGCCAAAGCAGAAGCAAAGGAGGCATAATCATGGCAGCAAACAACGAAATCCGTTATCTCACCCCCCTTACGGTAGATACAAAAAAGAAAAAATACTGCCGTTTCAAACGCAGCGGTATCAAATATATCGATTACAAAGATCCAGAGTTCTTGAAGAAATTCCTCAACGAGCAGGGTAAGATTCTTCCCCGCCGCATCACAGGAACATCTCTCAAGTTCCAGAGAAGAGTTGCACAGGCTGTTAAGCGTGCCCGTCACCTTGCTCTTCTTCCCTATGTGACCGACTTGATGAAATAATCATTTTTCTAACCTGATAAAAGCAACAACAATGAAAGTAATACTCAAAGAGAATGTAGCCAGTTTAGGTTATAAGGATGATGTGGTTGAGGTTAAAGACGGTTACGGCCGCAATTACCTCATTCCCCAGGGTCTTGCTATCGTGGCTTCAAATGCAGCTCTCAAGCAGCTCGCCGAGAACCAAAGACAGCGTGCCCACAAAATCGCCAAAATACTTGAAGATGCCAAGGCTGCAGCAGCCGCTCTCGAGGGCGTAAAACTTACTATCACTGCAAAGGCAAGTACTTCAGGCAGCATCTATGGTTCTGTAGGTGCCGCTCAGATTTCCGAGGCTCTTGCAAAGCTCGGTCATGAGATCGACCGTAAGATCATCAATCTTAAGGATGCCATCAAGGCTGTTGGCGTTTACACAGCAACTGTGAAATTCCACAAAGAGGTTGAGCAGCCTATCGAGGTTGAGGTTGTAGCCGAAGAAGAGGATAAATAATCCTTAAACATACAAAACAGGGAAATCCCGATGGTATTTGCCATCGGGATTTTTTGTTTATAAGCGTAAATTGATTATCTTTGCAAGTTGAAGAATTCCGCTTGGGGCGAATATGGGGGATATGGGGCTGAATGGGGCGGAATAGGGTGAGATGGGGCGAGATGGGGATGGGACAAGAGTGTATATAATTAAAAAAACAAGATAAGATATGAAATTCAATGTAGAGGGAAAGACTTTCCAGCAGCAGCTTTCGGCTGTGAGCAAAGTGATCAATGCTAAAAACGCATTGTCGATTCTTGATAACTTTCTGCTCAAGGTGGAAGGAGACCGTCTGAGCATCACAGGTAGCGATCAAGAGAATGTGATGACAGCCTATATGACCATCACCGAGAGTGAGGGTGACGGTGCTATTGCTGTTTCAGCAAAACGTCTTCTTGAAATCACGAAAGAGATTTCAAGTCAGCCTCTGACATTTTATATCAATGACGATACGAAGGAAATTGATATCCGTTTCCTGAATGGACATTTCAATTTCATGGGTGTTGATGCATCGGAATATCCCTCTCGCAGAAATCAGGAGGCTGAACAGAAAACAATGATGCTGCCTGCTTCGATGGTGCAGAAGGGAATCGACAATACTCTTTTTGCTGTAAGTGCGGATACGGTTCGTCCGATCATGACCGGTATCTACTGGGATATTCATGAGAACGACGTTACGTTTGTCAGCTCGGACACGCACAAGCTTGTTCGCTACATCAACTCAGAGGCAGCTCCCGGATTCACCGGTTCGTTTATCCTCCCTTCAAAACCGGCTAATATTTTGAAATCGATTATCGGCAAGGATGACGCTGATATCAAGGTGGTGTTCGATTCCAAGGGTGCTACATTCGAGCTCGGGGATTATCTTCTGTCTTGTCTTTTCATCAATGGTAATTATCCCAACTATAACCGTGTTATTCCTCAGGAGAACCCGTTTGAGATGACAATCGACAGAGTGTCGCTTCTAACGGCATTGCGTCGTGTGTCGATATTTGCTGCCAAGAGTTCGAATCTTGTTGTTCTCGATATTCAGCCAAATGAAGTTATTCTGCATGCGCAGGATCTTGACTACGGCACATCTGCTGAAGAACGCGTGAGCTGTAGCTATGAGGGCAACTCGATGACCATTGGTTTCAACGGTCAGTTCATGATTGAGATTCTCAACAATCTTCACGATGACTCTGTGGTGATCAAACTTTCCGATCCCGGACGTCCCGGAATTTACACTCCGCTTCAGCAGCAGGAGGGTGAGGATGTTGTGATCATCCAGATGCCGATGCAGGTGCTGTAAGGGAAAGGGAATAGGTTAGAGGTTAGAGGTTAGAGGTTAGAGGTGATAGGTAAGAGGGGAGAAGTAAAAAGTAATTGTAGTGAAACTGAATCTGAAAAAGCCGCTGATTTTCTTTGATCTGGAAACCACCGGCACAAACATAACGCACGACCGCATTGTGGAACTAAGCTTTATAAAAGTTTATCCCGATGGTCATACCGAATCAAAGACACGTAGACTCAATCCTGAAATGCCGATTCCTCCGGGTGCGACAGCTGTGCATCATATCACGGACGAAATGGTGAAGAATGAGCCGACATTCCGTCAGGTGTCAAAGGCTTTGCTTGAGATTTTTGACGGTTGTGATATCGCCGGTTACAACAGTAATAAGTTTGATGTGCCCTTGCTTATTGAGGAATTTGGACGTGCCGGTCTTAATTTCGAAGTTGCCGGAAGGCAGTTTATCGATGTCCAGAATATATTCCATAAGATGGAGCAGCGTACGCTTGTTGCCGCTTATAAATTCTATTGCGGGCGCAATCTTGAGGATGCTCACTCCGCGTTAGCTGATACACAAGCCACGTATGAGGTTTTGCTTGGGCAGCTTGAACGCTATCCGGATCTTGAAAACGATGTGGAGAAGCTTGCAGAATTTTCCAAATCGGGGAGATGTGTCGATCTATCGGCGAGGATTATTCTTGATGATAATGATGTGCCGGTGTTTAATTTCGGGAAGCATAAAGGACAGCCTGTGAAGGAGGTTTTCCGTAAGGAGCCATCATTTTATACGTGGATGATGCAGGGAGATTTTGCCAAGAACACCAAAGATGTGATTTCTGTGCTTTTTGCAGAAAGTAAGGGTGTTAGGCGTTAGGAATTAGGAATTAGGAATTAGGAATTAGTAGTTAGGAATTAGGGATGATATGTGAGAGACGAGATTTTATGATTTTGAGAATATGGAATTAATTCCTAATTCCTCATTCCTAATTCCTAATTTCTAATTAAACATTAACCATTAAACATTGACTGGAGTGGATTCTGTATTGAAAGGTAAGCATATAGTGCTCGGAATTACCGGAGGGATTGCGGCATATAAGTCTGTGACGTTGCTGCGACTTTTGGTAAAGGCTGGTGCGGAAGTTCAGGTAGTGATTACTCCGGCTGGTAAGGAGTTCATCACTCCGGTGACACTTTCGGCATTGAGTGGCAAACCGGTGGTAAGTGAGTTTTTCACAGCTAACACCGGTGAGTGGCACAGTCATGTCGACTTAGGCATTTGGGCTGATCTCATGGTCATCGCTCCGGCGACAGCATCCACAATCGGCAAAATGGCAAACGGTATTGCCGACAATATGCTTGTCACTACATATCTTTCTGCAAAGGAACATGTGATGATCGCTCCTGCTATGGATCTCGACATGATGGCGCATCCTTCTACTGTCAGAAATCTCGCCACCCTCGAGTCATATGGGGTGGAGATTATAGAACCGGCAGCCGGAGAGTTGGCAAGTCATCTCGTTGGCAAAGGGAGAATGGAGGAGCCTGAAAATATATTCTCACGAATCGAAAAATATTTCCTTTCGCAGTGCGATCTTAAAGGCAAGAAGGTGGCAATCACTGCCGGTCCGACTTATGAGAAACTTGACCCAGTGCGTTTCATAGGGAATTATTCCAGTGGTAAGATGGGTTTTGCGCTTGCTGAGGAATGCGCGTCGAGGGGTGCGGATGTTACACTTGTTTGCGGTCCTGTCTCGCTCGTTACCACTAATCCGAATATCGTAAGGGTTGACGTGGAGAGTGCAGAAGAGATGCTGGCAGCGGCACGTCAGCCTTTTGCTGAAGCTGATTTCGGAATTTTTGCGGCAGCTGTTGCCGACTATCGTCCGGAAGTGAGAGCTCAGAGTAAGCTTAAGCGTGAAGGTGCGGAAGATATGACTCTTCGTCTGGTTAGAAATCCGGATATTGCCGCCACTCTCGCTGCTACAAAAAGGGATGGTCAGGTGTTTGCCGGATTTGCCCTCGAAACGGATCATGAGCATGAGAACGCTTTTAAGAAACTGCATAAGAAGAATCTCGATATGGTCGTGCTTAACTCTCTTCAGGATAAAGGGGCAGGATTCGGCACGGATACAAATAAGATTACCATTCTCAGTAAAGACGGAACAGAGAAAACATTCCCTCTGAAGAGCAAGAGAGCTGTTGCGGCTGACATCCTTGATTTAATGTGCAGTTTTAAGTAGGTTAAAGGTAATAGGTTAAAGAGGATATGAGGAGAATATTGGGTTTAATTTTTCTATTCATGGGATTGGTTTCTGGGGCTCAGGCACAGGAACTCAATTGCGCTGTTGAGGTCAATTCCCAGCAGGTTGAAGGCACAAACAAGAATGTGTTCAATGCTTTGCAGGAGGCTATCTCTACATATATGAATGAAACAAAATTCAGTAATGCTATCTTCAGCCCAAATGAGAAAATAGAATGTCGCCTTTTCCTCACAGTAAAGGAATATACCGACGATCGCATAAAAGGTGAACTGCAGTTGCAACTTTCTCGTCCTGTGTACAACAGTACTTATACAACCACTCTTTTCAACTTCCGCGATACGAAAGTTGAGTTTGGTTACCGAGAGGGGGATCCGTTGATATTCAATGAAAACACGGTGGAGAATAATCTTACGGCAATTCTTGATTATTATGCTTATCTTTTTCTCGCTATAGATTTCGACAGCTTTTCTCCCAAGGGCGGTCAACCGTTTTATGACAGGGCACAGAGTGTAGTTCAGCAAGCGCAGTCGATAGGTGAGGTAGGATGGCGCACATTTGAGGATACAAAGAACCGAGCGGCGGTGTTGAGTAGTTATACAGATACCAATACAGCCGGAATCCGGAATCTCCTTTATAACTATCACCGAAAAGGATTGGATGAAATGGTGACGAGCCCTGACAAGGGTAGAGCAGTCATCACGGAGTCATTAAAAGAACTGAAAACAATAGCTGATAATTCTCCAATGTCTGTGGCGTTGTCTCTTTTCAGAGATTCAAAGCTTGACGAGTTGGTGAATATATATTCCAAGGCTCCGTCTGCAGAAAGGGAAACTGCTTACGATATTCTCCAACCGATATATCCTACAGAATCGGAGAGGTTGGATAAAATCAAGAAAGGGAGCGAGGAGAGGTAGTTGATGGTTAATAATTAATAATTAATGGTTAATGGTTAATAATTAATTAGGAATTAAAGAGATGCTAAGGAAGCTGACTATAAGGAATTATGCGTTGATCGACAGTCTTGAACTGGAGTTCGGTCCAGGTCTCACGATCATTACGGGTGAGACAGGTGCCGGAAAATCGATTATGCTTGGTGCGCTTTCCCTGATTATGGGAGGTCGTGCCGATTCGCGCGTAATTGCTGATGGCGGTTCCAAATCGGTTGTCGAGGCATTGTTCAGCAATCTGACTGATGATCTCGAATCTCTTTTTTCAGAATATGATCTTGACTGGAATCCGGAAGAATTGCTTATACGTCGTGAAATTGCCGCGAATGGCAGATCGCGGGTATTTATCAATGATGTGCCGGTCACGTTAGGCGCACTTTCTGCAATTTCGAGTAGATTGATAGATATACATTCCCAGCATGAGAATGCAAGACTGAATGACCCTTCCGCGCAACTTGAAATCATAGATGCCATGTCGGATAACGAGGCTCTCCGGAAACGGTATGCCGCAGCTTTCAGCCATTTTGTGGAAATCCGCAGTAAGGTGAAACGTCTCCGCGATGAAATTGAAAAAGCCCGTGAAAACAAGGACTATCTGCAATTCCAGTATGACGGTCTTAAGACTCTTTCTCCAAAGCGTGGAGAACTTGAGGAAATCGAGCGTCGGTTTGAACTCTTGAGCGATGCGGATGAAATAAGGAATCGTCTGCAATTCTTCAAAAGCCTTCTCGGGGAGAATGATAGAGGCGCAATAGATCTGCTTCGTGCCGCAAAAGCCGAAGCGGATAAGGTTGATTATTCTCTTGTAGGGATTTCAACAGATGGTGATGCTCCGCAGATTCCGGTTCGTCTTGAGAACGTTATAGTAGAACTGCAGGATATTTTCGAAACAATCGATGATGCGGCGGCAACAGTGGATGCCGACCCAGCAGCCCTTGATAAGCTATCTCAGCGCATGAATGCTTATTATGAGGCTGTGAAACATTATCGGGTGAAGACGGCTGACGAGCTTGTTGACATGATGGAAAGTATTGGTGCTCAGCTGCAGTCGATAGAAACTGGAGGTGAAGAATTGCCGGCACTCGAAAGAGAGGGTAAGAAAATTGCCGCTGAAGTAAAGGAACTGGGGAAAGAGTTGACCGCAACCCGCGTGGAGGGGGCTGCCAAGTTTTCCGAGGTCGTGACTGCCGCTGCGCGCCCGTTAGGACTGCATAATCTTGATTTCCGTGCAAGTGTGGAAATCGGCAAGATTGGTCCCACAGGTCAGGATCGGATTGATTTCATATGCGCTTTCAACAAGAACCAGACACCCGGTCCGCTTGCCAAAATGGCATCGGGCGGTGAGATGTCGCGACTGATGCTAACTATAAAGGGTGTCCTTGCCGGACGAATGAATCTCCCTACAATCATATTCGATGAGATCGACACGGGTGTGTCGGGTGAAATTGCCGACAAAATGGGAGATATGATGGTGCGTATGAGCGAAGAAATGCAGGTAATGGCTATAACACATCTTCCTCAGGTTGCTGCAAAAGGCGATAGCCATTTCAAAGTCTTTAAGAAAGATGAGGCGACAAGGACGGTGACTCATGTGAACAGACTTGATGCTGAGTCACGCGTGCGTGAGATTGCGGCGATGATGTCGGGGAGCGAAGTCGGAGAAGCTGCGCTGAACAATGCGAGAACACTTCTTGGGGAAAGGTAAAAGGGAAAAGGTGTAATAGTGAAAGTAGATAGCTATGGAAAAAAGTGATTATATATTCGGAATAAGGGCTGTGATAGAGGCAATCGAGGCGGGACGCAGCATCGATAAAGTGCTCGTGCGTCGTGATCTTACAGGTGATTTATCGCGGGAGCTCTTTGCCAAGATAAAGGAATACGATATAGTTATGCAGCGTGTGCCGCAGGAGAAACTAAATCGTATCACAATGAAAAATCATCAAGGTGCAATCGCGTTGTTGTCGCCTGTTGAGTACCAGAAACTGGACAACCTTGTGCCTCTTTTTTACGAAGAGGGAAGGAATCCGCTGGTGGTAGTGCTTGATGGCGTAACTGATACACGTAATTTCGGAGCAATAGGCAGGACTGCTGCATGTGCAGGAGTTGATGCTATCGTTATACCTGAGCGTAACAGCGTTACTGTGACGCCGGATGCTGTGAAAACTTCTGCCGGAGGTCTGTTTCATGTGCCGGTATGCCGAGAGAAAGACACACTTTCAGCAGTGAGATTTCTGAAGGATAACGGCTATCACATAGTCGGGGCAACGGAGAAAGGCGCTGAAAACTATACCAAGGCTGACTATACCGTGCCTGTGGCAATTGTGATGGGAAGCGAAGACACAGGAATCTCGGATGCAGTGATACGTGCATGCGACGAACTGGCGGCAATACCTATAATCGGTAAAATAGAATCCTTGAATGTGTCGGTGGCTGCCGGAATCATGATCTATGAGGCGGTGCGTCAGAGAATGACGAAATAAAAACTTTGTAGACTTTGTAGTTTGGGGATAAAATAGTAAATTTGTCTTGAAAAACAGAGCTAAATATTCATAAAGAGTTATGATAAACCGTATATTGATTAGAATCAAGGTGATACAGATCCTGTATTCATTCTTGCTCGTTGAGAAACAATTCTCTTTGGTAGAACTTCCTGAATCGCCTACAAAGGAGAAACGTTTTGCTTATTCCTTGTATCTTGACACATTGGTGTTAATGCTGAAAGTGGCAGAATCCATTGCCAGACGCGGCGGAGACAAACCATTGGAGGAGACTCGGTTTATCAAACGTCTTAAAAGCGACGATACAATCAAGTCGCAACTTTCCAGATATCGAGTAGCTCCATTTCCCTTTGAAGGAGTTGTTGATTCTATAGCCGACAAAGTGAAGGAGTCAGCAATCTACAAGAATTATCTTAAAGACAGAAAAGATAATAAATTAGGTATTGACACCACAATCTGGAATGATATCTACGATCAGGTAATTTCCCCGGATGCAGATGTGAACAGGATTATCAGTAACAGGGAAAACTTTACGCTTAAGGCTGTGGATCGCACTCGTGATTTCATGAATGAGACCTTCTCAAATTTCATGGCATCACAAGACAGCGGATCGGAGGCAATTGCCGTTCTTCATCAGAGTCTTGACAAGGCGCGGGAACTTTATTTCCGTCTTCTGTGGCTGCCTGTAGAACTCACCGACATGCAGGAGCGTCGTCTTGATGATCGCCGACATAAACTTCTTACCACACGGGAGGATCTTAATCCCAATCTCAAATTCGTGGAAAACACTTTGGTTAAATCCATTCGAGAGTGTGAACCCGTTAAGAATTATATCGAGAAAGAGAAAATTTCCTGGGAACGAGAGGATCGCGTGATGATGGATAATCTTTTACGTGCCATTCTCGAATCGGACATCTATAAAGCCTATATGGAGAATCCTGTGGAAACACCAAAAGAGGATTGTGAATTATGGCGCAACATCATAAGGAAGATTGTTTTCAATAATGAACATTTTCTTGAGACCCTTGAAGATAAATCGGTGTTCTGGAATGATGATCTCGACACTATTGGAACGTTTGCTATCAAGAGTTTCCGGAAGTTTGAAGAGGGTGTCGGCAATGATGCGGTGCTTGACAAATACAAGGATGAAGAGGATGCCCGCTTTGGCGATGAACTGGTAAAGGCTGTTTTGAAAAACAAGGATGTCTACCGTGGATATATCGACGATGCGATTGACCGTACTCTTTGGGAAAGTGAACGACTTGCGTTTATGGATGTTGTGGTTATAGAGACAGCCCTTGCAGAGATTTTCAATTTCCCCAAGATTCCGCTGAATGTGACCTTGAACGAATATATAGAGATTGCCAAATCCTATAGTTCTGCAAAGAGCGGAGGTTTTGTAAATGGTATTCTCGGAAAGATCATTTCTCATTTGCAGAAGGAAGGGGTTCTCCTGAAGTAAAAGGTAAAAGGTAAGAGGGAAAAGGAAAAAGTGAGGAATTAGGAATTAGGAATTAGAAATTAGGAATTAGATGCTTCGCCGAATGGATCTAAAGCCTAAAGCCTAAGGCCTAAAACCTAAAAATAACATTTAACATTAAAAATTAAACATTAAAATAAAATGAATCTGAATTCAATTCTACTACAGTCTGCCGGATCGGCAGGTGGCGGCATGAGCGGCATGATCATGATCGTTCTTATGATTGTGATCTTCTATTTCTTTATGATTCGTCCGCAACAGAAAAAGCAGAAAGAGTTAAAGAAGCAGCGCGAAGCCATGCAGAATGGCGACAAGGTTGTGACAGCAGGTGGAATCCACGGTCGCATCAAGGAGATTCGCGAGAATGTTATCGTAATTGAAGCAGCTCCGGGCGTGAGTCTGAAAGTAGACCGAGGCTCTGTATATCCTCTTGTTGAGGAACAGCCCAAAAAATAAATAGGCATTCCAGCTCGAATGTCGTGAAGATGGGAGCAAGGCTTGAGAAAATAAAGGAGAAATGGCGCGGGATGAGGGCCTCGACAGGGTTTCATAATTTCGTGCTCTTTCTTGCTTTTGTGGCTGTCGCCGCTTTTTTCTGGCTTGTAATGTCGCTTAACGATAATGTCACACAGACATTTGATGTGGATTTAAAGGTTGAGAATGTGCCGGATTCGGTGACGTTCATCAACGATCCTCCGGCAACGTTCCATGTGACATTGCGCGACAAAGGGACAAATATCCTTCGTAGCGGCATACTTAGTCATCCTCGGGTAGGATTGAATTTTCGTGATTATGCTGAAAATGGCATATTTCGCGTCACTAAGGCAGATATTAACGCAGCCGTAAAGGGTGCGTTCGGGAATTCCGCACAGATAACGGCAGTGTCGCTTGATTCCTTGAGGCTGTATTATACCACCGAGAAAGGTCGTAGAGTGCCGGTAGTGGTGACTGCCGATGTTTCTGCAGCTTCAGGAATGGTGATATGCGATGCTCCCAAGCCCTTGCAGCATTATGCTCTCATCTATTCCTATTCCGAAGATATCGACACCATAACGCGTGTATACACCCAGCCGATTGTGCGTCGTAATCTTTCCGAGACAACAGAAGTAGAGATACCGCTGGATCCTATGCCTGCAGTGAAGATTGTGCCTTCTAAAGTTAAAGTGAAGATACCGGTTGAGCCACTCGTGAAGAAAGAATCAATGGCTACAGTATCGGCTCTTAATGTTCCGGAAGGAGAGAGTCTGTTGCTTTTCCCGAACAGGGTGCAAGTGACGTATTATGTCCCAATGAGTCTTTTTAATAGTGATCTGGTGCCTGTAGAGGTTTCTGTGGATTATCGCGATATCTATAAGTATTCAGGTGACCGGCTTCCTGTCAGTATACATAGTTTTGCAGATTATGTGGAAAGTCCTCAGATGTTTACTGACTCGGTTGAGTATACGCTTGTAAGGTAGTTACTTTAAAATGCCAGTTATGTCTGATATTCGGAAAAAGCTAATAGGGATTACAGGAGGGATAGGCACCGGCAAGAGTGTTGTTTCCAGAATCCTGCGGCTCAAAGGTTTTCCGGTGTATGATTGCGACTCCCGGGCACGTATGCTTATGGAGGACTCCGCACGGATATTAGAGTCTCTTAGATGTCGGTATGGTTCCGAATGCATTCTGTCTGATGGGAAATTGAATCGCACTCTTATCGCGTCCAAAGTTTTCACGGCTGAAGAGGAGAGACTATGGCTCAACTCTCTTGTGCACGCTGAGGTGAGAAAAGATCTTGAGATGTGGGCGAAGAGTAGTCCGGGCGGAATATGCTTTGTGGAATCAGCGATTATGGTTTCATCTCATCTTGATAGAATGTGTGACGAAATATGGCTCGTGGAGGCTCCGGCAGAACTGCGGATCGAAAGGGCTTTGAACCGTGGTGGAATATCACGTGAGAATTTAATGTTGCGGATGGAATCGCAGCGTTTCGAGTTTGATATGTTGCCGGAAGAGAAAGTAAAGAGAATCAGCAATGACGGGTCATTGTCATTGCTTTCACAAATAACAGAACTAATAAACTGCGCATAGCGCAATTAAACTTATAAACTTCAACTTTGCAAGGGCAAAGTTGAATAAATAAAAATAATATGCTTAAAGAAATATTATCTATCACAGGCCGTCCCGGCTTGTTTAAGATTATCTCTCAGGGTAAAGGAATTCTTGTTGTGGAAGAGCTTGGCAGTGGCAAACGTTTCCCTGCTCATGCTCGTGACAAAGTAGTGTCGCTCGGCGACATCGCAATGTACACAGAATCAGGTGATACTCCCCTCGGAGAAATCCTTGATAAGGTATATGCCAAATATGACGGAAAGAAGATAGATGTTAAGGAATTGGTAGCATCCAAAGGTCTTCGTCCCGCCTTTGAGGCTATTGTTGAAGACTATGACCGTGACCGCGTGTATGAGAATGATATCAAGAAGCTCTTCACTTGGTATAATATCTTGATCGACAATGGCTTTACTAAATTCGCCGAAGAGAAAGAATCTAAATGAGAATTAAGACACGGGAACGTCTTACATTGCTTTAAATGCCCTTCTTCTAGGGCAGGTTCGGACTGTTAAATTAGAGCAAAAATTTGTAAAAAAGTTTTAATAATGTTATCTTTGCAGTGAATTTAAGGATAAATGACAGCTTTCTATTGGCAAACAACCTTATATCAAAGATAACACATGATACAGACACGACGATATTCCCAAAATTATAACATCAAGTCCTTGAAACGTAATGTAAACGGGTTTTGATGTCATGACATCAAGTGCCATCCTGCTTTGCAGGGTGGCACGTGTTATGTAATGCATAATAGACTATATTTATTACTTAACAACAATAACTTAAACATTACACAGTATGAAGAGACTCTTTCTCTTAGGCATGGCAGTCTGCATGTCATGGATGCTTACGATAGCAGCCTATGGTGCGGATGTTAATTGTCATGGTCGCGTGATCGATGATCAGGGGGAACCCCTCATCGGCGCATTAGTGACGGTGCCCGGAACAAGCATCGGTGCTTCCACTGATCTCGACGGCACGTTCAGTTTGAAGGCTCCAGCTGGGAAAATGCTGAAAATCACTTATGTGGGTTATACCAGTGCCGAAATCCCGGCAAAAACAAACATCGGTGATGTGGTGCTCAAACCTGAAACAAAGATGCTTCAGGACGTGGTGGTAACTCAGTCGAAAGCGCGCACGCGTGAGACACCTATCGCGATGTCTGAGATCACGGCTTCTCAAATCGAGGCAAAACTTGGAAACAAGGAATTTCCTGAAATTCTGAAAACCACTCCCGGTGTGTGGGCAACTCCCGAAGGTGGTGGTTATGGCGATGCCAAAATCAACATGCGTGGATTCAAGGCTCCTAACGTTGCGGTTCTCGTAAACGGTATTCCGATGAACGACATGGAATGGGGTGGCATCTACTGGTCTAACTTCTCAGGTCTCGGAGGTGTGACAACGAGCATGCAGACACAGCGTGGTCTCGGTGCGGCTATCATCTCTTCTCCCTCAATCGGTGGCACAATCAATATCACAACAAAAGGTCTTGATGCCAAAAGAGGTGGTTCTATCTGGTATGGTATGGGCAACAGCGGACTTAACGATGTCGGTTTTAACGTGTCTACCGGTCTGATGAAAAACGGCTGGGCAATCAGCGTGCTTGGTAGCCGTAAATGGGGCGACGGATATATTCAGGGAACACAGTTCGAGGCGTGGAACTATTTTGTGAACGTTTCAAAGAAGATTGGAGATAATCATCAGTTGTCGCTGACAGCATTCGGTTCTCCGCAGTGGCACAACCAGCGCAACATGGTATATGGCACGCTTTCAATCGAGAACTGGCAGAATGCGAAAGAGTATATGAACGGTGAAAGCATGTATCGCTACAATCCGCAGTATGGTTTCGACAACGAAGGTCGCCAGCGCACTGCTTATCGCAACCAGTATCATAAACCAATCATCTCTCTTAATCATATCTGGCAGATCAACGAGCGTTCATCATTGTCATCTGCATTATATGTGTCTCTCACTTCGGGCGGAGGATATTCCGGTCAGGGACGCACATCCGATTACCGCAATGATTGGAAGGGAGCTCAGGACGGACAAATATTAACCAAGTACCGTCGACCTGATGGCACCTTCGACTATGGCGCGATTCAGGATATGAACGCGGCTTCAACTACAGGTTCCAATATGGTTATGGCGCAGAGTGTCAACAGCCATGAGTGGTATGGACTTGTATCTACCTATAAGAATGAGATCATCCCCAACAAGCTTAACCTCACCGGCGGTATAGATGTCAGGTATTATGTAGGTCATCATAAGACCGTGATCAATGATCTTTATTCTGGTCTTTATTATATGGACGATACAGATAGGAAGAGTGTTAAACCTGAGAACAACTACCTTGCAAAAGATCCAAACTGGAAATATCAAAAATTAGGTATCGGAGATGTTGTCTATCGTAATTATGATGGATTCACGCATCAGGAAGGCATTTACGGTCAAGGCGAGTACAAGATGTTTGACGGAGCTGTTACTACTTTCCTTGCCGGCTCGCTTAATGTGACAAGCTACCGCAAGAAAGATATGTTCTATTATGACAAGGAACACGGAACCACCGACTGGCATTCGTTCCTTGGCGGAACCGTGAAGGGTGGTGCCAACTGGAACATAGACCGTCACAACAACATATTTGTGAATGGTGGCTACATTTCGAAGGCTCCGTTCCTTTCATATGGAGTATTCCTTAAGCCGGAAACCACAAACGCGGTCAATCCAAACCCGAAGAATGAAAAAATCGGTTCGTTCGAACTCGGATACGGCTTTCATTCGCCGGTGTTCTCGATGACTGTTAACGGATATTACACGAAATGGATGGACCGTTGCGACCGAGACACCCAGAAGAGCGGACAGTTCAGGGGTGGTGCACTTGACGGACAATGGTACTCCATGAGTCTCGCGAATGTGTCGGCACAGCATATCGGAGTCGAATTAGATTTCACATATATACCTGTGCGATGGATGGAAATCAACGGTATGTTCTCATGGGGCGACTGGAAATGGCTTAACAATCCGAAAGGATATTATTATAACGAGCAGGGGCAGCCGCTTGCCGATCTCACGACCGGTGCGATAGCTTCGAGCCCCAACGCTCCCGACCATGTATGGAGTATCTTGAACCAGAAGAATAGGAAGGTCTGCGGTTCTGCCCAGACTACTGGTGCCCTCTGCGTGACGTTCAAACCCTTCAAAGGATTCCGTATTGGGGCTGACTGGACATTTAGCGCACGTAATTACTCAGACTATTATCTGAACGGGGAAAGCGCTCTCGTGCAGAACGGTGAAATCACGCTTGCAGATCCATGGAGAATCCCATGGGGCAACGAGTTCGACCTTTCTGCAAGCTATAGCTTCAAGATTGGCGGTCTGAGGGCGACCCTATATGGGAATGTCTACAACCTCTTCAACTATTTTTATGTGAAAGACGCGCAGACCCCTTATGCAGAGAATGGAACATGGAAGAATGCGACATACGCCGTATATTCATTCGGCAGAACGTTCTCACTGAAATTAAAAATTAATTTCTAAGCACTCACAGAAATGAAAACATACATAAAGAATACACTTCTTGCAGGAGCTGTGACGCTTGGCATGGCATCCTGCAGCGAGAACAGCTGGAATGACCATCTCGATGGTTTTCAGGCAGGTCCGGATTTCTCCAATGTGCAGACTTTGGACTATACTCTTGAGGCTTCAGATTATGAGCTTATCGCCGGCAACTCTGCCAACAAGGCATTGGCACAGGCGGCAGGAACATCTGATGAACTCAAGGCTGTCGGTTCACTCGGCTATCTTAACGGACAGATCACGCCGTCGGAATATATCCCCAACCTCCTTCAGGATCAGGGATTCAAATATTTCACGCTTTCCGAGGGTTCTGCAATAAATGTCACATACCGTATTGCGAAAGATCTCCCTCAGGAGATGGTGTTGCTTAATGCAGCGAGTCAATATACCGTGACTGAGACTGATTACAAGAGCGCATATAATGCAGGCAGCAATTTTGCCGAGACCTTCTGTCCGGATGTGCCTGCTGAAACAAATCTTCCAAAGATTTTGTCTAAAGCATTCCCGGATGCTGCAGATAATACCTATGCATATGTAAATTACAAAAACGCCTCTATTAACCCCGTATTTGGAGAGGAAGATACCACTCCGGCTCCTGTAGCTAAACCGGATCCTAATTTTAAGGAGACTGAACTTGTTGCTACAGCCAAGAAAGGTGACAATATTGAGGTGTGCGGTATTGTGACTGCAATTTGCGCACGCGGATTTATACTGACAGACAAATCCGGTTCAATCCTTGTTTACTGGAACAGCGGTTTCGATAGCACAGCTTATAAATTAGGTGATCAGGTGGCAGTAGAGGGTGAAGTCGGTGTCTATAACCTCGGACTGCAGTTTGACGGGACAAAAGCTACTGTAGATGTATATGGCAATGTTGGAGAGGTAAAGTATCCCGCTCCAGTGAAATATACCGGCAAGATGATGGATGAGGCCATCAAGGCAACAGAAGATTTCACAGCTCAGTATATGCAGGTTACTGCAACTGTTTCCATCAGCGGAAATTATGTGAACTTCTCGGCTGACGGTGCAACAACAGCCGGCGGTAGTGTATATCAGATTCCTGCCGATATGAAGGCAAAACTCCAGAGCGGCAAGGAATACCTTCTGAGAGGATATTTCTTAAGCGTATCTAAGTCAGGTGGCGCTCCAAAATACTTTAATGTGCTTCTTACGGAAGCTCGTATCACATCTCCTGTTCCGACTACCGATGTCAGTGCATTGTATGCATATGATGGCACAAGTTGGTCGCAGGCTGGCGACGATATCGTAGTTGTTCAGCCGGAGGATTACAAGGCAATGGGATCAAGCTATGGTAACCTCGAAGGTGAGCAGCCGCAGCAGTATCTTCCCAAGTTCCTTGCTCAGAAATATCCTTATGGAGCTGAGAAGGAGAAATATGTGGTATATAAATATTATTCCAATAAGGAGACAGTGCTTCGTTGCGAGCAGTATGCATATGAGGATGGCACTTGGAAGAATACAATCAGTGATGGCGGTGTTGTGACAGAGACCAATCAGTTTGTGTATAAATCTACGGGTTGGAAGATGGATCCCTCCATCACGCTTGTTCTTCCGGTAGGTAAGAACCAGGCTACAAGTATGTGGTTCTATCAGGCAGTGGTAGATTGGGTTAGTGCAAATATTCCGGATGCTTCATCATGGGTTGACAGCTTCGGCACAGCAGAATATTATTCCGGATGCTCGGCATATCAAGGCAATGTGAACATCAACTCATCGTATGCAACACTTGTCGGTTATTATCCAGGAGTTGGAGCAGACGAGATGATTGCACTGATGAAGAAACGTTTCGAAACGGAGACCGGTCCCGGTGCGCTTTCAGTGCTCTATCCCAATATGGCTCCGATAGAAGGTACCGAACCGACAGTTACGGTTACATTCACCGCTTGGGTAACAGGAGGTGCTAAAGTTGAATACACTATAATCTGGAAATGTGTAGCCAAAGGCAAATTCGAGTTTGTATCCTGCACATGGAATGATACACCTCAGGAATAATGAATCGCTTGCGATTCATCTGACTCCCACTGATAGCCCGGCAACTCGCCGGGCTATCTTTTTATTTATAGAAAATCAGGAAATTATTGTGAAATCAGAAGAAATTTTCTAATTTTGCAGATGCCGACCGTCTGCGGAGCCCCGGTCGTGGGTTCAGGGGCGGGAGGCGATTTTTATTGAAAGGCGTTTATCAACGCTAAGTTCTTGATACTTAGAATCTCGCAAATTCAATGAATCAGCAGGAACTCAGCAGCGGTAGATGCTCATGGATGTGTAATATATCTTTGGCTTTCGATTCCGTTTGTCTTAACAGGCGAATCGGAGGTCGATATACACATATCGGCGTGGGCTCTGCGTTGCTTATCTACTGATTCGGGCAATGCGAGAGCCTTAAGTGTCGGATAAGCAGCGATATCAGACACCCACGTCTTTCGTTTTATTTAGCTATTGACTTGCAATCTATATATGAGAGGGGTGCGCTTCATCAAAACACAGAAGCGCACCCCTGTTTGCAAATTACTGAATAAATTCGCACCAAATTACTGAACAAATTCGCGCCAAATTACTGAACAAATTCGCGCCAAATTACTGAATAAATTCGCGCCAAATTACTGAATTTTGTATTTTTTTATTATCTTTGCAAGTGTAAATATTTTGAAAAATGGATGGTTATAGACATAGAATTATAGATAATATATTGAAAAAGAGACTGCAGGCAAAGGGAGCAGTACTTATAGAAGGCGCAAAATGGTGTGGGAAAACCACCACAGCAGAGGAAATTGCTGCGAGTAAAATAATGTTGGCAAGAACTGATGTCAAAGAAAGCTTCAAGAGTTTATTAGAAATTGACACGGATGCAGCATTGTCTGGTGCAACTCCAATGCTTATTGATGAATGGCAAACCGTACCTAAATTATGGGATGCCGTAAGATACACAGTTGATCATCGTCGAAAAATGGGTCAATTTATATTGACTGGGTCTGCAGTACCAAATAGAAAAGATGAAAGTGAAATAGAACATTCGGGCACCGGTCGTTTCGCTTGGCTCACAATGCGTCCAATGTCATTGTATGAGTCTGGCGATTCTAATGGAAAAGTGAGTCTTGGAAATTTATTTAGATCTTGCGAAAATATACTGGAGAAAAATGAATTAACTTTGCAAAATATAGCTTTTTTAATGTGCCGGGGTGGATGGCCTATGTCTGTTGGATTACCTGAAGAGATAGCATTGGAACAGGCATTTGATTACTATGATGCCGTAACGAAAGAAGATATTATTAAAGTGGATGGAGTAAAAAGAGCATCTGCAAGAGTACAACGATTGATGAGGGCATATGCTCGTCATCAGGGAACACAAGCTTCTATTGCAACATTAAAAGAGGATTTGAAAATAAACGACATCTCCACACTTGATGATAATACGATAAGCTCATATATTGAAGCCTTGCGTAAAATATTCGTTATTGAAGATCTCCCGGCTTGGAATCCTAATCTCCGTTCCAAGACTGCCATTCGTACTGCAGATACACGATATTTTACGGATCCATCTATTGCAACCGCAGCTTTGGGGTTGGGTCCCGCAGATTTAATTGGTGATTTAAACACAATGGGATTGTTATTCGAAACAATGTGCATTCGTGATCTAAGAGTGTTTTCAGATGCTTTGGATGGCAATGTGTATCATTATCGTGATAAAAACGGGTTAGAATGTGATGCAGTTATACATATTCGAAATGGACAGTATGGGCTTATAGAAATCAAACTCGGAGGTGAATCTTTAATTAATGCTGGAGTGCAGACTCTAACTTCATTGGCAGAACAAATAGATACCACACATATGAAAGCACCGGCATTTAAAATGGTTCTGACGGCAACAGGAGAATATGCATACCGACGTCCTAAAGATGGAATTTATGTTGTGCCTATAGGATGTTTAAAATATTAGTCAGAAGTTTCCGACTCGAAATTTATTACTATTGACTCGCAATCCATATATGAAAGGGGGTGCGCTTCCTCAAAACTCAGAAGCGCACCCCCTATTTGCTAAATTACCGAATAAATTCACGCCCAATTACAGGAGGGCGGCGGAGCGGCGGATGAACTCGGAGAGGGCTTCGCCTTTCAGCAGACCGCTCTGCAGGAGGGCAAGGTCGATGATCTGCTTAACGTTCGCAACTCCGGCTGCATACTCTTTGATGATGTTTTCCTCTTTCTCTCTGCTCTTGCCGACCTCTGCCTCAAGATCGGATACCTGTTTGTTGATGGCGTCTTTGTCGGCATCTTTCTCCTCAAGTTTCTTGCGAAGATCGGAGATCTGGGTGTTGAAGGATTCTATCTTGTCGCGGATGGGTTTGACAACGCTCTCCACACTGTCTTCTGCACCTTTCAGGATGCGTTTCACTGCGGGTTGCTCGGTGTTGATAACCAATGAATACATGTCAGGCATCTGACCATAGAAATTCATGCCAGGTTGGAACGCTGCCATGTCCTTCATACGACGCATCATCTCGTTCTGGGTGATTACGGCAGGTGCGTCATTCTCAGAGAGTGCGTTATATTCAACAATGAAGTTGGTGTCTTTCACTTCCGGCATCTGCGTGCGGAAAATACTTGTCAGCATATCTGCCTGGAGCGGAGTGAGATCAGCTTTTTTCTCATTGCCTTTCTGGATGAGTCGTTCGGGAGTGTCGGAATCCACACGTACAAAGCGTGTTTTCTCCAGTTTGCTCTCAAGCATACCCACGGCGTGCTGGTCGAGTTGACCGTTGAGCAAAAGCACATTGTATCCTTTCTCTTCAGCTCCACGGATGTAGGCATACTGTGCTGTTTTGTCAGAGGCATAGATGTAGATCACCATACCTTCCTTGTCAGTCTGGTTGGCTTCAACAAGTTTGCGGTATTCTTCAAGAGTGTAATAGTTGTCATTTACATCCTTGAGGAGGAAGAATTTCTTTGCCGATTCGAAGAATTTCTCATCGGTAAGCATACCGTATTTGATGAACACCTCGATATCATCCCATTTCTTCTCAAACTCCTTACGGTCGTCTTTAAACATCTTGTCGAGTTTTTCGGCAACTTTCTTGGAGATGTAGGAAGAAATCTTCTTCACCTGCTGGTCTGCCTGCAGATAACTGCGGCTGACGTTCAGCGGTATATCGGGAGAATCGATCACGCCCTGCATGAGCATCATGAATTCAGGAACAACACCCTCAACTTGATCGGTGACATATACCTGGTTGCAATAGAGCTGTATGCGGTTGCGCTGGATGTCGATGTTGTTCTTGATTTTCGGGAAATAAAGGATACCGGTGAGGGTGAAGGGATAGTCAACGTTCAGATGAATCCAGAACATTGGATCTTCTTCGCCCGGACGGAGCTCATGATAGAACTTAAGATAATCCTCATCCGTGAGCTCGGATGGTTTCTTTGTCCAGAGAGGTTCGGTGGCGTTGATTACGCGATCTTTGTCGGTATCAACATATTTGCCATCTTTCCATTCCTGTTCCTTGCCGCTGATTACAGGCACCGGGAGGAATCGGCAATACTTCTTAAGAAGAGTATCGATGCGCGTCTGTTCGAGGAATTCCTTGTTGTCATCGTCTATATAGAGGATAACGTCAGTGCCTCGTTCAGCTTTTTCGATTTCCTTCATTTCGTATTCAGGACTACCATCGCAGCTCCATTCCACAGCTTTTGCACCCTCCTTATAGGAAAGTGAACGGATCTCCACTTTCTTTGAAACCATAAAGGCAGAATAGAAACCGAGTCCGAAATGACCGATGATGGAATTGGCAGTATCTTTATATTTCTCAAGGAATTCCTCAGCGCCGGAGAAAGCGATTTGGTTGATGTATTTGTCAACATCCTCGGCATCCATGCCGATACCATGATCGGAAACAGTAAGAGTGCCTTTCTCTTTGTCAACGGTTACTTTGACGTTCATCTCGCCAAGCTCGCCTTTGAACTCGCCGAAAGAGGAGAGGGTCTTGAGTTTTTGTGTTGCGTCGATTGCGTTTGATACGAGCTCACGCAGAAAGATTTCGTGGTCGCTGTATAAGAACTTTTTGATAACGGGGAAAATATTTTCAGTTGTAACCCCGATTTTACCTGTTGCCATTTTTCTGGGTTATTTAATTAATTTAAGTTTCGCAAGCTTCAACTTAAAGTTTAAGAGTTTATAAGTTTAAAAGTTTATCAGATGCGAATATGACAGAGTTTTTATTTATTCGCATCAAACAAATAAACTCATAAACTGCGCACAGCGCAATTAAACTTATAAACTTCAACTTTCCACTTGCGAAAGTTGAATAATTTAAAATTTGCATGATTTATAAATTGCAGAGCATAGACGCGATGTCTTCAGCCCGCATATTTTATTCAAACAAATATCGTGCCATTTCAATTATAACAATCTTTCCCGGGATAAAAGTTTACTAAATAGGCTATAATAAACGACCTCAAGGACAATCGGTGGGGCACCAAGAGTGCCTTCACTCAACCGGCTTCACCTAAAGATTAAAACGGAATTTTAAATTAAAAAGAAGGACACCAGCAATACTTTGCCCAGTGTCCTTTTGATTGGTTATTAGAGTTGATGATTGGAAAAGTGGTTAGTTGGCAAGAGAGTCAACTGCTACCGAATCGCTTGGCATTTCATCAAGCGCAACGATATCAAGATCTTGATATACGTTAAGTATCAAGGTATTGGTTCCGGACTCCTCATAGTAATTGACATTTACACCGACTTTTCCTTTCTTAAGCACTGCAAGGGATTCTCCCTCATAGTCATCGATGTTAATTTGCTTGAAACCATGCTGCTTAAGAATTTCAATTATGGCTTTTGTGGCATCATCTGCAAAGTCTTTTGAAGATTCTGCAACAATGGAGAATGCCACAACTTTCGCATTATTGAATTTGTATCCGCTCAACACTTGACGAGAGTAGGTAGAGAACCAGTATGTCTCAGTCTTGGTTGTATATTCCGGAGATGCTATGGGGTCGGCAGTCTCGGCGTTTATCTTGAGTGTCCATTTGTAGCCTCCGCTTATATCGGGCAATGCCAGAGAATACTCATTTGAATAGGTCATTGCTTTGGCACCTTCGGGAAGAAGTTTGCTGATCTCGGTTCCGAATAGTACACCGTTCACACCATTGTCGTTGATGTATGAAGCCATTCTCTTGCCGACCTCTTCAGCATTGAAATAATCTGTATAAATCAGAGAAGATTTAACAATGAAATTTAAGGCATAAAATGATTCCTGTGTAATAGATTTTCCCTCGAATGTATAGAAATCATATTGATGGTCTTTCTCTCCTGCAATAACTTCAAATTTCGTTTTATTTAAGTTATTGGAATACATAGAAATGAAATATTCAAAATCATCAAAGGTTTTCTCTTTTTCTCCCGTTTTGCTGAGAATACTCCATTTTTTATCACCGTCTTTTACATAAAACTTATCTTCTGAATATAAACCCAACGACTCATATTTGGGTCGAATCAGAATCTCACCTTCAAGATTCATAAGACCGGTTTTATTATCCTCTGTAATGAATGCGAATTCTTTACCATTAAAAAACTCACCAAAACCATGAACTTTCGCCGGCAATTTTGAGAAATTTCCTTTTTTATCGATATACCCGGGGATATTTTCATCGCTTTTCATCACGAGTGCCTTCCCATCAATAAATTGGGAGTGCAAATTCATCCTATCCTTGAATTTGGTTATCTCTTTTCCGTCTTTGTTAAGAAGAGAATATTCAACCTTTGTCATTCCGAGGCTATCAGGGGTTGTTAGCGTACCAACAAACACCATTCCTTCTCCGGCATAGGTCAAGAGGTCATATTTGGCAGGAACAAGAACTTTCCCGTCAGTGTTGATGAGACCGCATTTATTGTCTGCTGTCATGAAACACAACGTTCCATCAATTATAGTTCTATTGACTCCAATAATTTCCTTACCATCAACCGGCATGAAGGTTAGTTTTTCCTTTCCTGAAGCATCCACAAGTTTTATACGTTCATTTTTGTGGGTAACAGGTATGACGCCATCTATCATATAGCCGGCATCAACAAGATCTTCACAACCCGGCACAAGTTCAGGTTTTTTCGCGTCCGCTTTATAAACAGAAATACCGTCATTCTCTTCTACTGTAAAGAATCCATTGATTACAGGTGATGGCGTTTTCTCAAATTCCTCTTCATAAAGCATTTTTCCATCCGGTCCAATGAATCCCCATTTAGCATCTTTCGAAGTCTTGACAGCTATATAATCAAGTGAATTGGAGCTTTTCGATTCACTACATGCAGTCATAATAGCAGCCAACACAGCAAAGACTGTAATAATATATATTTTTTTCATGGTCAATTATTCAAAATCCGGTGCACCATAATAGAAAGTCAGATATGCCAATTCCTCCGGATTTGCAGATCCTATCATGCGTATGCTTCCTGAAGTAGAAAACTCCCACATTGTGTTCATTGACTGATGATTCCATGTAATATATATTCTGGAATCCTTTATTTGGTATTTACCGGAATAAGAAGATTTATTTCCGAGCTTTTTACCATCGAGCGACCATGCCTGAATCACGAATGTGCCATCATAACCAGGACCGGAGTCGTGATTCATGTCTATAACCCAATAGTAGGATGGATCTCCACTGACTTCAGCAGTGTAATAATCGTGAGATGACTGAGATCCAGGTTCGTCTTTTTCGCATGAGGTTACGCTGACAGTCATCATCAGGAGGAACAATAAGGCAGCAAGTCCTTTAAGCTGTTTCATAATGAAATAGTTGTTGTTGTTCTGACAAGACTCACGATATCAGAGTGAAAAAATAAAAAAGCGTGAGAGTCAATACCAATTGCCCGTTCTCCGGTTTGAGGCTCTGGTATGCCCTGATTAGAAGAACGAGCAATAACGCAGAGGCCTCACGCAAATATGTATATATGTAGACGTTACAAGAAATACATCTTATAGCGTCAAGGTTATACATATCCACACAAGCATCTACATCATTGCTACAATCCTGACTAATCATAAGAAATTTACCAGATTTCTTTGATTGAAAAGTCGAGATAAGTCAAATGAGCTAATTG
>CAJUDL010000005.1 GCA_910585285.1 uncultured Muribaculaceae bacterium
AGGTTAAGGTCGCCGCAGGCCAGAACGACCTCAGGATCGTGCTCAAGGAAGACGCTCAGACCCTTGAGGAGACCGTGGTTATCGGTTACGGCACGCAGAAGAAGGTGAACCTCACCGGTGCTGTCGCCTCCCTTGATGGCAAAAAACTTGAAGACCGTCCCGCAGCAAACATAACGAACATGCTCCAGGGTTCAGTTGCCGGTCTTAACGTTACGACCACCTCCGGCTTGCCGGGTGCATCAGCAAAATTGAATATTCGAGGTCAGGCTTCTATTAACTCAGCAGATCCTCTCGTTCTTATCGATGGCTCAATTGGTGAAATCGATAATGTGAACCCGAATGATGTAGCTTCTATCTCTATCATCAAGGATGCATCAGCAGCTGCTGTGTATGGTGCTCGTGCCGCATATGGTGTAATTCTTGTAACCACAAAGAGTGGTCAAGAAAATGAAGGTAAGGCAACCGTACGCTACAATGGTCGTTTCGGCTGGCAGGAACCTACTACCAGCAAGGATTATGAAAATACAGGCTACTGGTCAGTATATCTTGTAAACAAGTTTTACACCCCCGCACTGAAGACCCCATATCTTAACTATGATTCAAACGATATGCAGGAACTCCTTGCCCGTGTGAACGACAAGACTGAAAACCCGGATCGTCCATGGGTTGTAGAAGTGGCTGATTCGAAGAGTCCGACAGGCAAAGCTTGGAAATACTATTGCAACACCGACTGGTATGACACTCTTTACAAAGACAAATATTTTTCACAGCAACATAATCTGTCGTTAAGCGGAGGAATTAAGAAAATCAGATATTTCCTATCAGGCGGTCTTAATGTCAACGATGGAATCATCAAGGTGAATGGCGATCAATTTAAGAAATACAATCTGCGTGCAAAGATTGATTTCCCGATAAACAAATGGATAACTGTAGGTAATAACACTTCTTTTTATGGTTCTACATACGAGTATCAGGGATTCGTTGAGAGTGCTATGCAAGGATCATCACGCCATGGACTTGCCTGTTTGCCTCCAACAAATCCGGATGGATCGTATATTTATTATTACCCATATGTAACGACAGGTAAACAATATGCGCTTCTAAATGGAAGGTATATAACTTTCGATATGGGGCAATGCCCTGGTACTGAACGGCGTACTGATTTCACAAACAATACCAAAGTAAATTATACCCCGATCAAACAGCTGACACTTAGTGCTGATTTTACTTATCGTTTCAATCAAGAACGCAATACCAACCGGAGAGTTTCATTACCGTATAGAAGATATCCGGGTGAGGAAATGCAGTATCGAGCAACAGGTGCCGGAGAAGATGGTCTTCAGGAGAACATTAAGACTTATAATTATTATGCGGTAAATGCTCTTGCAACCTATAAAGACACCTTCAAGGATGCACATAATCTTACGGTTGTAGCCGGTTACAATTATGAAACTCGTAACTATAAACGTGTGTATGTTCATGGCAAAGGGCTTGTATCAAGAGATCTTAATGATTTGAATCTTATAGGTTCTACAGAAGGATGCGAAATTGAAGGTGGTCAGAATCAATATTCACTGCAAGGTATTTTTGGGCGTATCAACTATGACTACTTAGGAAAATATCTCGTTGAGGTTTCAGGTCGATATGACGGCTCTTCAAGGTTTGCAAAAGGTAACCGTTGGGGATTCTTCCCTTCAGGATCTATAGGATGGCGTTTCTCAGAAGAAAAATTCTTTGAATCACTTCAACCCTGGTGGAGTAATGGAAAGATTCGTCTGTCTTATGGTACACTTGGGAACCAGAATGTATCAGACTATTATACCTTTATTCGTGGTATCGGAACAGCATCATTCGATGGAGATAACGATAGACCTTATTATACATTTGGTGAAGCAGGTGGATTAGGATCATATGCGACCTTAGGCTCACCTATCGCATCTGATTTAACATGGGAGAAATCACATCAATGGGATCTCGGTTTTGACTTTGGTTTCTTTAATAACAGACTTGATGCTACTGTCGACTTGTATATTAGAGACACTAAAGACATGCTTGCTCCGGGTATTGCACTTCCCTCGGTATATGGGGCAACGTCTCCAAAAATGAATGTCGCAGACCTTAGGACAAAAGGTTATGAGCTGTCTGTAAACTGGAATGATTCATTCAAACTTTGGGGCAATGATTTCAACTATGGAGTCGGATTTAATCTTTCTGAGTATCGAAGCACCATAACACGCTACGACAACCCGAATAAGACATTCACAAAAGATTATTATGAGGGAATGGAAATAGGCGAACTTTGGCTTTACAAGACTGATGGACTTTTCAAAACCACAGAAGAGGCGCAAGCTTATACCAGCAAAATTGAGCACAGTGCAGATAATATCAATAAATATCTTGGATCTGGTTGGCAAGCCGGTGACTTAAAATTTGTTGACCTTAATGGTGATGGCAAGATAGGCATTGGAGGCAACACCGTAAATGATCCTGGAGACCGTTACAAATATGGTAATAAACTTCCACGGCTTTCTTATGGTTTCCGCGCGAACTTTAGCTATTTCGGTTTTGATGTCAGTGCATTCTTTCAGGGCACCGGCAATCATTATCAGTACCCCAATGGATATATGTATGATTTCTGGGGTTGCTATTCACAATCATTCTTAACGTTTATTCCTAAAGATTTCAAAGACAAGATATGGAGTGAAGACAATCCAGATGCTTATTTCCCCAGGGCAATGGGTTATCAGTCATCTGGCGGCTACCTCCGTCCTACTTATGCCAATGATCGTTATGTTCAGAATCTAAGATACTTACGTTTCAAAAATTTGACCATAGGCTATACTTTCCCAACGAAATGGACAAAGAAAGCTTACATTCAAAAATTGCGTGTCTACTTCTCTGGAGAGAACCTATGCTACTGGTCACCTTTAAAGAAAAACTCCAAATACATCGATCCCGAGGCTATAGGAACGCACAGTAGCGAGTCGAATAATATGTTCTATCCTTGGTCGAAGAGCTTTATGTTCGGTCTTGACGTAACATTCTAATTTTTCAAAAGACAACGTTATGAATAAATTATTATATATTGCAGCATCAGCATTGGTGACAATTCCTATAGTTCTGACATCATGCGAGGATGCTATTGACCTTCAACCTAAAGCAGAGGTTAATATAGAAAGCTATTTCAATAGGCCTGAAGATTTGCAATTGTTCAGTAATTATTTTTATCCGCACACATTGGCAAATCATGAAACATATGATACTCAGTGCGATGATATGATAGCACTCCCATTTTCATCATTGCTCCAGCTCGGTACGAGTCGTACCGTTCCGGAATCCGGTGGAGGATGGTCTTGGGGAGTGCTTCGCAGAATGAATACTTTATTGGAATATATTAACAGATGTCCGGATGAGGAAGCTGTAAAAAAATATACGGCGGTTACTCGGTTTTTCAGGGCATATTTCTATTTTGAGAAAGTAAAAAGATTCGGAGATGTTCCATGGATCGACCACCAGCTTGGTTCTGATTCACCGGAACTTTATGCCGCTCGTGATTCACGTGAATTGATCCTCACAAAGATGATTGAGGATATAGATTATGCAATAAACAATCTTCCCGCCAAAGCGGAGGAATCATCTGCTCCATATCGAGTGACCAAGGGTGCTGCTCTTGCTCTGAAATCTAATTTCTGTCTGTTTGAGGGCACATTCCGTAAATACCATAATATTTCTTTAGAAGGACACGATTGGAAATATTATCTTGAACAATGTGTTGATGCTTCTGAGAAGCTCATGAGTGGAAGTTATGGCAAATATAAGATTTATAACACGGGCAAACCTAACGAAGATTACCTTAACCTCTTCAACGCGCAGGATGCTAATAAGGATGAATATATCCTTGCTGTAAAATATGATCAAGCATTAAGCGTAAGACATAATGCAAATGCATTCTCACTTGCTGCATCTCAAGGTCGACCCGGTTATACACGTAAGTTCGTATGTACCTATCTTATGAAAGACGGTAGCCGTTTCACCGATAAGCCAGGATGGCAAACAATGCAGTTTGCTGAGGAGATGAAAGACAGAGATCCCAGGCTTGGACAGTCGATAAGAGGCTTAGGCTATCATAGGAAGGGTGCATCTGAAATTCTCGCAACAGATTTGTCGATTTCAGTTACAGGCTATCAGCCAATTAAATTTGTAACAGAATCGGTTTACAATGGATACCAGTGTGATGCTAACGGTCTCACAACCTGCGACCTTCCCGAATTGCGTTATGCGGAGGTGCTCCTCAATTATGCTGAAGCAAAAGCAGAACTTGGTTCTCTTACCCAGATTGATCTTGAGAATTCTGTGAATGAACTCCGTAGACGTGTGAATATGCCCCTTATGAATATGGCTGCTGCAAATGCATCTCCAGATCCATACCTCACATCTAAAACGACGGGATATACCAATGCCGATGCTATTGGCGAAAATAAAGGTATAATTCTTGAAATTCGTAGGGAAAGAGGTATTGAGTTGGTACAGGAAGGTCGTCGCTGGTGGGATCTCATGCGTTGGAAATGTGGTGAAATGATGGATCAGGATTTCACGGGTCATTATTTCCCCGGACCAGGGAAATATGATCTAACCGGCGACGGAGTTGAGGATTTGATTTTATATGCGGAAGGCACACAGAAACCTGATGCGACCAACAAAGCAAAAGTTCTCCAAATAGGTAAGGATGTTATTCTCTCTGAAGGGACAAAAGGTTATGTGGATGGGGCTGCCGATCGTATGCGCAACAGATTTAACCCGGCACGCGACTATTTCTATCCTATTCCTTCTGGAGATATTGCTCTAAATCCCAATTTAAAGCAAAATCCCGAATGGTAATTAACATATGTTTTATTTGAATAAACTTATATGAAAATAATAAATGTTTTTATTGTGTCGATCATCGCAATATTGGGATGCTTGGTTACATCTTGTAGCGATGATGAAACAAGTTTGTCACGTGCAGTGCTTGCAAGCACGGAGTTACTTGTATACGATGTCGAGCCAATCGAGTCGCAAATGATTCTTGTGACATCAGATGGTGATTGGGTGGCGGAATTTCCTGAATGGATAACCGTTGCTCCATCGTCAGGAAAGGTTGGACAAACAGAGGTAACAATTTCGGTTACTAAGAATGTTAGGGATAATCTTCCCGATAACCCTCGTAAGGCTGAAGTTCTTTTCAAGGGGCGTAATCTTGAATCAATTGCACGAGTACTGGTGCGCCAGAACGGAGACAAACTTCGTGATCCAATCGATTACACGATTGAATCAATTGCCAATGTAGAGGATGAAACAGTTGTGCGTCTTCCTGAAATGACTGTTGTTGCCCTTACTTCAAATGGTTTTATCGCGACAGATGGCACTTCTTTCACATATGTTAAAGAACCTGAAACAACTGTAACCGTAGGTCAAAAAGTGAATATTGTAGGTGAGAAACATTCCGACAGGATGCATATGACCTATATGCTTGGCGAAAGAATCTCAGATGCGGGAACCGGTACATTACCGACAGTAGCGCCATTCGATATTTCTTCTACACTCGACCAAACTGAGGGTAACGTTTATAAGTATGTTACTGTAACCGGTGATTTCGATGGCACTGCGATTACTGTTTCCGGAATGACCAACAAGGTTTATCTTATTGATCCCGCTGCTGAACTGGGCGTTAATCAATTGGGTGGACATAAAGTTACAGTGACAGGATATTTTGCAGGAGTAGCAGCTCCCGTTGTAAACGTTATCCCGACACAAATTGAAGACCTAGGTGTAAATGAGAAGGTATTTTTCTTCGATGATTTTTCATGGATGGAAAATTGGGTTAGTGTAGGTAATGGTAAAGGACGCTGTGCAGATCAGGTAGGTGCTGGAAACAACGGAGGTATTTGTCCTCAGTTGCAGTCGGTTATTTACGAAGGTAAGTCTGCTTATGATGCATTGCTTGAAAAGGGATATGATTTTGAATTTATGGGTAATCAAAATGTCGTTAAAGCTGGTGAAGGCGCAAAGCATTGTACTTATCTTCAAGATACATATCTTAAGCTTGGTAAGACGGGCTACCATGCCGGTCTGGTTCTTCCTTCAATAGAAGGAGTATCCGCAGGGGATGAGCTGCTTTTGACATTTAACTGGTGTCCGATGGTAACTGGATCCGGAAACTTTGATAAAACGCAGATAGTTGTTATCGTAAGGAATGGTTCAGAAGAGACCCAAATCCCAGTGCCGCCGCATACACTTGTAAATAAAGAGAAGATGGTTTGGCAGAATGCGAATATCTCTTTGGGTGGTGTCAATATTGATGAAAATACAAAAATAATTATTCGCAATATCGACAGCCAGTGGCCAACAGATCCGGATTCATCAGATCCAGCATTGTCGCGATTCTTCCTTGATAATATTAAGATTAAACTTGCTGATTAATATAAACATAGGAACAACGACCAATAATAAATCCCGTGAAATATTTCGCGGGATTTATTTTGTTATTCATTAACATGTTCTCTTCATATATTATACTATGATCCTCTTTATCGGAATATTGTTTATTTAGATACTATTATTTATACTTAAATAAAGTATGCCTTTCAAGTTGTAATATCTGTGCTACAATCTGTTTTGCAAATTGAGAATTTTTAATTACCTTTGGAAATCAATTCCTAAGCATTATGATCTCAGCCAGATTTGTCAATCCGCATACAGACTTCGGTTTCAAATATCTCTTCGGAAGGGAGGAGACAAAGAAATTCCTCATATCCTTCCTCAACGAGATCCTAAAGGGAGAGCGTCAGATAACGGAACTGGAGTTCATGGACAAGGAGCGTGTGCCGCGTTCATACGATGACCGTACCATCCTCTACGATATCCTGTGCCGGTCTGACAGCGGTGAGGAGTTCATCGTGGAGATGCAGCGCAAGGATGAAGGCAACTTCAAGGATCGTTGCATCTATTATGAGTCATCGCTGATAGCGACCCAGGGTGAGCGCGGGCGTGACTGGAGCTTCAGCCTGGTTCCGGTCTACATCATAGTGCTGATGGAGTTCAACATAACCAAAGAGGAGAAGCTTCTTCGTCGTGATATCGGGCTGATGGACATGAAGACGAATGAACTTTTCTCTGACAAATTCCGTATGATATTTATAAACCTCAACGCTATGGATAAGCTTGAGGTGGAGTGTAACGATAATTTTGAACGTTGGATCTATATACTTAAGAACATGGACAGACTAAAGGAGATACCATACAAGGAAGTGAGCGACATGTGGGCGGATTTCGAGGTAGTAGCGGACGTTGGCTCCATGGATCGAGATGAAAGACGGGTCTACGAATCCTCTCTGAACAGCTACCGTGTTCTGCTGAGCGCCTTCAACAAGACGGCGGAAGAGGGACGTGCTGAAGGAATGGCGCAAGGAATGGCGCAAGGTCTTGCAGAAGGACGTGCCGAAGGTCTTGCTAAGGGACGTGCCGAAGGTCTTGCAGAGGGTTTTGCAGAGGGACGCAAGCAGGAAGCCTTTAAGATTGCGCAGAAAATGCGCCTGATGGGTCTTGACAACAAGGCCATCTTAGAAGTGACCGACCTGACTGAGGAAGACCTCAAAGCACTCAATTGAATGCCCAAGTTGGCTCTGCTTGGCTTATTATTTGAAATTTTTTTATTGTGACAACTTGTGAATTTTAGAATAATATCAGACAAATAATCCAAGGTGATTTCTCATCTGAAGGATTATGTGCACTTAATAAATATGCGGAGGATTTGATTAATGGAAAATTATTATTTAAACGATTTTCATCGAATGAACAGCATGGCTGCGCAGCAGGAGGCATGGCTCATGTTATTGCAACCATTCTCGCGTGCTCAAAAGATTCGACAGATCCAGAGCTTAAGGGAATCTCCGATTTCAAAAGAGACCTCAAACTTGGAAAGATCCAAACTGAAATAATAGAGACTTGGGCTAAAAGGACCGGGTGCTGGATTCCAAATGTCGATATTAGTCTTAGGAATGGGTTAGGAGACTATATTGCAGAAGGAGGAGAGGCTAAAGTATATGATAATGGTTCATGTCTTATTAAATGTATCGGGTTGGATTATTTTATTTTGCCAGCATTGGCATTAGATAGGATAACATTACATAATACATATTTCCCAGAAACGCGTCTTGCGGTAATCGGATTCGGTAGGGATTCAGATGGTTTATTTAAGATAATTGTAGAACAACCCTTTATAGAGGGGCATCGAATGACTGATGTAGAAATTGAAAAATTTGTTCTTAATCTTGGATTTGAATTAAAAAACAGACGGAATTGGACGTTTTCTACACCCTCGATTTATTTAAGTGACATGCACGATGAAAATGTTATATGCTCTGATAAAGGAACGATATTTGTTTTAGATTGTGATATAAGAATAAACACACCAGAGCTTAAAGCAGGGGGAATAAGAATATATTCAAATGATATAGAATACTGACCTGACAGAGGAAGACATAAGAGCACTTTATTGACATTCGTTCTTAGGATACTTGATTGCATAAAACATAAAAAAGGAGGGTGTATTAAAATTTGATACATCCTCCTTTTATTTAGGAATTGGTTTCCGATATTACTTTATTAATTTACTCAGTTTAACATTATCAAGGTGCCAGCGGTATGTCTTGGTACTTTTAAGTTGCGAATCCGCATTTCTAATGGTGATTTTGCTATCTTTATCTAAAGATTTACCTTTAAATTCTATCTTTATATTAGTCCATGCCATTTGGGAATTGTCAGGTAATGCAAAGCTTGGAACTTCATATTCTGTCTTCTCGCCACCAGTTTCAAGCACAACAACCAACTCTGTGGGATCGAAAACTCCACTACCCTGCCTTTGAGTGCATAAATCCATCGATAGTGAAATTCCTTCTACTTTCCCTTCAAGAGATTGAAGCTTCGGTAAAACAACTCCTCCCTGATATTTACCTTTACCAAACTTAAGATAATTACGCTGAATATATATACAATCACCATCAGGCTCTCCAGCAGCGTGCCATCTTAAGAAATCATATCCTCTTTCTTTAAGTTCTTGTTCAGCGGTTCGTCCTTCAATCAAACATTTTTCAGATGTAATCTGAGGTTGTGTTGTTGATTTCATATCTGATCCAACTATATCTGCCGCCGGTTTTGCTCCATTTTCATTTCCCAGAGCTGACCAAGACTCAAGATATTCGAAATCATCGAAGAAATAGACTTCTTCATTTGTCTCTTCTCCCTCAGCACCGAGATCTACAACCTCAGAAGGAATAACTTTAATAACAGGGGCTGCTGTCCCTGCATAGAAGCCGGTCATTTGTATTTTATGTCCGGCAAGTTTATTCAATTTTAGCTCAGATGAGGCATCTTCAGGATAGACACCACAGTTCTGACCTTCAACAGAAATTACACTACCATCAAATGAACCTGTTACAGATACAAATGTAAGTGTGTTATATTTCGTTTTGTCCAGGTTCTCTGTAATATCTACAGCCGTTAATGTAGGAACAGTCCCAATTCCAGCATCGGTCATCCTCTCTCCATTGAGGAAAGAGAATTTCATATTGTCAGTAGCCTTTTCGCCTTGCAGATTGAATTTCTGCCCTACTGTTACTGGCAATACCGGATTTTTAATATATACAAAGCTGTTACCATCGGTTGCTACAAGACCTTTTCCCCCATTTAAGACAACGGTCAACCCTTTCACAGAGACAACAGTGCCATTGTCAATTGTCAAAGCCTGGTTAAGAGTCATGTCCTCCAAATCACGAAATTTATCACCACCCTGACTGACTTTAACTTTGGTAACACTCCAGATATTACGACCTTTAAATATCACCTCTGCGGTTCTTGGCTTGTCCTCCGCGTTATCTCTATAATTTGGAGCCGCATAAACTGTTACTTCTGTCTGTCCTGCATGTCCGGTAGCAGGAGTTACAGTAATCCATTCAGGAGCTTCGGACACCCAGTCGCCATCTGATGTAACGGTGAACATCTGTCCATATTCGCCCGGTTCGGATGTAAAGTCAAGATTCGAAACACTGGTGAGTACTGCTCTCGACAAATTAGTCTCGTCATCCTTGCAGGATGTAATTACGCATCCCATCAAGGCGACAATGGCGAAAACAAATATATTAAATTTTTTCATATTATTGACATTCTATAGATTTGCAATAAAGCTGTAAACTTACCAGCCTGGATTTTGTTCAAGATTGGGATTGAGGCTAATCTCATCTGTAGGAATAGGATAGAGATAGTCGCGCTTTTCATTAAATCCCTGACGTGTCTGCCCCCTATGATTGTCGAGATAGCCTGAGTTACCATCGGTAAAGAATCTGTCTTTGCCCATCTCATACAACTTAGCACCAGCCGGCACTTTAGGATTAGCGGCACCATTGGCTTTAAACACTACATCTGCTTTACCGTTGCCTGACAAGTCATATTCTCCCGGACCGGGAAAATATTGTCCAAGAAGAGGCTGGTCGATCATTTTGCCGCATTTCCAACGCATGAGGTCATACCATCTACGACCCTCCTGAACAAGTTCGATTGCACGCTCGCGACGAATCTCAAGAATCACTCCTTTATTATCTCCGGTTACATTGAAATATCCGGATTCCGGACTAATATCTCCATCAAGATAGGGATCCGGATTGGAATTCGCCTCTGTCATTTTCAGTGTTCCTGTCATTCCAACACGTTTGCGAAGAGCATTAACGGTCTTGTCTATATCTGTCTGAGTAAGCGTCCCAAGTTCGGCTTTTGCTTCAGCGAAGTTAAGAAGAACCTCAGCATAGCGGAATTCGGGGAGATCGTTGGAACTCATATTATTCTTATCCATATTGATGGAACCCATTTTGGATTGTCCCACAAATTTTATCGGATGATAACCAGTCAAAGATATTGACAAGTCTGCCGGAAGAATAGTCTTTGCTCCAATCCTATGATAGCCGTATCCTCTAATGGATTGAGTCAAACGTGGGTCTCTGTTTTTTATTTCCTCGCCAAACTGCATTTGTTGCCATCCGGGGATATCCGTGAAGCGTTTGCCATTCTTCATAAGATAAGTGCAAACGAATTTGCGGGTATATCCTGGCTGTCCCTGCGTTGATACAAGAGTATGGGCGTTTGCATTGTGGAGCACTTTTGCTCCCTGGGCATATTTTACGGAAAGAATGAATTCATCCGGATTTGCATCTTGTTCTGCAAACAGCATCATATAATCCTCCTCCGGCTTGTTGGTTGTATATAGACTGTATTTGCCGTATTTACCGCTCATTAGTTTTTCAGACGCATCCACGCACTGCTTTAAGTAATACTGCCAGTCGTGACCTTCTAAAGATATTCCGTGATATTTTCTAAAAGTTCCTTCAAAAAGGCAGAAGCTTGATTTTAATGCAAGTGCGGCTCCTTGGGTAATCCTATAGGGGATAAGTTTCTCTTTTTCTTTTGTATTAAGATGCTCAATTGCATAATCTATATCTTCGAGCATCTTTGTCATAATGAACTCTCGTGAGTCGCGGGGTGCATAGAGGAGTGGATCTCCTTTATCAAGTTGACGGTCAACCCATGGAACATCGCCAAATCTTCTTACTTTCTGGAAATAGAAGTATGCCCGGAAAAATTTACACACAGCCGTGTAATATTCCACATTTTCTTTTGGCCACTGATCCACATACTCAAGCATGGTGTTGATTCTGCGCAGTGGGCTCCAAGTCCACCCACCTCCCGAGGCAGGTACATTACGATACGTTCCACCCTTCATAACTGCCGACAACACATCGTTTATTTTACAGTCATCTTGCTCCTCAAAACATGGATTATTATCCATTGCGTTTACGAGAATTGCTTCATAAAACTGCTTGGTGAAGAGCTCCAACTGCTGTTCAGTCGTGAACGCATCTTCAATCTTAATCTTGTCCTTTGGTTCAAGGTCAAGCGCGTCATCACAAGATGAGAGCGCAACCATGCACATTAAAGGAATAATATATAATAACTTTTTCATTATTTCTGAAATTAAAGTTTTAGAATGTTACGTCCAGACCAAACATGAAACTCTTCGACCATGGATAATATTTTTCTGAAGAGTCTCCACTTTTTGTTCCTGCACCCTCCGGATCAACATATTTAGTATTCTTTTTAAGAGGTGACCAGTAGCACAGATTCTCTGCCGTAAAATAGATACGAACTTTTTCCATCAATGCCTTTTTAGTCCATTTCTTCGGCAACGTATATCCCACTGTCAAATTCTTAAAGCGAAGATAACGGAGATTCTGAAGATATCTGTCATTCACAAATTTATCGCTTCTGACAGTTCCCGAGGTGGCTGCATAAGCCATTGGACGGGGGAAATATGCATTCGGATTGTCTTCCCTCCAGATTTTGTCTTTAAAGTCAGTCGGGATGAATGTGGTGTAAGGATAAGAATAACATCCCCAGAAATCCATATTATGTCCATCAGGATACCAATAATGATTACCGGTGCCCTGAAAGAATGCACTCACGTCAAAACCGAAGTAGTTGATATTAGCACGGAAACCATATTGAAGATGCGCAAGTTTATTACCCAATTTTACGCGGTCTCCCGGTTCATCGACGGTATTCTTGCCTATGCCTATTTTACCATCGCCATCAAGATCGAGATACTTGACATCTCCTGCTGTCCATCCATCGCCAATTCTATTGGCTACATATGAAAGATCCACGTCATTTGCATACTGTTGAGCTTCTTCTTCACTCTGGAATAGACCTCCTATGCGGAATCCCCAGATTTCACCAAGTTCCATTCCAACATAATAATCCTTTGCAAAAGTCTTGTTAGGATTATCGTATTTGGTTATTTTGCTGTTGTAATCAGAAATATTGAATCCTATGCCATAGGAAAATTCATTGTCAAAGAGTTTAAATGAATCGTTCCAGTTAAGAGTCAGTTCATAACCTTTTGTACGAAGGTCAGCAACATTCATATTAGGAGAATTTGCGCCATAGACTCCAGGAAGCGCTACACCAGGAGCAAGCATATCCTTTGTATCACGGATATAAAGATCAAGGGTTGCTGATAATCTGTTGTTAAAGAATCCCAAATCAAGACCCAAATCCCACTGCTCTGTCTTCTCCCATGTCAAGCCATCTTCGATAGGCGACTGAAGTGTCAAATATGATGCAGCTTGATTTTCCGTGAAGGTATATTTGTCAAGTTTTCCTACTGACATCAACCTATACATCGTATAGTAGTCGGACACATTCTGGTTTCCGAGACTACCAAAAGAAGCACGAATCTTTCCGTTGCTCCATATTGGTTGCAATGGCTCAAAGAATTTCTCTTCAGAGAATCGCCATCCGATAGAACCAGAAGGGAACCATCCCCATCTATTACCTTTTGCGAATCGAGAAGAACCGTCATATCTGCCTGAAAGTTCTACAAGATACTTACCCATATAGTCGTAATTAATACGTCCAAAGATACCTTGAAGAGAATATTGGTTTTGTCCTCCTTCAACCGATGATATAATCTGCTCATCATCATTGGGTCCGGCAAGATTGAAATCACTCAGATCGTTAGTAATTATATTCTCGGCTCTTGCATATACCTTTTTATAATTGCGTGTTTCGTAATTATAACCGGCGACAACCGTGAGATTATGAGCATCTTTGAAAGTATCTTTATAGGTTACAAGTCCGTTGGCTGAATAATAATTATAAGTTCCTACACTCTCTTGCAAATCGTTCTGACCTGCACCGGTAACATAATAAGACATTTCTTCACCCGGATTTGTGCGATACGGAAGGTTAGAACGACGAGTTGTATTTCTGTTCTGATAGAAACGATAAGTGAAGTCTCCACTGAATGTCAATTGAGGAATCGGAGAATAATTTACACGCGTTGTATTGGTGAAGTCAGTGCGACGCTCAGTCGATGGACTTTTAGCCTCCGTATACAGGATATGACGACCATTCGCCAGATTATAATTCTGATACGGTGTCGAGAATATATATGATCCATCAGGATTAGTCAACGGATAGCAAGCAAGAGCATGGCGGGCAGTACCCTGCATTGCACTTTCAATACCACCTTGGTAATTATATGTTGAACCATAAAACGATGTGTTATTCTGGACGTTTATCCATTTATTGACAGGGAAATCAATTTTTGCACGGAGATTGTATTTCTTGAATTTGTCATTTTTTATCTTGATAATGCCATCATGAAAATTCAATCCTCCTGAAAGATAGTAACGTATTTTTTTGATTCCTCCACTCAAGGAGACATTATGCTGCTGCTGGAAATATTTATCATTGTAAAGAGTGTGATACCAGTCTGTGTTGGCATAATATTTCCAACGTTCCTTTCCACCAACAGTTTCCGTCACAACCCACGGACGATCGGGATTCTCAGTCTTGTCGTTCACACGAGCAAGAAGTTCGCGCATATCCTGATCGTTGTATTGGATATATTGCTTGCCGGCGCCATTGGCAGCCTCCCAAAACTTGTTTACCAAATATACCGACCAGTAGCCGGTAGTTTCATAGTCCGTTGAGGTTGTAGGCTCTTCCCATCCGAAACGCCCATTGTAACGGACAGTTGCTTTACCTTCTTTCTCACTACCGTTTTTGGTTGTGACAAGAATCACACCGAATGCTGCACGCGCACCATATACGGCTGCTGCTGATGCATCCTTGATAACAGAGATTGAAGCAACATCATTGGGATTCACATTGTCGATCTCACCGATTGAACCATCAATTAAAACTAAAGGTTGGATATTACCGTCTGTTCCGTTAATTGATGCCATACCACGTATATTTAGTGTCGGTGAGGAACCTGGGACACCTGAAGAGGTGGTAACATTAAGACCGGCTACTGATCCCTGGAGCATGTTGGAGATGGTGGCTGCGGGACGGTCCTCGAGGCTCTTGCCGTCGACGGAGGCGACGGCGCCGGTGAGGTTCACCTTCTTCTGCGTGCCGTAGCCGATAACCACGGTCTCCTCAAGGGTCTGTGCGTCTTCCTTGAGCACGATCCTGAGGTCGTTCTGGCCTGCGGCGACCTTAACCTGCTGGGTCTGGTAGCCCACGTAAACGATCTTCAGCGTAGCCTGTCCGTCAGGCACCTGAAGTGAGAATCTGCCGTCGATGTCGGTCATGCAGCCCGTGCGGCTCTTCTCCAACATCACGCTGACTCCGATCAGCGGCTCCCCCGCTTCATCGGTGATGGTGCCCCGAACCTCCCGGCTCGCCGCCAGTATCGGCAGGCTCGCCAGAACAGACACCACCAAAAGAATTAGTCTTCTGACTTGTTTCATAAGGTAGGTATTAGTAAGTAAAAAATATGTTTTCCAATGGAAAGATAGATTCAGGAGAGTTATTGGGTCTCAAAAAGATAAAACCTTAAGACCCCAATAACTTCCCCCCAAGTTATTACTTGATGTTTATTCTATAGGTATCAACATTGAATGCCTTTGGACGCTGCATATTTTCAGTCCAAACATGTCCGAATTCATCTTTCACGGTAATGATAAGATCGGTATCTGCATCCGGGGCAACCACTTTATAGAAGTGATGACGATTCTGAACTGTTCCGATAGGAGCACTTGTTGTTGTAGCTGAATTCCAGCGAGGGGCAGTGCTCCACTTTGTCTGAACCGGATCATAAGCACTTACATGCTTAACTTCAAGATCTTTGCCATCAGCTGTCTTCACTGTGACTTTCCATCTCGAATTCTGCGCCCACACGTTAATTAGAACCTCATTGCGCTGAACCCCGTCATATGATCCGATAATTTTGCTGAAAGAAGACTTCATTTTAGCGTCCGTGAGAAGAGGCACTTCTGTATCGAGTGAGAATTTTATGTTATTCAGATCATAAGATCTAAACTGGAAATCCTCATCTTTTCCGCAGCATTTATATACCCATTTTATATCCTTACCGGATATATCCCATACGCCATAACCGGAAGGTGTGCCGTCGGTTGCCTGAAGCAGACCCGGTGTCTTGGCTCCTGACCACCACCAGTCAGAACATATGGCAGAAAGATTATGTTCGTAAATATTTCTGCCTTCAGTTATTGCATCTTCCGGCACCACATTATAGCTACGATGCGTATGACCTGTCACATAATGCACGTTATAGCCATCAAATGCAGCCAGAAGACGATCAGTTTCAGCCATATTCTTGCTGAATGCATCAGGTCCGACAGTTGCGAATACGGGGACATGCATCATTACCAACACCGGAGTAGATTTGTCAACATAGGAAAGATCCTTTGCGACCCAGTCAAACTGAGGATCGTAGAAATAGCCTGCATATTGTCTTCCTCCTTCACTCGGTTCTGATCTATTCACCAAGCCATCTCCTTTGACATATCTTGAGCATTCAACGTCATCAAGCACAATGTAGTGAACGCCTCCGATGTTGAATGAATAATAGGGAGGTGCGATCGAAGCGGTAAAAGGAGTCTTGGCACCGCTTAATCCAAAATTACCACCTCCATTCATGTCGTTGTCATGATTGCCAATGGTATGGAACATTGTCAAACCGGAACTGATCTCCTTGTTAATATATTCCACATAATTTGACGGCATGAATTTATTGTCATACCAATAAAGATCCCAGGTCATATCACCGAGCGTGATACCATAGATAGGAGCATTCTTATGAGAATTGACATAAGAATTGATATCGGAGGCAACTTTTTCGAACTGCCCCATATCGTTGTTTGACTTGCCATTGCCCCTGTTGCCTATGTGCATGTCTCCGAAAAAGAGCACCTTGTAATTTGTCTGGTCAACCTTCTTCAATGTGAAGCTCTTATTCTCGGGGAGGTCATTGGCTGTGTTCAGAGTCTTGTAATGTTCAGGGAACACACCATTTTGTGAGCATTCATACCCGGAAGGAACCGAGATAAATACAAAACCATGTTCTTTCTTGGATTTGAGTTGATAGATACCTTTTGCATCGGTGGTGGTCACTTCAACGCCGTCGCTGACAACAACGCCGGCTATCGGACCTTCAGCTGATTCAACAACGCCATATACCGTTGTGCCGGGTTGAATCTCGATTTTGGCAGCCACGACATTGATTGTCAGGTTACCGATCTTAACGCGACGTTCTCCGCGTTTAACATTCAGTTCGTAAGTTCCTGCAACAAAATCGCCTGGAAGTTTGAAGCAGAAATGATCGGCGGCTGCCTCTGTAACTGCGCAAGCCTTGATTGCACCACCCTGTATCAGGTAAATCTGATCTGAGGTCTGGAGTGTGTTCTCTCCATCGATACGGCAATCTTCCCCTTTTACAACATCAACACTCGAAGGGAGGGTAACTTTGATTTCAGTGGCGTTGGAACCTCCATTAGGATTTTCAGGTTCTTTCGGATCATCTCCGCAGCTAACAAAAGCCAATGATACGAAAGTCAACACCAAAGTTGCCTGCAAGAGGCAAAGGAGTTTCTTTGTCATGATTTGCTATTAATTATTATTCTAAGGTTAGTGTTTTGTTTACTTATATTTAAGGTTTCAAAATTACAACATCTTAATTCAGTGTATATTACATGCACAAATCTCTAATTTAGAGTTTACTTTGAAATATAAAATGCACTAATAGGTGTTAAATTTTGCGTAAATTTATATCAAAATTTCGTTTGGTGCAAATTTTTACACAAAAAATGTTTCGAAACGTAAATTTTAAGTTAAATTTATTAATTTAAGTTTCGCAAGCTTCAACTTAAAGTTTATGAGTTTATAAGTTTAAAAGTTTATCTGATTCGACTTGGATTTATAGCACGGTTATTTAGACTTTATATACTAATTATTTAGCCGCGAGCAATAAACTTATCAACTGCATACTACGCAATTAAAACTATAAACTTCGAAAAACCTATATGCTACCCAACTTTAACAAATTATTGGTTAGAATCTTTTTTATCATTCAATTTCGATTCATAAGATTTAGATAAACCATTAATTATCCTCGACAGTTCAAAGTAGCTATTTCTGATAACATCTAAATCTTCATCAGAGATATAACCCAAATCTGCTGCAAGTTGTAATTGGCAGAAAGACTCTAATAAAGAACCATAGGCAAACTCAAGAAAATGTATTTTTTCTTTAAACGATTTACGACCATTTCCCTCAGCTATATTTGAAGGAACAGACACAATTGCTCTCATCAATTGAGAAGCCAGTGCATATCTCTCTTCATGAGGGAATTTTTCAATCAACTTGTAGGTCTTTACAACCAACTTCCTTGAAAATTGATAGGCTTTCAATTGTTCAAAAGAAAACAAATCCATAATACATTTAATTTAAGTCTCATAAGTTTCAACTTAAAGTTTATGAGTTTATCTGGTTCGACTCGGTTTTAACTCTGTACTAATATCGTGGCAAACCAATAAACTCATAAACTGCGCATGCCGCAAATATGATTGAGTTTTTATTTATTCGCATCAAACAAATAAACTTATAAACTGCGCTCTGCGCGATTAAACTTATAAACTTCAACTCTTGGCTTGCCAGAGTTGACTTATTAAAACAGGGGAAGAGTGGAAGTGGAGTCGATGTATTTGCGCTTGAAGTCGGCATCAGTCATGCAGAGCATCATGATACCCTGGATCAACGTTACAATCTCCCAGAGTCCACAGGTAACCACCGTTAGAAGTATGGTCAGAAATCCGGCACCTACTTTCCCGAGCACAAAATATTGAACTCCAAGGTATCCAAGAATTATCGCCATAATGCCACAGAGGGTTTTCTTGGAAGAGATCTCCACATCTCCGGCTGCTGCCTTTCCGCTACGCTGATAGCGCTCCATAAGTTCCGGATAGGTGTAAAGAGGCTGCCATGCGCCGCCGTCACGGCTTACGGGTGTGTCCTGGCTTACCGGGTAAGCCATCATCTGATCCGCGCTCATCGGACCAATCGTCTGGTTGTTAAGGGTAATGTAATACATCTTATATAATGTTTAATGTGTAATTTTTAATGTTTAATTTTAGGAGGTTTTAGGCTTTAGGTTTTAGGCTTTAGAATTGATTCTATTAATTCCTAACTCCTCATTCCTAATTTCTAACTCTTAATCCCGAATGCCTAAAGCCTATAGAGATTTTCTGATGCAAATATAGACACTTTTTATAAAAAATTTGTTAACTTTACACATAAAATTAGAAATTTAACATTCTCGTAACACCCTTATGTCTGAATACAACGACTCCTTTGATTCCAATGAAAGCCTCCGATCGGATGTGACTGCCAGCAACAATGATAACGCAAATCCCTCACCAACGGAGAAGAAGACCGTGCTATCTGGGATGTTTCGCGACTGGTATCTCGAATATGCGAGCTATGTTATTCTGGAGCGCGCCGTCCCTCATATTGAGGATGGTCTGAAACCCGTGCAGCGACGCATACTCCACTCAATGTCAACACTCGATGACGGTCGCTTCAATAAGGTGGCAAACATCGTGGGCAACACCATGCAATATCATCCACATGGCGATGCATCCATCGGTGATGCCTTGGTTCAGTTAGGACAGAAGGAATTGCTTGTAGACACACAGGGTAACTGGGGAAACATTCTGACCGGCGATTCTGCCGCTGCACCCCGTTATATCGAGGCACGACTCTCTGAATTCGCCATCGAGACAGCCTTCAGCCCCAAAATTACGGAATGGACGCTTTCTTACGACGGTCGCAAGAAAGAACCCGTAACCCTCCCTATGAAATTCCCATTACTTCTCGCGCAGGGTGTGGAGGGTATCGCAGTGGGTCTCTCTTCAAAAATTCTTCCTCACAATTTCAATGAGATCATTGATGCCGCCGTGGAATATCTCCACGACCGACCGTTCCGCCTGCTGCCGGATTTCCAGACCGGAGGACTTCTTGACGTATCGAAATACAACGATGGCGGACGAGGCGGATCGGTGAAAGTGCGCGCGAAGATTGAAAAGATAGATAATAAAACACTATGCATCACCGAACTCCCCTTCGGCAAAACAACAGCTACCCTTATTTCCTCGATTTTAGGAGCGATGGAGAAAGGGAAGATAAAGATTCGCAAGGTTGATGACAATACTTCCGCCACAGCCGAGATCATCGTACATCTCATTCCGGGCACATCTTCCGACAAAGCCATAGATGCCTTGTACGCTTTCACTGATTGCGAAGTTTCAATCTCTCCCAACTGTTGTGTGATCCGCGACCGCAAGCCGGAATTCCTTACTGTCTCCGACCTGCTCCGTTATTCTGTAGACCATACCCAGGAAATGCTGCGTCAGGAACTCGATATCAAACTCGGCGAGACCCGCGAACAGCAAATGTTCTCTTCCCTCGAAAAGATTTTCATAGAGGAAAGGATGTATAAAGATGAGAAGGTGGAGCAATCGCGCGACATGGAAGCTGCCATACGCAGGGTTGACGAACTGATGGAGCCATTCAAGCCTTCTTTCTTCCGCCCCGTCACAGACGATGACCTTATCAAACTATGGGAAATCAAGATGGCTCGCATCCTTAAATTCAACTCTCAAAAAGCCGATGAGAAGATCGCGCGCCTTGACGAAGAGATTGCCCGGCTGGAATACGACCTCGAACATATCGTGGAGTTTACAGAGAAATGGTATCTACATCTTAAGGAGAAGTATGGCGACAATTTCCCGCGACGCACCGTGATACGAAGCTTCGACTCAATTGAAGCTACGAAGGTTGCGGAAGCTAACAAACGTTTCTACTATGACGCCGAAGGTGGATTCATCGGCACCGGTCTGAAAGATAAGGAATTCAAATTCACCTGCTCTGACATCGATGACATCCTTGTGATATACCGCGATGGCACATATAAGATCGTGCGCGTGCAGGAAAAATTATATGTCGGCAAAAAGGTGATACATTTAGGAGTATTCAAGAAAGGAGACAAACGCACCATATACAACGTTATCTACCGCAACGGTAAGCGCGGCAATGCCTACATGAAGCGTTTTTACATCACCGGTCTGACACGCGACAAGGAGTATAACATCACCAAGGGCGTTGACGGTTCACGCATCGAATGGCTTACATGCAACCCTAACGGTGAGGCTGAAACCGTAAGGGTTTCGCTGAAGGATGAAGCCAACGATACGGGACGCCGTCCGCGCAACCTCGAAATTTATGTCAATTTCTCCGAATTGGCGGTGAAGGGTAAAGAGTCGCTGGGCAACCTCGTCACCAAGTATCAGATAAAGAGCGTGTCGCTCGAACGCCGCGGATCAAGCACCCTTGGCGGCAGAGAGGTGTGGTTTGACAGGGATGTTCTCAGACTCAACTACGATGGACGCGGTGAAAGCCTCGGAATCTTCCAGGGAGATGACAAAGTGCTCATAATAACGAAGACGGGAGAATTTTTCACATCAACATATTCCGACACGAACCATTACGACGACAATATTCTCCGCATCGAAAAGTTCGACCCGCACAAAGTGTGGACCCTCGCGCTTAATGATGCATCGTTAGGTTATCCCTACCTCAAGCGTTTTGAATTTGAGGTTTCGGCAAAACCGCAACGTTTCGTGGGCAGTGAACCGGAATCGAGCATAATACTACTCACCGATACGCCATATGCTCGACTTGAAGTGGTGTTCGGAGGAGCCGACGCGGTGAGACCTGAGCTGGAAATCGAGACAGAGGATTTCATCGGAGTCAAAAGTTTCAAGGCGAAAGGGAAACGAATTTCCACCTATAATATCGCAGAGATATCCGAACTCGAGCCTACAAGATTCCCGGAAGAGCCGGAAGCGCCGACAGAAGCTGAAACAGATCCTGAAACTCAGGAAGACAACGACGAACCGGAAGATCGCCCGCAATCCGACCAACAAGATATTCCGCAGCAGCCATCACTTTTTGATTTTTGATTAAAAAACATATGACAAGGTATCTAATAACGGCTCTCATCTCCACATTCTCGCTTTTGGCAGGAGCGGAGGAGTTGTCGCGTCCAGTGCTTCAAGAGTATCGGCTGGAGATAGGCGGAGGCACAGCCCTCTCTACGTATCTCTCGCCCCTGCGCTATGACGGCACGGTTATAGGAATGTCCGGGCAATGGAGCAAGGCTTCGCAATGGGCGCCAGAATCGCTCGTAATGCAGTTTAATGCATCTGCAAACATACGCGACTACAAGAACCCAGCACGCACAGCCTCAATGATAGGCTTCGACGGGATGTTCGCTTGGGGCATGCAATGGCGCAAACGCCTCCCCTGTTCTCTTCAGGTCACAGCCGGAGGTTCTCTCGATCTCTCGGGAGGATGTCTGTATCTTACACGCAATGGCAACAATCCGGTGACTGCTCTTGCCTCGGCATCGCTCGACATCAACGCTTCGTTGTCATGGAGATTCAAGATCGGCAAACTGCCGATGGTACTCAGCGACGAGATAAGGCTACCTTCGCTCGGATGTTTCTTCGCTCCGGAATATGGCGAGACATATTACGAGATATGGCTTGGAAACAAAAAAGGGCTGGCGCATTGCGGCTGGTGGGGAAACAGGTTCTGCATCGACAACCTTCTCTCGCTCAAACTCGATTTCGGGCGCACTGCGATGGAGATAGGTTACCGCTATGACTATAACTCCTCATGGGCAAATTCCCTCAGCACCCGGCTCCACACCCATACCTTCGTTATCGGCATAATCCCTCACGGACTCGGCATCAAACGCCGCGCCTCCATCAACTCCCCCCTCTATTGATATGAAAAAGTTATTGTTTTTATTAATTATCCCGTTCCTCACATGTTGTCATGAGGTGCCGGAGTATCAGGATGATCCGTATGGGAATTTTGATGCGCTGGCGAATGTTGTCAACGAGAGATATTGTTTCTTTGCCGAGAAGGATATAGACTGGGATGAATTGTGCCGTCAGTATCGCGCGGAAGTGAAACCTGACACAAAGATGCTGGATCTCTTCGATATCTGCTCGCGCCTCCTTGATGAACTGGAGGATGGACATGTCAATCTCTCTTCCCGTTTCAATACGAGCTATTACCGCAAATGGTGGAGCGACTATCCACAGGATTTCAATCTGCGCACTCTTCAACAGTATTACCTGGGCTTCGATTACATGCAGACCTCGGGAATATCATACAAGATGCTCACGGAAGACATCGGCTATATGTATTATCCTTCCTTTTCATCGGGCATCAGTCCGACAAGCCTCGACTATATCCTTGCGATTCTTCATGACTCAAATGGTCTGATAATCGACATTCGCAACAATGGTGGCGGACTCCTTACTAATATAGAGACCCTTGTTGGAAGATTCATCACGGAGAAAACCCTCGGTGGATACATACGCCATAAAACAGGACCGGCGCACAACGCTTTCTCCGATCCTTATCCGATCGAATACGAAGCTGCCGATCCATCAAAAAAAGTGAAATATCTGAATAAACCGATATTGGTGCTTACCAATAGGTCGTGTTTCTCCGCTGCCAATGATTTTGTAGCTGTGATGAAAACACTACCCAATGTCCGTATCGTTGGGGCACGTACAGGAGGAGGAGGAGGTCTCCCCTTCTCCTCTGAACTCCCCAACGGCTGGTCAGTGAGGTTCTCAGCATGTCCGATAAATGACAAAGACGACCACACCACAGAATTCGGTATCGATCCCTCACCGGGGTGCGAGATTCATTGCTCGGATATGGATCTTGCCGCCGGACACGACGCCATTCTCGATTTTGCAATCACTCTCCTGCAAACGAAAGAATAGTCGGAGACTTGATGTCAACGCCATATTTCTCCGCAAAACGCAGAATATTGCGTGCAAGCTCCGGTTTCAACTCCTCAGGGCAATAACGGAAATAAGCCTCCGCAGCCCGCACATGAGTAGCATCGGGCATAGGATATTCGCGACGTTCCGGAAGTCCAAAAACATTATCCGGTAAATCTTTTCTCTCTTCAGCATCAAGTATGTCTTTCATATGTATAATAATTTAAGTTTCGCAAGCTTCAACTTAAAGTTTATGAGTTTATGAGTTTAAAAGTTTATATGACGCGACAAAAATTGAATACGACATTTATTCTGCAGCAAACTCTTCGCAGCAAACAAATAAACTTATAAACTGCGAGCAAAGCGATAAACTTATAAACTTCAACTTTTCGCTTGCGAAAGTTGACTAAGTATAATTATAACAATCAACGGGTAAAAAATATGTGGAAATTTAATCCAATTTTGAAATCTACTATCTGGGGCGGCGAAAAAATCGCTCCTTACAAAGGAATCAACACAGACCTTCATAATGTTGGAGAAAGCTGGGAACTCTCAGGCGTGGATGGTGACGAAACCATCGTTGCCAAGGGTCCGGACGCAGGTCTAACTCTTCCTCAGCTCATCAACAAATATGGAGCGTCATTGATGGGTCATAAGAATTATGAGAAATTCGGCAACCGTTTTCCGCTACTCATAAAATTCATAGATGCCCGCGAGGACCTCTCAGTGCAGGTGCATCCCGACGATGCAATGGCACAGAAATACGGGATGCCAAACGGCAAGACAGAGATGTGGTTCGTGCTTGATGCCGAAAAAGGAGCAAAACTTGCCAATGGTTTCCGCAACCCTGTCGATCCGGCAGACTACGAAAGGCTTGTTGAAACAGGAGAGATAGAGGATATGCTCAATTTCGTAGAGATAAAACCGGGTGACACCTATTTTATTCCGGCGCGACGTGTACACGCCATAGGGAAAGGAGCCTTCGTGGCTGAGATTCAACAGACATCAGATGCAACCTATCGCCTTTATGATTATCACCGCAAAGACAAAAACGGCAATGAACGCGAGCTCCACACAGTGCTCGCCAAAGAAGCCGTAAATTTCAACGACACGGATGGCAATCCGGTGGATTATACCGCCCTGGAGAATGTTCCGGTGAATCTGGTGCGTTGCCCTTTCTTCACCACGAATCTTCTGACTGCCGATCATGAACTGATGCGCGACTACCGTGAAAACGATTCGTTCGTGGTGCTTATCATCACGGCAGGAAAAGCCGAAATACGCAGCGAACAAGGATCCACATCAGTCAAACAAGGAGAAACCATCCTCATCCCAGCCAGCGCAAAAGGCGTATCCATTATTCCTTCGGGCAACGTGTCGATCCTCGAAACATACGTGGGATAAGTTTTTTTCATCCTCTTTTTTGACTAAAGTATTGACAAAGCGATGTTTTTTTGCTAATTTTGCATATTTGAAGCGGATTATGTATGAGCAGTGCGTGCATTTTCTGCAGCAGATTATCAGGAAAAAGCTTTTTAACTTGGTCGATAAGTACTTGTGCTTTAGACTGAAGATAACATTTTAGCTAAAAATGTATAGAAACAGAACATGCGGCGAACTTCGCCTCGCCGATGCCGGACAGAGCGTGACACTCGCCGGCTGGGTGCAACGCACCCGCAAAATGGGCGGCATGACATTCGTGGATGTCCGCGACCGCTACGGCATCACCCAGGTGGTTTTCAACAATGAGATTGACCGCGAACTCACTGAAGCGGCAAATGCACTCGGACGTGAATTCGTGGTGCAGGTAACAGGGAAAGTAGAGGAGCGCAGCTCTAAAAACGCCAACCTGCCTACCGGCGATATCGAGGTAATTGCTGACAGCATCAAGATCCTCAATCGCAGTGAGATCCCCCCTTTCACTATTGAAGACAATACAGATGGCGGTGATGACCTCCGCATGAAATACAGATATCTTGACCTCCGTCGGCCATGCGTGCGCCGCAATCTCGAACTCCGCCACAAGATGGCATTCGAGATCCGCCGTTATCTTGACGCACAAGGATTCCTGGAGATCGAGACCCCTATACTTGTGAAATCCACGCCGGAAGGAGCCCGTGACTTTGTGGTGCCTTCTCGCATGAATCCCGGAGAGTTCTATGCCCTTCCCCAGAGCCCGCAGCTTTTCAAGCAGCTCCTCATGGTGAGTGGATATGACCGCTATTTCCAGATTGCTAAATGTTTCCGCGACGAAGACCTTCGCGCCGACCGTCAGCCGGAGTTTACTCAGATCGACTGCGAGATGAGCTTTGTTGAGCAGGAGGATGTGATACAGACATTCGAAGGTCTTGTGAAACACATCTTCAAATATGTGAAAGGAATCGATTTCACAGATCCGTTCCCCCGTATCACATGGGCTGACGCAATGCAACGCTATGGTTCCGACAAACCGGATATCCGCTTCGGCATGGAGTTTGTAGAACTCAATGATGTTGCAAAAGGGAAAGGTTTCAGCGTGATCGATGACGCAGAACTCACAGTCGGCATCGTTGCCAAGGGATGCGCAAGCTATTCACGCAAACAGCTCGACGAGCTTACGGAGTTTGTAAAGCGTCCGCAGGTTGGAGCCAAGGGACTCATATATGTTAAATTCGAAGCTGACGGCTCCATCAAGAGTTCTGTCGGTAAATTCTATAGCGAAGATGAACTTCGCGCATGGGGCAAAAAGGCTGGCGCTGAAGCCGGCGACCTGCTGCTCGTGATGACAGGTGAAGCGATGAAGACACGCAAACAGCTTTGCGAATTGCGTCTTGAGCTCGGCAATCGTCTCGGACTCCGCGACAAGAACGTATTCGCACCTCTTTGGGTTATTGACTTCCCCCTCTTCGAATGGGACGACGAAACGCAGCGTTACTACGCGATGCATCATCCTTTCACCTCTCCGAATCCGGAGGATATCCCGATGTTGAAGACAGATACGGGCAAAGTGCGCGCTACTGCTTACGACATAGTGGTTAACGGAACAGAGCTTGGCGGCGGATCAATACGTATCCACGATGCAGCTCTTCAGGATGAGATGTTTGAATTCCTCGGCTTCACACCAGAACGCGCACACGAACAGTTTGGATTCTTAATGAATGCATTCAAATATGGGGCACCACCTCACGGAGGTCTTGCCCTCGGCTTCGACCGATTCGTGTCGATTCTCGCAGGTCTCGACACCATCCGCGATGTCATCGCATTCCCGAAAAACAACTCAGGTCGCGATGTGATGAATGAGTCGCCATCACCAATCGATCAGGCTCAACTCGATGAGCTTCAGCTTCAGCTGGCACCCCGCAAATAACATAGCCCATTAAACATTCAACATTTCACATTAAACATTAATTATAACTCTTGTCAACTCCACTCGACATATTGGAGGCCATAAAGGCAAAGAAGATGGTGAAAGTTTCCGATATAGCCGCAGCTATTGAGGAGTTTGCTCCCAAGTCGCTGCAGGAAAGTTATGACAACACAGGTCTTCAGGTTGGTGATCCTCAAATGGGGGTCACCGCCGCGTTGCTGTGTCTTGACATCACGGAAGAGATTCTTGACGAAGCCATCCAGCGACAATGCAACCTTGTAATCACACATCATCCGCTGATTTTTCACGGTTTGAAGGAGATAACAGGCCGCACGGCAATCGAAAGGATTGTGGTGAAAGCCATTCGCAACAACATAGCGATCTATTCCGCCCATACAAATCTTGATTCGGCATGGGAGGGAGTAAGCCATGAGATGGCTCATATGCTCGACATCAGAGACCTTCAGGTGCTTGAACCCAGGGATGGCGAAGGCACCATAGGATTAGGCGTGATCGGAAACGTCAAACCCACGCCGAAGCTTGAATTTCTCCGTAAAGTCAAGGAGACTTTTGGAGTCAAGGCTCTGAGATTTTCAGAGCAGTCGCCGCAATTGGTGGTGAAAAGAGTTGCCCTCTGCGGAGGCGCGGGAGCATCACTGATTGGAGACGCTATCAAGGCAGGTGCTGACGCAATCATCACCGGAGATGTGAAATATCACGATTTCACAGCTTATGGACTTGACATCATCATTGCCGACATCGGTCATTATGAAAGCGAATTATGCGTATGCAAGATATTCTCACGCATCATCCGTGACAAATATCCCGATTGTCTCCTTTATTTCTCGGAAATGGAAACAAATCCTATCGGAGTGATGTGAGGAATTAATAATTAATGGTTAATGGTTAATGGTTAATGGTTAATGGTTAATGATTAATAATCAATAATTAGGAATTAAAAAACATACCATATATGGCAACAGAGAAAAAAAGCGACAAAGAACGCAGTGTGGAAGAGCGTCTCAAAGCTCTATATCAACTGCAAACATATCTTTCGGAAATCGACCGCATCAAAACTCTGCGCGGCGAGCTTCCCAATGAAGTGAAAGACCGGGAGGATGAAATCGTACGTTATCAGACACGAATAGCCAAACACGAAGAGGAAATAGCAAGCCTCAACAGTCTCATCAAGACAAAGCAGGGGGAGATCATTATGCGTCGCGAAAAAATCGCAAAATACGACGAGCAGATCAACAACGTGCGTAATAACCGAGAATTTGCTTATCTTGAGAAGGAGAAGGAATTTGAAAGCCTTGAGATAGAGCTTGCTGAAAAGAATATACGCGACGCTCATACCAAAATCGAAGCTAAGACTGCTGAGATTGAACACGATAAAGAGGAACTCGCCGACAACGAGCATATCCTTGAACAGAAAAAAAAGGAACTCGATGAAATCATATCCGAGACCCGTCAGGAAGAAGAAGCTATCCGCGAGAAAGCAAAAGCACTCGAACCTCTTATTGACGACTATACACTCGCAGCATTCAAGCGAATCCGCAAAAATGCCCGCAATGGTCTTGGCATCGTAAGCGTGCAACGCAATGCATGTGGTGGATGTTTCAACCGTATTCCGCCGCAGCGTCAGCTCGAAATCCGCATGCATAAGAAAGTTATTGTATGCGAGTATTGCGGACGCATTATGATCGATGCTGCACTTGCCGGGGTTGAAGATATTCAGAAACCTGAGGTTGCCGAGAAAAAGAAAGGACGCAAGACTGCCGATAAATCCGACAAATAATGTATTATGTAAGGAAACGCCTGGAGGTGAGTGCAGCTCATCAGCTTGAACTGAGCTACGAGAGCAAGTGCTCACAACTCCATGGTCATAACTGGATAATCATTGTGGAATGCCGTGCGCGTGAGCTTAACGCTGACGGCATGGTGGCAGATTTTACTCTGATAAAAAACAAGATAATGAACATGCTCGATCACCAGGTGATCAATGATGTTCTCCCATTTAATCCTACTGCGGAGAATATTGCTCGCTGGGTGGTTGACACTATTCCTTCATGCTATCGTTGCGAGGTGCAGGAAAGCGAAGGGAATATGGCTGCATATGAGGAAGATTAACGAGATATTCTATTCCCTCCAGGGAGAAGGACATCATGAGGGTTATCCTTCAGTGTTCGTCCGTTTTTCAGGATGCAATCTTAACTGCTCTTTTTGCGACACAGCCCATGACGAGGGCATATATATGGATGATGACGCGATAATTCGCGCCATCAATCTTTATTCTGCCGACTGGGTGGTACTGACCGGAGGAGAACCCGCAATGTGGATAGACGAAGATTTCATTCATCTTCTTAAACGCGCCACGGGGAAGAAGATAGCCATCGAGACCAATGGGACGTTCCATGTGCCTGAAGGTATAGACTGGGTCACTGTAAGTCCCAAATCCGGCTTTGAAGGTGCGGGAGACGCCCCGGTAAAGGTAAAACATGCCAATGAAATCAAAGTAGTAGACATAGGTCAGGATCTCGATCCCTATTTCGACCTTCCCTGCCGAGGTGAAGATACTATAATGTATCTTCAGCCTTGCTATGTGCCGGATGAAGAGCAGTTCCGCCAAAACCGGCTGAGCACGGTTCGCCGCATCCTTGCAGATCCGAAATGGACCCTGTCGGTGCAGCTTCACCGCTATTTGGATATACCGTAGGCGTAAGCCAAAGCCTCTGCACGTTCAACGCATGTGCCACATTTGCCGCAAGGCTTCTCGCCTCCTTTATAACAGGAATAAGTGTGGTCGTAATCCACGCCAAGATTCTTGCCTATAACGGCAATTTCACCCTTGGTAATGTTAGTATAGGGCGCAATGATGGAGACTCCATCATATGTGCCCTCTTTCATTGCCTCTGACATAGCCTTAACAAACCCTTCTCGGCAATCAGGATATATCGCATGGTCGCCGCCATGATTTGCAATCATCACATGCTTCAATCCTCTTGATTCAGCAAGACCACATGCAACCGAAAGCATGATGCCGTTACGGAAAGGCACAACCGTCGATTTCATATTCTCATCGGCATAATGACCTTCGGGAATCGCATCAGCCCCTGAAAGAAGAGAGCTTTCGAAATACTCACCCATAAATTTCAATGGAATCACCAGGTGCTCCACACCCAAAAGATTGCATTGCCAGCGCGCACACTCTATTTCGCGTGCATTATGATTCGAACCATAGTCGAATGTTACCGCAAGCGCAATGCGCTCCTTCATGTCGTGAAGTAGCGTGACCGAATCCATCCCCCCTGATAATACTATAATAGAATCTTTCACCCTTTTATTAATGTGTAATGTGTAATGTTTAATGAGACTTTAGGCTTTAGGCTTTAGGTTTTAGAATTCGATACTATTAATTCCTAATTCCCAATTCCTAACTCCTAATTCCTAATTCCTAAACCCCAATGCCTCGACCTTGCGGGAGTGCACAAGATCCTGATGATCAGCATCCCCCATGTTGGCAAAGGGATAGATGGAAATGCCACCACGAGGCATGAATACCCCGCGGACCTCAATATATTTCGGGTCCATCAGTGCCGCAAGATCCTTCATTATAATATTCACACAATCCTCATGAAAATCTCCATGGTTACGGAAACTGAATAGATAAAGCTTAAGGCTCTTACTTTCAACCATCCGTTCTCGAGGAATATATGTGATATAGATATGTCCGAAGTCTGGCTGCCCCGTTTTAGGACAAAGAGTAGTGAATTCCGGACAATCAAAAGTCACTACATATTCATTTTCCGGATGCTTATTCTCAAACGTCTCCAACAGAGACGGATCATAATCAGTAGGATACTTCACCCCCTGGTTTCCCAGCAGGCTCACCCCTTCAAGTTCTTTTTCTGTTCTCATACTGCAAAATTACAAAAAATTCGAGAGATTGCCCACAATTGCCGACACATCAAAAAAACGGCCGCTCTCGCGAGTGACCGTTTTCTTTAACAGGCATGCCTGTTAGAACTTAAACTTAATGAACAAAAATCTATCTTCTTTCTTTTCATTATTTAAAACATAAGAAAGGGAAAAATAGTTTTGAACATAATATATTTTAACATTTATTAACTATACGAATTTCTTCAAGTGCCGTTTTTTCTACTGCTTCAAACTCTTTTACGAGTCTTTTGCAATATGGAATGCTCAAGAGATAGATCAATCCTCCAACAGGGAAGAGAATTTCCAGAGTGAGGCGCAACCAACGACGTGAAGTAGGATGATAAATCCATAGAGGCTTGATAACCGGGAATTGTTCGAGCTTGGAATTTACTTTCAGGTCTCGCGAGTCATGGAGATAGTTTACCGTTTCATCCACAAGTGCCCCGATTCTTTCTATATCTTTCAATGCGTATCCACGCTTCCAGTATTCGAAATATGACATCATGCCGCCATTGCGACGCAACCATATCCTCGCCTCTCCATAGAGTCTTACAAGCATAGATTCCTCCCTACGTTTGGAAACTTCATTTATGATCACCTCCTTCATGGGGACATGCCGTTTCTCTCTCAGTCCAAGCCAACGGCTGATAAGACTGATGTAAAGGTCTTTGTTGAACACTGACGAATCGTTCATCGCCTTGTATGTCACAAAGATACCCAGAGGCAACAATACTGAGGTGGAGAGCCACATTCCTACCCAGACTTCAATACGTCCGTCGCGTGCCATCTTGTATCCCGTATTGTCAATGATATAATAAAAAAGGAAGAGCAAGACTGAAATCACAAGTGGCGTCCCGAGCCCCCCCTTACGGATGATAGCACCTAAAGGAGCGCCGATAAAGAAGAAAATGATACATGCCACGGATAGCGTAAACTTCTTTATAAGCTCTATCTCATGACGGCGAATGGAACGCTTCTCATCAGACATTGTCAAAGCCCGGAACTCAAGTTCCGCTGCCCGATTACTCGTAAGTTGTCGTGCCTGTTTATAAAGATCACCTTTCTGCGCAGGAGACAGAGCCGCAAGAAGTGAATCGAGCTGCATCGGTTTTACCGGATCTAACGCCTTTGCAGCTGCAATGGAATCTGCCGACTCCATGTCAGAGAAATAATTGGAACGCATCACGCCCGAGAATGATGTCCGTTTGAGATCGCTAGCATATCCTGCACCTATTGAATCAACCCGAACGGATATTGAATCTATAGTCTGACGCAGCTCTTCCATGTTTTTTCCTACATATTGTTTACGCATTCCCCCTTCGTCAAGGCGATTGAAGTTGGCATCGAAAGGTATCAGTACCTCCTTGTCGACAAACGACTCCCTGCGGAAGGGAACGTTTCGGTCGAGAGATCTCTGTTCGCGCAGGTTCTCAAACTGCTCACCAGTGAAAAGATGCAAATAAAGATACTTACTGTCTTTAGTGAACGCAAGGCGAGCTGAATCGGCAAGCAGAATGGTGGAGTTATCGCCTCCTCTGCTAATATCGTAAATCATAGCGTCATACAGCACGCCCGTCTCACGGTTCTTGCTCTTTACATAGAGGTTATAACCGGGGATCTGGTCGTAGAACGAACCCTCGGGAATCTCCACTTCCGGGCTTTTCTGTTTCATAGAGAATAGAAGCGTCCACATTTTAACCTGTGCCTTAGGAAGGATGTCGTTCTGGAAGAAAAAAGCTCCCACGGCAATTGCCATCACGAGTATTATAAGGGGCTTCATTACGTGAAGCAAGGATATGCCGGAAGCTTTGATTGCTGTAAGTTCGGAACGTTCTCCAAGATTGCCGAAAGTCATCAGGCTCGCAAGAAGAATGGCAAGAGGCAACGCCATTGGCACCAGAGTGACAGCAGCGTAAAAGAATAATTCGCCAAGCACAGAAAAAGAGAGACCTTTGCCAACCAGGTCGTCGATATATTTCCAGAGAAACTGCATGAGCACAATAAAGAGCACAATGAAGAAAGTCATTGCGAACAGAGGCAGAAAACTCTTTAATATAAAAAGATATAGACGTTTTACAATACGCATTGTTACAATACAAAAGGTGTGCCGCGCACAGTGCATAACCTCCGCGTGGCTCATTTCGGGCGTAAAGTTACTAAAATTATCTCAAAAAATATCCTGTTATTCCTCCTCCTTTGCCAAAATCTTTGTAACTTTGGGGTAGTTTTTAAATCAATTCAACTTTCGCAAGCGAAAAGTTGAAGTTTATAAGTTTAATCGCGCAAGACGCAGTTTATAAGTTTATTTGTCTGAGCCGAAGTAAATAAAAACAACGCCCCTATTTTCATCAGATAAACATTTAAACTTCTAAACTCTTAAACTTTAAGTTGAAGCTTGCAAAACTTAAATAAATCAATATATCATGACATTATTCGAAAGGCTTACAAAGAAGGCGCAGGAAAACCGTCAGCGCCTTGTGCTTCCCGAATCTCTTGAGCCCCGCACACTTCAGGCTGCAGAGAGAGTAATCGCCCAGGGAATCGCCGACGTAATCCTGATTGGGAAACGCGACGAGATTCTTGCCAAAGCTTTTGAGCTTGGACTACCCCATATTGAAAACGCCACATTCGTCGACGCTGACGATGTTGAAGTAACCGAACCTTATGCAGAGCTTTTCGCACAGCTTCGCAAAAGCAAGGGAATGACAATCGATGAAGCTCGCAACGTGGTTCGCAACCACCTTTATCTTGGTTGCCTCATGATCAAAAGAGGGGATGCGGATGCAATGGTGGCAGGAGCTTTAAGTCCGACATCACACGTGCTCCGCGCTGCTTTCCAGGTATTGAAGACAAAACCGGGAATCTCGGTTGTGAGCGGTGCATTCATCATGCTTCTCCCGGAGAACGTGCCTTATGGAGAAGACCATATGCTCGTGTTTGCAGATTGTGCCGTTGTGCCGGATCCTACTGCCAAGGAACTTGCAGAGATCGCAATCGCAACAGCAAAAACAACAAAATATATCGCAGGACTTGATCCGGTTGTGGCAATGTGCAGTTTCTCCACAAAGGGAAGTGCAAGCCATGAGCGGGTTGACAAGGTGATTGAAGCAACAGAACTTGCGAAAAAGATGGATCCCGAATTAAAGATAGACGGAGAACTTCAGAGCGATGCAAGCATCGTGCCTGCGATCGGCAGCATGAAAGCACCAGGCAGCCCCGTTGCCGGCCACGCCAATACTCTCGTGTTCCCATCGCTTGAAGTCGGCAATATTGCATATAAACTCGTTCAGCGTCTTGCAGGTGCAGGTGCGGTCGGTCCTATCCTCCAGGGTCTTGCAGCTCCGGTCAACGATCTCTCACGCGGTGCAACTGTAGACGATATTGTAAACACTATAATTGTTACTTGTAACCAAGCCATCGGCGACAAAGGACTTTAAGATATGAAGATATTGGTATTGAACTGCGGCAGCAGCAGTGTTAAATATAAACTTATTGACAGCGAAAACAAAGCTGTGCTTGCCGAAGGTGGCGTAGAAAAAATCGGTTTGCCCGATTCTTTCCTTAAATTCAAGCTTTCCGACGGCTCAAAAGAGACCCTAACCGTTGAGATGCCCGACCACAAGGAGGCGATCAAACAGGTGATGAAAGTTCTCACCGATCCTGAGAAGGGCGTGATAAAGAGCTTCGACGAAATCGGTGCTGTTGGACACCGCGTGGTGCATGGAATGGAATATTTCAACAAATCCGTGCTCATCACTCCGGAAGTTATCGAAAAAGTAAAAGAATGTTACCCTGTGGCGCCCTTGCATAATCCCGCCAACGTAACCGGTATCGAAGCGGTGACAGAGCTGATGCCCGAAACGCCTCAGGTTGCAGTGTTCGACACGGCTTTCCATCAGACGATGCCCGCTAAAGCATACATGTATGCCCTGCCCTATGAGGATTATGAGAAATACGGCATCCGTCGCTATGGTTTCCATGGCACAAGTCATCGCTACGTGTCGCGTCGCGCATGTGAATTTTTAGGTCTCCCATATGAGAAGCAACGCATCATAACATGCCATATCGGCAACGGCGCCAGCATTACGGCTATTGCTGACGGAAAGAGCGTTGACACATCCATGGGGCTCACTCCCACAGAGGGTCTGATGATGGGAACACGTGTCGGCGACATCGATCCGGGCGCACTTGTATACCTCATGCAGAGCCGCGGTGTTGATGCCGAGGGACTCCAGAAGATAATCAACAAAGAGAGCGGTGTTCTCGGCGTTTCGGGAATATCCAATGACATGCGTGACATAGAGGCAGGCATAGCGGAAGGCAACGGACGCGCCAAACTCGCAATGGATATGTATGAATACCGTATTCTCAAGTATATCGGCGCATACACGGCTGTGCTTGGCGGCGTTGACATCATTGTCTTCACCGGCGGTGTTGGAGAAAACCAGATTGGCACCCGCGAAGAAATCTGCAAGAAGCTTGAATACATGGGCGTTACGTTCAATGCAGAAGCAAACAAGGTTCGCGGCGAAGAGATTGAAATCTCCGGCAAGGATTCAAAGGTTCATGTAGTCGTTATCCCCACAGATGAAGAGATGATGATTGCTGAAGACACCGATGCCATAGTCAAAGGATGAGAATAGGACAAGGATACGATGTTCACCGCCTTGTAGAAGGCAGAGAACTCTGGCTATGTGGCGTGCAACTCGAGCATTCGCTCGGGTTGCTCGGTCATAGCGACGCCGACGTGGCAATCCACGCTCTCTGCGATGCCATACTCGGAGCGCTGGCTCTCCGCGACATTGGCTATCATTTTCCGGATACGGATCCAAAATATAAAGGAGCCGACAGCAAGAAGCTGCTCGCAGAAGTATGCCGCATGATGCGTGAACGGAATTACACAATCGGGAATGTTGACATAACCATCTGCGCGGAGCGACCCAAGATCAATCCGCATATTGAGAAAATGCGTGAAACCCTCGCCGGCATACTTGAATGTCCTATCACAGATGTGTCTGTAAAAGCCACCACAACCGAAAAACTTGGCTTCACCGGACGCGAAGAAGGTATCTCCGCTTATGCTGTGGCATTGCTCAAAAGCTGCTAAACTCCGATAATGATCTATCATCTCATCGCGCTACTGGTAGCCACACTCGGAATTGTGAAAGGTTACCGAAAAGGCTTTTTCAGGCAGGTTCCAGAGCTCATCGGATTCTGTTTCGGCGTGGTGTGTGCCAGAATATTCTGCGAACCGGTTGAAGAAGGAATCAGACAGTTGCTTCCCTCAATCGGGACAAGAGCTGAGTGTAATTATGTATACGGAATCTTATCTCGGGGAATAATCTATATTTTTGCTTACGAGATATTCAGCTTCTGCACAGGATTCCTCCGGCTTCTGTTCCGGAGACTTGACAGCGGTGTGCTCGATAGCATAGCAGGCTCATTCTTCGCTCTCGTGAGGTATTTGCTCATGTTGTCGATAATCTACAACTTCATACTTTGCTGGAGCACCGATACGGAACTTCTGCAATACGCCAAGTCGGACGACGGCAACATCGCGGAAGAGGTGATGCTTGTGGCTCCAGCCATTCTTGGCGGAGAATCTGTGGAAGATCTCGCCCACGCTCTCCAGCTGGAAGCCGCCAAATGCATTTCCTGATTTTTTAACACAAAGTTTTTGGATAAAAAAACTATTTTACGTAATTTTGCACAACGATAACACGGCATTCGCCGTTGATCATCCACATCCTGCGGTAGTAGCTCAGTTGGTAGAGCATCAGCTTCCCAAGCTGAGGGTCACGAGTTCGAGCCTCGCCTACCGCTCCAACAATGAAAGAAACCGGCTGTTGCTGAATAAAGGCATCATACTCGGTTTCTTTTTTGTTTTACATAAGAAGCTGTAAAAATAACTACATATGTTTGAGAAGGAAATTTACGTGAAGCGGAGGGAGAAGCTCCGCAATGCTGTCGGATCAGGACTCATTCTTCTTTTCGGCAACGATGAGTGTGGTGTGAATTATGAAGACAACACGTATCCGTTCCGCCAGGATTCAACTTTTTTATATTTCTTCGGTCAGCCCTATGCCGGACTCAATGCCATAATAGACATTGACAACGACCGTGAGATAATCTTCGGCGATGAGCTCACCATCGATCATATCGTATGGATGGGCAACCAACCGACAATACACGAGAAAGCAGCACTTGCCGGAGTTTCCGATACTCGCCCTTCAGCAGATCTCAAGCCGTATCTCGACAAAGCAAAAGCCTCCGGGCAGACCATACATTATCTGCCACCCTATCGCGACACCCATCGCCTGCGGCTGTTTGAACTTCTTGGCATCATGCCCGGAACTGACAAACCATCCATAGAGCTTATAAAGGCAGTGGTTGATCTCCGCAACCACAAACAGCCGGAAGAGATCGAGGAAATCGAAAAGGCATGCCGGGTGACTGCCGACATGCACATAGAAGCTACCCGTGCCGTGCGCGTCGGCATGCGTGAATACGAAGTTTCCGCGGCTCTTGAGGCGGTTGCTCAAGCCAACGGATGCTCGCTGTCGTTCCCCACAATAGCTACAGTGCATGGCGAAACACTTCATAACCACTATCACGGCAATATAATCAAACAAGACGATATGCTCCTTGTTGATGCCGGAGCAGAGACTGCCGAAGGATATGCCGGAGATATGTCTTCCACCATCTGCGCGGGCAGGAAATTCACCGAACGTCAGAAACTCATCTATGACATTCAGGTGGCTTCCCACCTTGCCGCCGTGAGCGACCTGCGTCCCGGCAAACCGTTTGTTGAAGTTTATGAACACGCGGCAGAAGTTATATGCGATGGATTGCGAGGACTCGGAATCATGAAAGGTGATCCTAAAGAGGCGGTGAAAGCCGGAGCTCATGCAATGTTCTTCCCTTGCGGACTCGGACACATGATGGGACTGGATGTCCATGATATGGAAAATCTTGGCGAAGTATGGGTAGGATACGGGGGTAAACCGAAAAGCGCACAGTTCGGACGCAAGTCATTACGTCTGGCGCGCCCTCTCGAAGAAGGTTTCGTGCTTACGATAGAACCGGGGGTATATTTCATACCGGAACTCATCGATTACTGGGGTGCAGAAAAGAGATTTGACGACTTCATCAATTACGCAGAACTTCAGAAATGGCGCGACTTCGGAGGAATTCGCAATGAAGAGGATTACCTCATTACCGCAGATGGAGCACGTCGCCTCGGCAAAAAGATTCCGCTTACCACGGAAGAAGTAGAAGCAATGAGATAACTATGCCATGACCAAAAATCAGAAGGCGATACTTGCTGCCTCGGCTGCCGTGTTGAGTTGGTCAACTGTAGCTGCGGCATTCAAAACCGCACTTACATATTATTCGCATTACGAAATGCTGACTGTGGCGGCTCTCACCGCCACAGTCATCTTCGCTATTGCCATCACCCTGCAGAAGAAATGGAGCCAGTTTACCACCATGAAGTATCGGGATTGGGGAGCATTGGCTCTACTCGGACTTTTCAGTCCGACTCTCTATTATCTGATCCTCTTCTCGGCTTATGAACAACTCCCGGCACAGGTGGCACAACCGATAAACTATTGCTGGCCTATTTTCCTGGTTATTTTGTTAGCACTGGTGATGCATAAACCAGTCCGTCCGCGTCTGTATATCGGCATGGCTCTGTCATTTGCCGGCGTTGCGGTAATATCACTTGGTGGAGAAGCCATCGAAGGGGAACTTTCCATCTTCGGACTTCTTCTTGCTTTCACGAGCGCGGTGCTCTGGGCTGTTTACTGGATAGCGAATGAACATCTCAAAGGTGATCTTGACGAATGCGTAAAGCTCTTTGGCTCATTCCTTTTCGGCTCTCTTTACCTATTGATCGGACTTGCCTGGGTTCCTGCCTCTTTCGCATCTGCTGAAGGAGCATTGGCAAGCGTCTATGTAGGCGCATTCGAAATGGGCATACCCTTCCTTTTCTTCAGTATCGCACTAAAAAATGCCTCGAATGTAGCCACTGTGAACCAGATGTGTTATATCGCTCCCTTCCTCTCGCTTTTCTTCATTTCAATTATTGTAGGTGAAAAGATACTCTCCTCCTCATACATCGGATTATCGCTTATAATTTTTGGAGTAATATTCAATCAGTATCTGGCATATCCCGGTCAACGTAAAATCACAGCATAAATGAAGATACGCATCCCTCCAAAGAAAGATATCTGGACCGCCATCGGCTTTCTTGTGCTTGTGGTGATCCTGGCTTTTTCTTGCATATGGGTATGGGAACAGTATCTCACGACACCACCTTATGTCGACCCGGAGCGTTATCCAGTGCGTGGCATTGATGTGTCATCACACAACGGTAATATCGATTTCAGCAAGGTGCGTGCCGACGGTTATGAATTTGTATTTATCAAAGCTTCGGAAGGTTCCGACTTCAGAGATAAAAACTTTCAGACAAACTATACCAAAGCCAGGAAGGCAGGGATAAAAACCGGAGCTTATCATTTTTTCCGTTTCGACAAAGACGGCGTGGATCAGGCAATCAATTTTCTCAAAGCAGTAGGCAATCGTAAGCTCGACCTTGGTCTTGCGGTAGACGTGGAGCAGCAAGGCAATCCCGAAGGAATCGACAAAGAACTTATTACGGAAAGACTCACGGCAATGGCGGAATACCTGTATTTGAAAGGGTATCGTGTCACGTTCTACACAAACAAAACCGGATATGAGGAATTCCTGATGGAATCATTTCCTGGATATCCTTTATGGATATGCTCATTCTCTGAACATCCTATAGATGCCGACTGGACATACTGGCAATACGACCATCACGGGAAAGTGAATGGAATCAAGGGTGACGTTGATCTAAACGCCTATAACGGTACGCGCGAAGAATTCGAAAACACAGGGCAATAATACACCTTGAAAGCCGTTTTTTAAAAGAATAAATATTGACATTTTGAAACGGCTTTATAAACATATTAGAATATCACGTGCCATAATCACAATTATGGCAATTGCACTAAGTTTTACCCAAGGTTATACTCTTAACACTGAGCACTATGCGCAAAATTCCGTGCTTTCGCAAGGACGTTGGGTAAAAATCAAGGTCAATGCGACAGGCATGCAACTTATCTCCAACGCCGACCTCAAGGCTATGGGGTTCTCAAACGCAGATAAAGTAAACGTTTACGGCACGGGAGGCAGAATGGTGCGGGAAGCACTCTCAGCCGATATGCCGGATGATCTTCCTCTGCTTCCCAGCATACGCACTCCCAAAGGTATCGTTTTCTTTGGAGTTGACAACATGACATGGACACCGACATCCAATGGTCTATACAGTCACGTCTTGAATCCTTATTGTGGAGAAAGTCTTTATTTTGTATCTGACCGGGAGATAGAGAAACCGGAAACTTCAAAAGCACCGGCATCTCCTATAAAAGGGACTCACGTGAACACATCGTTCACTGCCCGACAGGCATATGAACGCGATATTCAGGCTCCTTCGCAAGAGGGAAGAATGCTCCTCGGCGAAGACTTCCGCACCAATAAATCACAGAAATTCAATTTTTCTCTTCCGGGAATGTCATCAGATGAAGTGACGGCAAGAGTTACCTTTGGAGCCAAGACAACCAACGGATCATCTTCTTTGATAATCACCGCAAACGGCACACGTCTGCCTTCAACATCTTCCGACAGGATAGATGGGTGCAACGACAGTGAATTCATAAAAACAACATCCACAACCAAATCTTTTAACATTGATTCCGAAAATCTGTCGTTATTGATAGATTATTCATATTCAGGAGCACTTTTCACCGCTCGCCTTGACCATATAGAAGTGTTTTATAACCGCAACCTCAACCTGTCTTCCGGTGAATTGCATTTTTATGATACTTTCAACGGAGAGACAGTGGAGATCAGCGGATGCACGACTGAGACTCGAATCTGGGATGTAACAGACCCATGCAAGGCTATGGAAGTTGATTTCTCTCTTGAAGGGAGCAACGCATATTTCACTCCGCAATCCGGATATCATGAATATGTTGCTTTCAACCCGGCAGCCATCAGCCGCGCAATCACACGGAGCGTCATCGTTAAGAATCAAGACATTCATTCCATGCCAACACCCGATATGGTGATTGTGGCATATGCAGAATATGCCTCAGCAGCCAACCGCATCGCGAAGCTGCATGAGGAAACCGATGGTTTCAACGTATTGGTTCTGACTCCCGAATCCATCTATAATGAATTTTCAGGCGGACATCCAGATGTCGGTGCATTCCGCAAGATGTTAAAAATGTGGCATGACCGCGGTGGCGAACGCCGCATCCGCTATTGTCTTCTTTTAGGACGCGGATCATATGACACAAAGATGGTATCGACAGGAATCCGAGGCGCCGGTTACCGTCCTTTACCTTTGTGGCAATCGCCTACAGGCATTTCGGAATCTTCTGCATTCTCCACTGACGATATTATCGGAATGCTTGACGATACCGATGAAGATAATTTCAATATGAGAAGCGCGCAGATGCAGGTTGCAATCGGACGTCTACCGGTAACGAGCGTCAAGGAAGCGGAAGATATGGCGGCAAAACTTGAGAAATACATAAAGAATCCGACATATGGAGCGTGGCGCAACAGAGTGATGCTTATAGCTGATGACCAAGACAATGCATTGCATCTCACACAGACCGAAGATGTCTACAAAAGATTATCCGCCAACGCGCCCCATTATCAGTATGAGAAAGTCTATCTTGATGCATACCCGCTTGTATCTTCAAGTGTTGGAATGACCTACCCCGCCGCAAAGGAACGCATGATGAGACTCTTCAACGAGGGCGTGATATATACAAATTATATCGGACACGCTTCGCCAACTTCATGGACGCATGAGAAACTTCTCACGTGGAACGACATACTTTCCTTCACAAATCCAAATTTCACGTTCTATTATGGAGCCACCTGCTCTTTTGGCACATGGGACGCAGATAATATAAGTGGAGCGGAAAAACTCGTTCTAAATCCAACAGCAGGATTCATAGGAGCAATATGTCCAAGTCGAACTGTATATATGTCGCAAAACGGCACTCTCAGCAATTATATGGCAGACTGGATGCTTACATCTGATCCTGACAACGAAGTTTTCCGTGTCGGGGATGTTTTTGTAAAAGCAAAGAATTCATATATCGACGACAACAAACTGCGTTATTGCCTTATATCAGATCCGGCACTGCGCATTCCAAAACCATCGAGACTGGTAGTGGTAGAAAGCATAAACGATGTCAACATCACAACCTCTCTCGAAACACCCGAACTCAAGGCCCTCTCAAAAGTAAGACTCAAGGGGTATGTCGCCACTCCTGATGGTGCTACTATTGGAGATTTCAACGGCACCGTAATGATTGATCTTTATGACGCAGAGAAAGCAGTGGTAACGTTAGGCAATGGTAAAGATGGAGCCGTTCAGACGTATAATGACCGTCAGACCAAGCTTGCCTCAGTATCTGCAAAAGTTGCAAACGGACAATGGGAGGCAACGCTCCTTATGCCGGCAGAAATTGAAGGCAATTACAGCCCTGCCCGCATATGCGGCTACGCATGGAGCGATGAAGGTAAAGAGGCACAAGGTTCTACCGAATCTTTATATGTCTATGGTTATGAAGAAGTGGAAACACCCGACACGAAAGGTCCGGAAATAAAGACAATGTATCTTAACTATCCGGATTTCACGGAAGGGATGATGGTCAATGCCAATCCTGTGGTTCATGCTTCATTCACCGACGAGTCGGGTATCAATGTTTCCGAAGCGGGTATCGGCCATAAGATGTCGATTACTCTCGACGGAGACAAAATCTTCGATGACGTCTATATGTATTATACTCCGGATCCGGAGAATCCTCTCGGAGGATATATCGCATATCCAGTCACCGATCTCGTATCTGGTGAACATACAATAAAACTTACCGTATACGACAATGCAAACAATGCGTCATCAAAATCTTTGACATTCAGTGTCGGTGCCATCAAGGATCCGGTGATCCGCAACCTTGCCACCGACGTGAACCCCGCCTCTACAAGCGTGGTCTTCTCTGTGGCTGTGGATCAGCCCAACACAAAGATGAAATGCCGCCTGGAAGTCTTTGAATTATCAGGTAGAAGGGTATGGAGTTCCGACGATTCGATACTCAGTGATATGCAAGGCGGCATACAGACACGATGGGATCTTAAAGACGAAGCAGGACGACGCGTGGCAAGAGGCATATATCTCTATCGCGCAACGGTTGAGACTCCAGATGGAATGTATAGTTCTCAAACCAAAAAGCTCGCTGTGACTGCACAGTAATGATGCTGTTTAAAATTATGATTATGAACGAAGATAACAATCTTATATTGCCGGAACCTACACTTAGAAGGCTTCCGTGGTATCTTGCATATGTGGAGATTCTTAAAGCCAATGGCGTTGAGAATGTGAGTTCTACCCAGATTTCACGCGCATTGAGCATCGATGCCTCCCAGATTGCTAAAGATTTGTCTTTCCTCAATATAAATGGCAAAACAAGAATCGGATATGAAGTCAATGCCCTTGTGGAAGCATTGTCTGACTTTCTTGGCTTCACTCGCTCCCACAAGGCATACGTAATCGGCACCGGAAGTCTTGGGAAAGCACTGATCCGTGACTCGGGACTCTCGAATTATGGTCTTGAGATTGTGGCTGGTTTTGATGTAAATCCGGAAATTATCTCACGCACGGACCTTGGTGTGCCAATATATCATATCGACAAAATTTATGAGGTGATGGAAGAAAATCCGGCTTCAATCGGCATTCTGACAGTGCCAGCGCAATCGGCGCAAGAGTGTGCCGACATAGCGATAGGTGCCGGTATCAAAGCAATCTGGAATTTCTCTCCTTACAGGGTCAAGGTCGCTGAAGGAGTAGTGATGGCAAACACATCGATATACGCTCACCTCGCACTTATATTCAATCGTCTTGAAGAAAGACATTCAAGAAATTGACCTCTGCACATCGTTAGAAATGAAGATATTCAATATTATCGGAAGATACAGTGACGTTCCTGAACAAGAAATCAACTGGCATATGCTGCAGGATTCGACTGTGATTCGTTCTGACAATCCATTTTTTGTTCCTGATTTTGACACCGAGTTCCGATTATATCCCTCTTTGGCGATAAGAATCGACAGACTCGGAAAATCCATCGCGCCAAAATTCGCCCACAGATATTATGCGCAAGTAACTCTTGCAGCTACTGTAAGAGCTGAAAATATACTTTCTGAACTGCGGGCAAAAGGATTGCCATGGGACAAGGCAATATCATTCGACCGCTGCTGCATGCTCGGTGATTTCAGACCTATAGAAAACATAGACGCGGCAAAGAGAATATTCTTCCATATCGGAGATTGTACACGCGAAATATCTCGCGCCGGATTTAAATCAGACGTTGACAAAATAATTTCACTTGTAAGTGAAAACAACATACTCAAGATGGGAGATGTCATACTTCTCACAGGAGATGAAACCGGAATAAGACTCGAACCGGGGCAAAATCTCCATGCTGAAATTGACTCCGACAAACTACTTGAAATCAGAATCAAATGAAAACAAAGCGAATAATTGCATTATCACTTTTATGCCTCGGAATGCTGACCTCTTTAACGGCAAAGGGGGAATATACATTCCGGAATGAGTCAAAACTCGCAACGGGGAAATGGATAAAAGTTGAGATAGAATCTACAGGCCTGTACCAGATACCATATTCAACGCTTCGCGAAATGGGATTTGAAAACCCGGCTGAAGTTGGTGTTTACGGAAAGGGTGGCGGACTTCTTTCCGTGAATTTCACATCTGCCAAGGAAGGGATACCCTACACTGACGACATAGATAAGATTGCCGTGATCCATGAAAACGAATCTCTGTATTTCTACGGCAAAGGAGTTGAAGACATACAATTTGAAGCAAAAAGTGCACCTCTTTTCAAACGGGGCACACCTAACCTATATTCCAATACCGCCTATTATTTTCTGTCAGACATAGACACGCCTCTGCTTGCAGCCGAATCTCAGTATGACGGGAATGGTTCCCTACTGAACAGCGGCTGGGGATATATATATCATGAAGCCGATCTGGAACAAAACTCAACAGGCACCGGACAGCTTTTCTGGGGAGAGAGTTTCCTTGACGGGAAATCCACCCTAAGCTGGACAGTTCCATCACCTTGGCTCGTAACAGGTACTGGCAGACTTATGTGCAGACTCTACACATCCCCGGGCTCATCTGTATCGGGCAACATAGAAATCAGCAATGCCGACCAACCCGTTTCGATAAACAGGGCAAAAGGCAACAACGATGTATTCTATAACTGTCCTTTAACATTACCTCTCACCTACAACCTCCAGGAGTCAGACAATATGACCCTGAGCATTACAGCCACAGGAAGTGATCCTGACTTCCTGAATCTTGATTACTGGCTTCTCTCCTATCAGAAAAAACTTCCAGATGAATCAGATCTAAAGGGGAAGGCGGCAGAACAATACTCATTCTCATTAACAGCTAACCAGAGCTACAGTTGTCAGCTCGGCAGCGGACTTCGGTTCCTTGATGTCACTGACCCAGGAGCCATCAAACGCGGCAAACGCAATGAAAGTAATCCCATGATTACCGGATTCACGGCGTCTTCCCCAAGCACATCAGCAATCATATATGATCCCAATGTAAAACAGCTTGAAATCAAAGGTTGGGAAAAAGTAGAGAATATAAATCTGCATGCATTGAAGGAAGAAGGTGCCGAGCTGCTTATAATCACGGTGCCGCGCTTCCGTTCTTTTGCCGAACGTATCGCCGGTCTACACCGCGATTACGAAAACATCAAGGTGGCAGTTGCCACTCCTGAAGAGATCTATAATGAATTCTCGTCAGGTATACCGGATCCTATGGCATACCGCGCCATTGCAAGAATGCTATATGATTCAAAAGGAAGCAGACTCAAGAACATTCTTCTTTTAGGACCAAGCGACAGAAACCTTCGACGCGAAATAGAGGGAGAAACAAAATTTGATCGTATTATCGGTCTACAACAAGCAACCGTAACTCCCGGACGCGCGGCAAGTCCGGGATATGACTTCTATGGAATCATAATAGATGAAATTGACGAAGAGAGATTATACACAAATGTAATGAATGTTGGTGTTGGATTGCTGTCATGCGAAACAGACAATGAATGCGAACGCGCCATCCGCAAGATAGAGGAGTATCTTTCAGACGACACCCAGGCTTGGCGGGTAAACGAAACTCTGACAGTAGGCGGTTTACACGACAATCACACTCACGACAAGCAGGCTGAAGATTACGGAAACCTTATACGTAATTACACTGGAATTAGCGGCATGGCGCATACAACAATAGCTGTGGATGCTTACGGGAATAAAGACGCTCAGCGCATGTTTTCCCAAACACTTGAAAACGGGAAAATATTCTCTGTCTGGTTTGGACATGGAGGTCGCGCTATGCTGGGACAAGACAAGAACTTTTTCACCACTTCCGAAGCTGTCAGTCTCAAAAACAGTCATCTCGGGTTCATGTATATGGGCGGATGTGACTTTTCTCTGCCCGACATCCGTGCCCGCGGTCTTGGAGAAACTATTGTGCTCGATTCCGAAAGAGGGATGGCAGGAGCTATTGTCAGCACACGCACGGCATGGTCAAACCAAAATTATGATCTTGGCAAGAGAATACTTGACGGATGGCTAAAGCCGGCAAATACCGATGTCTCTCCTACAATAGGAGAGGTATATGCAAAAGCCAAATCAAACGCATCTTCCGCAAACTCTCTTACATTTGTCCTTGCCGGAGACCCTGCTTTGAAAATACCGTCACCACTGAGAATGGTCAAGATGTCAGACTTTTCCGCTTCGCCAGGTGAAAAGATCATAATAGACGGTTCCATTACGGACAAGAATGGCAATCCCGACAATTCATTCAACGGCAAGGTTGTGTTTAAACTTATGGAGCCTGCAATAACGCTAAGATCAAAAGACTACGTTACCCACACGGGCACAACTCCGGTAAAAGTGACGACAAACGGAGAAACGACAACTGTATATTATACCCTTGATGTTACATACGACACCAACCTGATCACAGCCGCGGAAGCGGACGTTGAATCCGGTAAGTTCTCCGTTTCTATGGTTATCCCCAAAGAGACCGCTGCCTTTACGGATCAAAATCTGAAACTCCACGCCGGCGTATTCGACAAGTCAAGATGGCTCGGAGGATCGGGCGCTGCAACCATATCCATTACAAGTGCTCCATCTGAAAACACACAGATTGACATCGTAGCACCTGTCGTAAATGCGACATACGACAACAACCGTCAGATTGTTATTGTGGAAGCATCAGATGAAACATCACTCCCGCTTTCTCCATCCGCATATGCCGTAACCCTTGATGGCAGACCTTCCTCTATGATGACTGAAACATATAATGAGGATGGCAATTCCGGCAAAACATTTTCCGGCTATACGGATATTTATGATCTTGCTGACGGAAAGCATACCTACTCGGTGACTGCAAGAGACATCGCAGGCAACAACGTCACTACTGAAATTGAATTTGTCAAAGAACCCCGCAAAGCGCCTCTTTCCCTTATTCTCTCTTCTAAAGCTGTGGTTGATGATATCGAAATATGTGTCGAAGGCGATGATAATCCCGGCTCGCTGGAGTATGAAATCCGCAATACAAATGGCGAAACTGTAATGACCCGTATCGGTGCATTCACATCCATTACTTGGGATTGCCGCGATTCAAAAGGGAACAAAGTTTCACCTGGTCTATACCGCATAAGGGTTCGCTCTGCAGAGGGATCCGTTTCTACAAAATATTCGGAATGGGCTAATTTTGCAATATTGCAATAAAAGCGTTAAAATCGAGTTTAACAATTAGGATGAAAATGAAATATAAAATAGTGTCAATTCTGACAGCGCTACTTCTTGGAGGCGCAGCTGTCAGTGCGAAAAATGACATAAAAGACAACGAGTTCAACCCTGTGAACACCGGTGTCACCACCCTCTCCATTGCACCTGATGCCAGAGGCAGCTCATTGGGTAATCTTGGAGCCGCCACTGATCCGGATATGAACTCTCAGTTCTGGAACCCTTCGAAATACGCTTTCGGTTATTCCACGGGAGGATTGTCTCTGTCATATACTCCATGGCTCAGAAAGATTGTCAATGACATCTTTCTTGCCAATCTTGCCGGATACTGGAAACCGGGAAGCGGTGATAACCAGGCTTTCAGCGCCTCTCTGCGATATTTTTCTCTCGGAGAGGTAACCACCAGCGGATATGAAAGCGAAGGGAACGTACAGACCATAAACCCTTATGAGTTTGCAATCGATCTCGGATATTCACGCAAGCTTTCGGAAAAATTCTCAATGGGTGTGGTATTACGATATATACTTTCCGACCTGTCATATAATGACACCCAGACCGGAGAATCCAACACCGCTGCATCGGCATTCTCTGTTGATCTTTCGGGATATTTTACAACTTATCCAATGATCGGACGCAGTGAATGTCAGTTCTCGTGGGGTTTTGACATATCCAATATCGGTACGAAGGTAAGTTACGATCATGGCGCATCCAATGCATTCCTGCCTACCAATCTCCGCCTTGGAGCTAACTTTATGTTTCCGCTTGCTGATTACAACACCCTTGCATTCGGACTCGATCTGAATAAACTGCTTGTTCCGACCAAACCTCGTCAGAAAGATTATGACACTTCGACTCCTGAAGGGCAACAGGAATATGAGGACGCTCTTGACAAATGGGAGACAATGTCTCCAATCACGGGTATCTTCAAAAGTTTCACGGATGCACCCGGCGGTTTCAAGGAAGAGCTTCAGGAAATTGGAGTGAGTTTTGGCGCTGAATACGCCTACAACCAACAATTTTTTGTGCGTGCAGGATATAATTACGAACATGCCAATAAGGGAGGCAGAAGCTATTTCGCTTTCGGAGCCGGGTTCTCTCTTAATGTGGTGCAGCTCGACGCATCATATATGCTCGCAACGGCGCAGAGTTCTCCCCTTGACCAGACCTTGCGTTTCACGCTGACTTTCGACATGGATGGTCTCCGCGACCTCCTCGGCAAACGAAGAAGATAATTTGAGGCGTTAGGTTTTAGGCATTAGGCATTATAAACTTTGCCAAAGAGACCTAAGACCTAAAGCCTAAAACCCCAATACAATGCTAAACATAATATATTGGAATGCTAATCCGATCCTTTTCTCTCTCGGTCCAATCTCAGTGAGATGGTATGGACTGATGTTCGCAATCGGATTCACCATCGGTTATTGGCTCGTGGCTAAAATGTTCCGCCACGAAGGAGCTCCTGAAAAATGGCTTGGCACATTGTTGATTTATGTCGTAATCGCAACAATTGTCGGCTCGCGTCTTGGACACGTTTTCTTTTATGAATGGGGATATTATTCACAACACCCCGCCGAAATATTCAAAATATGGGAGGGAGGACTTGCAAGCCATGGAGGCACGATTGCCAATATAATAGCCCTTTTCCTCTTCTCTTGGTTTGTTTCCAAGAAACCGGCTTCATGGGTATTCGACAAGATCGTGATAGCAATTGCCCTTGTGGGTGGACTCATCCGTCTTGGCAATCTTATGAATAGCGAAATATACGGTGGTCCCACCGACCTGCCATGGGGATTCGTATTCCTTCGTAACGGTGAAACGGTGCCGGCACACCCCACGCAGATCTATGAAGCTCTCTGCTATTTCCTTCTGTTTGGTCTGCTGATGTGGATGTATTGGAAAAAGAATGCGGAAGAGCGACCCTGGCTGATCACGGGTGTATTCTTTATCGGCATATTTTTCCCCCGTTTCCTCATCGAATACGTGAAGAATGTGCAGGTTCAGTCGGAATATGAAATGATTGCAACCTACGGCATGAACCTTGGACAAATGCTCAGCATACCTTTTATTCTTTTAGGCGTATTCCTTGTGATATGGGCGATGACACATCCCCGTCAACACTTCAAATTCCCCAACAAGTTCGCCGACGAAAAAAAATAATAGCAACGATCAAAACATAGCCGCCACGCGCCTCAGCGCGGCAATAAAGATATCAGCCTCCTCTTGTGTGTTGTATGCCGCAAAGGAGGCTCTTACTGTACCTGGAATGCCAAATCTCTCCATAAGGGGCTGTGCACAGTGATGACCAGTGCGGACTGCCACCCCGAGTTTATCAAGCAAGAGGCCAATATCATAGTTATGGACATCTCCGACATTAAATGAAATCACGGCTGCCTTTTCGGGTGCCTCCCCATATATCTTGATACCAGGAATTTCAAGCAAACCATGGGTAGTATATCTAAGCAATTCCTCTTCGTGCGTACGAATGCTGTCAAGTCCTGTTTCATTAAGAAAATCAAGAGCCTTGGAGAAAGCCGCAATATCTATGAAGTCAGGCGTTCCTGCCTCAAATTTAAAGGGAAGGTCAGCAAATGTGGTACCTTTGAAACTTACATGCTTTATCATCTCCCCGCCTCCTTGATATGGCGGCATGGATTCCAGAAGTGACCGTCGACCATAGAGAACACCTACACCTGTTGGTCCATACATCTTATGGGATGAGAATGCATAAAAATCGCAGTCAAGATCCTTAACGTCAATCTTAAGATGTGGTGATGCCTGCGCCCCGTCTACCATTGCCGGGACTCCATGCTCATGAGCAATACAAATCATCTCTTTCACGGGATTCACTGTGCCGAGAACATTACTGACATGGGTAAATGTTGCAAGAACAGTGCGGTCGTTGAAATATGACTTGTATTGCTCAAGATCAAGCTCACCTTTATCGTTCACATCTACCACACGGAGCTTTATATCCTTGTGACGCTGAAGAAGCTGCCAAGGAACGATGTTGGCATGATGCTCCATTACGGTGAGGATAATTTCGTCGCCGTCTCGAAAACGATCGCCGAAAGATGAAGCTACAAGGTTTATACCCTCCGTTGTGCCTCGTGTAAAGATGACTTCTTCGATGCTTTCAGCATTTATATAATCCTTGACTTTGCGGCGCGTTTGTTCCTGAAGGTCGGTAGCTTCCTGCGACAACGTATGCACACCCCGATGCACATTTGCTTTTGTATGCTCATAAAGCGAAGTTATGTTGTCAACAACCAATGCCGGTGTCTGAGAAGTCGCCGTGTTATCGAGATATATAAGCCTTTTTCCTCCAACTGTTCTCTGAAGAATAGGAAACTGCTCTCTGATTCTTTCTATATCAAAACTCATATCAATTATACTTACGTCACAGGGCTATCAATCATTACTGCTTATTTACCGCAACGGGAACACGACGCACACGCCGAACTCTCGCCGGCAAACCTACGTTCCGTCATTAGGCGCAACCGATCGCGCAATGCCTCAACGCGGATACGGTCAATGATGTCAGCCATGAATGCCTGTTTAAGCAGAAGGCGAGCCGTAGCCTCATCAAGACCGCGAGTACGCATATAAAACATCTGCATCTCATTGAGCTGACCAATGGCTGTGCCATGCGAACATTTCACATCATCATTGTATATCTCAAGCTCCGGTCTACTTGTCATCTGGGCTTCATTGCTCCCCACAAGGTTGCGGTTAGACTGATATGCCTCGGTTTTCACGGCGCCGGGAGCAACATAAATTCTTCCCGTGAAAGCACCCTTAGCTTCATCATCAAGTGTGAATTTAAACAGTTCGTTGGATGCGCAACGCGGTGATGAATGGTCAATACGCGAATAGGTCGAGACTTTTCTATGCGCATCCTCTATGCCCATGCCATAGAGATGGAGCTCGGCATCCTCTCCGTTGAAAGACGTATAGTATTCGTTACGGGTTGTGCCATTGAACAAAGTCAGACCATCTATAGAGACATGACTCCCCGCGTCTTGACAAAGATACAATGCAGATGCACGCGAAGTTTTCTCCGTTGATTCCTCAAGGTTGTAATAATCAAACGAAGCGTTATTGCCCACATGTATTTCAACTGTCTCAAGAGAAAGGAATTTAAGATCCGGATTCTGCGTATGATCGCACACAAGAAGTGTTGCTTCGGCATCTTCTTCAACAATTATCAGCAGACGACGCACAGCCATCAGCGGCATGCCGTTCTCAAGTATGTTTACAAGTTGAATAGGCTTCTCAACTTTCACTCCTTTCTTCACACGCAGATAGAAGCCATCTTGCGCAAGGAGAGTATTAAGAGCAACAATAGGATTCTTAAGATCAGCTAATTTACCATAATATTCTGCAATCTGCCCGGGATGATCAGTCGCAAACTTTCTCAGACTCCCAACTTCCACCCCTTCAGGAATAGATTCAAAAGCACCTGCTGTAGCAGCAAAAGTATCATTGACAAGCATGAAAAGTGAAGTGGAAAGCATAGGCACATCGCAGCGAAACGTTGCCTGAGGATTAACGTCGATATCAAGTTTTGCAATGTTCAGTCCATAATCTGGAGCAAACATCTCCTCCAAATCGCAGTTCTCATAGTTGTCGGCACCCACTTTAGGCAGCTTCATATCTTTGAGCATCTGTAATGCAGCTGGTCGCAACGCATTAAGCGGAGCGGCTCCGTTGGCATCTATAAGATCATGATGCTTGTCAAATAGATCAAGATATTGTTTTAGCGCGCTCATAGTCATTGATTGTCAACTTCCTCCTTAATCCAGTCGTAACCACGTTTCTCAATTTCGAGAGCGAGTTCCGGACCGCCTGATTTCACAATTCTTCCCTTATAAAGGACATGGATAAATTCCGGTTTTAGATAATCGAGAAGCCGCTGATAATGGGTAATAACAATAGTTGCGTTATTTTCGCTTTTGAGTTTGTTCACACCTTCAGCAACAACACGAAGCGCATCGACATCAAGTCCGGAGTCTGTTTCGTCAAGAATAGACAGCTTTGGTTCAAGAACTGCCATCTGGAAGATTTCATTGCGTTTTTTCTCACCTCCCGAAAAACCTTCGTTCACAGAACGTGAAGCAAGTTTATTATCAAGCTCAACAACAGCGCGCTTCTCACGCATCATTTTCAGGAAATCTGTAGCACTCATCGGAGGCTCATGGAAATACTCACGTTTGGCATTGACTGCCGCGCGCATGAAATTCACCATAGACACACCCGGAATCTCCACGGGATACTGAAATCCGAGAAACAATCCTTCATGGCTGCGTATCTCCGGAGGCATCGCAAGAAGGTCTTTGCCATTGAACTCTGCAGAACCTTCTGTGACCTCATATGCCGGATTCCCGGCAAGCACCATTGACAGAGTGGATTTACCACTACCATTGGGTCCCATGATAGCATGCACCTCACCGGGACGTATCTCGAGATTCACACCTTTGAGAATCTCCTTACCATTTATCTGAGCGTGTAAGTCTTTGACTTTTAACATATCTTGAAAGTTGCTTAAAGCTTATCCATTAATTTCTATCGAATATACATCGAGTGATTTTCGAAGAAATGACTGAAACCTGTCATCTCCTCGGATTTCAAATTGTAAAATTACAAATTATCCCTCACATATAAAACAATTACCTCCCCATTTTGCTCACACTCCCTTTCTATCTCGAATTAAAAGAAAATACGAGTAATGATGGAATCTTGTCAGAATTTTTTCGTAACTTAGAAGACTCAAACATTGAAATGATTCAACTTTCGCAAGCGTAAAGTTGAAGTTTATAAGTTTAATTGCGCAGTGCGCAGTTTATGAGTTTATTTGTTTGATACGAATAAATATAAACTCAGTCATATTCGCATCTGATAAACTTTTAAACTTATAAACTATTAAACTTTAAGTTGAAGCTTGCGAAACTTAAATGAAATGATTTATCGATGAATTATTTAGAAGAAGAGGATCTGGGCTATGGCGTTGCCGCCGAACCTGAGACCGTGATGCAGATAAACCGAGAGCTTGACCTCGCGCGCCGTATCGTCGAGGAAACTGGCGCCAATCTTTTCCTAACCGGAAAAGCCGGCACTGGAAAAACTACTTTCCTCCGCCGTCTGCGCGAATCATCACGCAAACGTATGGTCGTTCTCGCCCCTACCGGCGTGGCGGCAATCAATGCAGGGGGCATGACCATGCATTCTTTCTTTCAACTTCCTTTCTCCCCTTTCATTCCGGGTCGCGGATTCCTTGGCGAAGAGAAACGGTTCTACCGCATGAGCAAAGAAAAACGCCGTCTGATAGCCAGTCTCGACCTGATAGTCATCGATGAGATTTCAATGGTGCGTCCAGATACACTTGATGGTATTGACAGATTGCTGCGACGCTTGAGAGGTATCGACCGTCCGTTTGGCGGTATCCAACTGCTGCTAATCGGCGACCTTCGTCAGCTTGCGCCGGTGGTGCGTCAGGATGAATGGGAAATGCTTCGCGATTTTTATTCGTCGCCATATTTCTTTGAGAGCCATAGCCTTCGTGATGCCGGTTTCCTGACTGTTGAACTAAAAACCATCTACCGTCAGCAGGATCCGGAGTTTATTTCTTTGCTAAATGCCGTGCGCGATGGGAACGCAGACAGAGAGGTATTAAACCGGTTGAACATGATGTGTCGTCCGGCTGAACCGGAAGAACAAGATCTCACAATTCGCCTTACCACCCACAACCGCATCGCTGATGAAACCAATGCCCGCCATCTTGCCATGCTCACAGGCGATGCCGCAGTGTTTGAGGCAAAGATAAAAGGGAAGTTTCCGGAATCATCATACCCTGCCGACAAATACCTCACTCTAAAGGTAGGTGCCAGAGTAATGTTTATCAAGAATGATTCGGGATTCGAACGCCGCTATTATAACGGACTTATAGGCACGGTAACAGGCATCGGAGAAAATTCCGTTTATGTGCTTCCGGATGATGATGACTACGATGCAATTGAAGTAGGATATGCCGAATGGGAAAACACAAGTTACAGGGTTGATGACGACACCAAAGAGATTGTCCAGCAGATCGATGGAGCCTTCGCCCAGATACCGCTGCGTCTCGCGTGGGCGATAACAATACACAAAAGTCAGGGACTCACCTTCGATCGTGCGGTAATAGACGCTGAGCAGTCTTTTGCCCCCGGACAGCTCTACGTAGCGTTAAGTCGTTGCCGCTCGCTCGAAGGAATGCGTCTGGAAACGCGCCTGTCGCAACATGCAGTGATCGTGGATAATGATGTTAATTCTTTCATTGACAATTCACGTAAGTCGGCACCGGATGAAACGCAGCTCAACCAGTTGCGTGATGAGTATTTTCGCAGTCTCCTCGCCGAGCTATTTGATTTCAACACGTTGGGAATAAAGCTACGCGACTTTGCGCGTGTTGTCACCGAATATGTGGCACCCATCTATCCCCAATTGTTTGATTCCTACCGTAGCGTCACCCAACAATTTTCTGAAAAGATAGAGAATGTTGGCAATAAATTTATTTCAATCTATGCCTCCGCACGCATCGATTCAAATGCCACGGCTGCTAACAATGCTTTTCTGGAGAAAATAAGCAATGGGTGTCTCTATTTCCTCGATCAACTTGTTCCGATCTGCAAAGTGCTCAACGAGACACCAATGGAACTTGACAATGCGGCATATCAGCAACGCCTTTTCACGGCTGCAGATCTTCTATGGTTTGAAATGAACATGAAGAAGACCATACTCAAAGGTCTTACGCAAGAGAATTTCAGCCCCGCAACCTACATGAAATACAAAGCTCACGCCGTGCTTGAGGATATGGATGCAACAGTTTCTTCAACTAAAACACCGAGAAGGAGAGCCACAAAAGAGAAAGACTCCACATCCGGCGACTCCGCAGCAAAGAAACCCAAAGAGAAAAAAGAGAAGAAGCCCAAAGGCTACTCACAGCGCGTAACGCTGCAAATGTTTCGCGATGGCAAAACCATCGAAGAGATCGCGGCTGCCCGCGATCTCACACCAGGCACTATCGCAAGCCATCTCGCCGAGATGGTACGTCTTGGCGAAATCAAGTTGGAAGATGTATTACCCGAAAGTATACTGGATATGATAGAGGAAGCAATCACTCAGCTACGCAGCGAAGGAAGTTCCATCACCTACACCAACCTTCGCACACTCCTCGCCGATTCGCTCCCCCTCCACTACCTCTCCCTCTACTCCCATTCCAACCAGATGTAGTTTGCCCTCTATAGTTAGAAAGTCAGCTATATCAAAAGTCAATGTCGAAGAAATGTTTCGGTTTAAACCGTTTTGGAGATAGAGAAAGAAGTATTCTATAAATGCTGTCAACACTTCCCTCTTTATGGTAAGGATTTATACCTGACGTTTGACAGTATTCTCTAACTTCCGGTGAAAGTATATGCCGGAGCGCGGCGCATATATCCTCTTTCTGAGGTGTGCATTCAAACACGGTGTTGCCTCTGGATCTCCCTTTCTGGCGGTCACCTATATTTAGTGTCGGGATCCCCAAAGAGGGAGCCTCTATAAGTCCACTTGATGAATTACCAACAACGGCTGCAGCATGTGCAAGAGCGGAATAATACCTTACTCTCCCAAGCGATTTTACAGCTAAAGCCCTGCCGTGACTTACGGCACACCACTTCTCAGTCATTTCTGCCACAGCTCTCCCCTCAGCATCGGAATTAGGCATAGTGAAAATCACACATACCTCATTCTCTTTCTTCCCGGCAATTACTGTTTCATCAAGAGCCTCAAGCAACGCATCGGTCTGCCCGACTGCTTCTCCAGGATGCATGGTGACCGGATGAAATGTCACTACTATGAATCCATCTGCAAGTTTCACCCCGAGACTTTGCGCCAATGCTTCTTTGCTCATCGGCTTGAAACGGGAAATAGCATCTACTGCCGCACTTCCGACATTAAATACCCGTTCAGGCTCCTCCCCCATCTGAATCACACGTTGGCGATACTCCTCCGTTGCCGTGAAATGATATGTGGAAAGCTTGGTAATGGCATGTCGGATGAAATCGTCATATGCTCCTTCCGTGATTTCACCACCATGAAGATGAGCAACCGGAATGCCGAATATTGCGGCGGCAGAAGCGGCGGCAAGCATCTCGTAGCGATCTCCGAGAATAAGTATCATATCCGGATTCAAAGAGGCGAAAGCATTTGCGAAACCATCCATCGCCACACTCATCGCCTTGACAGTTCCTCTTGAAGAATCATCGTCAAGCGGCAGTGGGATTCTTACATCCACGTCAAAACCATCTTTTTCTATCTCCTCAACCGTCATTCCATAACGTGGTGAGAGATGCATGTTGGTGGCTATGATTTGCAAACATACTCCATCGGTATCCTTCAATCGCTTCATCAGCTCACTGAGGATACCATACTCAGCTCTTGTACCTGTTACTACGCAAATGGTCATAATAATATCTGCTCGTCGGGGAGAAAGTCGCGAACCGCCGGTGTGCCAACGATCTCAAGCCAACGCATAGGTGAGATACCGGTGCCGGGGCGTTTGGTGGTCATATTATCATCGGTAAGAATCTCCCCTTTCTTTATATGTCGTGACGCCACTATACTTTTTCGGGCAACTCCTTTGTTGCCAACTTCTGAAGCCGTAGGATGTTTCACCTCACTGCCGAGTGCTTTTTCGATATTTCTTATAGCTGAGACCATCGCCTTGAGTTCATGAGGCTCCAATGATGCCTTATGGTCAGGACCGGGAAGATTCCGCGACAAAGTGAAATGTTTCTCTATCACGGAAGCACCGAGAGCAGCAGCAGCAATCGGCACCTCAATACCGAGCGTGTGATCAGAAAGTCCTATATTTCCCCCCAACTCCTTCAGCGATAGCATCGCCCGAAGATTCACGTCCTCCATCGGAGTGGGATATTGTGTGTTGCAATGCAGCAAAGTCATTTTATGCAGATCATTGCCGCACTCATGCAATGCTCTTACCGCATCTTTCACTTCCTCCATATCGCACATCCCCGTGGATATTATCACTTCTTCATTATAAGATGCTATTTTACGAAGATAAGGGAAATTGGTAATTTCTCCTGAAGGGATTTTCCATACATCGATACCAAGCTCATGCAGAAAGTCAATGCTTTCCAGATCAAAAGCCGTAGAAAGGAATTTGATACCTCGTTTCCTACAGTGTTCAATCAGTTTCACATGATCCTCCCGACGGAGTTCGAGACGCTTCAGCATAGCCAACTGCGAATCGTCTGCATCCCCTATGTTCCGTTTCTGATATTCAGCCTTACGGGCATCCTTGGTCACAAGATTCTCTGCCTTGAAAGTTTGAAATTTCACATAATCAGCACCGGCATCTGCCGCAGCATCCACCAACTTCATCGCCGTTTCCAGCGACCCGTTGTGATTCACCCCCGCTTCTGCAATAATCCGCAACATAAATGTATTTTGGTTAATAATTAATGGTTAATAATTAATAATTTTAGAAACAAAACACCATAAATTCCGAGACTAAAACCATTAACCATTAATTATTAATTATTAATTATTTTACCTTTCTCGCCGGATAGCCGATATATGAGCCGGCGGAGAGCGCATCTTTCGCCACTAAAGAACCGGCACCTACAAACACATCGTCACCAACATTAGTGCATTGAACCAGCGTCGCGCCACTTCCGATAAAACAGCGTCTTCCTACGCAGCAAGCTCCATTTATCTTTGCTCCCGTGGATACATGTGTATAATCCCCGACTTCGGAGTCATGCTCCACAATTGCTCCGGTATTGATTATCACGCTGTCGCCGACAACCGCTGAGGAATTGACCACTGCCTGATGCAACACAACCGATCCCTCACCAATCTTTGCATACGGTGAAACGAATGCAGTGGATGCCACTACTCTTGCCAACGTTCCTCCCGCTTCCTTCACTCTTTCATGAAGTCTCTCTCTGGGCACAGGATTCTCGATGGCTCCCAAAGTAATCACAAACTCACAATCATTCACAAAAGAGGGAATGTCTTCATCAGTTCCGATCACAGGATATCCAGACACCATCGTGCCTATTCTTTCCGGCATGTCAAGCACTCCACGGATTTTCATTCCGGCGCTGACTGCCGCATCAATCACCGACCGACAATGTCCCCCTCCCCCAATAAGTATCAATTCCTTATCCATCATTTATTAATTTAAGTTTCGCAAGCTTCAACTTAAAGTTTAAAAGTTTAGAAGTTTAAGAGTTTATCCGATGCGAATATGACTGAGTTTTTATTTACATTCCCTCAGACAAACAAACTTATAAACTGCGCATTGCGCAATTAAACTTATAAACTTCAACTTTTCGCTTGCGAAAGTTGAATTATTAATTATTAACGTTTCGTCGGACAACGGACGACGGTAAGTTTACAATCGTGTCGGCAAGACGTATGGTATTCTCCTGTCCGTCTCGTTCACACTTTTCAAACATCGGCAATCGCCACATGAGCTCCCATATCGGGCGAGTCATCACGCCATGATCGTTGCTGTATTCCAGAAACCGGTCTCGTTCCTCTCTTGAAGGGAATGATACGGCATTCAGCCAATAATTTGAAACGCTGTTTGCCGGCTCAGCCATAAAACGTATTCCTCCCGGTTCTCCTTCGAAGAATTTTTTATATACCTCAGCTGTCTCCCTCTTCGATTTGAGGAAACCGTCGATTTCCTCAAGCTGAGCGCATCCCAAGGCGGCATTAATATTGGGCATACGGTAATTATAACCGATATGGTCATGAACAAACTCCCAACGCGAGGGCACCTTTGCCTGAGTTGTAAGATGCTTTGCAAAGTCGGCAAGCTTCTCGTCATTGAAAAGCAACATACCTCCTCCTCCCGTGGTAATGGTTTTATTACCATTGAAACTGATGGCGCCAACCCTGCCGAACGTACCGGTATGCTTACCTTTGTAAAAAGATCCTATACTCTCAGCGGCATCTTCCACAAGTTCTATTCCGTATTCTTCACAGATCGAAGCAATCTCGTCTATACGGCATGGATGACCAAAAGTATGCATCGGCACCACAGCCTTTATTCTCCTACCGGTTTTGCGATTCCTCAACACACCCTCGGCATCCCTCACGCTGTTGTTTTCAAGCCAACGGCGCAAAGCTCGGGGCGATAGCCCCATAGTGTCGGCATCAACATCAATAAAGACAGGATGCGCGCCAATATATGATATGGCATTGCAGGTGGCGATAAACGATAATGCCTGCGTCAGAACCTCGTCATCACGTTCCGTTCCGGCGAGCATCAGAGCCATATGCAGCGCGTTCGTACCGCTCACACAAACCACTGCCCTCCGGGCACCGGTAAATGCCGCCATATCCCTTTCAAAACGGTCAACGAATGCACCTACACTCGATACAAACGTAGTGTCAATGCATTCGTTGAGATATTTCTTTTCATTTCCGGCAAATGTCGGGGCATGCAGGGGCACAAACTCCCCTTCCTTAGCGCCAAAGCGCTCCCTGATCATCCCAAGAATCAAATCATAATCCATATTCCATCAAAAATTCATATTCACCAGAAATGAGTAAAGAATCAGCCCCAGAAAAAAAGTGATGCCCACCCACATTTTAGCATTGCGGGCGGCATTATGCGCTTCTTTTCTATAGCGCTCCCTCTCTTCAGGGGTATAGAGATTCTTCCCATTCTTAGATTCGCTATGGCATGCCTGATCCCATGCCTTTCGCGATAACACAGAATAATATATCGCCACAAAGCCGGTAGGAGGAAAACAAAGGAGCGTCAAGAGAATCGAGACTGTTAGGAGCGACACCGGTGGTTGATCCGGGTTCTCCGGCTCATCCGTCGGCATCGGATAAGGGTAGCCTCCGAATCCCGCTGCGGGTGTCTCTTCTTCTATCTCCGGTTTCCCGGGGACTACGGCAACCGGATGCATTTCGTCAAAGATGCGTTGACGATAATAGCGACATATATCCGCTACCGAACCTGCGTGCTCCCAGTCTTCCATACCCTTCGTCCAGACATATGTCGAAGGTCCGACACCCGCCTCATGAAGGGCATCGAGAGTGAACGGTCCGCGCCGTTCTCCGTCAATCATCGCAAAATATACAGCCATCGTCAGTTAGCCATATTCATCAGTTGCTTTGTCAGATCGCCGGTAACACCTGTGACAGTAAGCATAAAACCAATCCCGCCAAGCACAAGAGCGATTATCGTCATTGTGCGGGCGGAGGAATTGCTCATATTCCCATTCTCTTCGAAACCTTCGTTATAGAATCTGTTGGCGGCATTCGCCTTTGTGATTCCGATGATGCCGAATATCATGCCAATGCATGAGAACAATGCACCGAAAATCGTACCAACGATAGCCCATGGCAACCAGTTAGTATGTTGTATCGGCCGGGGATCGCGCCCATATACTGAATAAGGATCCGGATGCTGACTATAGGGAGGCTGCTGCCCTACATAAGGAGGGCGCTGGCCATAAGGATACTGCCCCGCATAAGGATTCACGGGCTCTTCCGGACGCGCATAGCCCCCAAAAGCTGAATCATTCATAAAGATATCGGCGAGCTCGGGAAGAGACTCTGCCCTAACCCAATCGGGCAATCCCTGACGCCAAACAAAAGAATCTGGCTGCAGACCTACCGTCATAAGCTGGTTTTTTGGGAAAGGACCAGCTTGCACTCCATTTATGATTACAAAATAATCCACTATATTATATGTTTAATGTGAAATGTGTAATGTTAAATGTTCAATTAGGAATGCTTAATGTGTAATGCCGGATTTTTGTCTCAAATCATTAAACATTACACATTAAACATTCAACATTATTTTAGAGTCCTCGTCCGTGGCAGTTCTTGTATTTCTTGCCGGAACCGCAGGGACAAGGATCGTTACGACCGATCTTCGGACCAACCTTGATAGGCTGCTGTGTCGGAGCGGGACGGTTCACACTCGCTGCTGCCTGACGCTGTGCGCTCTCTCCGGGATATGAATCGCGGGTGGTGCTGTAATTGGCATACGGATTATAGGCGCGAGCCTGTGCCTGGGCTGCCTTCTGCTGCATTGCCTGAGCTTCAGCGGCTTTTGCCTCGGCAGCCTTAGCCTCGTCATAATCCGCCACGGCGGCTTTACCTCGCATCAGCGTTGCCACAGCCTTTGAGTTCATATCATAAAGCATCTTCTTCCAGAGCTCGAAAGCCTCTATCTTATAGATCACGAGAGGATCTTTCTGCTCATACGAAGCATTCTGCACCGACTTGCGAAGTTCATCCATCTCACGAAGCTGCTCCTGCCATGCCTTGTCGATAGAAGAAAGCAGCACTGTCTTCTCCCACGCCTTTGAAAGCGGTTTGCACTCGTTGGCATAACACTCCTCGATATCTGCCTTGATATTGAACATTCTCCGACCATCGCTTACTGGAACACCTATAAGACCCTTTGCTCCTCTCTCCTCCACAAATTCTTTGATATATGGAATCAGAGCCTGCGCCATTTTCTCTTTCTTGCGTGAGAAAGTTTGCATTGCCTCATCTGCCAGCTTGTCAGCAAGGTCTCGTGAGTCTATTTTATTGAATTCCGTTTCCGTAACCGGAGATTCTATAGCAAACGACTTGTTCACATCCTCAGTAAACTCCTCAAAGCTGCTGTATTTTCGGTTTGCAAGCTCAGTTGCAAGCTCATATATCATATTGGCGATATCGGTGCCGATACGCTCACCTTTGAGAGCATTCTGGCGACGGCCATACACACCCTTTCTCTGGGCGTTCATGATGTCATCATATTCCACCAGACGCTTACGAATACCGAAGTTATTCTCCTCTACACGCTTCTGGGCATTCTCGATAGACTTGGTGACCATGCTGTTCTCAATCATCTCACCCTCCTTGAAGCCAAGACGGTCGAGCATTTTGACAACGCGGTCGTTGGCGAAGAGTCGCATCACGGTGTCTTCGAAAGATACGAAGAACACTGAGCTACCCGGGTCTCCCTGACGTCCAGCACGTCCGCGAAGCTGACGGTCTACACGACGAGATTCATGACGCTCCGTACCGATGATGGCAAGACCACCTGCCGCTTTCACTTCATCGGAAAGCTTGATGTCAGTACCACGACCCGCCATGTTGGTAGCGATGGTAACAGTTCCTTTCTGACCAGCCTGAGCCACGATATCCGCCTCTTTCTGATGCAGCTTCGCATTCAGCACCTGATGCGGAATTTTACGAAGTTTAAGCATTTTCGAAAGCAACTCGGAGATCTCAACTGAAGTGGTACCGACCAACACCGGTCTGCCTGCATTCACCATGTCTTCCACTTCCTGGATAACAGCGGCATATTTCTCTTTCTTGGTGCGATAAACGCGGTCGTTCATGTCGTTACGGATTACCGGACGGTTCGTCGGAATCTCGATGACATCGAGTTTATAGATATCATAGAACTCGCCTGCCTCAGTCATGGCGGTACCGGTCATACCGGCGAGTTTGCGATACATACGGAAATAGTTCTGCAGCGTAATGGTAGCATAGGTCTGTGTGGCAGCTTCCACTTTCACACCCTCCTTAGCCTCGATAGCCTGATGCAGACCGTCGGAGTAACGACGTCCCTCCATGATACGGCCGGTCTGCTCATCCACGATCTTGATTTTGTTATCGTCGATCACATACTCGACATCCTTGTCGAAGAGTGTATATGCCTTCAATAGCTGGTTCACGGTGTGCACACGCTCTGCCTTCACGGCGTAATTCTGAAGCAGCTGGTCTTTCTTTTCCTGCTTCTCCTCAGCTGTGAGCTCTTCATTCTCCACTCCTGAAAGCTGAGCCGCAATATCGGGGAGGATAAAGAATTCAGGATCCTGGGTTGTGCCCGTCAGAACCTCGATACCCTTGTCGGTAAGCTCGATAGAATGATTTTTCTCATCGATCACGAAATAAAGGGGCTCCACAGCCTTCGGCATCTCGCGGTTGTTATCCTGCATGTATTTCGCCTCAACCTTGAGCATCAGCTGCTTGATACCGTCTTCGCTGAGGTAGCGGATAAGGGGACCATGTTTCGGCAAAGCCTTGTAGACGCGGAAGAGAGCGAGCCCACCCTCTTCGAGGTCGCCCTTGGATATCTTGTCCTTCGCTTCGAGAAGCAGCGACTGCGCGAGCTTGCGCTGAGCGTTCACCACTTTCTCCACGTTAGGTTTGAATTCATTAAACATCTGGTCGTCACCCTTAGGCACGGGACCGGAGATGATAAGAGGTGTTCTTGCATCATCAATAAGCACAGAGTCGACCTCATCGACAATCGCATAATAATGCTCGTCGCGCTGCACAAGATCCTCGGTCTGCACTGCCATGTTGTCACGCAGATAGTCGAAACCGAACTCGTTGTTGGTTCCGAATGTAATGTCGCAGCGGTAAGCATTGCGGCGTTCTTCAGAGTTGGGTTGTGTCTTGTCGATGCAATCCACAGTAAGACCATGGAACTGATAAAGCGGACCCATCCATTCGGAGTCACGTTTTGCAAGATAATCGTTCACGGTCACCACGTGCACACCCTCGCCTGTAAGGGCGTTGAGGAATACCGGCAGAGTAGCCACAAGGGTCTTACCCTCACCGGTAGCCATCTCGGCGATATTGTTGGTGACCTTGCCATTGTTCATCAGACCGTGGAGCACCATACCACCGATAAGCTGCACGTCATAGTGCATCATATCCCATTTCACAAGATTGCCACCGGCAACCCACTCATTCTTATATATTGCCTTGTCACCTTCGATTGTAACAAAGTCTTTTCCTGCTGCAGCAAGCTCGCGGTCAGCATCAGTAGCCGTAACCTCGATAGTCTCGTTTTCCTTGAAACGACGAGCTGTCTCCTTAACTATGGCAAACACTTCCGGTAGAGCTGCGTCAAGCTCTTTGGCGTAATTGTTAAACATCTCCTCGCGAAGATCATCAATCTTCTTCCAGAGAGGTTCACGTTTGTCGTAGTCAAGAGTCTCGATTTCAGCACGCACAGCTGCCATCTGATCCTTATATTCCTTAGCACCACCACGGATGCGGTCACGGATTATATCGATACGTCCGCGAAGCTCATCATTCGAAATATCTGTAATCTGTGCACTTATAGGATTGATCTCTTTCTCCAGGCGCTGCCAGAGGGGACGCACCGCACGCTCCGACTGGTCACCAAAAATTTTATGTAATAATTTTGATATCATTGTATTTTATTTTTTTCAATTGAATTAACCTTTCCCCTCTTCACTTTTACCTTTTCCCTTTCCCCTTTTACCTTTTACCTTTTACCTTCTACTCAAGAAGTATCGGTTTCGAAGAAGCTCCATTCGGAGAGCGGATGCGAAGTATGCTGCTCACGGTCGGAGCAAGCGCTGTGGCATCAACAGGTGTTGATATCTTCTGCGGAGCCACCCCACCTCCCATTATGAATGCGGGAGAAAGAACCGGAGTCTCACGAACCGGATACGACGTGGTCGGGTACTCTATATCATCAACCACTGTCCAACCGGGATTGAAAGTCACGAATATATCACCACCCCTCTTCGGGTCTACAGAGAGTCTGAGACTCTCCTCTTCCGGTGTAGAGGGGGAAAGTATGTCATAAAGAGTAAAAGCGTCCGACACGCCGCTCATCTTAGCCAGAAAACCTCTGGCATCCGCCACCACATCGCTAACATCGAGTTTCTTCTCCTCAAGAATGCGATGATCAAGATAAAGATGACTATCTCGGAAAGCCACCACATAATCAGCGTTTCCATGAAGAGCCGACAGATATGAATTCAGCAGTGATTCTGCTCTCTTCATCGAGAACTCACCCGAGGGAATGCGATATTTCTTGTCATCAACAACAGCATCGTCAAAATAACCGGTAGATGAAAGCCATATCACTGCATTGTCCGCGCCCACATATTTGTCAATAGCCTCGAAGAGGCGTACCAACTGACCGTCAAGACGGAGATAGGAGTCTGTGAGTTCAGCGCGGAAATCGCCATCTGTTATATATTTATAAGGAGCCACGGTGTAGCCGACATTCAGCATGTCGACCGCATTTCCGTTGCTGCCTATTTTCATCTTCTTAAGACACTCGATAGCCACGTCCGTCACCTCAGCATTCCCCATAGGAGATGCGCTGAAACGACGATATGCCTCCCGATCGGATCTTGGGAACATGTGACGGAAAGGATAAATCTTTTTCTGCTGGGGAAGTCCCGGGAACTTTTCGATTGGTATCGAGGGTTTCCATTGCATCGTGTCAAGACGCGATGCCACGGAATATGAATAGTTGCGCGCGCTGACGGGCGCAGGAAGATTCTTATAGTAAGTGGTTGTCGCCCAATTGCCTGTGTTATCATTGATCCAGCAGGCACCTGTGCCGGCATGCCCGGTCATTATTATGGCAAGCTGCGGATCTGAGGCGAAAGAATATATGGAGGAAAGACCAAGACCGTCAACTGCAAGTTCATCACTGAGGGTCGAGAGTCTAAGATTCTCCGGAGAATAGGAATCATTGGTGAAATTCCCCATTGTCTTGGGGTCGGAAAGCGCAGGCTGCACTTTCTTGGTTGCCGGGTCATAGACCATGGCTGACGCCACGCCGGTGTTGGCGGGATAAGCCCCGGTATAGAGCATGGCAGTGGCGCTTGCGGCATCGAGTCCTTTCACCTTGAAATCGACATCGCGCATATAGGCCCCATCCTTCATCAGGCGCTTAAAACCGCGCTCTGAGAAGAAGTTCTGCAAATATTCTATGTAATCAGTGCGGAGCTGGTCAACGACTATGCCCACCACGAGTCTTGGACGTGCCACCTCGTCGTGAGCTGCCTGCACCGCCACGTTCATGGTGGCGAGACCGCACAGCACCGTAGTTACTAATTTTTTCATTCTCTTTTCTTTTTCGCGCCGATATCAGTGCATAAGCAATTGCCAGCGCAATAGTAGACCCCATCATGGGGAAGAAAGCCGGATTGGCACTCTGCAACTGGAAGGGCCAGACTATCAGCAAAGCTCCTACGGCTATCATGTTATACCAAGCCATGGCAACCGCGCCATAGCGAAGCTTCCGGCTCAACACACACACTGCGAATACCAACTGCAGCGGGTTAAGCCATATGAGGAGAAGATTGGGAGAGGTGGCTTCATGTTCCGAGACAAAGACAAGGAAGAAGACCACACACCCTGCAATACCGCAAATTCCGAACCAAATAGTATAAACAACCTTGAAAATCGTTTTGCGCCACGCCTGGATACCACATATCGCGAGTGAAATCAGCAGCAAATATGCTCCGACAGCCCATGGTGTCAGATACCAGGGAGTAGCAGGGAGCACAGGCTCGCCACGTTTGGCGGAAAGCACGCGAGTCTCTTTCACCAGAGGACGTCCATCTTCGAAATGCGCGCCGGCTGACTTAAGCATCATCTCCACCGGCACAAACATCTCGTCGCGTCCGCGGATCGGGCGATCGAGTCCACCACCAAGCGCAAGGTCGATTCCAAACTGATACCACGGATAATTCCTGTGATAGGAACGCATCTCCTCGCGGAAGGTGCCATAGCGCACGTCATCGGGATATATCACCCGTTGCGATGCTGCGGAATCAAGGCGCCACACTATCCTGGTGGCACAATTGTCTTTGACGTAATTATAACGGTACTTGCAATTCTCAGGCTTACTCTCATGCTGAAGAAGACGGAGCATTCTGCGCGCCTCCTCCTGAGTGAGATTGAGGTCCTGCTCTGTTACTTCCCTTCCAGCCTCGACGTATTCAGGCATGAACCAAGCAAAAGGATATCCCGCAAGACGGTAATCTGTCTCTCCTTTCACAAACCGATACACAAAATTAGGTTCATTGAAATCGAAGACACCATAGTTCCACACCGAATCCATTCGTTCTCCGTTCATGATGCCGCGCACGCGCACAGCCTCATGTCCGCAAAGCTCATAGATTTCAGAACCGGGAGAGCATGTAATCAGACTCACAATAATAGAGTCTTTTCGGATCTCCTCTCCTGAGAGAGAAAACCCGAAAAGAATCAGCATGATTATTGTAAGGAATTGTTTCAAATTAGAAATCTAAATTTAGAAGCCGTTTAAAAACTGCAATTCTTCGGATAGCGGGGGAACGGAATCACGTCGCGAATGTTCTGCATGCCTGTCACGAAAAGCACAAGGCGCTCGAAACCGAGACCGAAGCCGGAATGAGGCACAGAACCGAACTTGCGGGTGTCCATATACCATGGAATATCCGCCATTCCAAGTTCTTCCATACGCTTGCGGAGCACATCATAGCTCTCTTCACGCTGCGAACCGCCGATGATCTCGCCTATCTGCGGGAAGAGCACATCCATGCCGCGCACCGTCTTGCCGTCGTCGTTAAGCTTCATGTAGAATGCCTTGATCTCTTTCGGATAGTCGGTGAGCATTACCGGACGTTTGAAATGTTTCTCCACGAGATAGCGCTCATGCTCCGAAGCGAGATCGACACCCCAATATACGGGGAACTCGAATTTCTCACCACTTTCCTCAAGGATCTTCACACCCTCTGTGTACGGGAGACGCACGAAGTCATTCTCCACAACGAATTTCAGGCGGTCGATAAGTTCCTTGTCGAAATGATCATTGAGGAACTGTATGTCATCCTTGCAGTGCTCAAGAGCGTAGTTGATGCAGTATTTGATGAATTCCTCGGCGAGATCCATGTTGTCGTTGACATCATAGAATGCCATCTCCGGCTCTATCATCCAGAATTCGGAAAGGTGGCGCGGAGTGTTAGAATTCTCTGCGCGAAATGTAGGTCCGAATGTATAGATGCATCCGAGGGCAGTAGCACCAAGCTCACCTTCGAGCTGACCGGAAACCGTAAGGCTTGTAGGAGCACCGAAGAAATCCTGGCTGTAGTCCACGCTGCCATCCTCTGTGCGGGGAAGATTCTCCAGCGGAAGAGTGGTCACCTGGAACATCGCACCTGCACCCTCGCAGTCGGATTCAGTGATCAGCGGAGTGTGGAAATAATAGAATCCCTTGTCGTTGAAAAATTTGTGGATGGCGAAAGCCAAGGCATGACGGATTCTGAGCACTGCGCCAAACGTATTTGTGCGGGGACGCAGATGTGCGATCTCGCGCAGAAACTCCAGTGAATGCCCTTTCTTCTGCAAAGGATATTCAGCAGGATCGGCGGTGCCATAGATCTCAAGCTCTTCAGCCTGAACTTCCACTGTCTGACCTTTACCCTGACTCTCCACAAGCAGACCCTGCACGTGAATGCTTGAGCCGGTGGTGACAGGTTTCAGATCCTCGTCGGAAAATTTGGAAAGATCGAAAACGATCTGAAGGTTATTGATTGTAGAACCGTCGTTAAGAGCCACGAACTGAACATTCTTGTTGCCACGACGGGTGCGCACCCATCCTTTGACATCCACTTCCGTGCCGGCATATTTGCCCGGGTCGGAGAGTAGCTCCTTGACAGTCTTTCTTCTTATTTCTTTCATTTTATTCAAAAGCTCCCATTCTTAAATAGTTCACCTCTTCCTGTGTAAGATATCTCCAGCGTCCACGAGGAAGATTCTTCTTGGTGAGACCTGCGAAATAAACACGGTCAAGTTTGGTGACGCGATAACCAAGGCTCTCAAAAATACGACGCACGATACGGTTTCTGCCGCTGTGAATCTCGATACCCGCCTGATTGCGGTCGGTATCGGAAACATAGCTGATAGCGTCTGCGTGGATCTCTCCGTCCTCAAGCTCGATACCATCGGCGATGCGCTGCATATCCTCCTCGGTGATGTCCTTGTCTGTCCATACATGATAGATCTTCTTCTTCACGAATTTAGGATGAGTGAGCTTGGATGCGAGGTCACCATCGTTTGTGAGCAAAAGCACACCAGTCGTATTACGGTCAAGACGACCAACCGGATAGATACGCTCCTGGCAAGCGTTCTTCACGAGATCAAGCACTGTTGTGCGACCGTTTGGATCATCACTTGTTGTGACGCAATCCTTCGGTTTGTTAAGAAGCACATAGCATTTGCGCTCCGGAGTAACCACCTTCTCGTCGAATTCCACGACATCGTTGCGTGAAATCTTTGTGCCGAGTTCAGTCACTACCTCGCCGTTAACTTTCACTTTTCCTGAAGTGATGTATTCATCAGCCTCACGACGTGAGCAGATACCGGCATTTGCCATATATTTATTGAGACGGATCTGTTCGTTCGGATCGATATCCTCAAGAACATAATCTATCTGTTTGGGACGCGGCATAAACCTCATCCCCTGATTGTTTCTATTGTTATTCTGACGGAATCCCTGCTGGCGATTCTGACCATAGCCGCCTTGACGGTTGTTCTGCTGGCGATAGCCACCCTGCTGACGGTTCTGACCGTAGCCACCCTGCTGCCGGTTCTGACCATAACCTCCCTGCTGACGGTTCTGGTTGTAACCCTGCTGACGGTTCTGACCGTAGCCACCCTGCTGCCGGTTCTGACCATAACCTCCCTGCTGACGGTTCTGACCGTAGCCACCCTGCTGACGGTTCTGATTGTAACCGGAAGGGCGCTGTTGCATACCTGCGGGACGCTGCTGGAATGAGTTTTCCTGATTCTGCTGATAGCCACCCTGCTGATGATTCTGGTTGTAACCCTGATTGCGTTGCTGTCCATAACCTTGGTTACGTTGCTGATAACCATTCTGACTATAACCCATATTACGCTGTTGGTAACCACCCTGATTATAACCTTGATTACGTTGCTGGTAGCCACCCTGGCGATTCTGATTATAACCATAATTACGCTGCTGGTATGGACGTTGCTCACGCTCCTGTCCATCCTCACTCTGGCGTGGGGCATCAGAAGGATAATTCACTTTTTCGTAGCGCGACTCATTTTCCCCGTTTTCTGACGAAGATACGTTCAAACCGGGAGCTCCAATCCTCGGTCTCTTAGACTTTTTAGCTTCTTCCATTGTTTTTTACATTTAGCACCGGGGCATCTCTGCCTTATTTAGGCGCGTGATTGACAATCGTTTTTCAGTAATCGGTATAATTTATTCTATGTTAAAGTTACTTATCACTAAAGAATTTAATAATGCATTTTAAATTGACCTAAATGGTTCTATCCTTTAAAACGTGCAAATGTAACCATTTTTCTCCAATAATCAAAAAAAATTTTTACTCATTACCTCTCACAAAGGCGTCTTTGTCCAGCATAAATGCGTTAAAATATCATAAAGACACAAAAAATGTTGATTAAATATTTTTTTGTTACAAAAATTTATATTAAATTTGCAACGTGTTTTTCATGGTATTAGATTTAAGGTTAGAGGATTAGTTGTCGAGAGACAATTAATCTTTTTTTTGCGAGATATTTAACAGGTATAAATTGCAGAGTATCTAATATTTAGCAGAATATATTAGTCGATCTCTTCGAGACCGTAGAGACACAATAGATGAACCCCATGCGGATAAAACGATATTTCATAATCGTTTTATCCGCATGGGGTTATAACTATTCACCCTCTTCGAGGGTTGGCTCGATACGTTAGCGAACCTTATCTATCCACGGAGGGTTGGCTCGATACGTTAGCGAACGTTGGAAAAGTTTTGTGGAATATCAGCGGAGAATCAACATTGCGTCGCCATAAGCGCCAAAACGGTATTTCTCTTTTACCGCTGTTTCATAAGCTTTCATCACCGTCTCATATCCTCCGAAGGCACAAACCATCATAAGCATTGTGCTGAGGGGCATATGGAAATTGGAGATAAGCGAGTTACATACAGTAAAATCATAAGGAGGAAAAATAAATTTATTTGTCCATCCGCTGTAGGTCATTAGATGACCATTCATACAGACTGCCGTGGCAAGGGCACGCAACACACTCGTTCCAACAGCACATACATTTTTACCATTGTCTTTGGCTGCATTCACCATCTCAACAAGATTATCATCAACAATGGCTTCCTCGCTATCCATACGATGCTTGGTAAGATCCTCGACATCAATCTCCTTGAAATTACCACGACCGGAATGCAAGGTCAGGAACCCTCGCTCAACGCCCTTGATCTCCAAGCGTTTCAATAATTCTCGGCTGAAGTGCATCCCGGCTGCCGGAGCCATCACCGCGCCTTCCTTCTCAGCATAAATACACTGATAGCGTTCTGCATCCTCCGGTTCTGCCTTGCGTTTGATATATTCTGGAAGCGGAGTCTCGCCAAGAGCATAAAGAGCTTCTTTGAATTCATCGTGCGGTCCATCGTAAAGGAAACGGAGCGTGCGCCCGCGTGAAGTAGTGTTGTCAATGACCTCAGCCACCATCGATTCGTCATCTCCGAAATAGAGTTTATTGCCGATTCTTATCTTGCGGGCAGGTTCTACAAGCACATCCCAAAGTTTATTCTCAGCATTCAATTCACGAAGCAGAAAAACCTCGATGCAGGCCCCGGTCTTCTCCTTGTTGCCATAAAGACGCGCGGGAAAGACCTTCGTATCATTAAGGACCATAACGTCGCCTTCATCAAAAAAATTGATAAGGTCTTTAAAAATATGATGCGTGATCTCGCCGGTTTTGGCGTTAACCACCATCATTCGGCACTCGTCACGGTTCTCGACCGGATACTGTGCGATCAACTCCTCGGGGAGTTTAAACTTGAATTGTGAAAGTTTCATAATCAGGTTTGTTTTGCCGACACGTCGGCTATTTATATGCGTCTATTCAGCCGCCTCAGCGACTGCATTGTTTATTTTATAATCATCGGGAAAGGTAATCGGGCCATTGGAAATAATCTCGACCGCTTTGTCAACCGACAGACAATCGTCGATATGGATTTCCCCAACTCTCGTTCGCCGCAGAGCCGTAAGATGACCACCGGAGCCAAGCGCCACCCCTATGTCGCGGGCAAGAGCACGGATATAGGTCCCTTTGCTGCAGACAACGCGAATAGTGAGCACGGGAGCCTCAAACTTGACAACCTCAATCTCCTTTATCTCCAAAGGTTTTGCCTTGAGCTCAACCTCCTTACCTTTACGAGCGAGGTTATATGCTCGTTTCCCGTCAACCTTTACAGCTGAAAACACAGGAGGCACCTGCATCACCTTTCCAATAAAACGAGGCAATACTTCGTTAACACCATCCAGTGTGATATGTTCCCACGGATATGTGGCATCTATCTCTGTTTCCAGATCGAAACTCGGCGTGGTAGCACCCAATGTAATCTCTGCCACGTATTCCTTTGAGCCGTTTTGCAACGCCTCTATCTGCCGGGTCGCCCTTCCGGTGCAGACAATCAGCACGCCTGTGGCAAGAGGATCCAAAGTGCCGGCATGACCTACCTTGAATTTCCGCACTCGCAGCCTACGCTGTATCGCGCCCCGCAAGCGCTTCACGGCATCAAACGATGTCCACCCTAACGGTTTGTCAATCCCTATAATTTCTCCACTTATAAAATCCATATCTTTTTGATCATTACAAGTGGCGGTTTATTGCCAAAGCATACAGATCACACCCATCGCAAGGCAATATGCGGCAAACCATACGAGCTTGCCTCGCTTTACGATTTCAATCATCCATTTGCAAGCACAACAGCCCACGACAAAAGCTGCCACAAATCCTACAATCAAAGCAACGGCACCAACTTCTGTCGACTGCACTGCCTGATCGGGAGAAAGCATATCCTTGACATCAAGAAGAGCCTCCCCGAGAATCGGAATGATCACCATAAGGAATGAAAACTGTGCCATCTGGTCTCGCTTGTCGCCAAGGAGAATACCGGTGGCGATAGTTGTGCCGGAACGGCTCAGACCGGGAAGAACCGCCACTGCCTGCGCACAACCTATAATGAACGCATCCCACCAGGATATGTCACGCCCGCGGTTGGCAGGAATCAAACGGTCGGAATAATGAGCGAACGTAAGCAAAAGCGCCGTGACACACAAGCATATGCCGACAACAAAAAGTCCATTTCCGAAGAATTGTTCCACCCAGTCTTTAAAAAGGAAACCGACTATCGCTATAGGGATACAAGATACAAGTATCTTGCATACATAATAGAAATCCTTGTCTCTGCGGAATGTAAAGAAGCTTACGCAGAGTTTGGAGAACATTGGCCAAAGTATCACCAGTGTTGAGCAAACCGTTGCCGCATGCAGAATTATGTCAAACTGCAAAGTCTCGTCAGAAGGGAGGTCTATGCCGAGAATCTGACGAAATATCTCAAGATGTCCGCTGGAACTGATGGGAAGATACTCCGCAAGTCCCTGCACAATGCCTAATATTAGGGCGTCAAGCCATTCCATTTATGATAATGTGTAATGATTTTTGAAGTTTTAGGTTTTAGGCGGTAGGCATTAGGACTTCATATTCCCCTGCTTCTCTCAACCATTAACCATTAATTATTAATTATTAACCATTATTATTTCTTGGGTTTCCAGATGATAGAGAATGCCATCAGAAGAAAACCGAGAAAAGCGAGCAGCGGACCAACCACTATGCGGCGGGTGCTGAAAACCTCCGGATTGAAATCTGTGCCGTTAGTACCTCCTCCACTCATCAGCAGAAAACCGATGATTATAAGTGCGAGGCAACCGCCCATCATCCAGAAATTTATTTTCGAGAATGGCCGCTGTGATTCGCTCACTTTATCGAGACCGTCCCTTTCATTATTTTTCATTTGGGTGAATATTTAATTTAATGTGTAATGTTGAATGTGTAATGTTGAATTAACTGCTTAGCGGAAAAGTTCGTCATAATCCTTGCGGAGATATTTTGCTGTGGCGATCCACGCTGTTAACGAGCAAAGCAGCATACCCAGCAGGATCATGCCTCCGGCAATGATTCCGAATGTTTCCCAGTTGATGATCGATGTGATATCGGAAATGCCGGCATATGGAGCAAAAGCCATTGCCGCTCCAAGAAGCACCGATGCCAAAAGACCGGCTACCATGCCGCACAGAGCATTGTTCATCACCACCGGGCGCGAAATAAATCCATCGGTAGCTCCAACAAGCTGCATGGTGTGGATTGTGAAGCGCCTCGAATAGATTGTAAGCTGCACGGTGTTGTTGATAAGCACGAACGATATAACCAGCATCACGACAGCGATAATGCCAAGCACCATCGTCATTCCGGCTATATTCGTATTCATTGCTTCAACCATTTCCGACTCGGGAGCGTCAACACTCTCAACGCCTGGGATGGCAGCCACACTCTTCTTGATAGCTTCGATACGATCCGATGTGTTCCAGTCTGCCTTGAGCGTGAATGACACTTCAGGGCTAAGCGGGTTAACCCCATACAGCTCAGCAAGATCCTCGCCGGTATCCGCTGTCCAGTTTTTGAGTGCCTGCTCCTTAGAGACCACTACCACTTTCTTTGAATACGGTTCCTTACTGATAAGCATACCGATATTGTTCGCCCTTGCGTTGCTGACAGAATCAGACAGCACGGCGCACAGTTCCACTTGCTCACGCAGACGGCGCGTCTCATTGTTGGCTCCCACCCAAACCATAGCGATAATGCCCACGAGCAAAAGCACGAGGGTCACGCTCACGATCGTGGTAAGATGTGATGCCCAGAATGAGATTTTTACTTCTTTATTTTCCATTCAATCTGCAAAGATAATAAATCCTACCCCCATTTGTCAAGCATTCCACCTTATTTTTTCACCAATGACGAATTTTTATTAATTTTGCAACTATGCATGAAAAGAATTTGAAAGCGGCGTATCATACGCTCGGTTGCAAGCTGAATTTCTCAGAGACCTCTGCAATCGGGAGGATTCTGGCGGAGAAGGGTGTCACACGTGCCGCTCGTGGCGATGCCCCCGACATCATAGTGGTCAACACTTGCTCCGTGACGGAAACCGCCGATAAAAAAGGCAGACAACTGATACGCAGACTCGCCACGCGATACCCGGAAGCGACAATGGTCGTGACCGGATGTTATGCCCAATTGAAACCGGAGGAGGTAGCTGCCATCGACGGGGTGGACATAGTGCTTGGCTCCAACGAGAAGCTGAAAGCAGCAGAATATATCGACCGATGGCTGCAGTCTCGCCAAAAGCAGATGGATGTGACTCCTTTCCGACAGATTGAGGATTTTATTCCATCTTGCGAACGAGGTGACAGAACACGATATTTCCTAAAAGTGCAGGACGGTTGCGACTATTTCTGCACCTATTGCACCATACCGTTCGCCCGAGGCAAATCCCGATCGGGCTCTATTGCCATGCTCACTAAGATGGCAGAGGATGCGGCTGCGGAAGGTGCCAAGGAGATCGTAATAACAGGAGTCAACATCGGAGATTTCGGAAAAAATACTGGCGAAACCTTTTTCGACCTCATAAAAAGTCTGGACAAGGTTGCGGGAATCGAAAGATACCGCATATCTTCAATCGAACCGAATTTACTTACGGAAGAGATTATCCGCTGGGTTGCCACTGAATCGCGAGCATTCATGCCCCATTTCCACATACCTCTGCAAGCTGGCTCCGATGCAGTGCTCAAAAAAATGAACCGTCATTACGACACACGACTCTTCGCTTCAAGAATCGACACTATACGCAAACTCATTCCCGATGCCTTCATCGGAGTGGATGTGATTGCGGGCGCAAGGGGTGAAACTCCAGAAGAGTGGGAGAAAGGATTGGAATTTATCAAGTCGCTACCGATCACACGCCTGCACGTATTCCCCTATTCCGAACGACCGGGCACTGCAGCATTGCAGTTAGGCGATTCCGTATCGCCTGCCGAACGCCACCGCAGAGTAAACATACTGACAGAGGTATCCGACTCCAAGTTTGACTATTACTACAAAGCGCATGAAGGAGCGGAAGCGGAAGTGCTTTGGGAGCACCCCGCCCGTGGGGGCGCGGAGATGCATGGCTTTACTCGCAACTATATCCGCGTCACATCCCCTCTTCGCCCGGAGTTGATCAATACGCTCTCCCGAGTGCGTCTTCTCGGCATAGACCCCAACGACCCCGACTCAATGCGCGCCGAAATCCTCTAATTAAACATTAAACATTTCACATTAAACATTATTCATGAAGTCTCTCGGTGTAATAATTCTCAACTGGAACGGCGAAGACCTTCTCAAGGAATTCATACCCTCCGCCTCGAAATACACTGTTTCTCCCGAGGCGGATCTTATCGTGGCAGACAACGGCTCTACCGACAATTCGGTGAAGTGGCTTCAGGAAAACCATCCTGAAGTAAAACTTATATTGCTCGACAAGAATTACGGTTTCTCCGAAGGGTATAACCGGGCAATCCGAGAAGCAGAGTATGAATACGTTGTTCTACTCAATTCCGATGTGGAAGTCACGCCCGGTTGGTGGCAACCCCTCCTGGACTTTATGCGGTCAAATACGAATGTGGGTGCAGTGCAACCGAAAATTCTGTCATATCACGACCGCAACAAGTTTGAATATGCCGGTGCCGCCGGGGGATATCTCGACTCGTTAGGCTACCCTTACTGCCGAGGACGACTTTTCGACAGCATCGAGGAAGATCGGGGACAGTACGACGGCGCACCGGTAGATATCACCTGGGCATCCGGGGCATGCCTGATGACGCGGCGCGAACTCTATCTGCGTCTTGGTGGACTCGATCCGAGATTTTTCGCCCACATGGAGGAGATTGACCTCTGCTGCCGCATGATCAATGCCGGCTACCGAATATGCGCGCTCTCCGATTCGAGCGTTTACCACGTTGGTGGTGCATCGTTGGCTCAGGGAAATCCTAAAAAGACATATCTGAATTTTCGCAATAATCTTCTGCTTCTTCACAAGAATCTGCCAAGAAAAAAAGGGAAAAGGAAACTCTTCATCCGTCGCGTTGCCGACTCCTTGGCATTCATAATGTTTGTGGTGAAAATGGATTTTGCAAACGCCAGCGCCGTGATACGCGCTCACAATGACTTTCGGAAGATGAGGAAAGAATACACGGATTTCCCCAATCGCGACATCCTTTCCCATCTTCCCGGCGCCGATAAAAGTGCCATCCTCGAGCGTTATCTTAAAAGGAAGAAAGTAGTTATTGTAAATTAGGAATGAGAAATTAGGAATTAGGAATTATTTGAGACATTTTGCCAGATGGAACTCATAATTCCTAATTACACATTGAACATTGAACATTGAACATTAAACATTAAACATTATATAAGAAGTGCGTCCATTAATATTAGTAAGCAATGACGACAGCTATAGCGCCAAAGGCGTGCGCTGTCTTATAGATCGTCTTCTTCCCTTCGGAGATGTAGTGGCAGTATGTCCTGACGCTCCCCGCTCGGGACAATCAATGGCAATCACCGTAAACGATGCCCTCAAACTTTCCGAGGTTCCAGACTATCACGGAGCAAAGATGTATAAAGTCAGCGGTACACCTGTTGACTGCGTAAAACTCGCAATGCACCATATTCTTCCGCGCAGGGCAGACTTAGTGGTTGCCGGTATCAACCACGGCTCTAACTCAGCCGTAAACGTTCTCTATTCCGGAACAATGGGAGCAGCGATGGAGGGGTGCGCGTTTGGAATACCATCTATAGGTTTCTCGCTTACCGACCACTCGGCAGATGCAGATTTCACTCCGTGTTTCAAAGCCATTGATCTGCTGGTGAAGGAAGTGCTGGAACACGGACTACCGGAAGACATATGCCTCAACGTGAATGTGCCAAACATAGGTAAGACCCCCGACGAAATGCGTCTTGCAGTGGCATGCCGTGGAAAGTGGAATGATGAATACAGGGAATACACCGATCCAAGCGGACATAAGTTCTATTGGCTTACCGGAGAATATGTCAATGAAGAACCTGACAATGAGCAGACAGATGAATGGTGTCTTTCTCACGGAATCATCTCCGTTGTGCCGATATGCATCGAGCGCACAGCCCCCATCACACCATCAACGGAATGGCTCCGCAGCATCTCAGAAAAATATTTACATGACTAACACAAGGCGCTTCGGATCGTAGCTGCTGTTGCTTGCAACTGCAGTTACCACTTGTCACTCATCTTCGAGACAAGACATATTAAATTCAATAAAATTGTCGTATTTTTTAAAACGATTCACGGCAGATTTTTAATAAATTTAACATAAATTTGCGCGAAAACTTAAAATTTGGGTAAATATTTTGCCCATATATTTTGTTTTTTACATAATAATTTGTAATTTTGCATTCCAATAGTTTGATAAAGAAATGACAGCAAATCGCATATATCGTTTCATTGACAATTTATTGTTGCATTAGTAAAGTTATGGATTAATAGTTAAATTAGAATTAGGACCTACATTTGACTTCGAAGGATTTCGAGGTCATCTGGAAAAAACGGGAGCGTAGTGATACACCCCCGTTTTTTACTTTTTTTACTTTTAAAAACAAAGTTATTTTTGGCACGAGCCTATGGAAATCCAAATTATTTTCACTAACTTTGCATTGAGAAGTAGCAGTTGGTTCTTGACTGCTAATGTTTGTAACTTTAGAGCATTCTACAATTGATGGAAAATACTATAACAGTTGACGGCCTCACATTTGTGCCATACCTTACAAGAGATCTAATCGCTGAGCAAGTGAAACGTGTGGCTTCTGAAATCCGTAACGACCTCGAAGACTCATGTCCGATTTTCATTTGTGTTCTCAACGGCGCTTTCATGTTTGCCGCCGATCTCTATCGCGAAATCGGAATCAACAATTCTGTCATAACCTTTGTGAAATACTCAAGCTATGAGGGAACCTCCTCTACCGGAAAAGTAAAAGAGGTAATCGGACTTAAAGAGGACATTACAGGACGTGACGTGGTAATTATCGAAGACATTGTAGACACCGGTCTTACAGCAGTAAAAATGATTGAGGATCTCCGCAAACGCAATCCCCGCTCAATACGGTTCGCGACTCTTCTCCACAAGCCTGAGAGCTGCAAAACAGGATTCAAGCCGGATTACGTAGCTTTTTCAATTCCTCCGAAATTTATCATCGGTTATGGACTCGATCTTGACGGAAAGGTAAGGAATCTTCCCGATATTTATGTTATAAAAGAAGAAGCAGAAAACATTGACATAGAAAATAATATGAAAGACACGATGAATGTAGTGCTTTTCGGTGCTCCGGGCAGCGGCAAAGGCACTCAAAGCGCAAAGCTTATAGACAAGTATGGACTTTACCATATCTCAACAGGAGAAGTGCTCCGCGACCATATCAAGCGCGGCACTGAATTAGGTAAGATTGCCGACTCATACATTTCCAAAGGACAACTTATTCCCGATGACCTCATGATCCGCATCCTTGACAACGTGCTTGAAAAAGAGGCTGCAGGCAAGAAAGGAGTCGTATTCGACGGATTCCCCCGCACCATCCCGCAGGCTGAAGCCCTCAAGGAGCTTCTGAAAAAACGCGGCACGGAACTTCACGCTGTTATAGGACTTGAAGTTCCGGAGGATGAACTGATGGAGCGTATGATCCGCCGCGGCAAAGAAACAGGTCGTGCGGACGACACTCCCGAAACCATTAAAAACCGACTTAAAGTTTACCACGACCAGACACATCCTCTTCGCGAATATTACACTAAAAAGGGGAAATATCTTCCCATCAACGGTTCCGGAATAGTTGACGAAATCTTTAGCGACATCGTCGAAGGACTTAAAGGAATTAGAAATTAGAAATTAGGAATGAGGAATTATTTGAGATAGCGAATTAATTCCTCATTCCTAATTCCTCATTCCTCATTACTAATTGAAAAAAATAATCTATAAGAAACTGCGTTAAATCAATATGAGATTTAACGCAGTTTCTTTATTCATCATATCGCTGGTGGCACTGGTTGCAGGCGGTTGCAAAACTCCCAAACTTTCTGACGCAAACGAGCAGATGGGGCGTGGAGAATTCTTCAACGCCGCAAAAACCTATCGTGCCGTTTATAACAAACTTTCTCCGAAAAACGAACGAGAGCTTAGAGGGGAGGTGGCATACAAACTCGCCACATGCTATCGCCGCCTTAGCCAGGCGCCACGCGCCTCAGCAGCTTATCAGAACGCGATCCGTTATGAATACCCCGATTCAATGGCATTCTACTATCTTGGTCGGTCGCTGCAGGCTGAAGGGAAATACTCTCCCGCCATTGATGCATACAGAACATATCTTGAATGGCACCCTGACGATGCCCTCGCAAAAGAGGGAATACGCGGATGCCAGAGGGCAATCCGCGCAAAAAATGAGCCCAAGAGTCGCTATGTGGTGAAAAATGCAAAAATCTTTAACTCTCAGCGTGCAGATTTCTCGCCTATGTATCTCGACAAAACACTCAACACTCTCTATTTCACTTCCTCTACAGAGAAAGCTACCGGCACAAACAAGTCTGAGATAACCGGCACAAAGAAGTCTGACATCTTTTTCTCCACAAAAAACGAACGTGGCGAGTGGCAACGACCTGAACCTGCCGCCGGCGAACTCAACACCGACGCTGATGAAGGAATTGTCAGTTTCTCGCCCGACGGACAGACAATGTATCTCACCGTTGCAAAACGCTCACTAAATTCCGACACATCGGTGGAGATCTATACCTCACGCCGCTCTGATGCGACATGGAGTGCTCCGCAGAAATACGAGATAACAGCCGACACACTCTCGGCTTATGGACATCCTGCAGTTTCGCCAGATGGCACCTATCTCTATTTCTGCTCCGATATGCCGGGTGGTTTCGGTGGGAAGGATATATGGCGTATAAACCTCAAATCTCCCACTGGTTCTCTTGAGAATCTTGGCGAACAGATCAATACTTCGGGCGATGAGATGTTTCCTTATGTCCGTACTGATTCCTTACTCTATTTCTCTTCTGACGGGCATCCCGGCTTTGGAGGGCTCGACCTCTTCCGCGCCAAACTAAACAGCACCGGGCAGCGATGGAGCGTGGAGAACATGGGAGTGCCGATGAACAGTAGCGGCGATGACTTCGGCATTACATTTGGTGAGGGAGAATCCGGATTCTTCAGTTCAAACCGTCGCGACGCACGCGGCTTCGACAGTATTTACAGCTTTGAGCTGCCGGAAATAAAAGTGACAATATCCGGTTACGTACTTGACAAGGATGAAGAACCGGTTCCGAATGCCATCATACGCATCGTAGGCGATGACGGTTCCAATCAGAAGGAGATCGCTCGCGATGATGGCTCTTTCCGTTTCAGACTCGAACGTGGCGTGAAATATGTGATGAAAGCCGGTGCCAAGGGGTATCTTAACGTCAAACAGGAATTCACGTCCGGCATGGAAGAGGAGAATGCCGATTATGGTGTAGACTTCATACTTGCAGCCATAAACAAACCGCAGGTTGTGGAAAACATATTCTATGACTTCGACAAGGCTACCCTGCGTCCTGAATCCAAGACGGCGCTCGATGAGATGGTAACCATTCTCAATGAGAATCCCAATGTCACGATAGAGATGGGGGCTCATACCGACCGCAAGGGTTCCGATGAATACAATATCGAGCTTTCCAACCGTCGCGCCAAGAGCGTGGTGGATTATCTGATTGCCGCAGGCATCGACCCCAAACGCCTATCGTGGAAAGGTTATGGGGAATCCACGCCTAAACGTGTTACAAAGCGTATTAACCGTGAATATCCGCAATTTCCTGAAGACACAGTGCTCGACGAAGCTTACATCGAAACCCTCTCCCCAGAAGACCAGGAGGCGGCAGACCAGATCAACCGTCGCACTGAGTTTCAGGTCACCTCTATCGATTACGAATATTATTAGCCGAGAGGTTTTAGGCTTTAAGTGTTAGGCGTTAGGCATTAGGCGTGACTCCTGCATTTCATTAGCGGGCATTGCCCGCTGTTCCGTGTTACGAGTCTTACTCGTAATTAAAAAGCGAACCCTACTCGCAATTAAAAAGCAAATCCTGCTCGCAAATCAAAATAAAGAAAAAATGGAAGAATTATATAAATTTCTGAAAGAACTTAAGAAGAACAATAACCGCGAATGGTTCAATGCGAACAAAAGCCGCTATTTAGAAATCAAGAAAACCGTTGATGAGTTCACGCAGCAGCTTATCAACGCTTTAGCTACAATCGAACCGGATGCGGCTCGTCTGACTCCGGCAGAGTGCACATACCGCATCTATCGCGACACCCGTTTCTCACCCGACAAAACACCGTATAAGACACATATAGGGATTTTCATCTGCCCAAACGGCAATAAGAAAAGCGAACGCTGCGGATATTACATCCATCTCGAACCGGGTAATTCCTTTGTTGGAGGAGGGTGCTGGTGCCCACCCGCGCCACTTCTTAAGGAGATACGCCAATCGATCTACGACAATATCGAAGAGTATCTTGACATAATCAATAATCCGGAATTCAAGGAACGTTACAAAGAAGTTGGGAGCAATCTTCTCAAGACTGCTCCCAAAGGGTTTCCCAAAGATTGGGAATATATCGATCTGTTGAAACCGAGAGACTACACTGTGATCGCTCCTGTGCCGGATTCCTTTATGAAATCTAAAGATGCGGTGATGAACATCCTGTCGTATATGAAGACTCAGAAGCCTCTCAACGATTTCATCAATTATCTTTTCGAATCCAACTGAAGCAGTCCTTGCATTTTGCAGTGACCACCGACCAGTCGCCGGCAGCGACAACATCTTTCGGGAAGAGCTTGGAGCCCATTCCAACACAGAATGCGCCAGCACCAAACCATGATTTCAGATTCTCTTCAGTAGGTTCTACACCACCTGTAACCATCAGTTTGGACCAAGGCATCGGAGCTACCAGCCCTTTCACGAGTTTAGGACCAAGTACATCTCCGGGGAAAATCTTGCAGACCTCGCAACCGGCTTCCTGTGCCCAACCCACTTCCGATACGCTGCCACATCCGGGAATATAAGGCACGCCGCGACGATTGCAAGTCTTAGCCACTTCTGCATTAAACAGCGGACCTACCACGAAACACGCGCCAAGCTGCATATAGAGAGCGGCTGTTGCAGGCTCAACAACAGAACCCACACCGACAGCCATCTCAGGGCATTCTTTTGCCGCATATTTCACCACTTCCTCAAACACCTCATGAGCGAAATCTCCCCGGTTTGTGAATTCAAACAGACGCACGCCTCCGTCATAGCAAGCTTTCACCACAGCCTTTGCCGTGGCAGCGTCCTTATGATAGAAAACCGGCACCATTGGAGCCGCCTCCATCTTCTTCAATACTTCTAATTTATCAAATTTAGCCATAATTGTTTATATTTAATTAGGAATTAGGAATGAGGAGTTAGGAGTTCCATCCGGCTAAATGTCTCACATAATTCCTAACTCCTCATTCCTAACTCCTAATTCCTAATTCCTCATTCCTAATTCCTAACTCCTAATTCCTAATTCTTAACTCCTAACTCCTAATTTCACTTGACTCTGACTATTGCGAACGTCTTTGCCGGCACAGTCACCACGGGAGAGGCTGTGGGATCTATTGTGAGAGTCTGCTTCACGGGTTTCACGAGATCAGGATTGTCAAGAGTGTTCTCGGTCTTGTCATCGGCATGGAGTGTCTCGATCGTCATGTGGGTGAATTTCCCTTTATACCCTTTGAAATCAAGTTTTATTTCCTGATTCTTATCGGACGTATTGGCAATCTTCACGATATAATCTTTGGCGTCATTATCATAGGCAGTGGTGGCAAAGATGCCGTCCTGACCTTCAAGACCTGCCGCCGGCTGTTTGCCGAGAGTCGTTGGCACTACGCGGGAACCTCTGTTGTGACCATACATCTGCTGCACATAATAACTTGCCGTAGGCATGCTGCGAAGATTGTCAAACCATATCATGTCGGGACGCCACTGCCAGCCGTCAACGTGTGCGAAAAGCGGTGCGTATGTTGCCATCTCCACGATGTCGGCATTACGCTCCAGACCGGTCATGAACGCTGCCTCGCAGAGGGCTGCGCCAAAATGGTTCTGGTTATGCCCTTTTGTATGGCATGCATATTCTCCGGCAAACACCTTCGGACCTTTACGGTCGTAAGAATCATAGCGTGTGCCCTGACTAAGGAACCATTCATCGGGTCGATAGAAATGTTCATCAACAAGGTCCACTTTCACCTTCTTCATCTCGGGCCAGAGATAATCGAATTTGTCGCCCTCCGAATCAGGACCTGATGAACCAATGATCTTCACATCGGGATATTTCGCGCGTATAGCCTTCACAAATGGAGCAAGACGCTCTACATATTCCGGTCCCCACTGCTCATTACCGACTCCGATATATTTAAGACCGAATGGCGCGGGATGACCCATCTCGGCACGGAGAGCGCCCCACTTGGAAGAGACAGGACCATTGGCGAATTCGATAAGATCGAGAGCATCCTGAATATAAGGATCCAGTTCATTTACGGGAACATGCGCTGACATATCGTGATTCTGATACTGGCAGGAGAGTCCCACATTGACAACAGGCAGCGGAGCGGCACCAAGGAGCTCGCTGAGCACAAAATACTCATAGAAACCGAGACCGTATGCCTGATAATAGTCAGGGAAGAAATGATGCGTGAAAGTATATTGCCAGCGATTCTCATTAAGTGGCCGGTTTTCAGGAGCGCCTACAGTGTTTTTCCACTGATAGCGTGTGGCAAGATCCGTACCTTCTACGATACAACCACCAGGAAAACGGAATACACCCGGCTTTAGATCTGCGAGACGCTTCACAAGGTCTGCACGCAACCCTCCGATATTATTCTTCGGGAAGAGGGAGATATGCTCAAGATCAACTGTGGTTTCCGGTTTTTTGAGGAAGATACGGAGTTTACCTTTCTTTACAGTCTTGGACGGTGTGAGCTGACAGGCATATTTCTGCCATTCTTTCCCTGAAATCTCTATCTTCTTTGAAGCATAGGTCTGGTTGCCTCCGTGTGTAGCCTCATCAATAAGCTGAACTTCTATTTTCGATTTACCACCGTCGGGAACACGGGCGTATACGCTGAAGTCATATACCGAATCTTTCTCGAATGTGACTCCGAAGAAACCTTCATTCACGAGAGCGGTGTGTTTATCATTATGCCCCGTCGGCTTGAGTTCAACATAATGCGGATTGCGTTCGAAAGGTCCGTCATTCTTTACCTCAACCTTACCGGCGATCTGCCATCCCTGCAGAGGATTGGCAAACTCAAAAGATCGGTTCTTCACTTTCTCGGCATAGAGACCGCCATCGGCTCCAAAGTTAATATCCTCGAAGAAAAGTCCATACATTGTAGACGGAATCTCCGCCCCCTTTTTCGACGTGTTGATCGTAAGGGTTTTCTCTCCGGCAGCAAAGGCTGCCGACACGGAACAGGCGGCAGAAGCCGCCATTGCAATTGCGATGAGTTTTATTGATTTAGATTTCATGATGAGAGTCTTGAATTAGGAATTAGGAGTTAGGAATTAGGAGTTCTATTCGACTAAGTGTCTCAAATAATTCCTAATTCCTAACTCCTAATTCCTAATTATTGATAATTTCTAATTATTGATTTAAATATCTTTTCTGTCGCTCCTATCTTGCTGCGGATATATTCCCCTGCGAGATGCCCTCTCGTGGCTCGCTCAGTGTCGTTGAAAAAGAGGATGTCTGCCTCTCGCTCAAAGTCATCTTTTGAATATATAGGTATACCTCCACCCCATTCCTCCATCTCTCGAGCCTCGATGAACTTGGAGTTGTTGGGACCGTAAATCACGGGGACATCGTATACAGCAGCTTCGTTGATATTATGCAATCCTGCGCCGAATCCTCCGCCAACATACGCCACATCGCAATATGCATAGGCGGAAGAGAGCAACCCGAAGCAATCGATTATCAGCACCTGTGCGTCATTGACAAGCTGAGGATTCTCCTTAGCCTCACTCAAGAGCACCACTCCATTGCTGAAAAGCTTCTTCAAGGCATCAAGACGTTCGTCATCATATTCGTGAGGAGCGATAACAAGTTTCACCTTGGGATGACGGTTAAACCATTCGGAATATACAGCCTCATCTTCCTGCCAGCTGCTTCCAGCCATCATCACAACAGGGCGATCCTTGTCGTTACGGCGCGTAAAACTTTCAATCAGAGGTATCGGTTTTCCGGCAGCTCGTATTTCAGACACACGATCGAAACGGGTGTCACCGCAAACGTCGACGGCATCCACTCCGATTCCGGCAAGCAGTTGCTTGCTACGTTCATCCTGCACAAAGATGCGGGTGTACCATTTAAGCCAGAGACCATACCAGGCGCTGCGCTTCTTGAAGAAGAACTGATCCGGTCGGAAAACAGCACTTACAAGATATGTAGGCACCTGACGTTGCCAGAGTTCATGGAGATAGTTGCGCCAGAATTCATACTTAACGAATATCGCCATCTCCGGATTCACCTTGTCAAGGAATCGTTTCACTCTGCCGGGAGTGTCGAAAGGTAGATAGCAAACGCAATCAGCACCGGCATAATCCTTACGCACCTCATATCCAGAAGGAGAGAAGAATGTAAGCAAGATTTTATAATCCGGGCGTTCTCGCCTGATTTTCTCGATAATCGGACGTCCCTGCTCGAATTCTCCAAGCGACGCGGCATGAATCCATATGTATTTCGAGCAAGGGTCGATATTCTCGTCAAGCTTGCGCCATATCTCTTTCTGACCATGCGCAAGCAGACGCGCCTTCGGGTTGCGGAAGGCAGCAACGCTGACGCCTGCCCCGAATGCAGAGATAGCCCCTGAATAAAGGGGCTTCTCAAGGAGCTGTCTGCAACCTTCGGCAAGGAATCCCCTCACCTCTTTCAGACGGGGCACTCTCATTTCTCAGGTGCTGGAATTGTTTCTATGGCTTTCCGAATGCGGGCAATAACCTCACTCTTCGGCATTAACTCTGTTATATCAAACATGTGCGGTCCGCGACATGCGCCGACAACCGCAAGGCGGAAGGCGTTCATCACATTGCCAAGATGATACCCTTTCTCTGCAATCCAGTCGAGCACGATCTTCTCGGCGTTTGCCGAAGTCATGTCCTCTATGCCCTCGAGTACTCCGATAAGCTCTTCCATGATGCGAGGAGTGTCAGCGCTCCAACGTTTGCGCACATCCTTTTCGGCATACGAGGTAGGAGCCACAAAGAAGAAATCTGCCTGATCCCACAGATCGGGCACCAGATTAGCGCGACTCTTGACCATACCTAAAGCGCGGGCAACATATTCGGGTGTGAAACCTTCGATTCCTTTCTCTTCAAGAATCGGAAGGAAGAGACGTACCAATTCTTCGTCGGGAGTCTGCATGAGGTATTCATGATTGAACCAGATTCCTTTCTGATAATCGAACTTGGCGCCGGCTTTCGAGCAATGATCGAAAGAGAACTTGCGGATAAGTTCATCCATGCTCATAAGTTCTGAGTCATCGCCGGGATTCCATCCCAAAAGGGCAAGGAAATTGACAACAGCCTCCGGAAGATAACCTTTCTCACGATATCCAGAAGAGATCTCTCCCGAATTGGGATCATGCCACTCGAGAGGGAACACAGGGAAACCGAGTTTGTCGCCATCTCGTTTTGAAAGCTTGCCATTGCCCACAGGCTTCAGCAGGAGCGGCAGATGCACGAACTGCGGCATTGTGTCGCTCCAGCCGAATGCTTCGTACAAAAGCACATGGAGAGGGGCTGACGGCAACCATTCCTCACCGCGGATCACATGGCTAACCTCCATCAAATGGTCGTCAACGATGTTGGCGAGATGATATGTCGGGAGATCATCGGCGCTCTTATAAAGCACCTTGTCGTCAAGAATCGAAGAATTTACTGTTACCTCGCCGCGGATAAGGTCGTTCACCTTAACTTCGCGGTCTGGTTCTATTTTGAAACGCACCACGTACTGGGCTCCACCATTGATCAATGCCTTGACCTCCTCTTTCGGCATTGTCAGAGAGTTGCGCATAGATCCACGTGTAGAGGCATCATATTGGAAATTAGGAGTAGCAGCGCGTGCAGCCTCAAGCTCTTCGGGCGTGTCGAAAGCGATGTATGCCTTATCCGCATCCAGAAGAACCTTTACATATTCGCGATAGATGTCTCGACGTTGGCTCTGTTTGTAGGGACCATAGTTACCACCCTCGCGAACACCCTCATCTATGCCGATGCCCAGCCACGCCAGCGATTCGTTGATATATTCTTCAGCCCCCGGCACGAAGCGGCGGGAGTCGGTATCTTCGATACGAAGTATCATGTCGCCGCCATTTGCGCGAGCGAACAGATAGTTATATAAAGCCGTGCGGACTCCGCCGATATGCAGCGGACCCGTGGGAGAGGGGGCAAAACGTACTCTTACTTTGCGTTCCATAATGTAAGTTGTCTATTCGTGTAATTAGAGCGCTTTTCATGCGCTTCCATAATGCAAAATTAATCTATTTCAGCTATTTCTCCAAATTGAATTTGGAGCCGTCCCAACGATAATGAAGTTGCGGACGCATAAAACTCTTGATGCGGGCATAATCATCTGCACTCATAAACTGACCGACAGTGAGTTGGGCTGTCATGCCGGTGCCTGTCGGATCCGGTTCGTAACGCACCGTAGGAAACGGCACAAGTTCTGCCACAAGTTTTTTCGCATCCTTGTCTGGATAATCGAAGAAATCGTCAAGTGTGGCTATCTTGATATATTTGTCTCGCTTAAGTTCCTGATATGTGGAATTGAAAAAACGGAGATCAGTGTCATATGCCTGATCCTTGTCACCGATGGTATAAGCAGTCATCAGCAAGTCTCCGCTCTTCGAAGGAAGCACCTTAATGGCTAAGGTAGTTACCGGCGTAAGATTTGCCTTGAGATAATCCGGAGTTACTTTATCGAGAAAAGACACCCCCTCCATTGCATTCGGAACCTTGGCGATACTGTCGGCTGCATAATAATCGAGCATGTCGAGACGACGAGAACGATCAAGAAGGTCAAGCACGGAAATAGGCATCGACACAAACGCATCGGAAGCTGTAAGCGTGTCTGCTGGTGCTTTCTCTCCCCTTGCAAACAGGGGAAGGACAACAGCCGCTATAATCAAAAATATCCTGATTCTTTTCATAAGCATCACGTCTGACGACATTATTTTTTCATGAATATGTCGTAATTGCCATTATATTTCGGTTTCTTATCCCTCTTCTCTTTCTTTGCTTTTTTCTCTTTTTTAGAAGATTTCCCCTTATTCAGCTTTGAAGCCGCGAAATCGAGGATATAATCGTCAAACTCATCTTGCTTCTTGCTTTTTTTAGGTTTGGATTCCTTGCTTTTCTTACTTTTCCCTTCTTCCCTTTTACTTCTTCCCTCTTCCCTTTTACTTCTTCCCTCTTCCCTTTTACCTCTTACTTTTTCCCTTTTCCCTTTCCCCTTTTCCCTTTTCTTGTTGTCTTTGCTTTCGGCAGCGTAATCACGATCCGTAGCGACCTCTGCATGAATCTTGTCGCCAAAAAAATCTGCATGTTTCAAAGCATCGAGCACACGGGGAGCATCCGATTTACGCACATCAAAGAGGGTATAGCCGGGAAGAAGGTCTATACGTCCGATCACAGGTTTTGCACCATTCACATTCTTATTGACCAATTCCATCAAATTGCCGGGGAAGAAGCCGTTTGACTTGCCAATATTGATCATCAGACGTTCATATCCCGGTTCTGCCTCGCGACGATCCTTGTCTTTCTTCTCACGCGCGCCCGACTCTTTACCTTTCTTACCCTTGCCTCCATCATTGAGGTCAATATCGGGCATATTCTGATAATATGCCAGGAGACGATTGAATTCAAGCGACAAAAGACGTTTCAGAAGATCTTCCTCCGACAGCCATTCAAGTTTTTTGCGCACACCGGGGAGATACTTGGCAATCTCGCCTTCATTAACCTCTACCCTTTCAAGTCTATCGGCGAGATTATACAACTGCTTCTCTATAATATGCTCGGGAGTAGGCACTTTAAGATACTCGAACTCTTTACCTATCTTCTTTTCTATGAGCTTGATTTTATTTTTCTCACGAGAGTGGATAATCGCAACTGAAACACCTGTCTTGTTGGCGCGTCCTGTTCGTCCGCTGCGGTGCGTGTATACCGCAACATCATCGGGCAAGCCAAAATTGATAACGTGAGTCAAATCATCTACATCAAGACCGCGAGCCGCCACATCGGTTGCAATAAGAAGCTGAGTCACATGATCGCGGAATTTCTTCATCGCCAGGTCGCGCTGTGCCTGCGAGAGGTCGCCGTGAAGACAGTCGGCATTATATCCGTCGGCAATCAACTTGTCAGCGATTTCCTGCGTCTCTCTCTTTGTCCGACAGAACACAATACCGTAAATGTTAGGACTGTTGTCAACAACCCGCTTCAAAGCCAAATATTTGTCGTGAGCCTTTACCATATAATATATATGACGAACGTTCTTGGCTCCTTCGTTGCGGTTTCCCGCAACAAATTCCACGGCATCACGCATATACTTCTTCGCAATCTGGGCTATCTCCTGGGGCATTGTGGCGGAGAACATCAGCATCTTGCGGTCTTCAGGCACGTGTGATAAGATCTCATCGATATCATCAAGGAAACCCATATTAAGCATCTCGTCAGCCTCATCAAGTATAACGGTGTGAACGCTTTCAAGCTTCACGACACCACGCTTGATAAGGTCAATAAGACGACCGGGAGTAGCCACAATTACCTGTACACCCTTTTCGAGAGTGCGGATCTGGCTCTCAATGCTTGAACCGCCATACACAGGAAGTATCTTGATACCCTCAGCATATTTGGAGAAATCGGCAAGATCGCCGGCGATCTGAAGACACAATTCGCGAGTCGGAGCAATAATCAATGCCTGCGGCACTCGTTTATCGACATTAATGCGCTGAAGCACAGGCAGACCAAAAGCAGCAGTCTTTCCTGTTCCCGTCTGCGCAAGACCCACAACATCTCCCTCCTTATCAAGGAGATGAGGAATCACCATTTCCTGAATAGGCATCGGATGCACAAAACCCATCTCTGAAATTCCGCGCAAAAATGTATCGTTGATGCCCAACTCTGCAAAGGTCTTGAGTTCAGGAGCTTCCTCCTCTACAACTTCCACAGCCTCGGGCAGTATTTCATTGTTGACCGCATCCTCAGCATCAGAAAACAATTCTTTATCTAATTCTTTCTCTTTGTCAGTTTCCATAAGTAATTTCTATTAGAAGTTGTTTAAACTAATTTTTATGGTAAGATTTATTAAGATTTTGGAGCAGGTTTGACCGATTGAAGAGGAAGCAACCTATCGGTTGGTTCCGATGAAAGCGGGCAAAGATACGCAAAAGATTATTAAAGATTACCATAAAGTTTACAACTTTTTAATATTTTTGAATACGTAAATTAGTTTAAACAACTTCATATTATCTATAACGCGTTGAGAGCAAAAATTCCCTATTTCCCGCGATATAACCTGCAAATTTACAAAATCTTTATCACATAGCCTAAAACCGAAATTTACAAATCAGTTTTTTTAATCGGAATTTAGACAGATACTTAAACTTCTTATTAAAAAAGCTGCGCGTTTCTCACGAAGCGCGCAGCCTTTTCACAATTTTCGATTTGAAAATTAATATGTGATCTGTAACGTCTCACGACGGTTTCTAATGATTCCAAAAGGCCGGACGCCTGTGGAATCACATGCCGGAATGGACCACTTCTACCACCCCGGCGATCCTTACAATTGCTAATTTACTGTTCTTTTCATCGCGGTGCCGTTGCGCACTACGATGTAAATGCCTTTCTTAAGATTTTTACCTGTGACACGAATACCGTCTATTGTATAAATTTCCTCATATGCTTTGCAACCCTCTGCAATATCTTCAATGCCCGTAGGAGTGTCAGTCATCACATTCAATTTATATATCCGGGGAGTGGATGTGAAAAATTGATTCATCCCGGATTCCAATGTGGGGGTAACCTGCAGGCTTATTGATTTGCCAGCCAAAGAAGCCGGTATTAGGAATGTTTCATATTCCCCGTCAGAAGTGAATGAGGACTTCGCGACATCCGGCACCGATGCATTCCATGTCGCTACTTTTCGTGCCTCGAACGGACCGCTCGCCTCAAATCCACACTCTTTCCTGCAACGAATTGTCTGACCGGCACTTACTGTCTGCCCATCACTCACAGGGGTATCATCGACAAAAATATCGGGTGCGAGTGTCACCTTACCTCTGTTGAACACACTTATCACTTCTCCGGAGGTAATATAGCTATCGCCGCTAAGCCGCACCCTATAGATTGGAGAGATAGCTCCCGGATCTCCACTGAAGTTCCAGGTGAATCCTTTTGAAAACACTCCATACTTACGCGACGAAACTTCATCTCCCCGCGAACGGAGATTGGCATCATAGGCAATGTGCTGCACATCAACATCATCGGGAATTCCTTCCGCTACTGTGACCTTTAGCAGAACATTGTCTTTAGAAGTGCCGCTAACCGGCTCCCACCTCACCTCCGGCACGGGAAGGCGAAGGATTCCCTTGTGGTATCTTGAGTTGTTGTCTATGATAGCATCCACAAGAGATGTACCGTTGTAGGCGGCATCCGTGCCCGCATAGTCCATCAATATTATTCCGGTCGGTCCGGGAGTGCGCCCCTTTGCAAGCAGCCGGGTTATTATCGCTTGCGCCGTCTTTTTGGCATTGCTGGAGTTATTGGAGTTAGTTGCACTCCCCTTGTAACCGGAGGCATGATTGATGACCCATGTGCCGAAGTTGGATTCATCACGACAAAGCGCCGCCGATTTGTCAAGGAGTGAAACAACAGCATCTGCCTTTACCTGCTCATCGCTGATTTCATAATGATCCTGAAGCCACAGCGTGGCGTTGCCGTTACTGCTTTTGATGCTTCCCTTGCGGAAGGTAGCGTTGTCACCCCAGCTACTGATTGTGGCAACCTTCTCATGTGAAAACGCACTCCTGGTGAGCACTATTATCTTGCCACGCACTTCTCCTACTCTTAGTTTCGGGGAGAACGGCACAATGATGTCGCCATATTTATTACAATGGTCAATCATGTTTCCCGCCCAATTGCTATTGTTGCTATCACCCTCCGTCTCATGGCGGATGATGAATATCACGAACTCTCCCGGATTTGCGGAAAGGAAAGAAATGCATTCCACAAAAGCCTTGTTCATCGTCAGTTTGGTCTTGAGCGGACCATGGAAGATGGGCAACGTGCTACCGTCAACACCGGGGCGCAGGTCGAAAGCCCTAACACCAAGCTTCAACTGTTCGGAAAAATTCTTATCCTGTGTTTTACCTGCTACAATACCGCCGATAGCACCGATACCTTCGAAACCATTGCCGGTGCCCGTATCGTGTGTGCCGGGTATCGACAATTGGCAGACGTAGTCATAGTCATCAAGTGCCGTCATCCACCTTAAACCATCGGCAGCCTGTAAGATTCCCGTCACATTCAGCGACATTAGCACCATTGCCGCTGTTATAAATATCTTTTTCATATTGTCTGGTTTTGTAAGCCCCAATGCTATTTCAACACAAGTGTCACCGTAGACATATCAAGTCCCGGAGCATTCCATTCCTCCATGCTCATAAGCCATAGCATCAGCACCAACGCAATGATGGTTATTCCCCACAATCCCCTTTTAAGAGCCTTACTCATACTCGGCAAAATTTCAGATTACTTTTTTCGTTGCCTTACCGTTGCGCACAACAACGTAAACGCCCTTCTGTAATTTCTTGCCCGTGACGCGAACTCCGTTAATTGTGTAAATCTCCTCATGCACATTCGATTCGGAATCAATGTCCTCTACACCTGTCTGGGTATTGACAGTCAAGTTGCAAATCGTCGGATCCGATTTAGTGAAAGCTTCGCTTGTCGGCATAAGCATCAGCTCAAGACCGATTTCCTGACCGGGCACTACGGCAGGGAAAGTCACATTGCCGTCTGCATCAGGCGAGACACCGGCGGGCAGACCCCTGTATGCGTGTTGTCCGAAACATGTCTTGTATCGCAAGGTCTCTCCTTCTGCCGCACTTGTGCGGACTGTTGCAGGTGTGTAGACATTGGGATTCTCGATCCTCACCTCTGCTCCAAAAGGAATCGTAAGATCATCCTGACTTAACTCCGCATGGGCTACCAACTCTCCGTTTACGTATACACGAGGAGACTCTATCTTCAATTCCTCTCCATTAGCCTTGAAATATATCACATCCGAATCCTCATAACCGGGTGCGGAAGCATATGCAGCGAAGAATTTTGGCGCGAGATGTCCCTCGACATTCTCATATTGACAGGTAACAGTTTTATCCTTTCTGAATGCCTTTTCAGAATAATAATATGGCAAATATGGAGACTGCTGGTAACAGTCAGAAGAATATGCGATGTAATAAATGGTTACATCTTTTGCAAGTAAGGCTGTTCTGCCTACTACATTTATAGACATATCCATCTTCATAGGGTCGTCCTCATTCCGTAAGTATTCTCCGGTAATATAGAGCTTGCCCTTGGTTTTTAGTATCGCCATGCTATGATATGGGGTACGATTTGATTCTTCAAAGATATCTTTATAATCATTATTTGGACTGTAAATATGTCTATGATATATTTTTTTGCCTACAAGACTATTGTCTACTATGAAATAAGACTTATCACCTTCCTCGGTCTGCGGAATATCGATCTCCTGGTTATCATCATGCTCATCTGTCAGCCATTCACGATAATAGACATGACTGGTGGCAACCTGACGTGAAGGAAAATCGAGAATATCATTCTTGTAACCGGATAGAGTGCCGTTTCGTTTGCGTACCGATACCTTTGAACCGACATAAACATCGTGCTCTATGGTGCTTGATCCGTCATCCTCTACAAGTACCCCGTCCACCCATACTTCAGGTGTAGGAAGCTTAATCTTCTTATTCTCAAAAGACACAAGAACAGGATCGGAAGGCGCATAACCATCTGCACTTAGCCTGATTTCATAAAGGGGACAATCATTAAAGGGATCTCCATCCATATTCCAGCGCACACCATCCTCAAACTCTTTAAGTGTCTTCAGGTTTGTGACCGGTGTATTAAGCTCTAAGCTGGAATTATAGTTGATTTCCTGAACTTTAATCCTACTGGAGATAAGTCCGTCAGGCAAACTTGCATCATCTGGAACTTCAACCTTCAATCGAACGCGAACGCCATCCATATACCATCCCCAACTTGCAACCGGTGTCGGAAGTATTGCTGTCAACTTCTTGTCACTAATTGGACTGCTGTCAAAAATTTCTTTTATTGTTCCTTCGCCCCAACAGGGATCAAGAGCAAGTCTAAAATTATAACTTCCCCTTATTGTGAAATCAACATTGCCATAATCATCAGTCCCTAAGAATAACCCTTCGTACATTAGAGCAGTTTTAGAACCTCCAACCGGTACTCCGAAACAGGTCATAAAAGGCGTAGCATCTCCTGTAACACAAGGATAAACATTTGGATTGTTAAGCTCAATCTTTGTTCCCAATCTAACATTGTATGAATCCTGAGTCGCAACTTCTCCGTTTATTTTCATAATCGGTGCATCCAAATTCATCTTAATTCCATCAAGAGAGAAATATATTATGTCAGAATCTGTGTAGCCGGGAGCTGACACATATGCCGCAAAAAACTGTGGAACTATGCTGCCAACTGTAATAAACGATCTATTAACCTCTGTTGTCCCTTTTATCGAAAATTTTCTACTTGAGTATTCCCGCCATGAACCTGTATCACCTACCTTTTTCTGTTCATATAGCATATAATGGATTGTCAGATCTTCAACATTGCCAGAATAGTCGGTAGGAGCCGATATTTTCAGATCCAGATTGTATTTATCACCGGCACGTGTAGTAAACCTGCCGGTAGGCTTGCTAAGCTTAGTAGCATTGGCGATGTTCGCTCCTCCTATGAAAGTAAGGAACGCCAAGATAAATGAAAGAACCTTATTTCTCATCTCTTTTAGTTATTTAATTTCACACGAGGTAACTATCCTCGATCCCCGTTCAGAATATTTCTTACATTTCCCTGATTTAAAAGTCAGGGGGCACGGGAGCACGATGACTCCCGCACCCTCATTCAAGCTAAATTATCAATTCATGAGATTATTCATTCACCACTTTCTTGGTGGCTTTGCCATTGCGCACAACGATGTAAACGCCTTTCTGCAATTTCTTGCCTGTTACGCGAATACCATCCATTGTGTAAATCTCCTCATGCACATTCGCGTCTGAATCTATGTTCTCCACTCCTGTCGGCGTGTCGCTTACAGTCATGAAGCAATTAGTCTGATGCCATCCATCGAAAGCACCGCCTGGGAAAAGGCTCAGCTCAAGGGGGATATCCTGACCCGGCTCGTTTGCCGTGAAAGTTACATTGCCATTTGCATCAGGGGTAACACCGGAGGGCAAACCACTATAAATGCCTGTTGTTCCAAAACGAGTTTCGAATGGCGCAGCCTCTCCTTCTGCAGCACGTGTGCGGACTGTCACTGGCGTGAAGACATTCGGATTCTCGATCCTCACTGTCGAGCCTAAAGGAATCTCAAGTTGCCATGGGTTCAATTCTGCATGGGCCACCAACTCTCCGTCTACATATACACGGGGAGACTCTATCTTGAATGGATTTAGTTCATCATGTTCTACTGTGAAATATACCACATCGGAATCCTCGAAACCTTCTGCTGAAACATATGCCGCATAGAAGTCGGGCATATTCTCCGCATCTGCTTCAAATTTTGCAATATGACGACCGACAGTGGTTTTAAGCTGAGAGGATTTTTCCTCATTGACTCCCGCGCCAAAGTATTCAGCATAATGGATTGTCAGGTCGTCCAAGTTTCCTCCATATGTTTTCGGTGCATATATTGAGACATCATACCGGGCAAGCGCTTCATTCCATTTGAAGCTACACTGCGGAGCGTCAAGCTTGCCGCCGACTACAAGGCCACAGATAGTAGTATCCCAGCCATCAAATACATTCGGCACATTGGTGGCTATCAAGTTTAGCTCAAGATCTATATCACTCTCAGCCGTGAACGTCACGTTGCCTGATTCATCAGGAGTGACACCATCCGGCAGACCTCTGTAGAAGGCAGTTCCGATACAAGTCACGAATGGTGCCGCCTCGCCTTCAGTGAGCTCGTAGTTATTCGGGTTCTCGATCCTTACCTCGGCTCCTTTGGGAATTCGCATGCCCAATGTGGACGGTCCTGAATACGCTACCAGATTACCGTTCACATAGACGCGGGGAGACTCTGTCTTCAATTCCTCGCCATCATCCTTGAAATAAAGCACATCGGAATCCTCATAACCGGGTGCGGATGCATACGCGGCAAAGAAGTCCGGTTTAGTGCCCCCGTAAGCCGCATATTGAGTGGTGAACACGGTACCCTTCTCGGATGCCTTTACGGAATAACAATGTGGCAAATATGGATATGAGAGGGAATTTTCTGAAGAATATTCAATATAATGGAGGGTTACATCATCGGCATTGCCGGAATAATCTAATGCTGCGATAGACATATCCCACATTATTGTATTGTCCGTATTCTGTGAGTATGTTCCTGCAATGTTGAGTTTACCTTTACTCTTTATCACCATCGTGTGGTACGGTGTTTTATCCGAGTTCTCAAAGAACGCTGCATAATCATCGTTGGCGAGGTACATGTGACGATGATATATCTTTTTGCCTACAAGGCTCTTGTCCACAATGAAACAGGACTTCTCGCCTTCCTCAGTCTGAGGGATTTCTATCTCCTGGTTGTTCGTTCCTAGATTGCCTGTCCATTCACGGTACCATATCTTGCTGGTTGCGACTTTGCGGGCCGGGAAATCGAGAAGGTCATTCTTGAAACCGGAGAGCATGCCGTCACACTTGCTCACCGATACTTTCGATCCAATATAAACGTCATGCGTTGCGGTGTTTGAGCCGTCATCCTCTACGAGCACTCCGTCAACCCATACCTCTGGCATCGGAAGCTTGATCTTCTTGTTCTCAAATGATACAAGAACCGGATCGGAAGGTTCGTAACCGTCAGCACTCAGACGGATGTCGTAGAGGGCATGAACCGTAAAGGGGTCTTCGTTCATCGTCCAGTCAAAACCTTCTTCGAATTCGTTAAGTGTCTTCAGGCTTGTTACCGGTGTATTAAGCTCCATACCAGATGTATAGTTGAGTTCCTGAACTTTTACTTTATTAGAAGTCAGTCCTGAAGGAAGGCTTACACCGTCAGGAAGGCTTACCTTCAATCTGACGGACTTGTTTGAGCCGTCTGTTGTCCACCCCCAGCTTACAACAGGAGTCGGCAACTTCTCTGCCAGAACGGTGTTAGCGACTCCTATCGAAGTCACAAACGCCAAGATAAAGAAAAGGATTCTTTTTTTCATTTCTTTTAGTTGTTAAATTGTTGAATAAAAATTGAAAATTGTTTAATAAATATGAGTTGATAATTAATTAATGCTTGTTATGTTATCCATTTTCGTTGATTTACCTTCCCGACAAGAAATGAAGCAGGGGCAAAGACACCAGACTGCATATAAGGAATGCTGTCAGCAATGACGGAATAAACGAAAAACAGAGAATGCGAGTGGCTAAGCTTACAGTCAATGTGAAAAAAACTACAGATGAAATCGTGCCAATGGCTTTACTGAACCTACGGAACAACAATATCTGATAGATGAATATTAATGCTGAAAGCAGCCACGCGAACAAGAGGATAATATTCCGGATAGCCATAATCCATTACCCCACTTTCCAAGGCTAAGGGTATATGACATGCAATAGGTTCCTGAAATTGCAAAATGGAGACCTTACGGATAGTAATTTTTTCATAATCATAAATCTTAAATAGAATAACAAATCGAATCAATTATAAATGTGATATTCTTGCCACCAGTAATAAAATCACCAAATAACATTTTATCATTCAGATGATTAAATACGGCATATAATTCTTAATCTTTTTAGGCTTCCCTAAAAATCACACCGCAAAATTAAACATAAATTCACAAATTACCCCCCCCAATTGTTAAAATACGTTAAAACAATTCAAAAAAACCTATTTCAAACGTTTGCATCTATAAAATTGCTCCGCAAGGTATTATTCGACATCTTCTATGCCGTCTGACGCGAACCGGTTTTACCCCACACCGACCAGTTCGTTTCCTGCGGAAACTCCCTGTCGATAGGGGGGATTATAACTATAAGAAGCATTGAAAATTTTGTTTATGATACTAAATATTGTACCTTTGCACCAAATTATGTTAAAAAACAACCGATACAGATATGAAACGTATTTACAGTTTGTCGCTCACAGCGGCGATGATATGGCTCGGGGGCGCGTCTTCCGAGGCGTGTACCAATCTGATCGCGGCGAAGGGAGCCACAACCGATGGTTCGGTGATGGTGACTTATGCCGCCGATTCCCATAACCTCTATGGCATGCTGACGCATACGCCGGCAGCACGTCACCCGAAAGGTGCGATGCGAAAGGTAGTGGAATGGGACACGGGGAAACCTCTCGGTGAAATACCTCAGGCTGCCGAAACTTACAATGTTGTCGGCAACATGAACGAGCATCAGCTCGCCATCGGTGAATCAACATGGGGAGGACATAAGGAACTCGAAGACACCACAGGTAAATCAATCATAGATTATGGATCTCTGATACAGATCGCTCTCGAACGCTGCAAGACAGCACGCGAAGCTGTGGATTTCATGGGAGATATCGTGAATAAATACGGTTACGCCTCAAGCGGCGAATCATTCTCGATTGCCGACAAAGATGAGGTGTGGGTAATGGAGATGATCGGGAAAGGCGCTGAAAAGGGAGCAGTATGGATTGCTGTCCGCATTCCTGACAATGCCATTTCCGGTCACGCCAACGAACCTCGCATCCGCAAGGTCAACATGAAGGATAAGGAGAATGTGAAATATTCGAAAGATGTCATCTCGTTCGCCCGCAAACGTGGCTATTTCAACGGCAAGGATGAGGATTTCTCTTTCGCCGATGCTTATGAGAACCATACAGTCTCTACGCGTCGTGGCTGCGATGCTCGCGTGTGGAGCTATTTCCGTCGCTTCGCCCCGGAAACAGACAAGTATTATTCATGGTGCGCAGGCACAAGCAACGATCCGATGCCCCTCTATGTAGTGCCGGAGAAAAAGGTAAGCCTCAAGGATATGGAATGGAGCATGCGCGATCATTTCGAGGGGACACCCTTCAACATGACCGATGACATCGGTGCCGGTCCTTATCATGTGCCATATCGCTGGCGTCCGATGGATTATACAGTTGACGGCAAGACCTACTGTATGGAGCGCGCTATAGCCACTCAGCAGACCGGCTGGAGTTTCGTAAGCCAGAGCCGCAACTGGCTGCCCGACCCTGTGGGTGGTATCCTGTGGTTTGGCACAGACGATACCAACACCTCCGTCTACATGCCTTTCTACTGCGGCATGACCGAGATTCCTCAGGAACTTGCCCACGGCGATATAAATACTTTCGACCCCAAAGCCAATTTCTGGATGACAAACATTGTTGCCAATCAGGCTTACAACCGTTACGACCAGATGATCCCGGATGTCCGCAAAGTGCAGAACAAGCTGGAGGATAAATTCCGCAACACAAGGAATGCCACAGACTCCCGCCTCGCCGCCTTGGTGAAAGCCGGAGACATGGAGGGTTACCGCAATGCTGTGAACAAAGAGGGAGCAGAAGTTGCGAAAGAGGCAACGGATGATTACCGCGATCTCGCCATATATCTTTTTGTAAAATATATGGACGGCAACATGAAGAAAACAGATGAGAACGGTAATTTCGTAAAAAGCGAATACGGACTCCCCGTCTATCCCTCATTCCCGGGCTACGACAAAAAATATTACGAAAACATCGTAAAAGAAACCGGCGACCACTTTCTCATTAATGAGTAATGTGAAATGAGCAATGTGTAATTGCTCAAGACATATAAAAAACAATCCGGCAAACTTGAGTTTGTCGGATTGTTTTTTATATGTCATTACAGTTATAGGTTGAGGTAGCGCATATTAGTGGCATCGCATACTTAAGGCGAGCCCATTAATCCTTTTACCTTTTCCCTCTTCCCTTTTACCTTGAAATAAAGCAACGCTTTATTTCAAAAGGTCTTTGACCTTGTCGGCACCTTTCTGAGCGGCATCAGATACTTTCTCCTTACCTTTCTCTACAGTGGCAGCTCCCTTATCCTTGGCAGCATCAACTGCAGCGGCTCCGGCTTTCTTGGTAGCCTCGACAGCGTTCTTTCCAGCATTCTTGACACTGTCAACAGCAGCGGCACCTTTATCAGCCACATCGCTTGCAACACTGTCAGCTTTCTCTTTCGCCTCAGTCACCTCTTCTTTAGCTTTTGTCTTAAGTTCCTCGAAATAAGATGCAACCGAAGGATCTTTCTCTTTCACCACGGGAGCGATCTTGTTCAGATAAGCCTCCGCCTCAACACCTTTTCCTTCAGCCTCAAGCTTGGTTGCATATTCCTGTGCCTGCTCCACATACATCTTCAAACTGTCAGGATTTGTGCAGTTCTCGATCTTTGCCTTCAATGCCTCACCTTCGTCGCTCCCCTCGCGCGATGCCTTTGAGCCGCAAGAAGAGAGCGAACCGATAGCCATTGCTGCGATGGCTAATGTCATAAATACCTTTTTCATAATATAATTGATAATTAAGTGTTTTTTTCATTTCTTCAAAAGATACAACGTTTTATACCGTCAACGGTTCATTTAAGTAAGTATTGAATTACTTAGCGGTATAAAGGAATCTCTTGATAGAACGTTTCGGAGTTTTCTCGAATTCGTTGGGCATCAACACTATTTTAGCAATTCTCTCATAAGGAGCCACAAGTTTGTTGAGTTCAGCCCGCATTTTCTCCAACGTCGGATCCATATCGTGCACGGAGACATCGAACCTGTCAAGGGCATCATAGTCAGGATAGACCAATGCTACAAGCTTGCCATCCCGCTCCACAACAAGACTCTCCGCGACAAACGGCATATTATTGAGCTTCGCCTCTATCTCCTCGGGGTAAATGTTCTGTCCCGACGCCGAGAGTATCATCGTCTTGGAACGACCGCGCAGGAACAACGTTCCGTCAGCGGAACGCGTGCCCATATCGCCGCTTTTCAGCCAGCCATCCTCATCGAAAACCTGCGCCGTGGCATCCGGATTCTTATAGTATCCCTTCATCACATTTGTTCCTTTCACGCAGATCTCGCCCGGTATATTCTCTGGATCTTCCGATAAAATCTTTGATTCCATTGTGGGAAGTGTCCTACCCGAGCTACCGGGTATAAATTCACGCCACGGAGTGTAAGAGATCAGCGGTCCGCATTCCGTCATGCCGTAACCAACGGTGAACGGGAATTTGATTTTATGCAGGAAATCCTCAACCTCATGGTTCAAAGGAGCGCCCCCAACAATCACCTCCTCAAACTCACCCCCGAAAGCGTCCACAAGTTTCTTACGGATTTTGGAGTAGATGAAATTATCGAGGAGCGGCACGGCAAGAGTCCACCTTACGGAACCCTTGGTGAGCATCGGCAGAATCTGATTCTTATAGATTTTCTCAAGAATCAGAGGGACACATATCACCAGATTTGGTCTCACCTCCTGAAGGGCTTTAAGCAATATACGTGGTGAAGGTGTCTTGCCGAGCAATGTTACATGCGAACCCACTGCAAGAGGCGTGAGCATGTCGAACGCGCAACCATAAGCGTGTGCCAACGGCAGGAAAGAGAGAGCACGCGAACTGCGGAAATGCAACTGCGTGTCTCGACCGAAGCAGACATTCCCCGCAAGGTTCTCTCCCGTCAGCATCACCCCCTTTGAAAAGCCCGTGGTGCCCGACGTATAATTGATCTCAGCAACTTCCGAATTGGAGCGCTCAGCATAGTGCACATCTTCTGAAGTGTATCCTTTCGGATATTGTCTGCGGAACCTACGTTTTAACAACCGTTGATTACGTGACAGTTCCTCCCCCCGCTTCTCATACAGCAATTCCCAGTTTTCCATTCGGAGCACACCCTTTACCTTTAAGAGTTTTTCCGGCTCCATCTGTTCCCAGATCGCACCGGAAACAAACAACAGGTCTGCACCGGAATGATTAACGATATGGGTAATATCTACCGGATTGAATTCAGAAAGTATAGGCACAATCACCGCCCCATAGGTAACGGTTGCCATATAGACCATCACCCATTCAGGAGAGTCTTTGCCACAGAGAGCGATCTTCGCCCCCTTCTTCACCCCGCTCGATTTATAGAAGAGATGGATCATGGCAATATATTGCGCCAGATCTCCATATGTCATGGTTTTGCCTGAGACATAATTCGACAATGCCGGCAAATCCCAGTTCTCTATGAAACTCTTCTCATATATCTTTATAAAATTATCAATCTTTATCTCCAAAACGATTTTTAATTAATGGTTAATAATTAATAATTTAAGTTTCGCAAGCTTCAACTTAAAGTTTAAGAGTTTATAAGTTTAAA